>DVKD01000044.1 GCA_018716285.1 Candidatus Merdivicinus faecavium
GGGGTCTCGTAGACGCCGCGGGACTTCATGCCGACGAGGCGGTTCTCAACCAGGTCGGCAAGGCCGATGCCGTTTTCGCCGCCAATCTTGTTGAGGGTCTTGATGAGGGTGACGCCGTCCATCTTCTCGCCGTTTAAAGCGACCGGGATGCCCTTTTCAAAGGAAAGGGTGACGTAGGTGGGCTGATCGGGGGCCATTTCGGGGGAAACGCCCATCTCGAGGAAGCCGGGCTTGTTGTACTGCGGCTCGTTGGCGGGATCCTCCAGGTCGAGACCCTCGTGGGAGAGGTGCCAGAGGTTCATGTCCTTGGAGTAGTTGGTCTCGCGGTTGATCTTGATCGGGACGTTGTGCGCCTCGGCGTAATCGATCTCCTCCTCGCGGGACTTGATGTCCCAGATCCGCCAGGGGGCGATGATGGGCATGTGGGGAGCAAAGTGCTTGATGGCGAGCTCAAAACGGACCTGGTCGTTGCCCTTGCCGGTGCAGCCGTGGCAGATGGCGTCGGCGCCCTCTTCCTTGGCGATCTCGACGATCCGCTTGGCGATGGGAGGACGGGCAAAGGAGGTGCCGAGGAGGTACTTGTTTTCATAGACCGCGCCCGCCTGGATGGTGGGGAAAACGTAGTCGTAGACAAATTCCCTCTGGATATCGGCGATGTACAGCTTGGAAGCGCCGGTCTTTTTGGCGCGCTCCTCGAGGCCCTCGAGTTCGGCGTCCTGCCCGACGTTGGCAGCGACGCAGATGACCTCGCAGCCGTAGTTTTCCTTCAGCCACGGAATGATGATGGAGGTGTCGAGGCCGCCGGAATAGGCGAGGACGACTTTTTTGTACTGGCTCATGAATAACATCCTTTCTCAGAGACAGGAATTGAATGCTCCTGCATAAATATTTCATCTACATTTCATATTATACACCTTTATTCAGAAAAATCAAGAGTTTTTTGCAGGAAAGAGAATTTTTGGCGTTTGTCCTATCAAATCGCCTTAAATGCAGTTCTTTTTGTGGGATATCTCTGCTATTTCGGCTGCTTTTTCTGGATTCAGGCGGGCCGAACGCGATTTTTTCGCGCCGAACCCATCCTTGTCTCCAGAAACGCGGCCTTATAAATATACAAAACACTGTATATAAAATGCAGTTGATAGTTTCTCTTGACTAACTGGCGGCTGCTTGGGTATAATGGGGTAAGAATAAGGGAGTAGCTGGCACGGATACGTGCAGTAAAGTCAACATACTGATTTTTTCTGGCTTTACTTGAAATAGCGAGACTTATCTGCGGACGTTTTGCCGCGGATAGGTCTTTTTTTAATGCCGGCCGCCGGCTCCCCGACAAGCTTAAAGGAGAGTATCAACTATGTCGCTGACCGAATTATTCATCCTGGCCATCGGGCTCTCGATGGACGCTTTCGCCGTTGCAGTCTGCAAGGGGCTTTCCATGAAGCAGATGAGCTGGAAAAAGGCCTGTGTCGTCGGGCTGTATTTCGGCGGGTTCCAGGCGGGGATGCCGCTGATCGGGTATCTGCTGGGCGTCCAGTTCCGGAGCTATATCACTGCGTTTGACCATTGGATCGCCTTTATCCTGCTCGCCGTCATCGGCGGCAACATGATCCGCGAATCCTTCGGGAGCGATGAGGAGGCCGGGAGCGATTCGGTCGGTTTTCGGGAGATGGCCCCGCTGGCCGTCGCGACCAGCATCGACGCGCTTGCCATTGGCGTGACCCTCGCCTTCCTGCAGGTGGATATCGTCCCTGCCGTCTCCTTTATCGGGGTAATCACCTTCACCCTCTCGATGGTCGGCGTCAAGCTCGGCAATCTCTTCGGCTCCCGCTACCGCGCCCGCGCCGAGCTGGCGGGCGGGATCATCCTCATCCTGATGGGGCTCAAGATTCTGCTGGAGCATCTGGGCGTCCTTTCCTTCTGACCTCTTCTTTTTGAAATGCCTGCTTCATATACTGTTCCCGTGGACAGGGGGATTGTGTATGAAACAGGCATTTTTTTCCGGCGCAAAGTCCAGGCGCCGTCTCTTTTTCCAAAACGCGCTCATCCTGCTGGCCGGCTCCTTTGCGATGCGGACGCTCGGGCTGGGGTTCGGGGTCTATCTGTCGGGCAAAATGGGTGCGGAAGGGATGGGGCTTTTCCAGCTCGTCTCGACCGTCTATGGGCTGGCCTCGACCTTTGCGACCTCCGGCATCTACCTGACTGTCACCCGGCTGGTCGCCGAGGAGGTGGCGGCCGGGAATTACGCCGGCGCGGACGACGCGATGCGCAAATGTATGCGGTACGGGCTGATCGTCAGCCTGATCGCGGCGGCAGCCCTGTATTTTCTGGCCGAACCGATCGCGGCACAGCTGCTCGGGGATCTGCGGACTGTGCTCTCGCTGCGGATTCTCGCCTTTGCCCTCCCCTTTATGGCCTTTTCCTCCAGCCTGCGGGGGTATTTTTTCGCGCTGCGGATGGCGGGCAAGTCCTCCGGCGGGCAGATTGTCGAACAGCTTGCCCACATGGCGGTCTCGATCGCGGCCTTCTCCCTGTTTGTCCCGGCGGGGAATCTGACCCTCGCCTGCGCGGCGGCGGCGCTGGGATGCCTGGGCGGCGAGCTGATCTCCTTCCTATTCTCGCTCATTCTCTACCTGCGGGACCGGGCAAAGCGCAGCTTTCAGAAGAAATCCTCGCCCGGCATCACCCGGCGGATGCTGCGGATCACCGTGCCGGTGGCGCTGAGCACCTATCTCAAATCCACCCTGCGAACCATTGAAAACCTGCTCGTCCCGATCGGGTTCCGCAAATACGGCGCTTCGGGGGCGAGCGCCCTCGCACAGTACGGGATGACGGAGGCGATGGTCATGCCGGTCCTCACCTTCCCGGCTGCCTTTCTGACCTCTTTTTCCAGCCTGCTGGTGCCGGAAATCGCGGAGGCGCGGGCGGTCGGCGACGAGGCGCGGATCAGCCGGATCACGTCCCGGGTGATGCGGTACACCTTTTTCTTTTCAGCCGGGATGACCGGTGTCTTCGTCTTTTTTCCGCATGAGCTGGGGTGGGCGATCTACCATGACGCCGGGGTGGGCGGGATGCTCGGGCTGCTGGCCCCGCTGACACCGCTGATGTACCTCGACAATGTCGCCGACGCCATGCTCAAGGGGCTGGATGAGCAGGTGAGCGTCCTGCGGTACAGCACCCTCGACTCGGCGATGAGCATCTGCATGCTCTGGTTTCTGCTCCCGCTTTACGGGGTCAACGGCTACATTGTCGTGCTGTTCGCGAGCACCTTTCTCAATTCGACCCTAAGCGTTGCCCGGCTCGCGTCGGTCACCGAACTGCGGATCCGGCCGGTGCAGTGGATCCTCCTCCCTGCCCTCTGCATCACCGGAGCGGCGCTGGGCGGCGGCGCGGCTGCCGACCTTCTGCCCGCCCTGCCCGACGCAGCGGACGCCGCGGTGCGGATCCTGCTCACCCTCTTACTCTACCTTGCGCTGCTTTTCCTCACGGGATGCCTCAAAAAGAAGTAGCCCTCCCCCATCTGGAAAAAAACGCCGCAGACGGAAGCTTTCTCCGTTTGCGGCGTTTTCCGCTCTTTACCAGAAGAGCGAATTCTTTCTCTGATAGAAGGGATCTGTCTTGGCGAGGACGTCTTCGCCGAACTTTCCATCGCGGCGAACGATGTCCATCCCTTCGTCCTTATTCAGATAGGGCTTGGCTTCTTCGATGATGGCCGGGAACAGCTCCTTGGCGTCCTCCGGCACGCCGTCATAGTCGACGACCAGCATCAGGCGGGGCTTCTTGGTCCCTTCGCGCAGCGCCATCAGCATCCAGGCTTCCTTGACCTCGCGCTGCTTCTTTTTGAAGAACTTCTGGAGCACGTCTTCCAGCTGCTGCGGTTCCTCTTTGGGGCGGCCGAGCAGGAAGCGGGGCGGGACGCTCCGGAGCAGCTGCTGGTGGCGTTTGGGCAGATTGACCAGCATTTCTTTCGTCAAAGCGATGTTGTGGGTAGCGGGGTTTATCACGATCCCGCTGATCTCCTCCGAATTTTCCGGTTTCTTATGGTTCAAAAGGGCGAGAAATTCGGCAAGATTCAAGAGAACAAAGTCAAACTCCTTCTCCTTCTGCCATTTGCTCATAGTTTCCTTATCGGTGAAAGCGAGGTAGTAGTGCTCACCCTTCTGGTTTGTGATATAGCACTGCTGGACCTTGGTGTCTCCGGGCACCTTGCCGTCTACGACAGGGTTGGAGAAGATGACGGGAGACATAAAGCGGGCGCGCATCAAGGCGGTCAGCATATCCAGTTCATGACGGGGAGTCTGCTCTTTAATAAAAGCCTCCACTGCAGCTGTTACGGCGGGATTCGCGGTTGCTTTGTTGATTTCCATACTGTTTTCGGGGAAAATCCCCTGCTCCTTTCCTATCTGGGGTATCCTTTTTGGGGTAACGGTTATAGTATACCACAGATTCCATCAAAATGGAAGACCCTATTGCAGTGTTTCTATCACATTTTGTAAATTGTTCACAACTTGCAGCACTTGATTCGTCAAGATACCCTTTTTTCTTCTTTCTTTTTGTAAAATAGCGCAAAACCATCCGCCCAAATGCGGACGGATGGTTTGAAAAAATCCGCTATTCCTGCCGGATTGCGGTGAGGGCGCTGATTTTGACCGCGCGGTTTGCCGGCGAAAATCCGGAAACCAGCCCGACCATTGTCGCAAAGATCAGGGCGCCGACAGCCAGCCACCAGGGGATGATGGACACCCCGCCGATACCGATGCCTCCGATGTCGTAGATGTTGCCTCCTCCCCCGCCGCCAAAGGTATTGATGGCAAAGGAGATGCCGTAGCTTAAGGCCAGCCCGATGACGCCGCCGACGAAGCCGATGGTACCCGCTTCCATCAGGAACATTGTGCGGATATCGCTGATGACGCAGCCGAGCACCTT
The DNA here is from genome assembly GCA_018716285.1 of Candidatus Merdivicinus faecavium. GTDB lineage: Bacteria > Bacillota > Clostridia > Oscillospirales > Ruminococcaceae > Merdivicinus > Merdivicinus faecavium. The sequence goes on from DVKD01000044.1 coordinate 4,921, forward strand.
CATGACGCCGATCTCCCGGGTCCGCTCGTAAATGGACATGATCATGGTGTTGGTGATGCCGAGCGCCGCGACAAAGAGGGAGATTGCGCCCAGTCCGCCGAAGATCATCTGCTGCTGGCGGCTCTGCTCCTCAAGAGGCTGACGGATCGACTCCATTGAACTGATGTTCTGGAAGCCCATCGCCTTGATCTGCTCTTCAACCTCCGCTACATACTTCATATCTTCCACTTTGACCACAACGTTCTGATAGGCGAACACCTTATTGCGGTCTTCCTTGATGCCGTTGAGATCCTTGTATTCCTTTTCCAGCTTCCGCAGGTAATTGACGTCCATAAACACGCCGTAAGGGGTCGGCGTTTTATTCCAGTCAGTCACCAGGATGCCGGGACAGGTCAGCTTATGTTCCGGAGCCTTCTTTGTCGTATCCTCCGTCTTGTTGATGACGATCTCAATCTTATCCTCCATAACATCGACAGGAGGTTCTTCCCCGGTGTTCATCCCTATAAACACATTGCCGCCGCGGCGGTTCGGATTATAGAAATTATACAGCGACTCGGAGGAAAAGAGGACGATTCCGTCGTAGGTGCCATCCTCGTTCGGCTCAGGCAGCGATCCCTCCTGCACCTCATAGCCGAGGTCTGCGAGGGCGCTCATATCGACGCCGGTGATATTGCTGGAATACTGGTACCGGCCGCTTTTGATGGTCCCAAAACCGTAGTTTTCGGGATCATAGGACGGGGTTACGACCGAAACATGTTCAATCTGGCGGAAGGTATTGAGCATTTCATCATTAAGCACCGGGCTGTCTGCCGTAGCATTATAATTATAGATATTAATGATCGTGAGGTCGCCCATCTGCGCGAGAGAATCCTGCATGGTTTTCTGCATGCCAAGCCCCAGAGAAATCATGACAACAATCGCGCAGGTGCCGATCACGACGCCTGTCACTGTCAATAAAGTCCGAACCTTCCGTTTCCAGAGGTTTGACAGGCTCATGCGGACCATATCTCCAACTCTCATGGCTTATGCTCCTGTGATGTCATCGTCATAATCATCTTCCGCGTCCAGGGCCGCCTGTTTTTTCTTGCGGATCACCTTCCGCACCACGATAAAGGCCACAACCAGGACAACCACGCCGCCCACGGCGATTGCGACCCAGCCCCAGACGGGCATGCCGGCCTCAGCCTCGATGGGAATTTCGGGATCCATCATACCGGGATCCATCGGGTCCATCGGCTCCATCGGCATGACCTCGGATTCAAAGGTCTTGACAAGCTCCTTGGTCTCGCCGTTGGCGTCCTCATAGGTGAAGGTGAGGGTGCCGGTGATGGTGCCGGCCTGGGTCGGGTTCAGAGAAAAATCATACCCGTCGCTCGTGCCGGACTCAACGTTGCCGATGTAAATATCGGTCTCGGCAGCGGTAAAGCCCTCGCCTTCCAGCTTCATGGAAAGGTTGAAGATGGTGGATTTGCCCTTATTGACATAGGTGACATACCCGTCAAGGGAGTCCCCCTCCATTACAGGGCCATACATCATCGGTTCGCCGACCTCAAAACGGTCGGGCTGGACAAGCGGGATGGCGATGGTCTGGGTAAGATCCTTGGAGACCAGCTCGTCGTTGACAAGGGCCTCGTAACTGAAGGCGACATCTACGCCGTAAGATTTGGGGCTGGCATCGGCCTTGGGCAGAAGGTCGATCGATTGGGTGATGGAGCCGCCTGCCGGAATATTCTCCACAAAGAAAGTGTTGGAGGAGTTCGCGGGAGAGAATGCGCCGCCGGTCTCGGCGTCGGCGGTGGAAGAAATGGTGATCTTCACGTTCCGGACCGGGAGGTCGCCGGTATTGCGGACGACCGCGGAGAGGGTGAAGATCTCGCCGCCGGTAACGGAGGATGCGCCGTCGCCGTAGCTGTAGCTTTCAATGATAAGCTGGGGAACGCTCTCTGTTTTCGCGCCTTCGGCCTCCTCCGGATTGCCGGTAACGGGAATGAAGACTTTGGAGGTGGAGGCTGTTTCCCCCTCGCCGACTGCGACGTCGAGAATATAGTTTCCGCTGGCCATCTTGGCGTTGGAGCAGAGCGAGAAGTTGAGGGTCGTACTCTTGCCGGGCGCCAGGGCGGGAAGCTTCATCGAATCGAGGGTGCCGTTCATGGTGAAAGCTTCGGTTGAAAGGGAGGATCCGCTTAAAGCCACAAGGGTTTCGCTCGAGGCGATATTCCCGTCGTTGCGGACGGTGACGCTGAGCTGGAAGTTCGAGCCGGCCGCGACGTTTGTGGGTTTTACAGCATAGCCGCTGATGACAAGGTCGCCCTTCTGCTCTTCCCCGCTGCTGCCGTTGACCTTCACATAGGTCGTGATGGTGTCCGTACGGGCCTCACTGCTGTATTTATAGGCAATTTCAAGGGTGATCGGATAGGTGCCGCTCGCAAGGGAGGAATCCGCGCTCACCTCAAAGGTGTAGTTCTGGGCCTCTCCGCGGCTGAAGCGCATTGTCTGGGTTGAGGAGGCGGCGGTAAAATAGATCTGATCCGGCAGCTTCGCAGAGATCTGAACATCCCCCGAAATGCGCTTGCTGCTTTCGATGGGGTATGTAAGCTTTGCCGTTTTCCCCGCATCAATTGTGGGAACCGGGGTCCCTTCCACAATTGTGAACAGGCTGCCTGCGATTGCCGGCGGAGTAGTGGGGGTGTCTCCTCCCTCATCCGGAATGGGGGAAATTCCCGAGATCGACTGAGAGGTAACGCTCTCTCCCCCGACGATGATCTGCAAATATGCGGGGGAATCTTTTCCGCCATACGAAATGTGTCCGGTGGGGACATTGATCGTCGCTGCGCCGTCTGTGAAGGCTACATTATCCGTATAAGTGCCTCCGAAAGAGCCGAGACCCTGTACGGTGACGTCCGCACTTGCGGTGCCGACTGCGGCGTTTGCCACCGCCACAGTTGCGCTGATGCTGTCCCCAGCGGAAATGGTTTTCGGGGATACCGTAAAGGTTGCGGTCATACCGGCTGCAGCTGCCGGCAGCGCCGTCATAACCAGACAAACCATCATCATCAAAGCGACTGTAAAGCCAGCCGCCCGCTTTTCCCATCGTTTTTTCATAACATTGCTTCCCGCCTTGGCGGGAAACCCCTCCTTTACTCTTTTATTGAGCCGATTCATCGGCAATCGGAACGTTTGTCTCTGTCCGCGGCGCGGCAGGAGTACTGTCTGCCGGGATGAGGGAGCGATTGGGCTCGTCGCTCACGATATTCCCGTCGACCAGATGGATGATCCGGTCGGCGTACTGGGCGATCTCCTGGTCATGGGTGACAAGAATCAGGGTTTCGCCGTACTTGCGGGACATCCTGACAATCATTTCCATAACTTCCAGCGTCGTCTTTGTATCCAAGTTGCCGGTCGGCTCGTCGGCAAAGACGATTTTCGGCTTGGCGACAAAGGCGCGCGCAATGCCGACCCGCTGCTGCTGGCCGCCGGACATCTGGGTCGGCTTATGGGATAGGCGTCCGCCGAGGTTGACACGCTTGAGCATCCGCCGCGCCTCCTTCATCCGCTCCTTTCTGCCGATTCCCCGGAACATAAGCGGCAGCGCGACGTTTTCTGTCGCCGTCATGGTTGGCATCAGGTTGTAAGATTGGAAGATGAAGCCGATATTGAGCTGCCGGAAAAGGGCAAGCTGTTTCTCGCTCATCTGGGCGATATCCTGGCCGTCAATTATCACCGCGCCCTTTGTCGGCTTTTCCAGGCCGGCCATAATGTTAAGCAGGGTGGACTTGCCGGAACCGGAGGTCCCGAGGATACAGCAGACCTCCCCCTGCTCAATATCCAGATTGATCCGGTTGAGCGCCACAACCCGCTCTTTATCGACCCGATAGACCTTTCGAATATCCTTTACACTGATCAGGTTCATGTCTTAACTCCTAACGTCAAATTCGATAATGTTGGGGATTCCCTCCCGATACTGGTATTTGGTGAAACGACGTTCATCAGCATTTCCAGTATAGCATAACCCCGATATAGAAGCAATAAAAATCCGGTTACAATGCTTAACAATGTCTTAAGATTTCGCTCTTTTTCCCCGGATTTCTGCCTTCCGCAAAAAAGCGATCCCGCAGGCCTGCGCACCTGCGGGATTCATTCATCGCATCAGTTTTTTCAGCAGAGAAAGCCGCTCCCCATAAGGCGGATAGCGGACGGGCAGGTCAATGCGGGGCGACCGTTCAAGGACGGATTTCCAGTGGGTGAAAGTATCGAATCCCGCTTTTCCGTGGCAGGCGCCCATTCCCGAGTTGCCGACTCCGCCAAACGGAAGGCGCGGCGAGGTCAGGTGGACGACTGTGTCGTTTAGGCACCCGCCGCCGTAGGAAAGCCGCTGCATCGCCTTTCTCCCCCACCGGATGCTGCCGGTAAACAGGTAGCAGGCCAGCGGCTTGGGGCGGGCCGAGACAAAGCGCGCAGCCTCCTCAAAATCCGCGACAGCAATCACCGGCAGGATGGGGCCGAAGATCTCCTCGCGCATCACCGGGCTGTCCGGTCCAGGGGAATCGAGGGCAGTCAGCTCGATCTTGCCGGAATCGGGGTCGCAAAAGCCGCCGAACAGGAGCTTTTCCCCCTCCATCAGGCCGCGCAGACGTGTAAAGTGTTTTTCGTTTACAATGCGCGGATAGTCCGGATTCGCGGCGATCCCACCGGGATAGATGCGGTGGAATTCGAGCGCCATCGCGCGGACGAGGGCATCCTTCCCCTCTTTCTGAACGAGAACATAGTCGGGCGCGACGCAGGTCTGGCCGGCGTTCAGACACTTTCCCCACACGATCCGCCGGGCTGCAAGGCGGATATCGGCGTCCGCCATGACGATGCAGGGGCTCTTCCCGCCCAGTTCCAGGGTGACCGGGGTGAGGTTCTCGGCAGCCGCAGCGAGGACAATCTTTCCCACCCGCGGACTGCCGGTGAAAAAGATGTGGTCAAAGGGCAGTGAAAAAAGGACGGTGTTTGCGGGAATATTGCCCATCCGGGCGGCGATATACTCCTGCGGGTAACCTCCCTGCAGCATTTTCGCGAGCACTGCCGACGTGCGCGGCGCATCGGGCGGCAGGGAGAGGATGGCGCAGCACCCGGCCGCAATGGCGGAGATCAGGGGAGCGAGGGTCAGCTGCACCGGGTAATTCCAGGGCGAGACGATGAGGACGCAGCCTTTGGGCTCCGGGTAACGCCAGCCTTTTGACGGAAATTGCAAAATTGGGCCCGGGACCCGTTGGGGGGCGGTCCAGGAACGCAGACTGCGCAAGGCGGTGCGAATCTCCCCCTGCAAAAGGCCGATCTCGGTCGCATAGCTTTCAAACGGCGCCTTTCCGAGGTCCTCGCTGAGAGCGGAAAGCAGCTGCGGCTCCCACTCCTGCAGCAGGGCTGAAAGCCGCTCGAGCTGACGGCGGCGAAAGGAGACGGGGCAGGTTTTTCCCGAAACAAAATAGGCCCGCTGCCGTGCAAGCAGGCCCTCCAAATCCATTTCAGATGGCATGAAATTCCTCCTTTCGGGAGCTCAGGTGTTTTTGAGCAAGATCATTTCGAGGGAATTTGCGACCCTCTCGCACAAGTCGCAGCATTTTTCCATCTGTTCCAGCGTGCGGTTCCAGGACATCGTCTCGAGGGCATCCATCCGGGTGGCGTAAAGAGCGCGAATTGAATCGCAGTACAGCCGGTCCGCCTCCTCCTCAATCTGATTGACTGCCACGATCCGGTCGTTCAGGGTCGTGGAACGGCGATGGTTCGGCAATTCCTGGAACATTTCCCTGAGCTGGATGCAGCAGCGCTGAATCAGACCGGCAAAAGCGAGCGCTTCCGGGCGGATCATCTGGATGTGGAACATGAAGATGCGCATAAGGACATCCTCGATCGCATCGGTTATATCGTCGATCTCCTGGGCGAGAAGGATGATATCTTCCCGCGCAAGGGGCGGCAGGAACTCCCGCGCAAGGCGGTTCATCATCTCGTGCTTGGACTGGTCTGCAATATGTTCGATCTGATGAAGGCTCACCATCATTTCCCCCAGACGGTCCGGGTCAAAAGTCTGAAGCGAGACGCACAGAAGCTCGGCGGACTGGCAGGCATAGTCGGCGGCCTGGATGAACTCTTCAAAATACTGGTAGCTTTTGGACATCATCAAGCGTCCCCTTTCTCTAAATCATGCGGAAAACCAGCGCCAGCACAAAACCGACAAGTCCGCATCCCGGGAAGGTCAGCAGCCACGCAGAAAGGATCCGCAGGACCACCCGCCAGTTGAGCGCCAGCACGCCGCGCGAGAGTCCCGCCCCCATAATCGCGGCCGTTTTGGTGTGGGTGGTGCTGACCGGGTATCCCGCCAGCGTGGAAAATAAGAGGCTCAGCGCAGCAGCCGTATCTGCCGCAAAGCCGTGGTACGGCTCCATCCGCGCCAGCTGAAAGCCGAGCGAACGGACAATGCGCCAGCCGCCGAAAGAGGTCCCCGCTGCGATCACGAGCGAGGTCAGGATGATGAGCCAGACCGGCAGAGTTGCCCGCTCCGGCGGCACGGTTCCCTGGGAGAGAAAAACGGCAAGCATAACGGCTCCCATATACTTCTGACCGTCCTGCGCGCCGTGCAGAAAAGCGATCGCCGCGCTGCCGCAGATCTGAGCTCCCCGGAAAAACGAAGCGCTCGCCAGCCGGTCTACCCGTCGGCAGCAGATCTCTGTCACTCTGGCGATCAGGTAGCTGCCCCCAAAGCCGACGGCAACCGACAGCAGCATTCCAGCGAGCAGCCGCCCCCACTCTCCCCCGCTGACTGCCGTGAAATTGCCCTCCAGGGCGACGGCGGCGCCGGTTATGCCGGAAAAAAGGGCGTGGCTTTTGCTGACAGGCAGCCCAATCAAGCCTGCGGCTGCCGGCCAAAGGACAGCAGCCGTCATTCCGGCTGCCAGCGCGGAGAGCGTTTCCGCAGTATTGCCGCCAAAATCTGCGATCCGGATGACGCTCATGGCGATGGTGCTGCTGACAAAACTCATGGCCAGCACACCGAAAAAATTCATGACGACCGCCAGGCCGAGCGCCTGTTTTGGAGATAACGCCCGGGTCGCGGGGCAGCTTGCGACCGCATTGGGCGCGTCGGTCCAGCCGTTGACAAACATCGCTGCCACAACGGCCAGAACAGCTGCGGCAAGGGCGGGCGACCCGCGCAGCAGATTCCAGAAATCAATCAATGAATGCGCCATAATTCCTCCCCTGGATCAGGTGACTTCTCTCTTATGGTAACACATTTTTGCCGCCGGGACAAGGAATTTCTTATAATTTACGGAATTTTTACAGAGATACCTTGCCAATCCGGGCAGGACTGGTGTATAATTAGAAATTAACGGCGTTCTATGGCCGCATTATTCATGCAGAAAGGGATTGCTCATGAAGAAACATCTGATAAATTGCTCCAAAGGCCTGCTGATCGGCGCCTCCATGCTGATTCCGGGCGTCAGCGGCGGTACAATGGCAATCATTTTGAATGTATATGACAAACTTCTCGGCGCGGTCAGCCACTTTTTTAAGAATCCGAAAAAGAACACCATCTTTCTCGGGACGTTTGCGGCCGGCGGACTGCTCGGAGTTTTTCTTTTTTCCGGAGTGATTCTGCAGCTGACGGAGCGGTTCCGGTTTCCGATGCTTTCCCTGTTTCTGGGAGCGATTTTGGGCGGATTGCCGGCGCTGGTCGTAAAGGCCCGGGCAAATGGCTCCTTCCGCCCGCAGCAGCTCATCTATGTCCTGCTTGGGATTGCCGTTGTGGCGCTCATGAGCCTGCGGCCGGACAACCTGTTCGCGGTAGATCCGTCGAACCTTCCGGTTTATCTCATCACCCTCCTGTTCGCGGGAGTTCTCTGCGCGGTCGCGCTCATCCTGCCTGGCATCAGCATCTCCTATATGCTGCTCATCTTTGATCTTTACGAACCCACCATGACGGCGATCTCGGAGCTGAACCTCGCCTTCCTTGTGCCGATCGGGATCGGTATGCTGGGCGGCACCCTGCTGATGATAAAAATTTTGGAAAAGGCGATGGTTTCCTACCCGCAGATCTCCTACCCTGTCATCATCGGCTTCCTGCTCGGCTCGCTGCCGGAGGTCTTCCCCGGCATTCCGTCGGGAATCGACTGGCTGCTCTGCCCCCTCATGCTGGCCGCAGGATTTTTCGCGATTCTTTTCCTCTCGCGGCTGTCTGGGGAGAGCGCGGACTAGTCTGTTTCGACTGTAAAGCAAAAAGGCTTCACTCTCTTTTTTCGGAGAGTGAAGCCTTTTTTGAATCGTTAACCCTGGCTATTGTTAGTCCTGGCTGCTCAAAGCCGCGTTGACGCTATTTGCGGTCTCAACGTTTGCCAGATGTTCCGCGTAGGTATCTGCAAAATAGAAGGTCCCGTTCTTATCGGTGCAGAAGAAGGTTGCGCTGCAGCTCTCATCCGGCTGGACAGCTGCCCAAAGGGCGTCCATCCCCGGGTTGCAGATCGGTCCCGCAGGGAGCCCGTTTGTCTGATACGTGTCATAGGAAGCCGGATCTACAGCGGTATTGCCGAGCTGGCGATTCGGGAGGATGACGTTATTTGCGTACTCCTTGGTCGGATTGGACTGAAGCTTCGGGTAAACGCCCGGGTTTTCCAGCCGGTTCCAGAATACCGCCGAAACCTTGGCCATGTCGGCCGGGCTTGCCGCCTCCTCCTGGATCACAGAAGCGAGGGTGACAGCCTCCACAAGGGTCAGCCCTTTTGCCTCGGCCGCAGCCTTCCACTCGTCGGTCAGCTTTGCGTCGCAGTTGATGAGCAGCCTGCGGATGACGGTCTGCGGATCCTCATAACGGTAGAACTCGTAGGTATCGGGGAACAGGCAGCCCTCATATTCATAAAAAAGGGCGGCGTTGTCCTTCCAGCCGTCAAAGGTCTCCGAGGTGGTCTGGTAGGCGTTGATGGCGCGGAGAAAATCCTCCTGGCGGCAGACCCCGTTCTGCTCGAGGATCACGGCGATCTCAGCCGCATTTTTCCCTTCGGGGATGGTGACCCGGACGGTGGTGCCGTCCTTGACCGGATCGACGAGAGCTGCGGCAGAACCGTCGCCGTTATAGGCGGCTTTGGCATAGCCGGGCACGCCGGTGCCGGTCATCGCGCCGCTGTCGTCAAACGAATAGCGGACGCCGTCGATCTGGAGGATTCCGGTCTGCATGACGCCGTTTTGGTCGCAGAAGTACCAGCTGTTTCCCACTTTGACCCAGCCAGTCTGCATAACGCCGCTTGTATTGCAGTAGTACCAGCAGTTGTTATGGCAGACCCAGCCGGTCTTCATCGCACCGCTCGCGTCGCAGTAATACCAGCAGCCATTGTCATGGATCCAGCCGGTTCTCATCATACCCTGCCCGTCAAAGCAGTACCAGCAGCCGTCGACCATCTGCCAGCCGCTGCGGCAGTATTCGCCGTTTTCGCCATGCCGGTATTGCCAGCCATTGCCGGAATGATGCCATCCTGCCGAAACGGGCATACCCGCCGCGCCGGCCGTGAGAAAAGCCGCGAGCAAAGCAGCTGCAAGGCGTTTCGTTCTATTCTTCACGTCTCATCCTCTCCTTTTTCTTTTTCCATAAAATTTTCCAGCCATTCGACTGCGGCGCTGAGGCCCTGTTTCGTCAGGGGAAAGTTCTCCCGCCGGATCTCCGCTTCCGGAGTGGCGCCCATCGCATAGGGGCCAAACCAGGCGGATGCCGTCAGGGCCTCCCCCGCTGCCTCAATGCGGTAGCGAAACCGGCCGCTGCTCCCGCTGAAGGGGTTGCCGGACCGGAAATAGTGGAAATCTGGAATATCCTGCATAATAGCCTCCCGGTTCTGTGATGGATGTACAACACAGCTTCATTATAGCACCCGCCGCAGGATTTTGCAAGCTACTCAAAACAAATTCCCCGCGCAGCCGGCTGCATGGGCTGCGCGGGGAGGATGAGCGGTTAAACCGCCTCGCCGTCCTTGTCTCCGGCGGTGATCCGGCGGATGACCTTGAGGCGGGAGAATTCTTCCCGCTCCTTTTCTTCAAGGGCGTTGGAGATAAAGTGGATGTTCTCCTCAAACCCGGGGATAATGATATTTTTGAGCGCATTGGCGCGGCACTGGGTCTTTTTGATGGAAACCGCCAGCCGGTAAATGCTGTTTTCCACCTCGGCGAGGACAACGGTCAGCTCCTTGCACTTGGCAAAGCAGACAAACGCCTGGTCAAGCTGGGAGTTGGTGTTCTGGAGACCGTAATGGGACTCCTCCTCGTGGGGCTCGATGGTGATATGGGGCAGCTCGACCCCCATGACGCTGCGGTAAGTGATCTGGATTCCCGTCTCGATGGGGGTGGTCTCCGCCGCTTCGCTGCAGATGCCGAGGCTGACGTTGGCCCACTGCAGCGCCCGGTAGGCCCGGCGGTAGGTCTCGTCGATCTGGTCGCGGACCATCTGGGCGGTGTCGATGAGAGTCATCATCTCCCGGATGAGGATGTTCCGCTTGCGGTCCATCAGGTCATAGCCGAGCGTGGCCAGCGAAAGGGATTTTTTGATGTTCAGAAGGTTTCCTTTGGTCGGAAACACCTGATTTGCCATAGCAGGTCCTCCTCTCCGGGGTTATCCCTGGCTGCGGAAGCGCTCCGCACGCTGCGGGTCGTAGTAGCGGTCGATGAGCTTGCTGTCGAGACGGTCGAGCTCTTCCCGCTTGAGCATGGACAGAAGATCCCAGCCGAGGTCGAGGGTCTCCTCGATGGTGCGGTTGTCGTCGAAGCCCTGGTTTAAGAAGTACTGCTCAAACATCCGGCCGAATTCAATGTAGGCCTTATCCGCCTCGGAGAGCTCCTCTTCGCCGATGACAGAGGCGAGGGCGCGGGCGTCCTGCACCTTGGCGTAGGAGGAGAAGAGCTGGTTTGCGACGTCGGGATGGTCGGCGCGGGTATAGCCTTCGCCGATGCCGTCCTTCATCAGACGGGAGAGGCTCGGGAGGACCGAAACCGGCGGATAGACGCCGGACTGGTCGAGGGCGCGGTCGAGGACGATCTGGCCCTCGGTGATATAACCGGTCAGGTCGGGGACCGGGTGGGTGATGTCGTCGTTGGGCATGGTCAGGATCGGGATCTGGGTGACCGAACCGCCCACTCCTTTGACGATGCCGGCGCGCTCATAGATGGACGCGAGGTCGGAGTAGAGGTAGCCGGGGTAGCCCTTTCGGCCGGGGATCTCCCCTTTGGAGGAGGAGAATTCGCGCAGCGCCTCGGCGTAGGAGGTCATATCGGTCAGGATGACCAGGATGTGCATGTTGAGCTCATAAGCGAGATACTCTGCCGCGGTGAGGGCGCAGCGGGGGGTCAGAATGCGCTCGATGATGGGATCGCTCGAGAGGTTTAAGAACATGACCACCCGCTCGAGAACGCCGGATTCCTCAAACTGCCGCTTGAAATAGTCGGCGACGTCGTTTTTGACGCCCATTGCGGCGAAGACGACGGCGAATTTCTCGCCTTTGTCCTCACTGACCCGGGCCTGCTTGACGATCTGGGCGGCAAGCTTGTTGTGGTTCATGCCGGATCCGGAGAAAATGGGCAGCTTCTGGCCGCGGATGAGGGTCATCAGCGCGTCGATGGAGGAAATGCCGGTGCGGATATAGTTTAAGGGATATTCGCGGGAAACCGGGTTTAACGGATGCCCGTTGACATCCTCCCGCTTGTCGGCAAAGACCGGCCCGAGGCCGTCGATCGGCGTACCCGCGCCGTTAAAGATGCGCCCGAGCAGTTCGGGGGACAGAGGCAGCTCCATCGGGTGGCCGCGGAAGCTTGTGCGGGTGTTGCCGAGCGAGAGGGCGCTCGTCCCTTCAAAGACCTGGAGGACGACCCGCTCGCCGTCGATCTGTACGATGCGGCCGGTGCGCCGGGTCCCGTTATCGAGGACAAGCTCGGCCATCTCGTCGTAGCCGACGTCTTTGACGCCGTCGAGGACGACGAGGGGGCCGTTGATTTCCTTGAGACCTAAAATCTGTACGCTCATTTATTTCACCTCCGCGAGCTTGCGATCGATCAGCGGATAGTACTCCTGAAGCTTCTCGAGCTGGTTGTTGGGAACGTTATACTTCATCTTGATGATGTCATCGGCAATGCCTGTTTTGGTAATCAGAGAAACGGGGATGCCGGACTTGGTCAGCTTTATGGCGCTGTCGTAGAAGTAGAGGATGACCTGCATCATGCCCAGCTGCTTTTCCAGCGGGACGTAGGTGTCTTCGGCGTGGAAGGCGTTCTGCTGAAGGAAGCCGACTCGGATGAGGCGTGCAGCTTCGAGCACCAGCTTCTGATCCTCGGGGAGGACGTCGGCGCCGATGAGCTTGACGATCTCCATGAGCCGCGCCTCTTCGGCCAGGATATTGGAGAGCCGCTGGCGGCAGTCCATAAACGCTTCGCCGTAACGCTCGCGATAGTAGGGAGCGAGCTCGTCGAGGTATTCGCTGTAGCTGGTGTTCCAGTTGATGGCCGGATAGTGGCGCGCATAAGCGAGGCTCTTATCAAGGGCCCAGAAGGCGCGGACGAAGCGCTTGGTGTTCTGGGTGACCGGCTCGGAGAAGTCGGAGCCCTGCGGCGAAACCGCGCCGATGATGGTGACCGAACCCTCGCTGCCGTTTAAGTTGACCATATAGCCCGCGCGTTCGTAGAATTCGGCGAGACGGGAGGGCAGATAGGCCGGGAAGCCTTCCTCGGCGGGCATTTCCTCCAGACGGCCGGAAATTTCGCGGAGCGCTTCCGCCCACCGGGAGGTCGAGTCGGCCATAATGGCGACGTGGTAGCCCATATCGCGGTAATATTCCGCCAGGGTGATGCCGGTGTAAATGGATGCCTCACGGGCGGCAACCGGCATGTTGGAGGTATTGGCGATGAGGATGGTGCGGTCGGTCATGGCGCGCCCCGACTTGGGGTCGATGAGCTCCCGGAATTCCTCGAGGACCTGGGTCATTTCGTTGCCGCGCTCGCCGCAGCCGATGTAGACGATGATATCGGCGTCGCACCATTTGGCGAGCTGATGCTGGGTCATGGTTTTGCCGGTGCCGAAACCGCCGGGAATTGCGGCGGTGCCGCCCTTCGCGATGGGAATCAGAGTATCGATGACTCGCTGGCCGGTAATAAGGGGACGGTCGATGGGAAGGCGCTTCGAAACAGGGCGCGGCGTCCGAATCGGCCATTTCTGGAGCAGGGTCAGCGCGACTTCCCGCCCGTCGTCGGTCCGCAGGCGGGCGACGGTATCGTTTACCGTATACGCACCGTCCGGCTCGACCGAAATGATTTCCCCGGCAAGGCCGGGAGCCAGCATGCATTTATGCAGGATGGCCGGGGTCTCGGGGCAGGTGGCGTAGACCGTGCCCTCCCCTACCCGGTCGCCCGGATGCACAGTCAGGGTAACGGTATATTTTTTCTCCAGGTCGACCGGAGAGACGCTGACGCCTTCCCCGATAAACGCGCCGGACTGTGCGGCGATGTCCATCAGCGGACGCTGGATGCCGTCGTAAATATTGGTGAGCAGCCCCGGCCCCAGGGTGACCGAAAGGGGCGCGCCGGATCCTTCGACCGGCTCGCCGGGCTTTAAGCCGGTGGTGGATTCGTAGACCTGGATGGTAGTCGCCTGCTCGTTGATGCCGATGACCTCGCCGATCAGCCGCTTATTGCCGACGTAGACCATCTCCATCATTGAGAAGTCACGGGTATTCCGGACCTTGACAACCGGTCCGTTGATCGAAAATACGGTGTTAGGCAATCGTCCCCACTCCTTCCATCTGGCTGAGATCGCCCTTGCCGGAGGTATAGAACGCCTCTTCGGCGGCTTTCAGGCGGCTGTCGAGCGTCTGGTCGTCGTAGCTGTGGCCGGATTCATCCACAAAGATGAGGCCGCCCAGACGGATCTGGTCGGACGCCTCGGCAGAGACGCCCATATCGCGCAGCACTTCGAGGTCCTCCGCCCGTGCGAGAACACGGACGCTGGAGGAGTGGTCGCGGCCCTTCAGAAGCCCCGACAGGAACTCCCGGTAGGCAGGCGTCTCTGTAAAGGCGGAAAGCTTGTCAGCAGCTTTTTGAAAGAGCTGTTCGGTCAATTTCTTGCGGCGGAACAGTACCTGCTGGCGGGCATTCAGCTTTTCACGGGTGATTTCGCGGGCAAAATCGGCCCGGATCTCAGCCGCCTGGCGCTGGATCTGATCGTAGGCGCGCTGGAGTTCGGCCTCCTTTACATCGCCCAGCTTTTCTTCCTTATAGCTGTCCACTTCCGCGAGGAGTTGGGCAGCCTTTGTTTCCATTTCGGAAAAGACCGCCTTCTGGAAGCGGGCCAGTTTTTCATTGTCATTGGGCATGGAAAGCCCTCCTTGCTATCAAAATGCGGAAAATAGGTCAGATTTTGATGCCGACCGCTTCCTGGATATAGGTGGTAATGGAATCCCCGATCGAGGAATCGCCGTGACGGTCGGGGATTTCCACAATAAGGGGGCGCTGGCGGTTGAGCTTGATGTCATAGACCAGGTCCCGGGAAATCGAGATCAGTTTCCGGGTCATGAGAATGATCCCGATATCTTTATCCTCGATCAGCCGGGCAAGCTCCCGCGCGACCTCCTCGTACTCGTGTACGACGACCCCTTCGATGCCGGCAAGGCGCATCCCGACGCAGGTGTCGTTGTTGTCGCTGATTACAAACATCCGCATAGCGGTACCTCCTTTGCCGCGGATCGGCTCATTTAGCTGATTAGATGTTGTTCAGGATCAGGATGGAGATCAGCAGACCGTAGATGGCGATACCTTCACCCAGAACGACGAAGATCAGTGCTTTCGCAAAGACCTTGGGGTCCTCGCTGACCGCGCCGATGGCGGCGGGAGCGCCCGCAGCAACAGCGATACCGGCGCCGACGCAGGCGAGACCGGTTACAAGAGCAGCCGCGATGTAGCCGAGGCCGGCGCTGCTGGAAGCGACGGCAGCGGTGGTTTCAGCAGCCGAAACGAGGCCGCCGACCGGCACCAGGACGGCCAGCAGGCAGACGCCGAAGAAGGCGGAGAGGTTTAAGATGACGTTGCGTTTGACCTTTTTGCCGCTGACAGCGCCCTTAAAGAGCGGGATAAGCGGAGCGGCGACGAGAAGCAGGGCGATCAGGGGCAGGATAAAAAGCAGTGCGGTTTTCATGATAATTCCTCCAATTGATAGATAGGTTTGTCTCAGCGCTCCGGCTTATAGCTGATGGCGGCAGGCTGATAGGGCTTGCCATCCCCGGTATAGAAGCGGCTGAAAATCTCATAGAATTCAAGGCGGAGCACCTGGATCCCAACGATCAGGCCCTCCAGACACATGACGAAGATGTTGCCGAAGATGAGGACGACGACGCTTCCCGCGCCGCTCATCATCTCGCTTAAGGAGAGCACGACCGTCATCATGCCTGCATGGGAGAGGATAAACCCGCCGACACGCAGGAAGCTCATGGTGTTGGAGACGTAGCTCAGCACGTATTCAAACAGCTCAAAGAAATTCTCCATAATGAAGGAGCCGATGCCATCCTCGGGTTTGATATTCTTGTGCTTCTGGCAGAGCTTGGTCAGCGGCTCTTTGAAGAAGATACAGAGAAGCGGGATGACAATCACAATGATGATGAAGGCCGGATTCAGCACGTTGACATTGAAAAGCATCAGCAGGGCGGCCGCGATCACCGCGCCGAGATAGACGGTCAGGCCGGCGATACCGTTCTGGCTGAAGACAGCCTTTTCGATATTCCGGTACTTGAATCCGAGGTAGATGTTGATAATCATGGCAATCGCGATGGCACAGACGCCGACGCCGATCGCGCCGATCAGCAGCATGTTCGTTGTATTGCTGTCGAAAACTTCAATGGGTTTTTCCGCAAATCCCATCGCGCGGAAAACCGGATCGAGCAGGTGCTCAAGGCCGAAAACCGAGCCATAGGCAAATCCGAAGACCATGCTCGAAATGCCGAGCCGCAGCATGATCCGTCCGAAGTCCATCTTTTTCCAGGCCGCGAGGATGCCGCCGATCAGGGCAATGACAAATCCCTGCCCCAGATCGCCGAACATGATGCCGAAGATCAGGGTATAGGTGATGGAAACCAGCAGCGTCGGGTCAAAGTCGCGGTAGCCCGGAGTGCCGTACATTTCGACAAACATCTGGAAGGGTTTCGCGAACCGGCTGTTTTTGAGCCGGGTCGGCGGCGTAAGGGTCGGGTTGGCGTCGTCCGGCTGGAAAACGCAGGAAACGGTTTCCAGGCTGTCCATCGTCTCAGAGAAGCGCTTCTCCTCCGAAGCCGGGACAAATCCCTCGAGATAAAACCGGTTGTTGACTGAAGCTACATATTTGCGGAGGCTGTAGACATCGGACGCCGCTTTTAAGACTGTGAAGCAGCGGTTGAGCGTCTCCGCTTCGGATTCCTTGATTCCGGAGATCTCCGCGTGCAGCTCCTTGAGCCGGGCTTTATACTCGGCAATCTTTTTCTCAAGGCCGGCAATCGCCTCTTCCGGGGTATTGTGGACGTAATCTGGCACCCGGATCCGCTCAAAATAGAGGGATTTGAAGATATCGTCGATGACAGTTATCTTGGAAACCGGGGCAAAATACACACCCCAGTAGAAGTCGTCATCGTGATCAAAGGCAAAGAAGAAAAAGGTCTTGTTGTCATAAAAGGCAAGCTTCGGGTAACTGTCTGCCGGCAGGCGGCCAAACCGCACCTTGACGTACTTCATGGAAAAAATATCGTCAAAATTCACATCCAGGCCGTTCAGATGGCGGATCTGGATGAGGGCCTGTTCCATAAGGTCGGTCCGTTCCTTCTTTTCCCGCCTTTCGGCAGCAAGACCGGAGACGCGGGCCTGTACCCGTTCCAGCTCCTCCTCCGCCTTTTCGCAGGTGAAGTCCTGCGGAAGGTCTGCACGCTCGAGGGAGGCATGGACGTCTTCGGCGAGATCGTAGAGCTTTTTGAGCGGCTGGGTATAGGGGTTCTCGCTTGAAACAGAGGTAAAGCCGCTGGATTTGTCCAGCGTGCTGGCCGCCATTTCGGGGGCGAAAACTTCGCTTTGGATACACCGCAGCAGCGTTTCATCCAAGTCGGACATATTGCCGACAAGATTTACCAGCCGCATTTTTTCAATAGACATATCTGGGTAGCACCACACCTTCTGTATAATAAGTCAGGGTTATCCGGGCGGTCAGAGGATCAGCATCGCAAGGATTTCCTCCTGCGGGAGCTGGTAGCGGACGCCCTCGATTACGGTGATAATATTCTGCACCTCTATGCGCCTGAGGGTAAGAAAGGTATACATGGCAACCGGCGCGCTGGTCGTAAAACGCAGCTGCTTCTGTTCGAGATGCGCCATATTGCGGTTGATAAAGAGCTCGATGCCGTCTTCCTCGGAAACGTTCCCGCCGTCCGGCGTGAGCGCCCGGCACATCCCGGCAAAATCCTCAGCCGCCAGCAGCGCTTCCATCTGATTTTTTTTCAAGCGCCAGGCGTATGGGTAAAGGTGTGCGCGGATTTGTTCGGAAGACGCATGGAAATAAAGCTTCATCCGGAAAATGGTCTGGATGTTGACCGCTTCGATTTCGCTGGAAACTACCTCGAGCAGCTCTTTGCGGGTGCTCCCGGAAAACTGACTGCGGATGGTATCGGTCAGATAACGGTAGTAGTAGCTGTAAAGCGCGTACTCGCAGTCCAGGATGTGGATCGAGCGGATATCCTGCCCTGCAAACCGTGAGAGGATCGCAGGATAGGGCGTATGCGGCATACAGTCAATCATCTCAGCCACCGTCCTGGTCCGCGCAAGGTCCATCAGCGGGAAGGAAGTCCGCCCCAGCATATAGGAGGGCAGATCCACAACAAAATCGGTCTGCTCCCCCGACTGGAGAAGGATAATCCGCCGCAGGATCTCCCGGATTTCGACCTGGACGATGATGAAATCGTAGAAATCCTTGCCGGAAAAGTCATACCGGCGAAGGTTGGAATACTGATAAAAGAGGTCTTTTTTCAGCAGCGCCTCAAGCTGTCCGCGATGGATGGCCGACTCTTCGATGTGCCGCAGCACGCCGGCATAGGAAGGAGTTGCTTTCAGCAGCGCCGCAACTTCTCCGACGTCGCGCCTGCGCGCCATCTGAGCGTAATCCGCCGCGGTCAGCCTCCGTCCCAGAATCGCCCGGATTTTTGCAAGGATGGCGTTGCTGGAGCAGGAACTGAGCATAGAGTGCCCCCTTTCTCGAAATAAACGGAATTGTCAGGCACTGAACACAGCCTGCAGGATCTCGTCGAGCCATTGCGGCTCTTTCTCGGCAAAGACCTGTGTGAGGGCCGCCGTCTGTGCATCCGCCTGCTTGCGAATAGCGGCGATGTTTTCCTGCGCGGCTTCTTTCTCCGTTTTGCGGATCATTTCAATTTTGCTGGCAGAGTGGCTGCGAAGCTTTTCTGTCTCCTCTCCTGCTTCCTTATCAACCTCGGCGATGAGCGCTTCGCGCTTCTGGCGGGCTTCCTCCATCTTTTTCTGCGCCTCGGCGTCGATTTGCAGGATCTGTCGAATGATCTTGTCCATAACACTGCACCTCCTCTGGTTCTGCAATCTCTAATAGAATACAACAAATTCGCCAAATTTTCAATGGTGTAATTGTGCGAAGATTTGTCACGAAACAAGTTGTTTTTGAGAAAGGATAAACAAATTGATGTTTTGATATAAATGTCATTGAAAAAAATTATAGATCTTTCTCCTGAATCTGAAAAATCCCCTTGACATTTCAGAGGGAGAGTAGTAAACTGAATACATGAACAATTGCTCATATGTTTATGATTTATGTTTTCAGAAAGGAGACCATCCCATGAACAGCATGGAAGCAAGCCAGGCGCCGGTTGAGATCTGCGGGGAGCTCCACTGCCACGAGGCAGCGATCCAGGACGCTGAGCTCCGGATGCCGGACGACGATATCCTATTCGAGGCCAGCGAATTCTTCAAAGCCTTTTCCGACTCAAGCCGCCTGAAAATTATTGCCGCCCTGGTCGCGCGGGAACTCTGCGTCTGCGACATCTGCGAAATCGTGGGGCAGTCCCAGTCGGCCGTCTCCCACCAGATGCGGGTGCTGCGGGCGGCGCGGATTGTCAAGTCCCGCAGGGACGGCAAGCAGGTCTTTTACAGCATTGACGACGCGCACATCTCCGAGATCCTGCACACCACCATCTTCCATTTAAACGAAAACGCCAAATAGATCACAGACTGGAGGCTTTTACGATGTCTGAACAACACAACCATGCACACGCTTCCTCCTGCTCCTGCGGCCATGCCCATCACGAGCACCATGCCGGCTGCGGGTGCGGCCATGCGCATCATGAGGAGCCCTGCTGCGCCCACGAACACTGCTGCGCGGAGGATCACGAGTACACAGGCGATCCGTCCCACTCACACGGACATTGCCACACCCATGAGCACGGCTGCTCCTGCGCCGCCTGCGACGCGGCCGAGGGAGAGGAGAAAAAGGCCGGGCCGAAAGAAATCCTGCTGGTCGGGGGCGCGGTCCTGCTGGTCGCCGCTTCCTTCCTTCTGCCGGAGGGGCTCTGGCGGACGATCCTGCTCGCGGCGGCCGCCCTGCTGGTCGGCTGGGAGATGTTCATTGAGGGGATCAAGGGGCTGTTCCGCCTCTCCCTCGACGAGATGACCCTGATGACCATCGCCGTCGTCGCCGCCTTTGCAATCGGCGAGGGATTTGAGGGGGCGATGGTCACCATCCTTTTCCACATCGGAGAATTCATCGAAAACCGCGCCGTGCTGCAGGGGCGCAAGCGGATCGACGCGCTGCTGTCCATTGTCCCTGAGACGGCCAACCGGCTCGGGCCGGACGGCGCAGTCCAGACGGTGCCCTCTAAAGAGGTCGCGGTCGGGGAGCCGCTTCTCATCCGCGCGGGGGAGCGGGTGCCGCTTGACTGCGAGGTCCTCTCCGGCGAAAGCGAGCTCGACACCTCGGCCGTTACCGGCGAAAGCCAGCCGCAGCCGGCCGCCGCGGGCAGCATGCTCCTCTCGGGCATGGTCAACTTAAGCGGCGCGCTGCAATGCCGCGTGACCCGCGACTACCACAACTCGACCGCGAGCAAGATCGCCCAGATGGTCCGGGAAGCGACCGAGAAGAAGAGCAAAACCGAAAAGTTCATCACCCGCTTCAGCCGGGTCTACACGCCGGTCGTCGTGCTGCTGGCGGTATTGCTGGCGGTGCTGCCGCCCCTTCTGGGCGCGGGCGCGTTTTCGGTCTGGCTCTCCCGTGCGCTGATCTTCCTGGTGGCCTCCTGCCCCTGCGCGCTGGTCATTTCCATCCCGATCACCTTCTATAACATCATCGGCGCAGCCTCGCGAAACGGCGCGCTGATCAAAGGCTCCCAGCACATCGAGACCCTTTCGAAAATCCGGCAGGTCGTCTTCGACAAGACCGGCACCCTCACCACCGGCCAGCTGTCGGTCGCCGGCGTGACGCCCGCTGCGGGGATCTCTGAGGAGCAGGTGCTCCGGCTGGCCTCCGTCTGCGAATCGGCCTCCGTCCACCCCATTGCGCAGGCGGTCCGGGAAAAGGCCGGCAGCGTCCCCGCGCCGCAGTCTGCGGAAGACATCCCCGGCAAGGGGGTCCGCGCGGTCATCGACGGCAAGGCGTACTACTGCGGCTCCGCCCGGCTGATGGAGGAAAACGGCCTTTCCACCGCCGCCCTGCCTGCCGCTTCCCTTTATCTCGCGGATGAGGAGCGGGTCCTGGGGGCCATCACAGCCGGCGACACCATCCGCCCTGAGGCGAAGGACGCGCTGCTCGCCCTCCAGAAACAGGGAGTCTCCCGCACCGTCATGCTCTCCGGCGACCGCCGGGATGCGGCGGAGCGTGTGCGCAAGGAGCTGGGGATCACCGAGGTCCGCGCCGAACTGCTGCCGCAGGATAAGGTCACCGCGATGGAATCCCTGCGGAGAAACGGCGTCACTGCCTTCGTCGGAGACGGCATCAACGACGGGCCGGTCCTCGCGGCCGCCGACATCGGCTTTGCGATGGGGATGGGCAGCGATCTGGCCGCCCAGGCTGCCGACGTCGTCCTGATGGGCGACAACCTCGGCTCGATTGCCCGCACCATCGCCCTGGCGCGGCGGGGGCTGACCATCGCCCGGCAGAACCTCGTCTTCATCCTGGCTGTCAAGCTGATCGTCCTCGTGCTGGGCGCGCTCGGTTATGCGCCGATGTGGGCGGCGGTTTTCGCCGACGTCGGGGTCTGCGTCCTGACGGTGCTAAACTCCCTGCGGGCGGGTGCGGTCCGCAAATAAAGGAAATACGCAGTTGTCCCCGGGCAGAGCTTTCGTTTCCGGAAGCCCGCCCGGGGGCGTTTTTATGCCGGGAGTCCGCCGCGGATCAGCCGTTCCTCTCCCCTCTCAGCCAAAATCCCGTCCCCGTCGTTTAAGCGCAGCACCCGGCAGCCGGTTTCCTGTTCATATGCGCGGCAGGTTTCCTCAAAATGCGCGAAACGGCGGAGGTATCTGCTGTAATGCGGCAGTATCTCGCGCCCGGTCAGGCAAAGGGCGGACAGGTCGCGGACGCCCCAGAGGTTCATCTCCGGCGTATAGCGGTCGATCAGCCGGAGGGAAGGCCCCAGCACCAGCGCCCCCGCGCTCCAGCCGATGAGCAGCCGCTCCTCCGCCAGTTTCCGGAGCACTTCCTCCGCCTGATGTTCCCGGATCGAATGAAGCAGATAGTAGGGGTTCCCGCCCATGAGCTCCACAACGTCAAAACCCAGCAGGCCGGCGGGCGGCCGGCAGTCGATGTCGAAGATTTCCGCCGAAAGGCCGAGCTGTATGAGCTCCCCCAGGCAGCGGGCGGCGTGACGGTTCTTTTCCTTATACACCGGGTCGGCGGTGACAACCAGCGCCGCTGTCCGCTTGCCGGCGGCGGCCGTTTGGACGGCGGCGAGAAGCGGGGCGCTGGTCAGCCCGTTGGAAGCCAGAAACAGCATGGCAAAGCTCCTTCCTCTATTCCCCTTCCCCCATCAGCTCGTGCAGCATCCGGGGGTAAAAGCGCAGAAAATCCAGGGTGACCCGGTACTGCTCGGTCTCCTCATAGGGGACGGCACGGATGCCTTCTGCGGAAAAGACGTAGATGATACTGTCCGGATAGGCCATCAGGATGGGCGAATGGGTGGCGATGATGAGCTGGGAATCGGCCTGAATCAGGCGGTGCATCTTTTGAAGCATGGCGAGCTGGCGGGTGGGCGAGAGGGCGGATTCCGGCTCGTCAAAGAGGTAAAGCCCCTGCCCGCCCAGCCGGTTTTCGAGGAGGGCAAAGAAGCTCTCCCCGTGGGAGCGGGTGTGGAGGTTTCCGCCGTAATAAGCGCGGATGGGGGTCCCCAGTCCATTTTCCGAAAGGTGTTCCACCTCAGTCGCGACGTTGTAAAAGCTCTCCGCGCGGAAGAAAAAGCCGTCCCGCGGGCGGGAAATCCCCCGGACAAGGGTGAGATACTCGCTTAGCTCCGAGTGGGAGGCGTAGGTGGAGAAGCGGAAATTGCGGGTGCCGCCCTCGGGGTTGAAGCCCGCGGCGACGGCGATCCCCTCTAAGAGGGTCGACTTCCCCGTCCCGTTCTCCCCCACAAAAAAGGTGACCTTCGGGTGGAGCGGCAGGCGGCTTAACTTCCGCAGGGCGGGGATGGAGAAGGGGTATTCCGTGAAATCCGGCACCTTGTCCCGCTTTAAGCGGACCTCCTGAATGTAGCTTTCCATCTAAAAATGCAGCGTAATCTGCTTGCCGCTCGGGGTGTAGGGGCGGCATTTGACGCCCGCCAGCTCAAACATCCGCTTGGAGGCGATGACCGAGTCGGTGTCGGCGTATTTGTCGTACCAGTAAACGACCTCCCGGATCCCGCTCTGGATGATCGCTTTGGCGCATTCGTTGCAGGGGAAGAGGGTGACATAGATGGTCGTCCCCCTGAGGGATCCGCCGTCGTTATTCAAAATGGCGTTGAGCTCTGCATGGCAGACGTAGAGGTACTTGGTGTCGAGAGGGGCCCCTTCCCGCTCCCAGGCCATCACGTCGTCGTGGCAGCCGGTCGGCATCCCGTTGTAGCCGACTGAAAGAATCTTGTGGTCCCGGTTGGCGATGCAGGCGCCGACCTGGGTGGACGGGTCCTTGCTCCGCTGGGCGGAGAGCAGGGCGATGCCCATGAAATATTCATCCCAACTGAGGTAATCAAGCCGTTTCATGTCAGGTCCTCCTTTGCGGCCTGCCGGTATTCCCGCGGCGTCAGGCCGAATTCATCCCGGAATACCCGGTAAAAAAAGCTGGTGTTGTCGTAGCCGACCGCCGTGATCACATCGGTGACCGGCAGCGCGGTCTCGCGGATGAGCCGGGCGGCCTGGTGGAGCCGCTTTTTCCGCAGAAGCTCCTGGAATGTCGAGCCGGTTTCCGCCTTTATGAGCTTGCTCAGCGCGTAGACCGGCTGCTTTAAGCGGGCGGCGAGCTCGGTTAAACTGCCCGTGCAGTAATTGGTCTCGATATAGGAAAGCGCCTCCATCGCCAGGCGGCTGCGGCTCTGCGGGGCGGTGGCCGCAAGGGTCTCGGTATGGCCGACCAGGTGAAGGAGCAGAAGCCCCATCGTGATCTGATTTAAGCGGCGCTGGTCAGGCTGGCGGTTGACGAGCGACCAGATCATGTTTTCCGCCAGGTTGAGGACAGGCAGCAGCCCGGCCGCGTGGAAGTGGAGGTACTGTCCCTCCCCGCCGCTGCGGCGGAGGGCGCTGACCAAAAACTGGTAGATGACGTTCCCTTTGTCGAGCATCTCCTGCGCGGTGTCGAAAAATTCGGGCAGCACCATAAAGTTGACCGCGATATCGCCCTCGCCGGCCGGCAGGATCTCGTGGCGGGCGAACTGGTTTAAGAACAGGAAATCCCCGGGTTCCAGGACGACCGAATGCTTTCCGTCGACAATGTGGGTAAGGCTGCCCTCGCACATCAGGATAATCTCGATATAATTGTGCCGGTGCTCCGGGAAATGGACGAACCGGGTGTGGGGACGCACATCGATCAGCGCCCCGCCCTGCAGCATTTTCTCGCTGTCGATGGTGAAATCGCGCGTTCCGGTATACAGGGTGCGGTCGACCTGCTGCTCCCCCGCGAGAATCCGCCGTTCCTCCGGCGTTATGGCGCGCAGCCGCTCCATCAGCTTGCGGTCCATCGTCCTCCCCCCTTTCTATAGAATAAGAGTAGCAGAAAAAGGTGAGGCTTGTCAAGGGCGCGGGCAAATCTTCCTCATTATGCCACAAATACGGGCGGCCGTCTCCCTATGGAAAACGGTCGGTAGATTTATCTGGTATTCACAAAACATCGCCGCAGATTTGTACATGTTATTTGCCTTCCGGCCTTTACAAGAACGCTTGTTCGTGTTATAATCTGAATATAGAATGAACGTTCGGGTGAGAAAGATGGATTTATTTGAAAAACTGACGATCTTAAGCGACGCGGCCAAATACGACGCCGCCTGCACCTCCAGCGGCGTCGACCGGGACGGCAGGCCGGACGGCATCGGCAGCGCGCAGGCCTGCGGCATCTGCCACAGCTTTTCGGCGGACGGGCGGTGCATCAGCCTGCTCAAGGTGCTGCTCTCCAACGCCTGCGTCTACAACTGCCAGTACTGCGTCAACCGCATCAGCAACGACGCCCCGCGCGCCACCTTCACGGCCCGCGAGCTGGCCGACCTGACCATCCAGTTTTACCGCCGCAATTATATTGAAGGGCTGTTTTTGAGCTCGGGCATCCTCAAAAATCCCGACTACACCTGCGAGCAGATGACCGAGGTGCTCCGGATCCTCCGGCAGGAGTACCGCTTTAACGGCTATATCCATGTCAAAGCCATCCCCGGGGCCGACCCGCTGCTTATCGAGCGGATGGGGATGCTGGCCGACCGGATGAGCGTCAACATCGAGCTGCCGAGCGAGCAGAGCCTCACCGCCCTCG
Organism: Candidatus Merdivicinus faecavium; assembly: GCA_018716285.1. Classification (GTDB taxonomy): domain Bacteria; phylum Bacillota; class Clostridia; order Oscillospirales; family Ruminococcaceae; genus Merdivicinus; species Merdivicinus faecavium. The sequence goes on from DVKD01000044.1 coordinate 29,915, forward strand.
CCCCCAACAAGAAAAAGGGGGCCATCCTCGCGCCGATGCGGCAGATTCGGGACGGCATCACCCAAAGCCAGACCGACATCGTCCGCTACCGCCACGCGCCCCGCTTCGCGCCCGCGGGTCAGAGCACCCAGATGATCATCGGGGCCACCCCGGAGACGGATTTCCAGATTCTCCGCCTCTCGGAGGCCCTCTACAAAAAGTATTCCCTCAAGCGGGTCTTCTTTTCGGCCTATATGCCGGTCGTGGAGAGCTCCCTCCTCCCCTCCCTGGACACCAAGCCGCCGCTGCTGCGGGAGCACCGGCTCTACCAGGCCGACTGGCTGCTGCGGTTTTACGGGTTTGAGGCGCGGGAGATCCTCGACGAAGAAAACCCGAACTTCAACCCCTTCCTCGACCCGAAATGCAACTGGGCCATCCACCACATGGAGCATTTCCCGGTCGAGGTCAACACGGCGAGCTACGAGACGCTGCTGCGGGTGCCGGGGATCGGGGTACGGTCGGCCAAACGGATCGTCGCGGCGCGGCGGACCGGGAGCCTCGACCTCGCCGCCCTCAAAAAGATCGGGGTGGTGCTCAAGCGGGCGCAGTATTTCATCACCTGCCGGGGCAAGCTGCCCGACGCCGCCCGGCTCCGTTCCGACAACATGATCCGCGCGGTGCTGTCGGACAAGGCCGCCGCCATGCTGGGGCTGCCGCAGGGGGAACAGCTCTCCCTCTTCCATGACCCCAAGATGCTGACCAGAGAGGATGTGCTGCAATGCCTGACCGGAGAACTGTGAGCGGATACGAGTACGACGGGAGCTTCGAGGGGCTGCTCTGCTGCGTCTTTGAGAGCTTTGCCCGCAAGGAGCAGCCCCTCGACATCCGGGCGGAGGGGGAGGCGCAGTTCACCCTCTGCCCGCCCAGGCGGATCGAAACCAGCGGCGAGCGGGCCCGCCGGGTCGCCCTTTCCATCCCCAGGAAGATCTGCCCCGAGGCCGCCGGGTGGGTGCGGGACGGGTTTTTGAGCTGCGCGCCGCACAAGGAGCTGCTCATCCTCGAATTCCTGCGCAAAGGCTACCGCGCAGGGCCGCAGATCGTGCGGATGCTCCAGGATGAGACGGTCGCGGAGCTCTTTCGCGCGGCGCAGTTTGTAGGCAACGAGGCCCACCTGCTCAAGGGGTTCCTTCGCTTTGTCGAGCGGGACGGGATGCTGACCGCTGTCATCGACCCCAAAAATTTCGTGCTGCCCCTGATCGCGCCGCATTTCGCCGGGCGGCTGCCGGGCGAGACCTTCCTCATCTATGACCGCAGCCACGGGATGGCGCTGCTGCACCACAGGGGAAAGATGCAGGTCTTCCCGGCCGACGACATCGCCTTCACCCCGGAAAACGAGGCTGAACGGGAATACCAGCGGCTCTGGCGGCAGTTTTACAAGACCATCGCCATCGAGGGGCGCTATAACCCCAAATGCCGGATGACCCACTGCCCCAAGCGGTACTGGCAGAACATGACCGAGCTCTGCGGCGAAATTTCTGCCCCTTCTGACCAGAATCTCTTGAAAAATCCGGCGGATTCCGGTATAATGGAAGAAAAAAAGCGGCGGATCCCCGCCGGAAAGGTGGCAGCATATGATCTACACACTGAAAGCGGACGCCCTCGAGATTCAGGTGCGCACGCTTGGAGCCGAGCTCCAGAGCATCAAGACGGCCGACGGCTTTGAGTATCTCTGGCAGGGCGACCCCGCCTACTGGACCGGGCGCTCCTACATCCTCTTCCCCATCATCGGCGGCCTGCCGAACGAGACCTATACCTGGGAGGGGAAATCGTACCACATGGGCTCCCACGGCTTTGCCCGCAAGACCGAGTTCGCCCTCGCGGAGCGGACGGAAAACAGCCTGACCTTCCAGATCTCGGACACCGAGGAGACCCGCGCGCAGTACCCGTTCTCCTTTGATTTCCAGGTGATCTACACCATCAAGGGCAACGTCCTGACCGAAGGCTTCCGGGTCGTCAACAAGGGAGAGGGCGTCATGCCCTTCTCGGTCGGCGGGCACCCCGGCTTCAACTGCCCGATGGACGAAGGCAAGGAGTACGGCGACTACACCGTCCGCTTTGACCAGCCTGAGACGGCCGTCCGCCGCCTCAAGGCGAACAAGCTGCTGACCGGCGAGACCCTCCCCTTCCTCCAGAACGAATCGGAAAAGCAGCTCTCCCACGAGTGGTTCAAGCGGGACGCCGTCATCCTGCACGGCCTCAAATCGAGCCGCGTCTCGCTGAGCGCGGGCGGGCGGAAGGTCGAGATGGATTTCGCAGGCTTCCCCGACTTCGGCATCTGGTCGAGCGCCAACGACGGCCCTTACGTCTGCTTCGAACCCTGGTTCGGGGTCGATTCGACCGCGGGCGATTCCGGGCGGTTCGAGGACAAGGAAGGGATGGTTCTGCTCCCCGCCGGAGAGACCTTCGAAGCGGCCTTCCACATGACCCTCAGCTAAACTGAAACAGTATGCGAAAACCCCGCAGCCGTTACGGCCTGCGGGGCTCTGTTTTTGCGAGTTTATCCTTGTTGCGGCGGTAGAAATAGCCGCCGGTAAAGGCGAGGGCGACCAGCACGAGCCCGGCGCATTGCAGGGCGGTGTTGGAGACCTGAGTCACGCCGTCCACCTCGGGGCTGAACTGGGCGACTAAGCCCACTGTCAGCGGCAGGAGGGCGGCGGAGAAATACTGCGCAAGCTGCTGGAGCCAGTTTACACGCTCCGGCGCGAGGAATTCCTGCCAAAGGTAGATCGCGAGGGAGAGGATGCCGAGGCTGTTGCCCGCCAGGATGGCGAGCGCCGGGTTTTTGATCCGCACCGCGTACCGCGACCCTGCCCAGAACCAACCCGCGAACAGCAAAACGGGGGCAAAAAAGTAAAGGACCGAAAAAACCGACGGGAAAAAGGCCGCTGCCTGGGTGTAGAGAAACCCCAGAAGCGACGGGTAAAACAAATATGCGACACATTCCAAGACTGCCATTGCGCGCCCTCCAAAACAGATGATAACGCCACCATTATAGCACGGCCGGGCGCAAAAAGCAAGCGCTTATCCTCCCAAAGGCAGCCGGACGCAGAAACGGGTGATCTCGGCGCTGCTTTCGACCCAGATCTCGCCGCCGTGCAGCTCGACCAGTTCCTTGGCGATGGCGAGACCCAGGCCCGCGCCGCCGGTCCGGCTGGAGCGCGCCGCATCCAGGCGGTAAAACTTCTGGAACAGGACCTGCTGCTGGGGCGGGGGGATCTCGGGACCGTGGTTTTCGAAGCGCACAAGGGCGCTCCCCTCCTCGCGGCTTAAGCGGATGGCGATCTCGGTGCCGGGCGTACTGTAGGCCGCCGCATTGCGCAGCAGGTTGTCAAAAACCCGCGCCAGCTTGTCCGGATCGGCCAGCAGGGTAATCTGGTCGGTTGGGTAAAAGGCGGCGGTCAGCTGCTTTTCGGAGAGCACCGGGTAAAATTCTTCCAGGAGCTGCTGCAGCATCATGTTGAGATCCAGCGCACGGCAGTCCAGCTGGATATTCTGCAGGCTGAACCGGGTAATATCAAAGAATTCGTTGATGAGGTCCTCGAGCCGGCGCGCCTTATCGAGGGTGATGCCCAGGTATTTGACCCGCAGCTCCTCCGAGATCTGCGGCTCGTCCCGCAGAAGGGTCAGGTAGCCGATGACCGAGGTGAGCGGGGTCTTGAGGTCGTGGGCGAGGTAGACGACCAGGTCGTTTTTGCGCTGCTCCGCCTCCTTGGCCAGCTGCTCGTTGCGGATATTCTCGTTGCGGATCGCGTTGAGCTTGTTTTCGGCGTCGGCAAATTCGGGCGGAAGGGACAAAAGCCCGTCCCCCTTGCGGAAAACGGTGTCGATGGATTCGAGAATGACCCGCAGCTTCTCCTCAGTCTGGCGGCGGGCCCGGCGTTCCGATATGCGGAGGACGATCAGGGTGCAGATGGCGGCGATCAGCAGGACCGGGATCAGCAGAATGCAGAAAAAGAGCGGCTTCTGCCAGACCGCCAGGTAGGGCAGCTGGTACAGAAGATTGATGACATAGCCCGCAGAAAGCGCGTCGACAACATTAAAGAGGAGCAGCAGGACGGCCGTCACCGACAGGAGGGTGAGGAGGATGGCGCGCAGGGGCAGCCTATTTTTCGATTTTATATCCAACCCCCCAGACTGTCTTGATGTAGCGCGGATTGCGGACCGGCTCCCCCATCTTCTCGCGGAGGTGGCGGATATGCACCATGACGGTGTTGTTGCTGTTTAAGTATTTCTCCCCCCAGACCGTCTCAAAGAGCTGCTCCGAGCTGATGACCTTGCCGCGGTTCTCGCAGAGCATCCACAGGATGTCGAATTCAGTTGGGGTGAGGACGAGCGGCTTTTCATTCAGGGTGCATTCGTGGGTCCGGCGGTTGATGACCAGCCCGGAAAAGTCGATGACATCCCGATTGTCGGCCGGCTGCTCGTTATAGTGGGTGGAGCGGCGCAGCTGGGCCTTGACCCGCGCGACCAGCTCCAGGGGGTTGAAGGGCTTTGTGACGTAATCGTCCGCGCCGATGGAAAGGCCGTTTATCTTGTCGAGGTCCTCCACCTTGGCGGTGAGCATAATGACCGGGAAGGTGTACCGCTCGCGGATCTTCCGGCAGAGGGTAAAGCCGTCCATCCCCGGCATCATGACATCGAGGACCGCGAGGTCGGGCGCACTCTGCTGGATCTGTTCCCATGCGGAGAGGCCGTCGCCGCAGATCGTGACGGCATAGCCTTCGTTTTTCAGATACAGCTCGACGAGCTCGGCAATCTCCCGCTCATCGTCTGCAACGAGCACCTGCATCCTCTCACTCCTTTATCGTCAGGATAATGCCGCCGGTGTTGTCCCCCGAGAGGGTATATTCCCCCTCTGCCGGGACGGCGATGCGCAGGCCGTCGGCCGTCTCCTCCGGCAGCTGCCAGCAGATGGAGTAGCCGCCTGTCGAGAGATGGGTCCCGTCGACGGGATACTCCTGCAAAAGCGCAATATATTCCTCCAAGCAGAGACCGTTTTCCATGATATACTGCGCATGGGGCGCGCCGACATAGCGGAAATGCCAGGGCTCATACTCGATGCCGGTCGTCTCGGTCTTATCCGCGGGATAGCGGAGGATGAAGCCGTAGCTGCCGCAGTTTTCGTTAATCCAGGCGTACTCCCCTTCCCCGTCGTAGCTGCGGCCGTACCCGTCCGATTTGGGCAGCAGGCCGAAGTCGAGGGTCAGGCCGGTGTGGTGTTCGCTGTAACCGGGCTTGGCGACGAGGGTGGAGTCGGTTTTGCCGGTCTCGAGGAGATCTTCATCGTAAAGGGTCTCCTGCTTGTCCGGGTCGCGCCAGCCGCTGATGACCATGACGTCATCCAATCCGGTTCGGGCGTAAAAATCGCCGAGCATCGTATTGAGGGCCTCGATGACCTTGCTCTGCAGCACAACGGTCATATCCTTGACCTTGTAGGAATCCGTCTTTTCCTCATAAACGACGGCGGTCTCGGGCGGCTCCGCCTGAAAGGGGATGGAATTGTTGACGAGGATGAGGTCGCCGGTGTAGAGGGCGGACTCATCGATGTGCAGCCACTGGTAGCCCGCGGGCAGCTCCCGCTCAGGGACGGAAGATTCCGCGGAGGATTCCGGAGCGGATTCAGCCGATGTTTCCGGGACGGAAGATTCTCCGGAAACATCTATTTCGGCAGTGGAAACGGTGCTGCTTTCCCCCGTGACAAAAGATTCCTCTGCTGCTGAGGGGAAGATCGCGCCCAGCGAGTCGCGGATGAGCCAGACTGCCGAACCCGCGAGGATAGCGACGAGGACAGCGGCAAAAATACGGTTCCACCGGATCCGGCGGCGATATCTTGGCATATTGCTTGCACTCCTTTTGATTCATTATCTCCATTATAGCAGAAAAAAGGCGTACAAGCATTCAGAAAAGCTTAGTGAAACCTTAATTCTTTTGGAAGATGGCTTATTGATAGGATTTATCGAAGAATTCGACCAGCTCGTCCACCTTTTCAGCGTCCCCCGCTTCCACAGCTTCCCGGACGCAGGCCTCGAGGTGGGCCTTGAGGACCTCTTTGTTGGCGCGGCGGAGGACGGCGTCGGCCGCCATGATCTGGTGGGAGATATCCAGGCAGTAGCGGTCCTCCTCGATCATCTTGAGGATACCGTCGATCTGGCCTCTGGCGGTCTTGAGCAGACGGAGCATCTGTCTCTGGTTTGCTTTCATAGGGGGTTCCTCCGTTTATTCTGTAATGGAAAGGACGCTGTATCCGGCTTCCTCCACCGCCTTTTTCAGCGCCTGCCCGGAAACAGGCTGCCGCATCGTGACGACGGCGGATTTCTGCTCAAGCGAGACCTCGGCGGTGACGCCGGGCAGAGCTTCGAGCGCCTCCGTGACATGGGCGACGCAGTGCTCGCACATCATCCCTTCAATCAAAAGGGTCACATGGGTGCCGGCCGCCCCCGCTTCAGCGGGATCAGCGGGAGAGGCAGGCGCAGGCTGCGGCTCCTCCGCGGGCGGGAGCGGGCAGGCGGACGGCAGGGGCTTGAAAAACTTCAGCCGCAGCGCGTTTGTCACGACGCAGACCGAGCTTAAGCTCATGGCCGCAGCGCCGAACATGGGGTTTAACTTGAGTGCAAAGGGGATGAAGAAGACGCCGGCTGCCAGCGGGATGCCCAGCGAGTTGTAGCAGAGCGCCCAGAAGAGGTTCTGCTTGATGTTGCGGATGACAGCGCGGCTTAAGCGGATGGCGGTCACGACGTCCCGCAGATCGCCCCGCATGAGGACGATGTCGGCCGATTCGATGGCGACGTCAGTCCCGGTGCCGATGGCGATGCCGACGTCGGCGCGGGCGAGGGCGGGCGCGTCGTTGATGCCGTCCCCGACCATCACGACCTTCCGGCCCTGCTCCTGGAGGGCGCGGACCTGGGCCTCCTTCTCGTCGGGGAGGACCTGGGCGACGACCGTCTCGATCCCGGCACGGCGGCGGATGGCCTCGGCGGTGCGGGCGCTGTCTCCGGTCAGCATGACGACCTTGAGCCCCAGGTCGTGCAGCTCCTGCACGGCCTGCGCGCTGGTCGGCTTGATGGTATCGGCGGCGGCGACAAGGCCGAGGATCTTCTCACGGTCGGCAAAGTAGAGGACGGTTTTGCCGTCTTCCTCTAATTGTACCGCAGTTTGGGGTGCTTTGGCAAGAGAAATTTGATTTTCTTCCATAAAAATCCGGTTTCCGGCCAAGAATTCTGCCCCGTCCACCGTCGTGCGGATGCCGCGGCCCGGGACCGAGGTCAGGGAGCCGGCCTCTTTGGGGGCGACGCCGCGGCGTTTGGCTTCCTCGACGACCGCTTCGCCGAGCGGGTGCTCGGAATGCAGCTCCATCCCGGCGGCAAGGGCGAGCAGCTCTTCCTCGCTCTGTCCGGCGAGGGGGATGAGGTCGGTCACCCGCAGTTTTCCCTCGGTGACGGTGCCGGTCTTGTCCAGGACGACGGTATCGGCGAGGTGGGCGGTCTCGAGCGCCTCGCCCGACTTGATGAGAATGCCGTTTTCCGCGCCCTTGCCGGTGCCGACCATGATGGCGGTGGGGGTGGCGAGCCCTAAGGCGCAGGGGCAGGAGACGACCAGCACCGCGATGCCGATCGAGATGGAGAAGGCCGGGCCGTAGCCGAGCGCCAGCCAGATAAGGGCGGAAATGAGCGCGATGGCGATGACGACCGGGACAAACACCCCGCTCACCCGGTCGGCGAGCTTGGCGATCGGCGCTTTGGTGGCGCTCGCCTCCTCGACGAGGCGGATGATCTGGGCGAGGGCGGTGTCCTCCCCGACCTTTTCGGCCCGCATTTTAAGGAAACCGTTTTTGTTGATGGAGGCGCCGGTCAGCTTGTCGCCCGGGTGCTTTTCGACCGGGACGCTCTCGCCGGTGAGGGCGGATTCATCGACCGCGGAGTCCCCCTCGACGACGATGCCGTCGACCGGGACGCTCTGGCCGGGCTTGATGTGGAGGATGTCCCCGCGGACGACCTCCTCGGCGGGCACTTCCACGACCTGGCCGTCCCGCTCGACAAGGGCAGTCTTGGGGGCGAGGGCCATCAGCCGGGTGATGGCTTCGGAGGTCTTGCCCTTGGAGCGGCTCTCGAGGTATTTGCCCAGGGTGATGAGGGCGAGGATCATGCCGGCTGTCTCAAAGTAAAGGTCCATCGAATACTCGTGGACAAGCGCCATATCACCGTGGCCGAGGCCCCAGCCGATCCGGTAGATGGCCCAGACGCCGTAGACGACGGCGGCCGACGAGCCGATGGCGATGAGGGAATCCATGTTGGGCGCGCGGTTCCAGAGCGCCTTGAAGCCGCCGGTAAAGTATTTTCTGTTGACGATCAGGATGGGCAGGCAGAGCAGAAACTGGGTGAAGGCGAAGGTCATCGCATTCTCCATCCCGAGGAAAATGCCGGGCAGCGGCCAGTTCATCATATGCCCCATCGAAAGGTAAAAAAGCGGGATCATGAAGACAAAGGACCAGACGAGACGGCGCTTCATCGCGCGCTCCTCTTCCGCGGCCGTATTTCCTTCGGCGGGAGTCTTCCCTTTTTCCTTCTTCCCGGCAGGCAGGGAGGCGCCGTAGCCGCCCTGCTGGACTGCCTTGATGATCTCGGCGGGACCGAGGGCGTTTTCGTCATATTCGACCGTCATGCTGTTGGTCAGCAGGCTGACGGTCACATCACTCACGCCGGAAAGCTTGCGCACCGCCTTTTCCACATGGGCAGAGCAGGACGCGCAGGTCATACCGGTGACGTTGAACTTCTGTTTCATGGACTAAATTCCTCCTTTTTCACCCCAGGGGGGTGTGGTATTTATATTATAATCCTTCGCTTTCCGTTTGTCAACCCCTGCAAACGGAACCTTTTCCCAAAAATCCCGCGCAATAATTGACATTTTGGAAATTCTGTTGTAAAATAAAGGTAAATTGCGGCCAGTTGCGCTGTCAGTAATGATTGAAAAGGGTGGTTTTATGAAAATTTTAATGCTGGATCTGGACACGCTGCGTCCGGATCATATGGGCTGTTACGGGTATTTCCGCAACACGACGCCTGTGCTCGACTCCATTGCGGCCGAGGGCGTCCGGTTCACCCACTATCACTGCTCGGATGCGCCCTGCCTTCCCTCCCGCGCGGCTCTCTGCTCGGGGCGGTTTGGCTACCATAATGGAGCGATCGGGCACGGCGGCCTGCCGGGTGATATGCGTCTGACCGGCATCGAGCGCGGCTTCCAGGATCAGCGCGATACCAACAATCTCTTCCACCTTTTCCGCAAAGCCGGGATGCACACCGTCTCGATCAGTCCCTTTGCGGAGCGGCATTCCTCCTACTGGTTTACCGCCGGCTTCAACGAGGTCTACAACACCGGGCACTGCGGCCTGGAATCGGCCGAGGAGGTGCTGCCGGTTGCCCTCGACTGGGTCAAGCGCAACGCCGCTTCCCGGGACAATTGGTTCCTGCACATCAACTTCTGGGACGCCCACACCCCCTACCGCGCCCCCGCGGAGTTCGGCGACCCCTTTGAAAACGATCCCATCCCGGACTGGATTACCGACGAGGTCCTCAAACAGCACAACCACATGACCGGGCCGCACGGGTCGATGGAGATCGGTATGTACACCGACGCTGAAAATCCCCGTTTCCCCCGCCATCCCGGCAAGGTGACCGACCGCGCGGGCCTGCGCCGCTTCTTCGACGGCTACGACTGCGGCGTCCGGTACATGGACGGCATGATCGGCAAGCTGCTTGACGCGCTGAAGGAAGAAGGTGTCGCCGACGACCTCGCCATTATCGTCACCGCCGACCACGGCGAGAATCTGGGCGAGCTCGGCCTCTACGCGGAACACGCCACTGCCGACGAGATCACAACCCGCATCCCCATGATCATCAAGTGGCCGGGAGTCAAGCCCGCGGTCCTCGACGGCTTCCACTATAACCTCGACCTCGTCCCCACCATTGCCGACCTGCTCGGCCTCCCCCACTACGAGAAGTGGGACGGCGAAAGCTACGCCGAGGCCCTCCGCACCGGCGAAGACAAGGGCCGCGATTACCTCGTCGTTTCCCAGTGCGCCCATGTCTGCCAGCGCTCGGTCCGCTTCGGCGACTACCTCTACATGCGCACCTATCACGACGGCTATCATCTCTGGAACGATGAGATGCTCTTCGACCTCAAGAACGACCCCTACGAGCAGCATGATATCGCAAAAGAGCGGCCCGACCTCTGCGGACAGGCCTGCCGCTGCCTCGTCGACTGGGAGCACCAGATGCGCCTGACTGCCGACACCGACGTCGACCCGCTGGTCACCGTCCTGCGGGAAGGCGGTCCTTTCCACGCGAAGGAGGGGAATCTCGCCGCATACTGCCGCCGCCTCGAAGAAACCGGGCGCGCGGACGGCGCGGCGGCGCTCCGCAAGAAGTACCACGTCGCGGACTGAGCACGGTTTTGCTCAAACGAGGTTTTTGAAACTATGCTGATTGATTTCCACACCCACTGCTTCCCGGATAAGCTGGCGGACAAGGCTCTGCCCAAGCTCATGGAATCCGGCCATTCGAACCCCTATACCGACGGCACCTGCGGGGATCTGCTCCGGAAAATGGATGACTGGGGAGTCGACGCGGCGGTCTGCCTGAATATCGCCACCGCCCCCAGGCAGCAATTCAACGTCAACGAATTTGCAATCTCGATCAACGACTGCAAGCGGATCTTCGCCCTCGGCTCGGTCCATATAGACAACGACGATTGTGAAAACGAGCTTTACCGGCTGCAGGAAGCAGGAGTACGCGGTATCAAGCTGCACCCGGACTATCAGGATATCGATATCTTGGATCGCCGGATGTTCCCGATCTACGACACCTGCGCCGAGCTGGGGCTGTTCTGTGTTTTCCATGCCGGATGGGACCCGGTTTCCCCGCACAAGACCCGGGTAACGCCGGACAGAGTCCTGCGGATCCGGCAGTTCTTCCCGCGGTTCCAGATGATCCTCGGGCACCTGGGCGGCCTTGGAATGTGGGACGAGGTGGAAAGCCGGCTCGCCGGCAGCGGCATCCTGATGGACACCGCCTATACCCGCGGCCTTCTCGCTCCTGAACAGGCGACCCGCATCATCCGGCGGCACGGGGCGGAAAACGTTCTCTTCGGCAGCGACTGCCCCTGGCAGAGCAGCCGGGACACCGCCGATTTTATCGACAGCCTGCCGCTCACCTCGGAGGAGAAGGATCGGATCTTTTACAAAAACGCGATGGAGCTGCTGCAGATGCAGTGAGCGCCCGCGCTCGTACAATATTGGCTTTTTCGGCGGCAGGGGCGGCTGATGGACCGCTCCTGCCGTTGTTTTGCGGCTTTTTTTCAGGAAAATTCCTTGAAATCTCAAGAATTCATAAAAAAACCTTGATTCATTCCCCTATCCCATGTATAATAGAAAGTAATTGGGCGTTTTTCAGAAACGCGCCCAAAAAACAAGGGTTTCGCCCGAAACCCCGAAAGGAACGGTCAATCGAAAATGGGACTTGTTGAAAAGATCTTTGGTTCCTACTCCAAACGCGAACTGAAACGGATCAAACCCATCTTAGACAGCGTCCTCGCTCTCGAGGAACGGTATAAACAGATGTCGGAGGAGGAGCTGCGCGGCCAGACGGCCTATCTGCGCGGCAAGCTTGAGGACGGCGAAACCCTCGATACCATCCTCCCCGAGGCGTTTGCGGCCTGCCGCGAGGCGACCCGCCGCGTCCTCGGCACCCCCCACTACCCTGTCCAGATCATCGGCGGCATCGTCCTGCACCAGGGCCGTATCGCCGAGCTGAAGACCGGCGAGGGCAAAACGCAGACCCTCGTCCTCCCCGCTTACCTGAACGCCCTGACCGGCGAAGGCGTCCATGTCGTCACGGTCAACGACTACCTCGCCAAGCGCGACTCGGAATGGATGGGCAAGGTATACCGCTATCTCGGCCTCTCTGTCGGCCTCATCATCCATGATATGGACAACGACGCCCGCCGCGCCGCCTACAACTGCGATATCACCTACGGCACCAACAACGAGATCGGTTTCGACTACCTGCGTGACAATATGGTCACCTACAAGGAGCAGCAGGTCCAGCGCCCCTTCAATTACGCCATCGTCGACGAGGTCGACTCCATCCTCATCGACGAGGCGCGGACCCCGCTCATCATCTCGGGCAAGGGCGACAAGTCGACCGAGCTTTACCAGATTGTCGACCGCTTTGTGCGGATGCTCAAGCCCAACCGGGTCGCGGAGCTCGACGACAAGGTTGATAACGACAATCTCGAGGGCGATTATATCGTCGATGAGAAAGCCAAAACAGCGACCCTGACCCCCGCCGGCGTCCGCAAAGCGGAAATGGCCTTCCGGGTGGAAAACCTGATGGACCCGGAAAACACCACCCTTCTCCACCACATCAACCAGGCAATCAAGGCGCACGGCATCATGCACAACGAGATTGACTACGTCGTCAAGGACGGCGAGGTCATCATCGTCGATGAATTTACCGGCCGCCTGATGTACGGCCGCCGCTACAACGAGGGCCTCCACCAGGCCATTGAGGCGAAAGAAGGGGTCAAGGTCGCGCACGAATCCAAAACCCTCGCCACCATCACCTTCCAGAACCTCTTCCGCCTGTACAAAAAGCTCTCGGGCACAACCGGTACCGCCCAGACAGAAGAAGGCGAGTTCCGCGAGATCTACAAGCTCGACGTCATCGAGATCCCCACCAACCGTCCGGTTCAGCGTATCGACCATGAAGACGTCCTGTTCAAGACCGAAAAGGGCAAATTCAACGCGGTCATCGAGCAGATCATCGAATGCCACAAGAAGGGTCAGCCTGTCCTGGTCGGCACCATCACCATCGACAAATCCGAGATGCTCAGCGGCATGCTCAAACGCCGCGGCATCAAGCATGAGGTCCTAAACGCCAAATACCACGAAAAGGAAGCGCAGATCGTCGCGCAGGCGGGCAAAAAGGGCGCGGTCACCATCGCGACCAACATGGCCGGCCGCGGTACCGACATCATGCTGGGCGGTAACGCCGAATACCTCGCCAAGAGCGATATGCGCAAGATGGGCTTCGACGAGGAGCTGATTTCCGAGGCCGACGCCTACGGTGAGACCGACGACCCCGAAATTCTGAACGCTCGCCAGACCTTTAAGGATCTGGTCGCCAAGCACAAAGAGGTCATCAGCGTCGAAGCGGAAGAAGTCCGCAAAGCCGGCGGCCTCTTCATCCTCGGCACCGAGCGGCACGAATCCCGCCGCATTGACAACCAGCTGCGCGGCCGTTCCGGGCGGCAGGGCGACCCCGGCGAAAGCCGCTTCTTCCTCTCGCTCGAGGACGACATCATCCGCCTCTTCGGCGGCGAGCGGCTCCGCGGCATGATGGAAGCGCTCAAGATCGACGAGAACCAGCCGATCGAGACCAAGATGCTGACCAACTCCATCGAATCCGCCCAGAAGAAGGTGGAGGGCCGCAACTTTGCGATCCGCCGGAGCGTTCTGCAGTTTGACGACGTCATGAACCGCCAGCGCGAGATCATTTACAGCCAGCGCGCCAAGGTCTTAAACGGCGAAAATCTCCGCGGGTATATCATGGATATGCTCAAGGAAACCATCACCGAAACAGTCAACCAGTATCTTTCGGATGAGGTTGTCCACGACAACTGGAACGTCGACGGCCTGCGCAACCACTATCTCGGCTTCTTCACCCAGCCGGAGGATTTCCACTACACCCCCGACGAGCTGGCCGGCATGGAGAAAAAGGACTTTGTCGACGCCCTCTATGAAAAGGCTGTCGCCAAGTATGAGGAAAAGGAGCAGGAGATCGGCGTCGAGCGGATGCGCGAGGTCGAGCGCGTCGTCCTGCTGCGCAATGTCGACACCAAGTGGATGGATCACATCGACGCGATGGACGAGCTCAAGAAGGGCATTTACCTGCGCTCCTACGCCCAGCGCGACCCGGCTGTCGAATACCGCATCGAAGGCTTTGACATGTTCGACGCGATGGTTGCCGCCATCCGCGAGGACACCGTCAAGATGCTGCTGACCGTCCGGCTGCGCAACCCCGATGAGCAGCCCAAGCGCGAGCAGGTCGCCACTCCCCTCACTGCCTCTCACGGCGAAGGCGACGGCACTGTCCGCAAGGAGCCAGTCCGCAAGAAGAATCAGGTCGGGCGCAACGACCCCTGCCCCTGCGGCAGCGGCAAAAAGTACAAGAAGTGCTGCGGCGCCGGACAGTTCCCGGACGACAACGACGACTGAGCACGGCTATAAAAATTCCCCCGCATTCCTCTTTGAATGAACAGCACCCCATCTGTTAGACAGTGTGATATACTATCTAACAGATGGGGTGATTTATTATGCCAAAAGGGAAACCCAACAAACGATACACGCCGGAATTCAAGCGAACTGGACTATAGTCCATATTTCCGCAATTTCCCTCTGTGTTTTCCCTTCTGCCAGCATAGCTTTAATCTCAGGCAACAATACTTGAATGTGTGTATAATTTCTTTTACTCATGACAATACCCCCCTGATGTAGTACTTACATTTTCCTACATCAGGGGGTATTTTGTCACTGTCTGTTTTTACTGGTCCGGTTCATCTTTTTAAGGGATGCGGGGTTTTGTTTGATTACGCTTTTTCACTGGACAGCGGCAGCTCAAACCAGAAAGTGCTGCCCTTGCCGACGATGCTGTCGACGCCGTAAGCGGCCTTGTGCAGCTCGAGCACATTCTTAACGATGGACAAACCGAGACCGGTTCCGACCGCCGCCCGCTTGTGGTTGCGATCGATCTTATAATATCGTTCCCAGACCGCGTCGATCTGATCGACTGGAATTCCGATGCCGGTGTCCACAATCTCGACCCGGGCAGCCTCTCCCTTGCGAAAGAGCCGGACGGTGATCTTTTTGTCGCTGCCGGTATAGTTGACGGCGTTGTTGATGAGGTTGTAGATGACCTGTGAGAGCTTGCTCTCGTCGGCATCGACCCAGATATCGGGGGCCACTTCCGTGACGATCTGGTAGCCGTCCTGCTCGGTCAGCTTGGCGTAGCGCAGCAGGATGCCGTTGATCATTTCAGTGAGGTTCAAACGAATGACGGTCAGCTCCTGCACGCCTGCCTGCAGCTTGGAAAGATCGAGCAGGTCGTTGACCAGGCGGGTCAGCCGGGAGGCTTCGTCGATAACGACCTGGATGTTCTCCGGGGTGTTCTCGCTGGGAATATCCCGCATCATCTCGGAATAGCCGATGATCATGGTCAGCGGCGTCCGCAGGTCGTGGGAAATGTTGGCGAGCAGTTCCCGACGCAGCCCTTCGGCCTTGGAGAGCTCTTTCGCGGTGTAGTTTAAGGTGCTGTTCAGCTCGGAGATCTCGCGGTAGCCCTTGCCGTCGAACCGGACGTCGTAATTGCCTTTTGCAAACTGCTTGGCCGTCTCATTGATCCGCGCAATAGGGAGCGCGAGCCGCCGCGACAGAATGAGCGACAGGATGAGCGAAACGACGATCATGATGGCGGTGACAAAAAGAAGCTGGACCTGCAGCGTCCGCACCGTCGCGTCGACCGGAGAAATGGTCGAATTCAGATAAAGGATGAGGTCGTTTCCGTCTGTCTGTTGGATGACCCGGACGAGGATGAGGCTCTCGATCTCGTCCTGCTTGGGCACAAAAAAGCGGAAGCCATCCCCTTCGACGACAAAGCCCGGGGTATTCACCGACCGCTCCACATAGGTCCCGCCGTTCTCGGCCGCCGCCAGGTAAAGCCTGGCCAGCTCGATGGGGCTCATCCGGTGGATGCGGCAGTTGGGCAGCGTGTCGGCGGAGGCAATCGGGGTAGTCAGATTCTGCATCCGGGTAATGTAAACGCACAGTTCATTGCGCGCCGCGATGGACTGGACCTGCTCGTCCAGCTCGGTGCTGGAAATGCTGCTCGAGACGCTGCGGACCAGGGTGTCGGCGGCGGCGTTGATGTCCCGCGTCTTGATCCCCTTGTAAAACTGGTCGAGCAGCACGACCTGGAAGGTCCACAGCAGCGCCAGCATGGCCAGCGTAAAGCCGGCAAAAGCGGCGACCAGCTTCCACTTGACCGGCGCTTCTCGCAGTTTATGCTTCAAAACGGTATCCGACCCCTCTCAGCGTGACGATGAACTTGCTGTACGGCCCCAGGCTCTTGCGCAGCAGCTTGATGTGGGTGTCCAGGGTCCGGTCGTCGCCGTAAAAATCGTATCCCCAGACGTTGGTGATGAGGTTTTCGCGGGAAAGGGCGATATTGCGGTTGCGCACCAGATAGAAGAGAAGGTCGTACTCTTTGGGGGAAAGGTCCACCTTTTTGCCGTCCACTGTCACGATCCGGCCGGTAAAGTCGACGGTCAGCCCCTCAAAGTGGCAAATCTCCTTGCCGTTTTCGGTCGCGGCGGCGCTGCTCCGCTTGAGAATCGCCTGCACCCGCATCATCAGCTCCCTGGGAGAAAAGGGCTTGACGACATAATCGTCCACCCCGATCTCAAAGCCGTGGATCCGGTCGTACTCCTCCCCTCTCGCCGACAGCATGAGGATGGGGGTGTTTGCAGTCTTGCGGATCTCGCGGCTGGCCGAAAATCCGTCCAGCTCCGGCATCATTACGTCCATAATGATGAGATCAAAGTGCTGGCGGCGGCAGATCTCCACCGCTTCCATCCCGTTGACCGCCTCGGAGACCTGGTAGCCCTCAAAGGCGGCGTATTTTTTGATAATCATACGGATCTGTTCTTCATCGTCGACGATTAAAATATGGTACATACGATCATCTCCTAACTGGCTTTTCCATACTTGGGATTATTGTAGCATACAGATGTGAATGTTTTGTGACGGGATGGGCTTGACAGGATGGGATTTCAGGATTATAATTGATATTGAAAATCATTCTCAACAAGGAGCTTGTTATGGTGCATGAATTGTTGCATGTAGTTGGAGAGGCGCTTACCCACAGCGTTTCGGACAGCCTGCAGATGGTCCCGATTCTGTTTGCGGTCTATCTGCTGATGGAATTTCTCGAAGGCCGGATGGGACGGGTCCACCGGGCGGCAGGCACGTTCCGCCGGTTCGGGCCGCTCATCGGCGCGGCGGTGGGCTGCCTGCCGCAGTGCGGCTTTTCGGCGGCTGCCGCTTCCCTGTACGGCAAGGGGCTGATCACCGGGGGGACGCTGATCGCCGTCTTTCTTTCCACCTCGGACGAGGCGATCCCGGTCATGCTGGCCGGTTCGGCGGGATGGCAGCAGATTGCCGCGCTGCTCGCGGCCAAAGTGGTCATCGCGACAGCGGCAGGGTACCTTTTGCAGGCGACCGTCTTCCGCAGCGAGGAGGCCGCGGCAGACAGCGGGGCGCATTCCCATCACCATGAACACAAGGGCTGCGGCAGTTCCTGCTGCGCAAAGGAGCGATTTTCCTCCCCTATCCTCAATCTGATCTGGCGGGCGGCCGTCCGGACGGTGCAGGTGGCCCTTTTTGTCATGCTCACCGTCACAGCAATTGAAATCGCCCTCCACCTCATCGGCGAAGACCAGCTCGGGAAGATCCTGCTGACCGGCAGCCCGCTCCAGCCGCTGCTGACCGCCGCCATCGGCCTCATCCCGGGCTGTGCGGTCTCCATCATCCTCACCGAGCTGTATATCGGGGGGAGCCTGAGTTTCGGCGCAGCGGTCGCGGGCCTGGCCACCGGTGCGGGGGTCGGGTACCTCGTTCTTGTGCGGGAATGCAAGGACCGCCGCCGGGTGCTCCGAATCATTGGCCTCACCTATCTCTGTTCTGCCGTGCCCGGCCTGCTGCTGGGACTGATTGGGAGGTAATGGAATGGATGGCATGAAGGAAAAAATCGACGCGCTGCTGCAAAACGCCGGCCTCAAGCGCACCCGTCAACGGGAATGGATCCTCTCCCTCCTGGCCGAGGGGGACGTCCACCTGACCGCCGAGCAGATTTACACCGCCTTAAAGGCCAAAGGCCAGCCCTTCGGGCTCGCCACCGTCTACCGCACCCTTGCGGTGCTCGAGCAGGGCGGCATCCTCTCCAAAACCGAGATCGGCGGGCGGCAGTCCTACTATTACACCGAAGGCGGGCACCGGCACCAGCTTCTCTGCACCGGCTGCGGCAAGATCATCCTGCTCCCGGGCTGCCCTGCTGAGCAATTTCTGCGGGCGGTTGAGGAGGAATACGGCTTTGCGGTGACCGGACACTCCTTCGAAATTGTCGGGCTCTGCCCGGAATGCCGGAAAAAGGAGGGCTGAGCATGTTTGCAGAATCTGAATACTGCGGCGCCGATTTCTCCGAAGCGGAGCTCCTCGACGAGGAAATCCGGCTGATAACCTTCCGCGGCTGCCGCTTTACCGGGGCAAAATTAAGCGGCAGCCTTCTCACCGGCTGCCGCTTTGAGGACTGTGATTTTTCCGCCGCCGAATTGAACGGCGTCATTGCGGTCCGGTGCGCCTTTCTTAACTGCCGGTTCCGGTTTGTCGGCTGCTTTGCGGCCGAGTTCCGCGACTGCAAGATGACCGGCTCCTCCTTTGAGGAGACAAACTGCACCGCGATGCAGATTCACGCGGGCGACTGGTCCTATACCTGGCTTTCCGGGATGGATTTCCGCAGGCAGACCCTTTCCGGGGTGAACTTTACCGAAGCGGACTTAAGCGGGTGCGATTTTGGCAAAGCCACCCTGCGGGAATGCAACTTCACCGGCGCAAACTTAAACCGCGCGAGCTTCCGGCAAGCCGATCTGCGCGGCAGCCGGCTGGAACGGGTCAATTTATCTGCGATCGACCTGCATCAGGCGAAAATCGACCTGGAGCAGGCCATTCTCTTTGCCGAATCGCTCGGCGCGGTTTATACGCCCTGATATTCCTTGACGCAGGCGGCCTGGTCAAGGGGGAGATTGCGGACCGGTTCCCCGATCTCCCCTGTTTTTGCGTTGCGGGGGCAGAGCACTACATTGCCGGAACGCTGGTTCGCAATGGCGACGTACCGCCCGTCATCCACCAGCGCCAGGTCGCGCGGCCAGTCGCCGAAGCAGCTTTGGCGCGAGGAGGGCACAAGCCGCCCCGTCCGGCTGACCGAAAAGACCGCAACGGTATTTTCTCCGCGGTTGGCCGTGTACAGGAACTTACCGTCGGGCGAAAAAGCGAGGGTAGAACCAAAGCTTTCTCCCTGGAAATCCTCCCGGAGGGTCGAAATCCGCTGGAGGATCGCCGGCTTTTCGCCCGCATATGAGATGACGATGACCTCGCTGCTGTATTCGGTAAGGACGTAAACCCTGGCCGTTCCCTCCTGCAGGGCAATATGGCGCGGGCCGCACCGTTTGGGAAGCTGGAATTCCCGCCGGTCTTCCAGCCTGCCGTCTACAAGATTGTATAGATAAAGCTTATCCTGAGCGATATTGGCCGTACAGACGATATTCTGGGCGGTGGTCAGAACGACGCAGTGCGTCCGGCTCGCCCCGGGAGCTGCCAGTTCTCCTCTCCCCTGCCGGAGGTAGCTGTTCATGCTGCCGAACCGCTTTTCGCTCACATTCACAGAGAGGGAAAAGACCTCGCCTGTCCCGTAACAGGCCCCAAGCAGGCACTTGCAGCGGTCCGAGTAAGCGATGTGGCAGAGCTGGCTGCCGGTGATGACCCGGCGGTCGGCAAGGCGCCAGCCCTCTCCGTCGCGGCTGTAAAGGCAGACCGCCCCGCCCTGTTCGCGTTCTTCCACAGTAAAAAGCAGCCCATCGCCAAAAACAAAATAAGAAGGCGCCGCTGCACGCTCCGTCCATCGCGGCGTAAAATCTGCGAGGGACAGGCCGATAAGCGAAACCTCCTGCTTACTATATCCGGAAACATACAATTCTTTCATAAATAGGCCCCTTCTGCTGTGTTGTTCTAGTGCGATTCTTCGGACAATCAACGATTGAGAGCAGCGCTATCAGAAACGCCCTGCGCTGTCTGCAAATTGCATACAGTGTTATTATAGCATATTCTTATTCATAAAAAAAGAGAATTTTCAGGATTTTTCCTGCAATCTTCATGGATTTTGCGCTGACACATCCTCTATCATTTCCAGTATGACCCACAATCTCCGGGCGTGCTGTTTTGCGCAGGAATTTTTGTGCTGCTGAAGGGCCCGAAAGGAGCCGCGGCATCTCGACTATTCCTCTTTTTTGTGCTATAATAATCCATATCATATTTACATATAAAGGGGGAATTCTTTTGGGCGAACAGGCGGAAGAAGTCAAACCAAAAAAATATATCTGCGCAGGTCTGCTGGCCCACGTCGACGCGGGCAAGACCACCCTCACCGAGCAGCTGCTTTACCTGGGCGGCGCGATCCGCAGGGCTGGGAGCGTTGACGACGGCACTGCTCAAACAGACTGGCTGGCCGTCGAACGGCGGCGGGGGATCTCGGTCCGCGCAGCTTCCTCCCGCATCGAGCTGGACGGCGCCGCCGTCAACCTGATCGACACGCCCGGGCATGCGGATTTTGCCGGCGAGGTAGAACGGAGCCTCGGGGCCCTCGATGCGGCGGTCCTGCTGCTTTCCGCGGTAGACGGGGTGCAGGCGCAGACGCGGCTGATCTGGCAGGCGACACAGAAGCTCGGCATCCCCGCCGTCGTCTTCCTCAACAAGATCGACCGGGCCGGCAGCCGGTGCGGGGAGGTGCTCGCCCAGCTCGGCCGCGAGCTGCCCGGCACCCGCTTCCTGCCCATTCAGGCCGTGACCGGCGAAGGAAGCGGCGCGGCGGCGGTCAGCGGCTTTGCATGGGAGGAGGAAGCGCTCCGGGAGGACCTCCTCCTCGCCCTCTCCGACTGCGACCCCGAGATGGAGGAAGCCTTTTTAAGCGAGGAGCTCCCCTCCCCTGACCGCCTTTTTGAGAGCCTGCGCCGGCTCTGCGCCGGGCGGCAGGTCACGCCGGTCCTCTTCGGCTCCGCCAAGCTGGGGACAGGCTGCCGGGAGCTGCTCGAGGCGCTGGTCCGCCTCGTTCCTCCCGCTGCCGGCGACCCGGAGGGGCCGCTTTCCGGGCTGGTGTACAAGGTGGAGCACGACCCGGTGATGGGAAAGGCCGCCCACATCCGCCTTTTTTCCGGGCGGCTCAAAAACCGGGACGAGGTTCCGGTGCAGGGCCGGGAGACTGCCGAAAAGATCACCCAGATCCGCCGCCGGATGGGCGAAAAGACGGTGGACATCGGCGAAATTGAAGCCGGGGACATCGGCGTCGCCTACGGGCTCTCCTCCATCCGGACCGGGGACGTGATTGGGGAGCTCCCGCTCGACCGGCGCTGCACCATCGCCGTCCCGCTGTTGCAGGTGCAGGTCTACCCCGAAAAGGAGGAGGATCTCCCCGCCCTTGTCTCCGCCCTCGGCGAGCTTTCCGACGAGGACCCGCTGCTCGACCTGCTCTGGCTGCCGGATGAACGGGAGCTGCACCTCAAGATCACCGGCACCATCCAGCTCGAGGTGCTTGAAGAGCTGATCGCCCAGCGCTTCGGCCTCCACGCCGCCTTCTCCAAGCCGACCGTCATCTATAAGGAGACTCCGGCCGCCAAGGGGGTCGGATACGAGAGCTATACCTGGCCCAAGCCCTGTTGGGCGCAGGTCGAGCTGACCATTGAGCCGCTGCCGCGCGGAAGCGGGGTCGTCTTTGAGTCGGCCATCAAGGAAAAGCAGATCTTTTACCGCTACCAGAACCACATCTGCACCAGCGTTTTCCAGAATCTCAAGCAGGGCGTCTACGGCTGGGAGGTCACCGACGCGAAGATCACCCTCACCGGCGGCAGCCACCACACCATCCACACCCACCCGCTCGACTTTTTCGTCGCGACGCCGGTGGCGCTCTTAGACGGGCTGACCAACTGCGGCTCCATCCTCCTCGAGCCGATGCTCGCCGTGCAGATGACCGCCCCGGAGGAGACGCTCGGCAGGATCCTCGGCGATATTCTCGCCATGCGGGGAGAATTTGAGACGCCGGTTATCGCGGATGGCAGCTTTACCCTCAAAGCGCGGCTGCCCGCCGCCGAATCCATTGAGTATCCGATCACTTTCCGCTCCATCACTTCTGGCAAGGGGATTTACTACTCGAGCTTCGACGGCTACCAGGAGTGTCCGCTCGAGCTCGGGAAGACCTGCCCCCGCCGCGGCGTCGACCCTCTCGACCGGCCGAAGTGGATCCTCTGGGCGCGGCACGCCATCCAGGGGTGAGCGCGGCGTGCAGAACTGAGAGGAAGTGGTATACATGATCACGATCTACGACTGGTTCGGCTATGAGCTCCCCTACCCGGAGCGCTGCAGGACGACATCTGGCGCGACACGCTCGACGGCGAGACGGCGGAAAATCTCTACCTGCAATGTGTCGCCGACTGTGCCGCCTTTGAAATCCCGACGCTGGTCATCCATCTTCCCGGCGAAAATCTGCCCTGCACGCCGGGCGGCCTGGACCGCATCCGGCGCATCATCGACCGGGCGGAACGGCTGGAAGTATGCCTTGCCTTTGAAAACCTCCGGAACCTGCCAAATCTCGACGCCGTTCTCAGTCTGACCGATTCCGAGCGGGTGGGATTCTGCTACGACTGCGGGCATCATTACCGGTATTACCCGGAAAGGGACCTTCTGGCCGCTTATGGCCCGCGGATCAAGGCGCTCCATCTCCACGACAATGACGGCGCGGCCATGCACCGCCTCCCCCTTGACGGCGAGATCGACTGGCGCGCTGCCATGCGGCAGATCGCAAAAACCGGCTATTCCGGCCCGACTGCCATCGAGGCGATGAACTGGGATTACCGCAGCTTCAGCCCCGCAGAATTTCTGCGGCGGGCCGCCCAAAATGCGCGCACACTGCAGGCTCTGCGTCGCAATTCTGATTGCGATAATCCCTGATTTTGGAGGGAAACCGATGCTGTACTGTAAAGAAGCCAATTTTGCGGACATGGAAAAAGAATACCTCTTTGTCCGGGATATCCCCGCTGACGAAAACGGGTTCACAAATGCCTGGACCGGCGTTTCCCGGGAAGACTTTGCGCAAAAGCCCTGCCTCAGATGATTTCGTCCTCCAAAGGGGAAAACCTGCCGGAGGGCTATGTGCCGGAAACCTTCCTGTTTTTATGGCAGGACGATGAAATCGTCGGGCAGTTCCGCATCCGCCATTGCCTTTGTGAATCCCTGCGGAATGGCGCGGGGCATATCGGGTATTGTATTAAGAAAGAATGCCGGGGCAAGGGGTATGGGAAGGAGGGCCTCCGGCTCACCCTGGAAATCGCCAAAGACATTGTCCCGGAAGAGGAAATTTATCTTCGGGTCAACAAAGATAATCCCGCCTCCCTCCATGTCATGCTGTGGAATGGCGGATACATCCATTCAGAGGATCCAGATCATTATTTTGTAAGAATCAAAAAGGAGACGTTATGCAAGACAGTCTAAATCCTCCCGAACGCGCCGTGCTAATCGCCGTGGACAGCGGCGGGCACGACTACTTAAGCTCCATTTCGGAGCTGACCGAACTCGCCCGGACAGCCGGGGCCGAGGTGGTCGACACCTTTGTGCAGAGCCGCCCGAGCCCCGACGCCGCCACCTATGTGGGCGAGGGGAAATTGCAGGAGATCCGGATGTTCTGCGAGGAAAACCGGATCGACCTCCTCATCGCCGACGACGAGCTGACCGGCTCCCAGACCCGGAACATCGAGGAAGCGACCGGCGTCCGGGTCATCGACCGCACCCTCCTCATCCTCGACATCTTCGCCCAGCGGGCGCGCTCCCGCGAGGGGCGGCTTCAGGTGGAGCTTGCCCAGCAGAAATACCGCCTGCCCCGGCTGACCGGCCTCGGGCAGCAGCTTTCCCGCCTCGGGGGCGGCATCGGCACCCGCGGGCCGGGCGAAACCAAGCTGGAAAGCGACCGCCGCCACATCCGCCGGCGGATCCACGCGCTGGAGGAATCGCTCGCCGAGCTGAGCGCCCAGCGCGCCCGCACCCGGGAACGCCGCCGCAAAAACAACGCCGTCACAGTCGCGCTGGTCGGCTACACCAATGTCGGCAAGTCGACCCTCTTAAACCAGCTGACCAACGCAGACGTCTATGCACAGGATCAGCTCTTCGCGACCCTCGACCCGACCGCCCGGGAGCTTGTCCTGCCCGGCGGGCAGCATGTCATCCTGGTCGACACCGTCGGCCTCATTCAGCGGCTGCCCCATCAGCTGGTCGAAGCTTTCCACTCCACCCTCGAAACGGCTGCGGACGCAGACCTCATCCTGGCGGTCTGCGACTATACAAGCCCGGAATCCGACCGGCAGCTGGAGGTCACCCGTGATCTCCTCGCCGAGCTGGGCTGCGGGGACACGCCGGTCATCACCGTTTACAATAAAATTGACCGCGCAGGCGGGATGATCCCCGCATCCGGCGACCGGGCCGTCTTTGTCTCGGCCCTCGACCGGGAAAGCCTCGCGCCCCTCCTCCGCGCGATCGAAAAGGCCCTGTCGGCCCGCGTCTGCACCCTGGATTTGCTGGTGCCCTATGCGGACGGGAGCGTCCTCCACCTGCTGCGGGAACAGGGGCAGATCCTCTCCCAAGAGTACACCGAAAAGGGCATCCGGGTCAAAGCGTCGGTCAACCGGCAGTATGAAAAATCGCTGCGCGAATATCTCTGCGAATAGTGCTCTCCCCTCTGCCGAAAGGAGTGTAAGAGCATGTCCATGCTGCGCCGCATCCCCCGATTTTTGCAAAAACGGGCTGTTTCAGCCTGCATCCTCGCCCTGGCATTGCTGCTCGCTGCCGGGACGGCCCTCCGCGCCGGCATCACCGCCTGGGAAAACCACCGGCTGCGGTCCGGCTTTGCCGCCCATGAGGAGTGGCCGGACTACCGGCAGGGCCTCCCCCTCTCCGAGATCGATTTCGAGCGGTACGAGCGGGCGTTTTTCTCCGGAGCGGTGGCCCCGATCGGCCGTTCCACCGTTTTTACGGCCAACGCCCCGATCCGCTATTACCGGGAAGTGACCGACGCCGCCCTTGCCTATGAGATCCCGGCCGGGACGGCGCTGGACTGGGAGCCGGGCGGGTTTGCCGGCCTCGGCTACGGCTTTGTCAGCCTGCCCTCCTACGAGCGGGGCTGGCGCTGGGCGCAGCCCTTCCTGCCGCCCGGGTCCGACCGTGTGCCGGAGGATTTCCCCTGGTACTATGTCCGGACCTCCGACCTCGAGGCCGCGGCGCGGGCGATGTTTGACTCCTCCCGCTTTGTACAGGCCTCCGCGCGGAATGCGGGGCTGTCCCGGGCGGAGGCAGTTTTCCGAATCGTCCGGCAGGCTGACCAGGTATTCTATGAAAACGGAGTCTATCTCTCCCCCGACCTTCTGCGGCCGGTCTGGACTTGGGACTGCACCCTCATGACCGGCGCATCCGCACTTTTGTTCATACTTCTGCTGCTTCTCCGAAGGGGGAGGCGGCGCACATAGCAGAAACCGCCTGCCGGAAAAACGCCGGCAGGCGGTTTCTGCTTGAAAATCAGGTTAGAATTTCGAATAGCCGTAGCTGTTGACGATCGCGTCAATTTTGCGCTGCTCCTTGCAGTCCGGGCAGTCCTTCAGCTCATAGGTGCGGTAATCCGGGACGTCGTCGAGGGTGAAGATCGTGTTGATCGGCACGCCGTTCATATCCTTGATCGCGCTGAAGATGGCCGAAACGCCGACGACCTTGCCGCCGTAATAGCGGATGCACTCGAGGGAGCGGTTGATGGTCTTGCCGGTGGTGGCAGAGGCGATGAGCAGGAGAATATTCTTGTTCCAGACCATATTCTGAATGTTGTCGCGGAAAATCAGCTGGCTGTTGGAGTTGAATTCCGGCGTAATGACGCAGATATCCTTCTCGCTGTTGATGGAGCGGGTTCCGCTCTGCGACATAAAGGAAGCGAGGTAGCCGCCGATCATCTCGCAGCCGTCCATGCAGATGATGGTGTCGACGTCGGTGGAAACATACCTGGCAGACAGGGTGCGCGCAGCCTCCTCAGCCATCTTGCAGCGATGCTTGATTGCGGTCAGGTCAATGTAATAATTGACGTGGGAGTGGTTGGTGGCGAAATGCCCCGGGATGATCGAAATGGAAATCTTGCCATTCCTCTTAGCCTTGATCCGAATCGCTCTCTTTTCCAAAATGAGCCCTCCCTTATGGTTTGGTTTGTGTCTCTATTATATCATTTCCCTTCCCAAAAATCAAGTAATTTGTGAAAAACATCCTGAAAAAATTGCCACTCCTTTTGAAAAGCACACGCCAACTACTTAGAGGCTTCTTTCCAGGACGTCAGCGAGGGAGCGGCATTGGGCAGCCATCTCGCGCAGTTCATCCTCCGGCAGGCGGGCGGCGATGTCGTATTCCTCCGGCGCGTCCGCAAACTCGCGCAGCGCCTCAACAAGGCAGTCGACGCCGTCTTCATCCGGCTGGATGACGAAGCGCTTGGCGCTTGGGATCTCCCCGTCCAGATCGGTAAGGGAAACGCTGCCGCTGCGGAGACTCTCCAGCTGGATGGCGGCCAGATCCGCGACAAGATTGATGACGGAGGAAATGGGGTGCGTACGGCCGTCCTCGTCGGTAAAGCCGATCTCCTCGGTTTCCCGGAAATCTCCCCACTGGATCAGCTCATAAAGATTAAAATCGGTGAAAATGCGGGAGAGCGGGTATTCCCCGGTGTCGTCCTGTTCAAAATACCGCAGCAGGACCGCGCTGTCCGCGCTCGATCCGATATAGTCGCCCCACCAATTGTCGATGTACATGACTTTTCATCCTTTCGATTGTTTTTCTGGATTTTCTGCTTTCATTATAGCGGATTCGACTGTATTTGACAAGGGGAACGGGCGGGATACGGGAATATTTTATAAATTTCGAGGGAGCCGGGCTGTTGATTTGTCCAAACAGGTGTGCTATACTAAAAACAACACCCGATGCAGAAAGGATGATCTCCATGCAGACAATCAGCGCGCAGGACCGTAAGCGGCTCCGCGACCTGGCCAAAAAACAGCTTGCATATGCAAATTCTCCCGTCAACGACGAGATTCTCCAAAAATGGAACGCGCTTGCGAACGGCAGAAGAGAAAGCCCGACCGTCCGGCTCCTCTTTTCCAATTTCACCCATGAGGTCGTCACGCCCCGGATGCAGTGTACCGGGGAGGAGGCGCGGTCGGTCGAGTTCCAGCTCCTGTCCACCCTGGTGGGACGGGAACTATTTGAAGATGACACCCCCATCTCCCCCACCTTTGATATCCGTTGGGCCACTTGGGTAAATCCGTTCGGCCTTGAGCCGCACCGCACCCGCGCCTCCGGCGAGCATGCGATGGGCTTCCACATCGACCCGGTCATCGAAGACCTGGGCAATGAGATCGACAAGCTGCGGGGCGGAAGCTTCGGGGTCAACCGGCAGCGGACCCAGGCATACCGGGAGCTGGCAGAGGACCTGTTCGGCGACATCCTGCCGGTGCGGATGATCATGGACAGCCTGCCCGGCTCTATGACCAACTCCCTCGTCGCGCTGATGGGGATGGAGACCTACTACTGCTCGATGTACGACTATCCCGACGAGCTGCATGAAGTCATGGAAATGGCGACCCGGGTCTATGAGGATTACTACGATTTCCTCGAACGGGAAGGGCTGCTCCTCCCCACCTGCGGCACCAGCCCGGTCGCGCAGGAGAGCTTTGCCTTTAATAATGAACTGCCGGATGGGACGGTCACCAGCACCCGCCAGTGCTGGGGCTTTCTCGAGTCTCAGGAGACGACGGCAGTCTCGGCGGACACCTTCGGCGAATTTGTCTTCCCCTACCAGGACCGGCTGGTCAAGCGGTTCGGCCTGCTCTCCTACGGCTGCTGCGAGCGGGTCGACGCGATCTGGCCCGACTATCTCTCCAAATGGGACAACCTGCGCAAGCTCTCCGTCTCCCCTTTCAACAACGAGCAGCAGGTGGGCGAATACCTCCGCGGCAGCAAGGTGGTCTATTACAGCAAGCCGCGGGCGGAATTTGTCACCAATCCCGGTCCGATGGACGAAGATGCCCTGCGGAAATACTTCAAAGGCGTCTGCGAAGCGGCAAGCGGCTGCCTGTTTGAGATGGCGCAGCGGGAGGTCGGCACCATTTTCGGGGATTACGAACGCGGGAAACGCTACGTCCAGATCGCCAAAGAGTGTATCGCGGAGTACTGGCGGCCTTAACGTGCAGCAAAGGAGGGATCCGGCATGTTCAGCCCGCCGCCGAAACCGCGGTTTTCCGAACTGATATTAAAGGCGCTCGCCGACTATGAGGCACGCGCAAGAGAAGCAGCCATCGCTCTGACGACCGCAGAGGCCGTCCGTCTGCGCAAAGCCTGCCTGGAGGACTGGCGAGTGCTGTGCGCGTACCGCTGGCCCTTTCCGGCGGCTGCGGACGAGGCGGGGGCCAAGCGGGAAATCAGGCGGATCATCGCCTGGCAGCGGACGCACGACCTCTACCTGATTTGTGAAAAGGAAAGCGGTCTGCCGATCGGTTTTGCCGGTCTGGAAAGGATAAAGCCGCACGTTCACCGCGTTTCCTGCCTTGTAATCGCGCCGGCGCACCGGCTCCGCGGGTATGGCGGGCAGGCGATGCGGCTGCTTGAAAACATATCCGCCGCGCAGGACGGCAGAGAGCTTTTCTACGCCGCAGCCGACGCCAATCACGCCGGCTGCGCATTGGCCGCTTTCTGCGGGTTTGCTCTGCACCATACGGAGGATATCAGAAATCCAGGTGACAAACCTCCCTGCGCAATCCGCATCTACTGTAAAAAGCTGCAGCCGCCCGTCTCCCGAAGCATGCTGCCGCCGGTTTGAGCATCACGGAAGAAACGAAAAAGAACAGACCGCCATATGATGCGGTCTGTTCTTTTTGGCTGCTCCTGTCAGGCTCGAACTGACGACACCAACGGTCGAAAACATAGTCGGTCTTGTCGCCGGGATGGAACCCGGCTCCATCCCTCCCTGTTTTCTCCGAGCTCGCCCTCCCTCCCCCCGCCACTGGCGGTGGTCGGTCTCGCTCCAGTTAACAGCCGTGCGCCTGCCGAAACACGGTATCGCTAATTGAAGCGTAACCACAGCAAGCAAAAGAAACAGCCGGTCGTTTGACCGGCTGTTTCTTTTGGCTGCTCCTGTCAGGCTCGAACTGACGACACCGCGGTTAACAGCCGCGTGCTCTACCGACTGAGCTAAGGAGCAATATGACAAGAAACCCGTGTAATACGGGTTTCTCTTTTGTGCCGGCATCGTCCTATCTTCCCAG
>DVKD01000045.1 GCA_018716285.1 Candidatus Merdivicinus faecavium
GTCGCCGTCACCTACGCGCCCGGCCTGATCGGGGCGCTACTCGTGGGGGTCAATTACGCAAAGGGCCTCGCCCTGGCCACCGGAAAGCCCCTTGTCCCCGTCCACCATATCCGGGGGCATATCGCGGCAAACTACATCGCCCACCCGGAACTCGCCCCGCCCTTCCTCTGCATGGTGGCGTCCGGCGGGCACAGCCACATCGTCGAGGTGCTCGACTACACCTGTTTCCGGGTGGTCGGCCGCACCCGGGACGACGCGGCAGGGGAGGCGTTCGACAAGGCTGCCCGCGCGATGGGCTACCCCTATCCCGGCGGCGCGTCGATTGATAAGGCGGCCAAGCTGGGGAACCCCTCCGCCTATCCCCTGCCCCACCCAAAGGTGGACGGCAGCCCTTACGACTTCAGCTTCTCCGGTCTCAAAACGGCCGTCTTAAACACCTTGAACCGCGCCGCTCAGAAGGGGGAACCGGTCGTCAAAGAGGACCTTTGCGCCTCCTTCCAGCAGACGGTCTGCGATATGATCGCGGGGAAGCTCATGCTGGCGGCCGGGGAGTTCGGCTACCAGAAGATCGCCTTCGCAGGCGGCGTTTCGGCAAACTCCGGGCTGCGGGAGCGGCTGACCGCCGAGTGCCGCAGGCGCGGGTACGAGTTTTTCGTCCCGCCCCTCTCCCTCTGCGGGGACAACGCCGCCATGATCGGCGCGCAGGCATATTATGAATACCTGGCGGGGAATTTTGCGGGCGCGGACTTAAACGCCGTGGCCAGCAAGGGCATTGAATAATGAACCCGTTGAACTGAGGAGGCTGTTTTGCTGTATGAAATTTATCCACACCGCTGACTGGCACATCGGCCGCAGCCTCTGCGGGGTCTCCCTGCTGGAGGATCAGCGGCATTTTCTGAGCCAGCTCGCCGATTATTTGGCGAAGGAGCGCCCGGACGCCCTCCTGATCTCCGGCGACCTGTACGACCGCCCCGTCCCATCGGCCGAGGCGATGAAGCTGCTCGACGAATTCTTCTGCCGGGCGGTTTTGGAATTGGGAATCCCGGTCCTCGCCGTCGCGGGCAACCATGACTCGGGGGAGCGGCTCTCCTACGAGCGGGATTTTCTCGCCCGCGCGGGACTGCATGTCGCGGGGGTGCTGTCCGACCCGGTCGAAACGGTCGCGCTCTCCGACGAATACGGCCCGGTGCAGTTCCACCTCCTGCCGTGGGTCGAGCCGGCGGCAGTCAATTCCCTCGAACCGGACGAGCCCCGGGTACGCTCCATGCAGGAAGCCTTTGACCGGATGGCGGCCAAGCTGCGCGCCAATATCGATCCCGGCGCGCGGCAGGTGCTGCTCTGCCACGGATTTTTTGAGGGCGGGGCTTCCCTCTTTGGGGAGGAGGAGCTGGGCGGGGCCGAGCTGGTCAGCCTGGCGGCTTTTGCAGATTTTGACTACATCGCCGCCGGGCACATCCACCGCCGGATGCCGCTGGGCAAAAACGCCCGCTACAGCGGCTCCATCTTAAAGTATTCCCCCAGGGAGGCCGCCAACGTCCCCGCGGTGCTCGTGATCGAGCTTGCGGAAAAGGGGTCGCTGTGGGTCGCAGAGCAGGTTTTCCGGCCGCTCCATGACCTCAAACGGGTCTCGGGGCAGTTTTCCGAGCTGCTGGATGGGCCGCCGTCGGACGACTACATCTTTGCGGAGCTGACCGACCGGGAGCTCATCCTCGACCCGGCCCGGCGGCTGAAAACGCGCTTCCCCAACCTGCTCGGCGTCTCCTACCGGGAACAGGAGCGGCAGGAGGCGGCCTTCACCGTCCGGACCGAGGACGCGCAGCAGCTTACGGTCCCTGAACTTTTTTTCCGTTTTTATGAAGATGTCGCGCAGGCGCCCTTATCTGCGGCAGCGAAGGAAGCGGTGGCCTCCGCCGCGGAACAGGCGCAGCAGCGCGCGCGACTAAACGCACAGAAGGAGGCGGCCAGATGACCCCGCTCAAATTGACCTTTGCGGCCTTTGGGCCGTTCCGGCAGAAGCAGACTCTTGACTTTTCGGAACTGGGCGGGAGCCGGATGTTCCTCATCACCGGCAAGACCGGCGCGGGCAAGACCACCCTCTTCGACGCAATCTGCTACGCTCTGTACGGCGAGGCGAGCGGCGCTCTCCGCCGGGCTGACCAACTGAAAAGCGATTTTGCCGGGCCGGACGAGCGCTGTTTTGTGGAATTCACCTTCGAAACAAACGGGCGGGTCTATACCGTCAGCCGCGCCCCCACCCAGCAGCTTTCCCGCCTGCGCGGCGAGGGGGAGCGGACCGTCCAGACGACGGCTTCCCTCCGGTATGACACCGGTGAGGAAATTGCCGGTGTGAGCGCGGTCAACAGCGCGGCAGCGGAGATCCTTGGAATCAGCGCCGAGCAGTTTCGCAAGATCGTCCTCCTTCCCCAGGGGGAGTTCCGCAGTTTTTTGGACGCGGATTCCCGCAAGCGGCAGGAAATTTTCCGCTCGATCTTCAACACCCAGATCTTCGCCGCCTTTACCGAGGAGCTGAAGGCCAGGGAAACCGCTCTGAAGGAGCGGTACGACAGCGCGCTTCAGCTCCTTTCCGCCCTGGTCCGCACCATCCCCCTCCGCAGCGAGGCGCTGGATATACTGCTGGCACGCGACCCTCTCCCCTTCCCGGCCATCCGGGAGGAGCTTTCCCGTCTGATCGGGGAGCGGAAAAAGGAGACCGCGCGGATGCGGGAGGAGCTGGATGCCCTTTCCCGCAAGCGTGCCGGGATCCGGCTTGAGGAAGCGCGGCTTGCAAACCGCAAGCTCGCCGAATGCGCCGAAAGCCGCGCCGCACTCGAAACCCTCGCCGCCCGCGCGCCCGAAATGGAGCGGGAAAAGGCGCTGCTTGGCAGGCTGGCCGGGGTAAAGCTGCTCAAAATCCGGGAGGATGCTGTCGCTGAAAGCGAGAGAAAGCTTGCCGCTGTCCAGCTCGAACAGGAGCGGACAAAGGCCGCTTACGGCCGCATCCTGCCCCAAATGCAGGCGGCGGAATCCGCTCTTCGGAAAGCCCAGGCGGAACAGGAGCGGCTCCCCGCCCTTCAGGCGGAAAAGGCGGAGCTTGGCCGGATCCGGGAAAAGCTTGGGGAACTGGCCAAGCGGGAGGCGGAGCAGAAAGCGCTTTCCGCCAAAAGGCAGCACTGCGTCCAGCGGGCCGAGATTCTCAAGCTGCTGCGGCAGCGCTGCCAGTCCGCTGAAAAGGCGAAAAAAAGCGCCGCTGCGGCCGACAGCCTGGATGCGCTTGAGCAGGAGCTCTCCCGCTCCGCTCAGGCGAAGAGTGCGCATGACGCGGCGAAGCGGGACTACCTGACCGGATACAGCCGCTTTTTAGACGGGCAGGCGGGGATTCTGGCGCAGGATCTGCGCGACGGGTTCCCCTGCCCGGTCTGCGGCGCGGTCCATCACCCTGCCCCCGCGCCCCTCGCGCAGGATACGCCCTCCCAAAATGAGGTCGACCGGCTGCGCAGGCTGGCCGAACAGGCGGCGGAGCGGGTTTCGGCGGCGGGAGCGGCGGTTACGCAGGCGTGGCAGAAGGCTTCTCTCCTGCTCGAGGCGGAAGGGACAGCCATCCCTTCCCTGAAAGAAATCGAGGACAACTCCACTCTGCTCGAAGCGACTGCGGAACCGGCCCGCCGGGCTGCGCAAGCCGCGGAAAACGAGCGCATCTCCGCCGAGGAAGCACTGTTTGAGCGGAAGGTCGGCCAGAAGATCTGGGGCGACCGCAAATTCCAGGACCTCGATTATATCGAAAAAAAGCTCGAGGAGCTGCGGCAGGAATACGCAGAATGCAGCGGCTCCATGCAGGCCGCCATGAACGCCGCCGCCCAGCTTGCCGGGGAAATCCCGCCCGCTTACAGCAGCATGGAGCCGCTTCAGGCGCGGGAGACCGCCATCGACCGGGAGGCTGCCAGCCTTGCCGGCACGCTCGAGCAGGCAAACCGGGAACTGCGCGAGTCGGCCGCGGAGGAATCCCGGCTGAGCGGCCTGCAAAAGGCGCTCGCCGGGCAGGCGGAGGAAGCGGAGGCGGACCGCGCTGCCCGGCAGGCGGATTTTGAGCGCCATTTTGCAGAGGCCGGGTACACCGGGATGGAGGGCTACCGCGCCGACCTGCGGGAGCTCCCCTTCTTCGACCGCAGGCAGAAGGAATACGACGCCTTCCAGGAACGGCTTGCCCGCGCGCGGGCAGTGGCCGAACGCCTCGCCGCCGAGACGGAGGGGATGACGCCCTATCCGCTCGAGAAAATGACCGCACAGGCCGACGCCCTCGACCGCGAGATCCGGGAGCTCACGAGCCGCACCGCGGAATGGGAGGCGGCGCTCAAAACGGCGGACGAAACGGCCGGCCGGATCGCCCGGGAGGAGGAAAAGCTCGCCGCCCTGACCGAGCAGTACCAGACCGCCTCCGCCCTTTATAAGGCTGCAAGCGGGAACAACCCGATGGCGATCAGCTTTGAGCGGTATGTGCTGAGCGGATTTTTCGACCAGATCGTCCAAAGCGCCAACCTCCGGCTGCAAAAGATGAGCAGCGGGCGCTATTCCCTCTCCCGCAAGGGGGAAAAGGGCAAGGGACGCCGCCCGGCCGGGCTGGACCTCGAGGTGCTCGACGTCAACACCGGCAAATTCCGGGACACCGCGACCCTCTCGGGCGGGGAAAGCTTCCTCACCGCCCTTTCGCTGGCCCTCGCCGTTGCCGAGGTCATCACCCGCTACAGCGGCGGGGTGGAGATCAACACCATGCTCATCGACGAGGGCTTCGGGAGCCTCGACGCCGACTCGCTCGAGGTGGCGATGGACGCTTTGCAGCAGCTCCAGGGGGGCAGCCGCCTGATCGGGATTATCTCCCATGTCGAGACGCTCGCCCATTATATCCCGGCCAAGCTCGCCGTCACCGCGAGCAGGCAGGGCAGCTCGGCCCGCTTTCTCTGCTGAGAAAAGGAGGAGTTCGGATGAAACATTGGGAGAACAGGCTCTCCGCCGCCCTGCTGCTGGTTTCCGGCCTGACCCTCGCGGCGATTCTGGTGCTGAACCTCTGGATCGCGCCGCCGGGCTCGGGCATGGTGCTGATTGAGGCGGAATCTCAGGCGGAGGAATCGTCCATAGAATCCCTTCCGATGCCGGAGCCGCCCGGTCCGGTCAACCTCAACACGGCGACGCTGGAGGAGCTCGACACCCTGCCCGGTATCGGGGAGGTCATTGCCGGAAGGATCCTCGCCTACCGGGAGGAGCACGGGGGATTTTCCAGCATCGAGGAACTGATGGAGGTCGAGGGCATCGGCGAAAAGACCTTTGCTGAGCTTCGGGATCATGTCGCGTTGGAATGACGAGGAGGAGATGGATTGGAACAGGAGGTGAAGCTCCCGGTCCGGCAGCTGGTGGAATTCGTGCTGCGGGGCGGGAGCATCGACAACCGCTTCGGCGGGGCGGACCGCGCCCTCGAAGGGGGCCGGATCCATCGCCGCTTACAGAAGGAGGCGGGAGAGGGCTACCGCGCCGAGGTAAAATTCTCCCACACCTGCACCTTCGAGGGGACGGTTTTCACCGTAGAAGGCCGCGCGGACGGCATCTTCACCGGCGAGGATGGGCTGACGACGGTCGACGAGATTAAAACGACCGCCGCGCCGCTCGAGATCATCAGCGAGGACTTCAACCGCCTGCACTGGGCGCAGGCGATCTGCTACGCCCATTTTCTCGCCGTACAGGAGGAAAAGGAGGCGGTCGCGGTCCGGCTCACCTACTTCCAGATTGAGACGGAGGAGGTCAAGCGCTTCACCCGCCGGTACCGGGCGGCAGAGCTCGCGGAATTTTACACCGATCTTCTCCGCCGCTATAAGGTCTGGGCCGATTTTCAGAGCGGGTGGGAGGAGACCCGCAACTGCTCGATTCAGGCCCTCTCCTTCCCATTCCCGGAATACCGGAAAGGGCAGCGTCAGCTCGCCGTCGCGGTCTACCGGGCGATCCAGCGCGAGAGCCGGGTCTTCTGCCAGGCGCCGACCGGCATCGGCAAGACCATCTCCACCCTTTTCCCGGCCGTCAAGGCGATGGGCGAAGGGCTGACCGAAAAGATTTTTTACCTCACCGCCAAGACGATCACCCGACAGGCGGCCGAGCAGGCGTTTTCGCTGCTGCGCAGGCAGCCCCTGCGGCTCAAAACGGTCACCCTGACCGCAAAGGACAAGATCTGCTTTTTGGAGGAGCGGCGCTGCAATCCCGTCGACTGCCCTTATGCGGACGGCCATTTCGACCGGGTGAATTCCGTCCTGTTTGCAATGCTCCAGAAGGAGGACGCCTTTTCCCGGGAAATCATCGAAAAGTATGCGCGGGAGGGGCGGGTCTGCCCCTTTGAGCTGGGGCTCGACCTCACCCTCTGGGCGGACTGCATCATCTGCGACTACAACTACCTCTTTGACCCGGTCGTCTCGCTCAAGCGCTTTTTTGCCGACAGCGGCGGGGAGTACGCCTTTCTCATCGACGAGGCGCACAACCTTGTCGACCGCGCGCGGGAAATGTACTCCGCCCGGCTGAGCAAATCCTCCTTCCGCGCCCTCAAGACAAAGCTTGGCAAGGGAGCGGGCGAAAAGAAGCTCAAATCCGCCCTCGGGAAGGCGGACACCGCCCTCCGCACCCTGCGGAATGAGTGCGAGCCGGGGGTTACGACGGTGCGGGAAGAGCCGCCGGAGGAATTTTTCAAAACCCTCTCCCCGCTGGTCAGCAAAATGGAGGATTGGCTGCGGGGCAATCTCGACCATCCGCTGCACGGGGAGGTGCTCGAGCTCTATTTCCAGATCCTCGCCTACCAGCGGACGGGCGAGCTGTTTGACGAGCATTACGTCGCGATGCTGCGCCCCTTTGGCTATGACATCACCGTCACCCTCTTCTGCCGCGACCCCTCCGCCCTTCTGGATGAGGCATTGAAGAAAGGCCGGGCGTCCGTCCTCTTTTCGGCCACCCTCTCCCCCATGCCCTATTACCGGGAGGTGCTGGGCGGCGGGGAGGAGGCGAAGCTTTTGCAGCTCCCCTCCCCTTTCCCGCAGGAAAACCTCTCCGTCCTCATCGCCGACCGGGTGAGCACCCGCTACCAGGACCGGGAGAAAAGCTTCGATGAGATTGCCGGGCTGCTCGCCGCCCTGGCGCGGGGAAAAACCGGCAACTACATGTTCTTTTTCCCTTCATACGCCTACTGCCGGCAGGTGTATGAGAAATTCCTCCCCCTCTGCGGGGAGGAGATTCGCCCGGTCATGCAGGAGAGCGGGCTGACAGAGGAGGAGCGCGAGAAGTTTCTCGCCCAATTTGAGGAGGCTCCCGCAAAGTCGCTGGCGGCCTTCTGCGTGATGGGCGGCATTTTTTCAGAGGGGATCGACCTGCAGGGGGAGCGGCTGATCGGCGCTGCCGTCGTCGGGGTCGGCCTGCCGCAGATCGGGCCGGAGCCGGATGTTATCCGGGACTACTACCAGCAGAAAAACGGCAGCGGCTTTGATTACGCCTACCGGTTTCCCGGTATGAACAAGGTGATGCAGGCGGCGGGACGGGTCATCCGCGGCGGCAAGGACCGCGGGGTCGTTCTTCTCATCGACGAGCGGTTTGCAAGCTACGGCTACCGCGCCCTCCTGCCCGCCCACTGGTCCCATGCGCGGCCGGTGCGCTCCAAAGAGCGGCTCGAAGAGGAATTGCAGCGGTTTTGGAGCTCTGCTGATAAAATTGACACAAAATTGGCAGAAATTTGAATGGACATTGCGGTGAAAATCGTATATGATAGTAAGGAGAACTTTTTTCGTACACAACCTCCGAATTTTTGAAAATACAGGTGATAAAGCATGTCCCAGGCAATCAAAATCGCATCCTTTAATTTAAAGCATGATTCCCCTTTTGCGCGGAAAAACACCTGGTTCTACCGCCGGGAGCTCATCAGCGAGCTGATCCGGCAGTCCAACGCCGCGATCATCGGGGTGCAGGAATTGATCCCCTCCATGCGGGAGGACATTATGGCGCGGCTGTCCGGCCGCTACAGTATCCGCGGCTTCGGGCGGAATAAGCGCATGGGGGACGAGCAATCAGCGATCCTGCTGAAAAATGACGACGTCAAGGTCAGCTTTGACAAGGTTTTCTGGCTTTCCAAGCATCCGGAAAAGCTGGGCAGCCGGGCGTATTACGCGGTTTTCCCCCGCATCTGTACCGTCTGCGAGGCGTATGTGGAGGAGCTCGGTACCAAGGTGCGGGTATACAACACCCACTTTGACCACATCTGCGGGATGGCGCGGGTTTTGAGCGTCCGGATTATCCTTCAGTACATGCACGAGCTGAACCAAACCGAAAAGCTCCCCACCGTCCTGATGGGCGACCTGAACGCCAAACCCAACAGCAAGCCCATCCGCATCCTGGCGGAGAACCTCCATGACTACGACGACCTGCGCCTGACCAGCATCTGGGAAAATTTCACCCAGGCCGAGATTTTCAACACCTATCACGGCTTTAAGGGCAAGCGCAAGGGCGACCCCATCGATTATATCTTTTTCAGCGAGGAATTCGAGCTGGAAGACGCCTATATCGACCAGACAAGCTTCGAC
The DNA here is from genome assembly GCA_018716285.1 of Candidatus Merdivicinus faecavium. GTDB lineage: Bacteria > Bacillota > Clostridia > Oscillospirales > Ruminococcaceae > Merdivicinus > Merdivicinus faecavium. Next base: position 8,592 of record DVKD01000045.1, read on the forward strand.
GGGCGCTATCCGTCCGACCACTACCCCCTCGTCGCGACGCTGCGGCTGAAAAAGTGAGTCTGCATAAATTGGGAGGTTCGCATGAAGATTGAAAAACGCATCAAAACCGCGTTTGCCGTGATTGGCAAAGAGGGCTCCACCGCGGACGGGCCGGGCTTTATCCAAAAATTGTGGGCGGAGGCCAACGCCCATTTCAGCGAGGTGCAGCCGCTTGCAAAAAGGGACGAAAACGGCAGATTGGTCGGTATTTGGGGCGCAATGACCGACTGTTCCCGTTCGTACAAGCCGTGGGAGGATAACTTCAGCCGGGGGCTCTACCTGGCCGGCGTGGAATGTATCGATGATGCACAAGCACCCGCGGGCTGGACAAAATGGATCATTCCGGGCTATGAATATATTTGTGCAGAAGTGGAGAATGAGCATACCTTTTCGGAGGTGCTGGACTATATGCAGGCAAACCATATTCCGCTCGCCGGCGCTGTACACGATTTTTCCTGCCCCGCAACCGGGAAGGATTCTATGTTTTTCCCGGTTCGGGCGCTTTAACAATTGCATAGAAAAAAACCGGCCCGTGGCAGCCACAGGTCGGTTTTTTGTTTTTACATATTGCGGATTTCCTCCTCCGAAATCAGCTGGATGCCGTGCTCTGCGAGCAGACGGTCCGCCTTCTGGCTGTCGCTGACCCGGAAGATGACGCTGGCCGCCCCCTCCGTCTTGGTGAGGAAAGCGTACATGTACTCGACGCTGATGCCGTTGTCCGACAGCAGCTTCATAGGGGCTGCCAGCCCGCCGGGCTGGTCGTTGATCCGAATGGCAAGCACGTCGGTCAGCGAAACGGTGAAGCCGTGGGCGCGCAGGACAGTGCAGCCGCGGTCAGGGTCGTTGAGGATGAGCCGCAGGATGCCGAAATCGGCGGTATCCGAGACCGAAACGGCGCGGATGTCCACCCTTTCCTCCGCCAGCGCCGAGGTGATCTCCGCGAGACGGCCGGGCTTATTCTCGACAAAAACAGAGAGCTGTCTGGTAGTCATGATCTTCACCCTTTCCTAATCAGGCATGGTAATTCCGGCCCAGTGCAAAGGCCTTTCTGTTGAGTTCCAGGAATTTCTGCGGGACGCATTCGTTGATGGCTTTCTGCCACATTTCCTCCGGAAAGTCCATCTCGTTGGCAACCGCGCCCATCAGGACGACATTGGTCGCTTTGGCGGAGCCGGCCTGCTGCGCGAGGGCGAGGGCGTCCACCAGCTTGAGGGAGACGCCGAGGGACCGGAGCTTGCCGGCGATATCCTCGGGGTAGGAGGCCGTTCCAGTGATGACCGGCATGGGGGCAATTTCCTGGCTGTTGACAATGAGGGCGCCGTCCTTTTTGAGGAAGGAGACCCAGCGGGCCGCTTCCAACAGCTCAAAGGAAATGATGATGTCCGCCTCCCCTTCATTGATGACCGGGGACCAGACCTTTTCGTCCGAATATTTGACATAGGTGACCACCGAGCCGCCGCGCTGGCTCATCCCGTGGACTTCAGACACCTTGACGTCGTAGCCCGCCTGCATCACGACATGGCCGAGGAGCTTGCTCGCGAGCAGGCTGCCCTGCCCGCCGACGCCGACGATCATGATATTTTTATTCATAGCTTACTCCTCCTCTGCCGCAATGGCCTGGAACTTGCACAGCCCGGTGCAGACCCCGCAGCCGACGCACTGGGTGGCGTCGATGACCGCCTTGCCGCCGGAAATGCTGATGGCCGGGCAGCCGAGCCGCAGGCAGGCCTTGCAGCCGCGGCAGTTGTCGGTGACGATCTTGAGCGGCGCCTTGTGCTTGACATATTTGAGCAGGGCGCAGGGGCGGCGGGAAATGACGACCGACGGCTCGTCGGCAGCCAGCTCCTCCTCGATCGCCTGGCGGGTCTCGGTGAGATTATAGGGGTCGACAACCCGGACGCGGTTGATGCCGACAGCGGCGCAGAGCTTCTCCAGGCTGACTTTGGCGGTCGGATCCCCCTTTAAGGTGTAGCCGGTGGTGGGGTTCTGCTGATGGCCGGTCATGCCGGTGATGGAGTTGTCGAGGATGATGACGGTCGAAATGCCCTGGTTGTAGGCGATGTTGATGAGCCCGGTGATGCCCGAATGGATGAAGGTCGAATCGCCGATGACCGCGACCGAGCGGGCGGCGGATTCCTTGCCGCGCGCGAGGTTAAAGCCGTGCAGTCCGGAGACCGACGCGCCCATGCAGATGGTGGTGTCCATCGCCGAGAGCGGCGCGCTCGCGCCCAGCGTGTAGCAGCCGATGTCGCCCGAGACGGTAACCTTGAGCTGGTTTAGGACGTAGAAAAGTCCGCGGTGCGGGCAGCCGGCGCAGAGGACGGGCGGACGGCCGGGGATGGATTCCGGATAGGTATAGGGAAGCTCCTGGGGCCCGAAGAGCTTCTCGGCGATCAGCTTCTGGGAGAACTCGCCGGTCCATGGGAAGAGCTCCTTGCCGATGACCTGGACGCCGATTTTGCGGCAGTGGGTTTCGATGACGTCGTCCAGCTCCTCGATGACGTAGAGCTTCTCGACCTTGGCGGCAAAATCCTGAATCAGCCGGACCGGGAGCGGGTGGACCATGCCGAGCTTTAAGTAGCTCGCCTTGTCGCCGAGCACCTCGCGGGCATACTGGTAGGTGCTGCCCGCCGCGATTACGCCGATTTTGGTGTCGTTCCAGAAAATCTGGTTGAGAGAGCTGGTCTCGGCAAATTCGGTCAGCTTTTTGGTCCGCTCTTCGACCACGACGTGCTTCGCCTTGGCAAAAGCGGGCATCATCACGTATTTGGCGGGATTTTTCACATATTCCCGAACCGGCGGCACTTCCCGCTCGGAAAGCTCGACGAGGCTCTGGGAGTGGGAGATGCGGGTGGACATCCGCAGCAGGACAGGGGTGTCGAACTGCTCGGAGAGCGCATAGGCCGCCTTGGTAAAGGCGCAGGCGTCGGCCGAGTCGGCCGGCTCGAGCATGGGGACTTTGGCCGCAGCTGCATAATGGCGGGAGTCCTGTTCGTTCTGGGAGGAGTGCATCCCGGGGTCATCGGCAACGCCGACAACCATGCCGGCGTTGATGCCGGCGTAGGAGACGGTAAAGAGGGGGTCGGCGGCGACGTTTAAGCCGACATGCTTCATGGCGCAGAAGGAGCGGCGGCCGCCGATGGCGCAGCCGATGGCGACTTCCATCGCGACCTTTTCGTTGGGTGCCCATTCCGCGTAAATTTCGGGGTATCTGGCGGCGCACTCGGTGATTTCGGTGCTGGGGGTGCCGGGGTAGCTCGAGACGACCGCGACCCCGGCCTCGTAGAGGCCCCGCGCGACCGCGTCATTGCCAAGCAGTAATTCTTTCAAGAGGTTCCATCCTTTCTATACAGAGATCCGGCAGCTCAGCGGCTGCTGTTTTCGCTGCGGAGGTCGATGATCCGCTTCGCCTTGCCCTGGAAACGCTCGATGGACTTCGGCTCGCAGAGGGTGACGATGGTGTCGATGCCCAGAATCGTCTTGAGCTGGAAGCGGACGTTTTTCTGGATCTCGGCGAGCTTTTTGTACTCGTCGAGAAGGCTGCCGTCGATCAGTTCGACCTTGACCTCCAGGGTATCCATAAAGCCTTCCCGGCGGAGAACCAGCTGGTAGTGCGGCCCGATGTACGGCAGGCCGACGAGGGCGCTCTCGATCTGGGTCGGGAAGACGTTGACCCCGCGGATCTTCATCATATCGTCGCTCCGGCCCTTGATCTTGTCCATCCTGGCGAAGGTGCGGCCGCACTTGCAGGGCTCGTAATTCAGGCGGGTCAGGTCCTTGGTGCGGTAACGCAGAAGCGGGAAGCCCTCCTTGGTCAGGGTGGTCATGACCAGCTCGCCGGTCTCCCCTTCCCCGAGGACCTCGCCGGTATCCGAGTTGATGAGCTCGGGCAGGAAGTGATCTTCCGCGATATGCATCCCCTCGCGGTAGATGCACTCGCCCGAGACGCCGGGCCCCATCAGTTCGCTCATGCCGTAGTTGTCGGTGGCGAAGATGTGGAAGCTTTTCTCCACCTGATCGCGCATCTCGGGGGTGCAGCCTTCCGAGCCGAAGAGGCCGAGGCGGAGCTTCAGGTCGTTTATAACGCCCTTTTCCCGCGCAACCTCGCTCATGTAGAGGGCGTAGGAAGGGGTGCTGACCAGGGCGGTTGTGCCGAAATCCTTGAGGATCATGACCTGCTTTTCGGTGTTGCCGCTCGAGATCGGGATGACCGAGGCACCGATCTTTTCGAGACCGTAGTGGAGGCCGAGCGCGCCGGTAAAGAGGCCGTACCCGAAGGAGATCTGGACGATATCCTCGTCGGTGGTGCCGACTGCAACGCAGAGGCGGGCGACCAGGTCGGACCAGGTGTCGAGGTCGCGGCGGGTGTATCCGACGACGGTGGGTTTGCCGGTCGTGCCGCTCGAGGCGTGGATCCGGACAATATTTTTGAGCGGCTGCGCAAAAAGGCCGTAGGGGTAGGTGTCGCGGATATCTTCCTTGGTTGTGAAGGGGATGTACTGCACGTCCGAAAGCTGCTTGATCTTTTCGGGCTTCACACCGGCTTCATCCAGACGCCTGTGGTAGAATTCCACGTTGCGGTAGCAGTAATCCACCACCCATTTCAGCCGTTCGAGCTGTATTTCACGGATCTTTTCCCGCGGCATGGTTTCCAGGTCTTTTTGAAAAAACATTGCCAACATCCTTTCCTGTCGTTCCTTATTATTGTACTATTTTTCAGGGCCATTTGCAAGGGGATTCTACAAAATCCCCCTTTTTGACGGCGGCTGCTATGTAGCGATGCATCAAAATAATTTATTGCTTTAAACAGGTGATAACATAACATTCATTATATCACAGTTCCACCCTCTCTGCAAGAAAGCTTTCCGACAAAATCTGATTGCCTTTCTTGTAGATTCTCGCTAATTATCATTTTATTTCCAAAGTTTTATGAATGTGAATCCCCCGTTGCTGAAGTGTTTCAGAACGGGGGATATTCTTTGAATGAGATAACAATTGAAAATTTTCACAAATATTCACCTTGAATTCAGATGTTTTGCACGATAGCTTCACATAGGGCCAGTATAATCAAAGGCAAGAAAGGAGGACAAGGTTATGAAAAAAATTCTACCGTATATCCTGTCCGCAATGATGGCTTTTACTCTTGCTTCGTGCAGCGAATCTGACACCGGAAGCAGCTCATCCAATTCTTCCAGTTCTTCCAGCAGTTCGTCGTCTGTCACCAGCACGGATGATGAATCCAGCGCCGAAGAAAGCAGCGAGGAAGAGTCCAGCGCGGAGACCTCTGAAGAATCTGATGACGGCACGAGCGCCGCAGAAGAGTCCGCAGTGGAAACCAGCGGTACAGAGGAATCCGGCACTGACGCAGAAAACAGCGACGCTTCACTGGTAACAGACGATACGTCCGGTGCTGATACAAGCAGCACGGAAGAAGAGAGCTCCGACGCTGCAGGAACAGCCGCCTGAAACCGCATACGGTAAATTCACCATCTTGACCGCCGCTTGGCAAACCAATGCCGGCGCTGAATACGACCGCTACATAGCTTGAAAGCAATCAGCCCTCCCCTTACACACCGCGGGGAGGGCGCTTCCTGTTCTTTACGAAAGCCCGCAGTTGAGCGAGCCTTTGAGGCATTCGAGCGCCTTTTTCTCGATACGGCTGACATAGGAGCGGGAAATGTGCAGCTTTTTCGCGATTTCCCGCTGGGTCAGCGGGCGGCTTCCGGTCAGCCCGTAGCGAAGGCAGACGATGAGCCGTTCCCGCGGGTCCAGGCAGGTTCGGATGCAGCGGTGGAGCTCCTCTGAGTCAAGCCGCTGGTCGATCATTTCGGCGACGTCGCTGTCGTCCGCCATCAGGTCGAGGAGGGTCAAGGGGTTGCCGTCCTTATCCGACTCGATGGGGTCGGTCAGCGAGACGTCGCCGGAAGTCTTTTTCATACTGCGGAAGTACATGAGGATTTCGTTGTCGATACATTTTGACGCATAGGTTGCAAACCGCGTCCCCTTTTCATAGGAAAAGCTGGAGACCGCCTTCATCAGCCCCAGGGTGCCGATGGAAAGGAGGTCGTCGGGGTCGGTCTGCCCGCTTGCATATTTTTTGACGACATGGGCAACCAGACGGAGGTTGTGCTCGATCAGGATGTCCCGCGCTTTCTCATCCCCCTGCGCCATCCTGGCAAAATACTTCTGCTCCTCAGCCGCGGGGAGCGGTTTTGGAAAGGAGCTGGTCCGGTCCAGGTGGAGGGCGAAATAGAGCAGGTTGGAGGCCAGAAAGGCCAAGAACTGTGACAACATGGGCTTCATCTCCTTTTTAGAAACCTATGCGCCCGGCAGCTCGAATCTGTCTGTCCAAAAAATCAGGGCCGGTCCGATTTTACGGCGACAAACCAGCGGTTGTCATCCTGTAAAAAGAGCTCCCGTTCCCTGCCGCGGATGAGGCAGCGGTAGCGCAGGCCGTTCCCGCCCGCCTTTGTGCAGGCGGCTCTGCGGACGTCCAGGATGCGGTCGATAAAGAAGGGGCGCACCGTCCCCTCCGGCTCTTCCCAGTATAACACGCGAGGCAGTACCCTGCCGTCCGGCAGGAAGTCGGCTTCTACCTGCAGATAGCGGCGCTCGTACATCTTCCCTGCCTCAAGCCATCCGGACCGCAAGGGCGGCGGGCTCGCGCCCCAGCAGGATCGCCGCCTCCATCGGGTCGCTCAGCCAGCCCATTCCGTCCGCCGCCGCGATGACCAGCGGCATCCGCTCGTGGATCGGGGCGACGGAGAAATTCGCCGCCGTCGTCAGGATGGCAAACTGCGGCAGGCTGCCGCTCTGGTCGTAGATCCCGGCCATCCAGGTCAGCGGTTCGTCCGGTTTGCGGCAATGGCAGCGCAGCCGCATCTCGTCATGGGTCCATTCATAAAAGCCGCTCGAAGGCACCAGGCAGCGCTGGCTGCACAAAAGCCCCCGGAACAGCGGCTTGCGGGAGGCTGTTTCGGCCCGCGCGTTGATGATGAGGCCCTTCCGCCAGGGATTGGGCAGGCCCCACACCGCCGGCACCAGCCGCGGCTGCCCCTGCGGCGCGATGAGGATGGGGACGGTGTTTCCCGGGAAAATCTCCCCCGTCCGGACCTCCGCGCCGTTTCGCTCGATTTCCCGCACAATCCGCCGGACCTCCTGTTCGTCAATGGAAAAACCATACCGCCCACACATGAGGGCTCCCTCCTTTTTTCTTTCATCTAATATAAATATTCGTTCCGCGCTTTCCGGCGCTATGCCGCCATTGGAACCCGCTTTTCTCAAAGGTTCGCCGCCGCGTTTTGGAAATTCTGCAGGGAGCTCTGGCTCTCGCGGCCGAGGTGGGCGAGCTGCGGGTCGGTCAGCAGCAGCGCCCGCCGGACGCAGTCCTCCCCGAACCGGCGGCGCACGCCGTCCACCGCGCCGTCGAGGCGCGCGAGCTGCCGGTGCTTCTGTTCGCCGAAGAGGAAGCACTGTTCGGCGCTCCCCGCCGGGAGAAGGTCGGTCACCCGCACCCCCAGCCCCCGCAGCGGGCGCGGCCAGCTGTAGACCCGCCGGAACAGCGCGTAAGCTTCCTCTGCAATTTCGGCGCAGACGTTGGTGCAGCGGCGGAGCGGCGCCTGTCGTTCCCAGCTTTTGAGGGTGTTGTCCCGCAGGAAGAGGACGAGGGTCTTCCCCATCAGCCCCTGCTCCCGCAGCCGGCGGGAGACCTGTTCGGCCATCATGTAGAGGACCAGCCGGGCCTCGTCGTCCGTCTTGAGGTCGCGGGGGCAGGTGGTGGAGTTGCCCACCGATTTGGCCTCGTCCTCCTCCCCCGCCCTGGCCACCGGGGAGCGGTCCAGCCCGTTTGCATAGGCGGAGAAGACTTCCCCCGTCTTGCCGAACCATTTGCGCAGCAGCCGCGGGTCGGTCCGCGCAAGGTCGCCGATGGTGTAGATGCCGTACTCGCGGAAGCTTTTGGCTGCGCTCCGCCCCACAAAGAGCAGGTCAGTCACCGGAAGGGGGAAGACGATTTCCCGGAAGCGGCTTTTGGGGATCTCCGTTGTCGCATCCGGCTTTTTTAAGTCGCTCGCCAGCTTGGCGAACACCTTGTTGAAGCTCACCCCCACCGAAACGGTGAGCCCGAGCTCCCGCCGGATCCGTTCCCGCAGCGTATCGGCGATTTCCCTGCCGGAGCCGAAGAGCAGCCGGCTCCCGGTGACGTCGAGCCAGGCTTCGTCGATGCCGAACGGTTCTACCTGGTCGGTGTACTCTTCATAGATTGCCCGCACCTGGCGGGAAAAATACAGGTACCGGTCAAAATGGGGCCGCACCACCATAAGCTCCGGGCAGCAGCGCCTGGCTTCCCAGATCGTCTGGCCGACATGGACGCCGAAGGGCTTGGCAAGCTGGTTGCGGGTGAGGATGATGCCGTGGCGGCTCTCCGGGTCCCCTCCGACCGCTACCGGTTTGTCCCGCAGAGAGGGATCGTTCATACATTCCACCGACGCGTAAAAACTGTTCAAATCAGAATGAAGGATCACCCGTTCCATTGCGCTTCCTCCTCAGAACTTTTGTTTCTGTTTTTAGTATAGAACAAAAATTCGAAAATGTCAATGAAAAAGTGCCGGAAATCTTCTGGAAAAATATGGTCAATAGGCGTGTTTTTTCGTTGCATATTTTAGCAGAGGATAGTATAATGAGGTTAACAGCTGCGGATCGCAGCAAGTTTGGAGGGGATTTTGTGAAATTTGGCATCATCGGAAGCGCGCACGGGCATGTCTTTGAATTTGTGGAGAATATGCTGGACGCCGGCGCGGAGTTTTGCGGCGTCTGCGAGGACGGAACGGAGAATACGAAAAAGCTTTGCGCGCGGTACGGCGTGCCGGCGGTGGATGAGCCGGAGGAGCTTTTTGCGGCGGGGATCGAGGCTGCGGGCTGTTTCGGGCCCTGCTGCGAACGGATAAAGGCGCTTGAGCAATGCGCTGCGCACGGCGTTCACGTCATGAGCGACAAGCCGCTTGTGATCGACCGGGCGGGCCTCGAGCGGCTGGAAGCGGTCATGGCCGGGGGGCGGATCCAGATCGGCATGATGCTGACCGTCCGCTTCATGCCCTGCATCGCCGCATTAAAGGAGCTGCTCGACGGCGGCGCGATCGGCTCCCTGGTCCATATGGAGATGCTCAATCCCCACAAGCTCTCCCCTTCCCGCCGGCCGGACTGGCACTTTAAGCGGGAGGAAGGCGGCAGCGTCGCCGCCGACCTCCTCACCCACAGCGTCGACCTGTTCCGCTGGCTGACAAACCGCAGCCCGATTGAAGCGATGAGCGCCTCCGTTTCCAAAAGCATCCTGCCGGAGAAGCCGGACTTTTTTGATCTTGCCGCCGCCCAGGTCCGCACCGAAAGCAAGGTGACCGGCTATTTCCGTTCCGACTGGCTGATGGCGGAGGGTCATTGGAACTGGGGCGATATGCGGATCTTCTGCGTCGGGACAAAAGGCTGCATCGAGGTCCGCGCGACCGGCGATCCGCTCACCCGCCGCCCGGAGGTCATCCTCTATTCGCCGGAGGCGGAAACACACGCCGTCCCGCTCCCCGCGCAGGCTGGAAACGCCACCTGCGACTTTCTCGACCGCATCGCGGGCAAGCCGCACTGCATCACCCAAGAGGACGTCCTGCTGACATGCCGGACCTGCGTCGCGCTTGACGGGCAGGCGAAGCAGATTCGGCGGATGGATTGACGAAAGCAGCAAAAACTCCCGCGGCACACAGCATGCCGCGGGAGTTTCTTATGCTTCCTGCTGTTCGGTGTAGTACTGCGCCTGAGCGTTCCAGAGCGCATAATATTTGCCGGCCGTATCTGCCGTCAGCTCTGCGTGGGAGCCCTTTTGGACAACGGCGCCCCTGTCGAAGACGACGATCTCGTCGCAGAACTTGCAGGAGGAGAGGCGGTGGCTGATATAGATGGCCGTCTTATCCCCCGCAATCCCGTCGAACTTGCTGTAAATCTCCGCTTCCGCAACCGGGTCGAGGGCGGCGGTCGGCTCATCGAGGATGATGAAGGGCGCGTCCTTGTAAAGCGCCCGGGCGATAGCGATCTTCTGGGCCTCGCCGCCGGAAACCTCTACCCCATCCTTTGCAAACTCCCGGTAGAGCATGGTGTCCAGCCCGCCGGGCATCGCGGCCAGCCGTTCGCCGAAGCCCGCGTCGATGAGCGCCTTCTCCGCCCGTGCCCGATCATATTGCTGCGCCCCCGCGACATTTGCGCCGAGCGGCTGCGCGATCAGCTGGAAGTCCTGGAAGACGACGGCGAAGATGCCCAGATAGTCGCGGTAGCTGTACTTGCGGATGTCGATGCCGTTTAAGAGGATCCGCCCCTCCTGCGGGTCGTATAAGCGGCAGAGAAGCTTGATGAAGGTCGTTTTGCCGCTGCCGTTCTCGCCGACGACGGCCAGCCGCCTGCCGACCTGGAACTTGATGCTGACATGGCGGAGCGCCCAGCTTTCCGCGCCGGGATAGCGGAAGGAAACGTCCTGGAATTCCACCTCATACTGGCGGTCGGAGCGCTTTTCGGTCGTCAGGCTGCCCTGGTACATCGCGTTGGGAATGTCGAGGAAGCGGTAGGCTGTGCGCAGGAAAGCGGCGTTGCCCTTCATCCTGCCGACCGTCGTGAGCAGCAGGGTCAGGTTCTGCATCATGGCGGTGGCGGCGCCGACATACTGGGTCACAGCCCCCGCCCCGAAGGCGCCGGCCCATGCCTTCAGGCAGACAAAGGCGTAGATGAAGCCGGTCAGAACGGCGCTGACGCTCCCGGCGAGCGCCGCCCATGCGCCCGCCGGGCCCCGCGCGTACCTGGACGCTGAATCAAGAAGCACGTCGGCTTCCAGGTAATGCCGGGCGAGCTCCTGCTGGCGGTACATCCGGACGTCCATCGCCCGCTCCTTTTCGTCCCCGATAAAGCCGAAGGCGCTAAAGAGGCGGTTGCCGAACTTCGTGTCCTCGGCGCTCTTCAGCTGGCACTGGGTGATCCGGTTGCGGCACATCGGGCTGAGCGCGGCGGCGAGCACCAGTATGGCGGCGAGCAGCAGGGCGACCGCCGGGCTGTTGAACAGGGTGAGCGCCCCCGCCCCTTCCGGGACCGGCAGGGTGAACAGGCTGACGGTCAGGGCGGCCGCCCCCAGGAGGCCCGCGACGCCCTGGACAAGCCGTTCAAAAAAATACGGGAGAGTTTGGAAGCCCCACCCGCCCCACTGGGAGTTTTGGCGGATCTGGCTGCGCAGGTCGCGGATCTCGGCCCTGTCCACGTCGGCGAAATCCATAGACAGCTGCTTGTTCATATAAAGACGGTTGATCCCGACAGAATACCGGCTCTGGAGAGCAGCCATCCAGCGCTTCAGCAGGCCGGCGGCAAGGGTGAGCAGCGCCGCGCTCCCCAGCGCGCCCAGCACGAGCGGCCAGAGCGCCTCCGGCCGACGCTGCCCGGCGAGCTCGTCCAGGATGCGGGCGGAGAACCAGACCGCCGCATAGGGGCTCAGGGCGCTGGCCACGGCGTGCAGCGCGGTGGCGGCAAAGACCCCCGGGCAGACGCGGCGCGCCTCCCCAATCGCCCGCCGGTGGAGGCGGAACGTCTCCCGCAGGGTGATTTTCTCAGAATTCCCGTCCATAAAATTCCCTTCCTTCCTGATAATAGCGTGCCTGGATGTCAAAAAGCTGCGCGTAGCCGCCGCCTTTTCGGAGCAGCTCCTCATGGCTCCCCTCATCCGCGATCATGCCGTCCTGCAAAAAGAGGATGCGGTCGCAGAAGCGGGTCGAGGCGAGGCGGTGGGAGATGAAGACGGCGGATTTCCCGGCAGTCATCTCGTTGTATTTGCGGTAAATATCGTCCTCGGCGATCGGGTCGAGGGCGGCGGTCGGCTCATCAAGGATGAGGAACGGGCCGTCCTTGTAGAGCGCCCGCGCCAGCATCAGCCGCTGTTTCTGCCCGCCGGAGAGCTCGACGCCGTCTAGGTAGACGTTTTTGCCCAGATGGGTGTCAAGCCCTTTGGGGAAGGCGCGCGCCTGCTCCGCCAGGCCGGCTCTTTCCAGGCAGTCCTTTACCCGCCCGGTGTCGATGCCGGAGACGGATTGGGAAACCGCCTCCGCGACGGTGAGGTCGAGGTCGGAAAAATCCTGGAACACCGCGGAAAAGAGGCGGTAGTAGTCCGCGCGGTCAAATTCCCGGATGTCTTCGCCGTTTAGGAGGACGCGCCCCTCGTCCGGGTCGTAAAAGCCGCAGAGGAGCTTGACGAGGGTCGTCTTCCCCGCCCCGTTTAAGCCGACGACGGCCAGCTTTTCGCCGGGGCGGAGGGCCAGGTTCAAATCCCGGAAGATGGGCGTTTCCGCGCCGGGGTAGCGGAAGGAGACATGCTCGAGCCGCAGCTCATAGCGGTCCGCTTTGGGGACCGGCTTCCCCTCCGCGAAGCGGAAGGGTTCGGGGAGGTTTAAGTACTCCTGGACAACCGAAATGCCGATGCTCTCCTTGTGGAGGACGGCGGCCTCCTGCAAAATCCCTGTGACCCAGGCGGAAAAGCCGGTGAAGGCGGTAAAGTAGAGCAGAAATTCCGACGCGGACAGGCCGTTTTGCAGGGTCAGGGAAATTAAGTACCAGTACGCGATGCCATTGCGGGCGATCCCCAAAAGCACATCCACCACGCAGGACCAGGCGTACACCCGCTCCCGGCGGGCCGTAAAGGCTTCGTACAGCCGGAAGACGCTGTCATACACCGACCGGAGCCAGGGCATGAGGCCGAAGATGCGGATATCCTTGGCGAGCGCGGGCGATTCGGCCTGCCCCTGGATGTAGTAGAGCTTCTGCAGGTACTCCCCTTCTTCCTCCCTGTGGCGGTAGCCCCAGTCGTTTATCCGCCTGCTGACGAAAAAGCCGGCGGCGGTCGTCAGGAGGATGACCAGGAGCAGCAAGAGATTGAGGTTTGCGAGCACCGTCAGGTAGGCGGCAAGCCCGGCGACGTTGAGCAGCAGATTGGACAGGGTGGTCCAGACATGCTCGGTCGCCTTGTCGTTGCTGTTGCAGCAGTCGTGCGCCTTTTCCTTCAGCTTGAGGACGTCCGGGTCGCAGGTGTTGGGGTAGGAGGTCGTGCAGGCTTTGTCGTTGAGGTCGTTGACAATGGATGTGCGGAGACGAATCCGCTGTTTAAGTTGACATACTCCAAAAGGCCGCTTAACAGGACGAGCGCCAGGGAGAACGCCGCGATGACGCCCAAAAGCTCCCCGAGCGGCGCTTTCTGCTCCACCCTTTGGAGGACCTCCGGCGCGATGTAGAGCTGGGCCAGGTTGATGCCTAAGGAGAGGGCGGCGAAACCCAGGCAGAGCCAGATGACGCTTTTCTCCCTTTTCCACGCCAGCCGGAGCATGCAGCGCACATTCTGCCGGACTGTGTAGCGGGGTTTTTCCGTTTGTTTCATGATGTTCACCTCTGGCCTTTATTGTAACATAAAAATTCGTCCCCGGCGCATTTGGGGGACGAATCGTCAAAAATCGGGGACGAATTGCAGAATTTACCTCACAGGGATCATCCCTGCGAGATCTCATCCCTGCGAGATCTCATCCCTGTGGGATGAGGATTTCGGTGGTAAAGGCGCCGTCTTCGCTGTTGCGGCTTAAGTACCCGTCCAGCCGGTCGACAATGGTATCGATCCGCACCAGCCCGAAGCCGTGCCCCTCCCCTTTGGTGGAGAGGTAGCGCCTGCCGGACTTTTTCCTCTTCTTTTCTGCGGTGAAGTTGGTGAAGGAGAGGTAGAGCTGGCTGCCCTTCATGTCCATGTAGACCCGGATCATGCGCTCCTCTTCCGGCAGTGCGAGACTTGCCTCGATGGCGTTGTCAAAGAGGTTGCCGATGATGCAGCAGAGGTCGAGCTCCGACATCCGGAGCCTGACCGGGATGCGGGCGTCCACCCGGACGGGGATATTCCGCGAGCGGGCTAAGGAAATTTTGCTGTTTAAGATGGCGTCGGCCATCGGGTTGCCGGTCTTGACGGCGGTGTCGACCGTGCTCAAGTCGTGCTCCAGCTCGTCGAGGTAAGCGCGGACCCCGTCCATGTCGCCGTTTGCGGCGAGGGCCTTGAGGAGCTGGATGTGGTTGCGGTAATCGTGCCGCCAGCCCCGCATCTGGCGGTACATATTCTCCACCTCCCGGTAGTGGGTCTCGATGAGCTCCCGCTGGTAGGCGGCGATCCGTTTATCGATCTGTTTGGAAAAAAGAGACATGTGCCCTCCTTATGTATGGGCGATGATCGCCCGGTTGAGCGGCTCATTGGCGCCCCGCGGCAGGGGCAGCGCCGTCCCGTCGGACAGATGGACCTCCGTCCGCGTAACCCGCCGGATGCAGGAAAGGTTCAGGATCAGCGCCCGGCCCGCCCGGAAAAAGCGGCTGTCCAGCTCCTTTTCCAGGTCGCGCAGGGGACGCTTGAGGGTGTATTCCCGCCCGGCGTGGACGGTGACGTAGTTTTGCCGGACGTCCAGATAGCGGATCTCATAAAGGGGGATCCGCACAAGCTCCCCGGGCAGTTCGAGGTTCAGGCAGCGTTCGTCCTGTTTTAATTTTTCGAGCGCCCGGTCGAGCACAGGGAAGAACCGTTCCCGCTCCACCGGCTTCATCAGGTAATGGAGGGCGGCGACCTCGTAGCCCTCGGCGATATAGTCGGAATAGCCGGTGATAAAGATGATCTGCACCGCGCGGTTCTCCTCCCGCACCCGCTTGGCCATCGTGACCCCGTCCATCGCCCCCATCTCGATGTCCAGCAGCAGAAGGTCGAACGCCTTGTCCTCCGCGTAGCGGAAGAGGAAGCTTTCCGCCGACGGGAAGGTCTCGATCCGCACCTCGATTTGCCGCTCTGCGGCCCAGCCGCGCAGCAGTTCCTGCACAAAAGCGGTGTCCGCCGCGCTGTCGTCGCAGATTGCAGCCCGGTATGCCATTTTCCGCACCCCCATTCAGAATATGTTTATTATACCGCTCCCCGGCGCTTTTTTCAACTCGTCAGAAAAGCCCGCGCACAGAAAACGAGTGAAGCGCCGTCATTTCACAGGCGCTTCACTCGTCCGCTATTCCTCCAGCTGGCGGCTTAAGAAGGCTGCCGCGGCCTGGGTCAGCTTCAGCTGGATCTCGCTGGGGGGCGTCTCGGGGGTTTGGGAGAGGAGCAGGACGCTCCCTGTCACATCCCCGCCCGCGATGACCGGGCAGCAGACCAGCGCCTGCCGCTCGAGCCCCTCGACCGGGCGGAGGCGGATGCTGCCCGCGGGCGGCGCGATACACTTGCGGGCCTCCATCGCCTCCTCCAGGGCCGGGGTGATCCGCCGCTCCAGCACGTCCTTTTTGGGGATGCCCGCGGCCGCGATGACGTGGTCCCGGTCGCAGATAATAGCGGGGGCGGCGCACATTTTGTACAAAACGTCGGTGTACTGCCCGGCGCAGTCGTTCAGTTCCCCGATGGGAGAATACTTTTTGAATACGACTTCCCCGTTCGTGCTGGTATATATTTCAAGCGGGTCGCCTTCACGGATCCGCATGGTGCGTCGGATTTCTTTGGGGATGACGACCCGCCCGAGGTCGTCGATCCGTCTCACAATACCGGTAGCTTTCATGTTGGTTCCTCCTAACAGAATGGATAGAAGCTGGTAAAGCGCTTCGGTACTGCTAGTATTTGCGCCCGCTGCCAAAATATGCTTGACGGAAAACGGGAGACGCTATCGGATTTTGCGGCACTCGAGATAGTAGCGCTTGTCGCAGGCTTCCCCCATCGAGAAGGTCTTGCGCGGCAGCGCCCCTTCGCAGATGACCGTTTTGAAGAGGTCCTGCTTGCCCATCGCGGGCAGAAGGAACCCGACCGCGCCTTTCTGCACGAGCTCCCGGACGACCTCTTCCCCGTGGATATAATCGACGCGGCCCGGCCATTTATCCAGGTAATCGTCCAAAAATTCCTGCACGCTGCCGACCGCGAGGGTCCGCTCGGGATGGGCGATGGTCACGGCGCGCTCCCCTTCGCGGGTGAGCAGATAGACGGTCTGGGGCGGCTCGTTCCCCTGCCGGGAGGCGGCGTACTGCTCAAATTCGGCGACAAGGCCGTCGCCGTCCGGCACAAAGGCGGCGCGGTGGATCGCCTCGAAGCGGAGGGAGGGGTCGTGGAGGTTGTTGAGCTCCACCAGCGCGTAGCGGGCGGGGTGGGTTTCCCGCTCTGCGGGGCTTAGGAATTCCTTGATATTCTCCCAGCACTCCTTTGCGGAAGCGAGGGAGTGGTTGCCGTCCCCGACCGCGTAGAGGAGGACCGGCGCGTCCGGCGTCTGGTAGCGCGCGGCAAAGGCCGCCGGGTCGGCTAAGGCGGACAGCGCGTCCGCGACGACGGCGTAAAGGCCGCGGTCGACCCGCCATCCGCTCACATGCCCGCCGTCCATCATGAGGTCGAAGTCATAGAGCTTCTGGCAGCTTGCCTTTTGGGCGGCGACCGGCTCGATGACGGTCTGTTCCGCGTCGTCGATCAAAACGAGAATGTGCGGCATCTCGAGCGGCGCGTTCTCCCGGATGCGGACCCGCGCGGGGATGCGTGCGAGCACCGTCCCCTCGGTCGCGCGGACTAGGGAGGCCGAACCCTGGCGGTAGTCGTATTCTTCCAGGTCCAGAAGCCCGAGCAGCCCGCGGCGGACCATGCCGTTATGAAGGGTCCGCTCGACATAAATCATGGAATCCGGATAGCTGGCAAACAGGCCCCTTTGGAGATAGTCCCGCATGGACTCGTTGATCTGGGCGATCTTTTCATTAAAATCAACCTTTTCGAGAAAGGCCTCCGGGAAAATCAGCTCTGCTGCGGAAGGCTTGCCGTCAACCAGTTCCTCTACTTTGCGCCAGTATTCCGGCTGGGAGGTGTACTGGTCGCAGGCAACCACGCTCCAGGTCTCCAGCGGGCAGTTGGGGAGGAGAATTTCACCGGGATAAAAGCCGATTTTTGACATATTGCTCGTCCTTTCATAGGGGGATTTTGCCGATTGACATCTTGGCGATACCATGCGGCGGAAAAGCCGGTATGGTACAATGTTTTTAAAAGGAATCCGACAGGATTCGGAGGGGGACAGAGTCCCCCGCAGGCTTTCACAGAAAGCCTTTTGAGGTTATTATTCTGCGGGCAAAAATCCGGCAGGATTTTGGGCGGGCAGGGCCCGCAAGTTTTGCGGGAGCAAAACCGGACGCAGAACAATGTTCTCAAAAGGAATCCGACAGGATTCAGAGGGGGACAAAGTCCCCCGCAGGCTTTCGCAGAAAGCCTTTTGAGGTTATTATACCATCCCTTCCCGCAAAAGTCACGTCGAAACAGTGAATTCGATGCAAAAATCTGAATTTTTTTTCCATCTTCCGGTTGTGATTTCCGGAATTTTATGGTAAGATAAGAAAAAGCATAATTTTTACTTCCTTTGTCCATATTAAGAAAAAAGAATCGGAGGGAAACGGAAGATGACCGATCTATGCATTATCGGCGCGGGACCTGCCGGCTTTACCGCCGCGATTTACGCGGTGCGGGCGGGACTGTCCGTCCGCCTGTTTGAAAGCAGCCTTTACGGCGGGCAGATCGTCAACACGCCGGACGTCGACAACTATCCCGGCCTGCCGGGCCTGTCCGGTGCGGAGCTTGCGATGAAGCTTTACGAGCACGCCGCCCGCTTCGGGGTGGAGCCGGAAACGCGCACCCTGACCCGTGTCGCGCTTCACGGGGAGGTCAAAACGCTTTACGCGGGAGAGGAGGCGATCCCCTGCCGCAGCGTCATCATCGCGACCGGCGCTTCCCACCGGAAGCTCGGCTGCCCGGGCGAGGAGCGTCTGACCGGCCGCGGCGTTTCCTACTGCGCGGCCTGCGACGGAGCGTTTTTCCGCGGCAAGACGGTCGCGGTAAACGGCGGCGGCAATACGGCGCTGGAGGACGCCCTCTTCCTCGCCAACGCCTGCGAGAAGGTGTACCTCATCCACCGCCGGGAGGAATTCCGCGCCGACCGCGCCAATATCGATGCGGTCAAAAAGCGGGCGAACATCGAATTCCTTCTCAGCCGCACGGTCAAAGAGATCCGCGGCGAGCAGAAGGTCGAGGAGATCGTCCTGTCGGGTACGGCCGGTCAGGAGGAGGTCACGCTGCCGGTTTCCGCCCTCTTCATAGCGGTCGGACTCCAGCCGAATACCGCCCTTTTTGAGGGGCAGGTGGCTTTGGAGGGCGGCTATATCAAGGCGGGAGAGGACTGCCGTACCAACGTCCCCGGCGTTTTTGCGGCGGGAGACGTCCGCACCAAGGATGTCCGCCAGCTGATCACAGCGGCCGCCGACGGCGCGGTCGCGGCCATTGCGGCCGGGAAATATCTGGCGTAGCGGATATTGCGGCGGATTCTGCCCATCCTAACCTATGCGGCCACTGCCGCAAGGAGGGCAAGCAATGAAAAAGAAAAAGTGCGCAGGCTCCGCCGGCAATTACGGCAAGCCCGACCTGACGGGCGGGGTGACGCCGGTCTTCTTAACCAACCCCCTGACCGCCTATACCGAAGAAGGGACGGAAAGCCGCCAGCGGCTCGAGCTGCCGGAGCGGAATGTCCTGCGCCTGCGGGAATTCGATATCGAGAACAAAAAATGACCGCCTTGCATCCTTGCAGGGCGGAAAGCCGTTCGCTCCAAGCGGACGGCTCTTTTTCAGAAATGAGGACCTTGATGAAAAAACTGCTCACCATATTAACCTCCCGCCTTTTTGTCGTCAGCGCCCTGATCCTCCTGCAGCTGGGCCTTTTGATCTTCGGGATCGTCCTGCTGCAGGGGTACTCGGTCTACTGCTATCTCGCGCTGGTGGCGCTCAGCTGGGTGCTGGTTTTCTATATCCTCTCCAAGCGGGACAACCCCATGTACAAACTCGCCTGGATCATTCCCATCCTTGCAGTGCCGGTTTTCGGGGGGATCCTCTACCTCATCTTCCGCAACCGCAACGTTTCCCCCAAGCTGCGGATGGATGTCCGCGATCTGATCGACAAGTCCCAGCCGTACAGCGTCCAGGATCCGGAGGTCCTTGCAATGCTGGAAAAGGATCCGGCAGCCGCGCGGCAGTCCGCTTACATCACCCGCAACGCCCATTATCCGGTTTTCCGCAACACCGAAACGGTCTACCTCTCCCCCGGCGAAAAAAAGCTGGAAGCCCTCTGCGCTGAACTCAAAAAGGCGAAAAAATTTATCTTCCTCGAGTATTTCATCGTTGAGGAGGGCGAAATGTGGGACAGCGTGCTGGAGATCCTGACGGAAAAGGCGCGCTGCGGGGTCGACGTCCGGCTCATCTACGACGATATGGGCTGCATCCAGACCCTGCCGCCCCACTACGACCGGCGGCTTGCGGAATTGGGCATCCAGACGCGGGTGTTCAACCCCTTCCGGCCCGCCCTCGACCTGTTCATGAACGACCGCGACCACCGCAAGATCTGCGTGATCGACGGCGCTGTGGGGTTTACCGGCGGCATCAACCTGGCGGATGAGTACATCAACGTCAAACGGCTGCACGGCCACTGGAAGGACGCCTCCATCCTCCTGCGCGGGGAAGGCGTCTGGAACCTGACGGTGATGTTTTTGCAGCTTTGGGAGGCGCTGAGCGGCAGAAACGAGGCGTACGACCGCTGCCGGCCGGAGGAGCGGTTTTACGCGGACGACGGCTTTGTCCAGCCGTTTGCCGACAATCCGGTCGACGAGGAGCTGACCGGCGAGTGCGTTTACCGCGGCCTCATCCAGTCGGCGGTCCGGACCATTCACATCCAGACCCCATACCTTATCCTGGACCACGAGATGATGACGACCCTCTGCCTGGCGGCAAAAAGCGGGGTGCGGGTGCAGATCGTCACCCCGCATATCCCGGACAAGTGGTACGTGCATGAGGTGACCCGGGCGAACTATCCGCAGCTTCTGGAGGCCGGGGTGGAGATCTACGAGTACACCCCCGGCTTCATCCACTCCAAAATCGCGGTCGCCGACGGGAAATATGCCGTGATCGGGACGGCCAATTTTGACTTTCGGAGCTTCTATCTCCACTATGAGTGCGGCGTCTGGCTCTGCGGCGCGGGGGCGGTCGGAAGCATGGAGGAGGATTTCGAAAGGATCCTCGCCCAGTCCCAGCGGATTTCGCCGGAGGAATGCAGGCTGCCGTGGTACCGGGCGGCTGTGCGAAGCTTTTTGCAGCTTTTTTCGCCGCTGATGTAGCGGCAGTGCGCGATGAGTAAAAATGGATTGACAAATTCATTGAAAAATGCTATGATGAAAGAAAATGGAAAACGTGATGAAGGAAAGAGTACCCTCCTTTCGGACGCGCAGAGAGTTTCCGGCTGGTGTAAGGAAACAGGAAGAAGGCGGGGAAGATGGTTCCGGAACGGTGCGTTCGAGGAGGCTTCTTAGGGCGCGACAGGTCCGCCTGTTACAGCGGTTTGAGGTTTTCCGCCCCCGCGCGGAGAACGAAGCGAAGTGGTACCACGGATCTCCCCGTCTTCTGCAAACAGAAGACGGTTTTTTCGTTTGTGCCGCAGAATTTACCGAGAAAGGAAATGGGATTATGGATCAGAAAAAGTTTTACATTACCACTGCTATCGCCTACACCTCCCGCAAGCCGCACATCGGCAACACCTATGAGATCGTGCTGACCGACGCCATCGCCCGGATGAAGCGGATGCAGGGCTACGACGTCTTCTTCTGCACCGGCACCGACGAGCACGGGCAGAAGATCGAGGAGATTGCCAGGGAAGCCGGCGTGACCCCCAAAGCATACGTCGACCAGGTCTCCAGCGAGGTCCGCCGCATCTGGGATGCGATGAACACCACTTACGACTATTTCATCCGCACCACCGACGATTACCATGAAAAGGTCGTGCAGAAGATCTTCAAAAAGCTCTACGAGCAGGGCGACATCTACAAGGGCGAGTACTCCGGGATGTACTGCACCCCCTGCGAGTCCTTCTGGACCGAAAGCCAGCTCAAGGACGGCTGCTGCCCCGACTGCGGGAGGCCGGTCAAGCCGGCGAAGGAGGAAGCCTACTTCTTCCGGATGAGCAAGTATCAGGACCGGCTGATGAAGCACATCGAGGAGCATCCCGACTTCATCGTCCCCGAATCCCGCAAGAAAGAGATGATCAACAACTTCTTAAAGCCCGGCCTGCAGGACCTCTGCGTCTCCCGCACCTCCTTCAAATGGGGCATCCCGGTCGATTTTGACGACCGGCACGTCGTCTATGTCTGGCTTGACGCGCTGACCAACTATATCACCGCCCTGGGCTACGACCCCGACCACATCGGTGAAAACTACAAGAAGTACTGGCCTGCCGACGTCCATGTCATCGGCAAGGACATCCTGCGCTTCCACACCATCTACTGGCCCATCTTCCTGATGGCGCTCGGCCTACCGCTGCCCAAGCAGGTCTTCGGGCACCCGTGGCTCCTCTTCGCCTCGGACAAGATGAGCAAGTCGAAGGGCAATGTCATCTACGCCGACGACCTGGTCCGGCTGTTCGGGGTCGACGCGGTCCGCTACTACCTGCTTTCCGCCATGCCCTACGCGCAGGACGGCAGCATCACCTACGAGATGTTCATCACCAAATATAACGCCGAGCTCGCCAACACCCTGGGTAACCTCGTCAACCGCACCGTCGCGATGGCGAACAAGTACTTCGGCGGCGAAATCGACGCGGCTTCGGCCGAAAACGAGCTGGATGAGGACCTGAAAAATACGGCGCTGTCCGCCCTTTCCGGCGTTGTGTCCGCGATGGAGGAGTATAAGACCGCCGATGCTTTACAGAAGATCATCGCCCTGGCGCAGCGCTCCAACAAATATATCGACGAGACCATGCCCTGGGCGCTCGCCAAGGATGAGGCGCAGCATGCCCGTTTGAAAGTTGTCCTCTCCAACCTGATCGAGTCCATCCGCTATCTGGGCGTCCTGCTCTCCCCCTTCCTGCCGGACACCTCCGCCTCCATTCTGGAGCAGATCAACGCGCAGGGCAGCGACCTGGCCTCTTTGGAGAACTTCGGCGCTGGTGCAGCCCGCAAGGTCGGCACAGCGAAGGCGCTGTTTGCCCGCCTGGATGAAGCGGAGACCATGAAGCGGATCGACGCGGAGATCATCCAGCCGCAGATCGCCGCCGCCAAGGCGGAGCAGAAGGAGGAAAAGCCGGAAGGGGTCGCCCTGATCGGCATCGAGGACTTTGCGAAGGTCGAGCTGCGCGCCGCCAAGATCCTCTCCTGCGAAAAGCTCAAAAAATCCAAGAAGCTGCTCCGGCTCATTGTGAACGACGGGGACGGCGAGCGGCAGGTCCTTTCCGGCATCGCCCAGTGGTATGCGCCGGAGGAGCTGGTCGGCAGGACCATCGTTCTCGTCGCCAACCTCAAGCCCGCCAAGCTCTGCGGGGAGGAAAGCTGCGGAATGATCCTGGCTGCCGACTGCCCGGACGGCGACGTCAAGGTCCTTTTCCTCGACGACGCCATCCCCGCCGGTGCGAAAATCCGCTGATTTCCGAGGAAAATTGCGATGCAAGGAGAAACACTTTACACCGGAATTTTTGACTCCCATGCCCACTATAACGACGAACGCTTCGACGCGGACCGGGAGGCGCTGCTCGCCTCCCTCCCGTCCCAGGGGGTCTGCGGGGTGGTCAATGCCGGCACGAATGTAGAGAGCTCCCGCCAGTCGGCCGCGCTGGCGCGGGAACAGGAAATCTTTTACGCGGCGGCAGGCTACCATCCCGAGCAGGCTGCCGAATACACAGACGAGGGGATGGCGGAGATTTTTGCGCTCTTAAAAGAGCCGAAAACGGTAGCCATCGGAGAGATCGGGCTGGATTATTACTGGCCGGAGCCTTCGCGGGAGGTTCAGCAGCGGGTGTTCCGCCTCCAGCTCGACGCCGCGCGGCAGCTTGACCTGCCGGTCATCATCCACTCCCGGGACGCGGCGGAGGACACGGTCCGCATCCTGCGGGAATTCCCCGGGGTGCGCGGCGTGATTCACTGCTTTACCGGCTCGGCGGAGACAGCCCGGATCCTGGTTGAGATGGGATTTTATATCGGCTTCACCGGCGTACTGACCTTCCAGAACAGCAGAAGGCCGGTAGAGGCGTGTAAAGCTGTTCCGCTTGACAGGATACTTTTGGAGACGGACTGCCCCTATATGGCCCCTGTCCCCTACCGCGGCAAGCGCTGCTGGTCGCCGATGATCGCGCGGACGGCCGAGCGCGCCGCTGAGATCAAGGGGATCGACCCGCAGCAGATGATCGACATCGCGCGGGAAAATACGAAGCGGCTTTTCAGCCTGTAAAAACAGATACGGCGCACCGCCTTTCGGCGGTGCGCCGTATCTGTTTTTTACTATTTGGGCTGTGGACTGCTGCCCTGCTGTTCGGGGGCAAGGAGCATCTGCCGCGCGGTCTCGCGAGCCAGGCTGCTCACCTGGTCGGTCGCCATGATGCGGGCCAGTTCCTCGACCCTCCCCTCGGTATCCAGCGGGAGGACTTCCGTATACGTCCTTCCCCCTTCGGAGGATTTGCGGATCAGGAAATGGGAATGCCCGAGCGCCGCGATTTGCGCCGAATGGGTGACGCAGAGGACCTGGTGGGCGGCCGCCACCTCCCGCAGCTTGAGGCCGATCTTCTGGGCGGCCCGGCCGCTGACGCCGGCGTCGATTTCATCGAAGATGAGGGTGCCGGTGCCGTCCTTTTCCGCGAGGGCGCTCTTGATGGCCAGCATGATGCGGGAAAGCTCGCCGCCGGACGCAATTTTGGAGATGGGTTTGGGCGGCTCGCCGAGGTTTGCGGAAATCAGGAACTCGACGGTCGCGTCGCCCGCGGCGCAGAGCTTGGTCGGGGTAAATTTCGCCTCCAGCCGGAGGTTGGGCATCTCGAGGAAACGCGCTTCTCCCGCGACCTTTTCCATAAACCGGTCCGCGGCCTCCCGGCGGTGGGCGGAGAGCTGTTGCGCGAGGGCGGCGGTTTCCTTTTTGAGGTGCGCGGCCTCGCGGTTGAGGGTGCGGATCTGCTCCTCGGAGCTCTCGATCGCAGAAAGCTCCCGTTTGGCGTCCTCCAGGTAGTCGAGGATCTGGGAGACGGTGCCGCCGTACTTCAGCTTGAGGCGGTTGAGCTCATTCAGCCGCGACTCAACCAGGTCCGCCTCCTGCTGGTCGTATTCGAGGGCGGACAGCTGCTCCTGCAGGGCGGAAGAGAGGGAGGAGAGGTCGAGGGCCAGCCCTTCGAGGGTTTCCCCTGCCGCTGCGAATTCCGGAAAATCGGAGATGGCAGCCAGCTCGCTGCGGGCATTCCCGGCCAGGTCGACGGCGCCGATGAGCTCATCTTCATCCCCGCTGAGGGCGATGCAGGCGTTCTGCAGCGCCCGGGCGACTCGCTCGACGCTGCGGAGACGCTGGGATTTTTCGGTGAGCCGCTCCTCGATCCCCTGCGTGAGGCGGGCGGATTGGATCTCCTCGATCTGGTAGCGGAGCATCTCGGCGCGTTTTTCCTTGCCGGTTTCCTGTTTTGTCAGAAGCTGGATGCGGCGGGCCACTTTGCGCAGCTCGGAAAACTTCTGCTGGTAAGCCGTCAGTTCCTCCTGCAGGTCCCCGAAGCTGTCGAGCAGTTCCAGGTGGCGTTCGGGGGAAAGCAGGGTCTGGTTGTCGTGCTGGCCGTGGATGTTGACCAGGCTGCCGCCGATTTCGCGCAGCAGGCTGATGGGCGCGGGCCGCCCGTTTAAGCGGGCGACGCTGCGGCCGTCCGCGTGGATGGAGCGCTCGATCACCAGCTCGCCGCCCTCGAGCTCATAGCCGTTTTGCAAAAGAAGGCGGAGGACAGCTTCCGGCAGGTCGCGAAAAACGGCAGTGACACCCGCCTTGGAGGTTCCGGTCCGGACAATGTCCCGGCTGGTCCGCTGCCCGAGGCAGGCGTTGATGGCGTCGATGACGATCGATTTACCAGCGCCGGTCTCGCCGGTAAAAACGCTGAAGCCGGTCGGGAATTCGATATAGGTTTTTTCGATAACCGCCAGATTCTCAATATATAACGCTGAAAGCATACAGCCCTCCTCATTCGCCCAGAGAAATCATCTGCTCGATCCGCCGGACCAGATGGGCGGCGGCCTCCTCGCTTCGCATCAGCACAAAAATCGTATCGTCACCGGCCAGGGTGCCGACGATCCCCTCCATCTCCGCCATACCGTCCAGCGAGGCGCAGGCGGCGTTGGCCATCCCGGTGTGGCACTTGATGACGGCGGTGTTGAGGGCGTAATCCACGGAAAGCACCGACTCGAGAAAGACCGCGCGGAATTTCTTTTCCATATTATCCGTCTGCTTTTTGCGGGTGGTGGTGTACTGATATTTTCCCTCCGCTGTCAGCGTTTTGACGAGGTTTAATTCCTTAATGTCGCGGGATATGGTCGCCTGGGTGGTCTGAAATCCTTCCTGCGCCAGAAGCTTCAGCAGATCTTCCTGGGTGTATACTTCATTTTTTTCGACAAGCTCGATGATCTTTGCGAGCCGCAATGCTTTCATCATTGTTCCCCTTCCTTTCGCGGAGGATTCCGTTTATTCATATGCCCGTCGGAGCAGCTTGTTGTTGAGGACCTCGTAAAACTGGTTGCCGGTCAGGTTGATGAGCGGAACTCGGACCTCGCTTCTGCGGACGGTCAGCAGATCGCCGTAGAAGAAGGGCCCGCCTTCCACTCCGTCGACAGTGACAAAGAGCTTCTGTCCCGGCACCGTCGGGCGGATCTGCAGGACGCTTTCCCCGCTGAAAAGGATGGTCCGGCTGAAGAGCGAATGCGGGCAGATGGGGGTCATGCAGATGCCGTCGATGGTGGGGTCGACGATCGGGCCGCCGGCTGAAAGGGAGTAAGCGGTTGCGCCGGTCGGAGTCGCGAGGATAATGCCGTCAGCCCGGTAGCTGCCGACCAGCTTCTCCCCGCAGCAGACCTCCATGTCGACGATCTTGGCCATCTCGCTTTTGGAAACCACCGCGTCGTTGAGGGCTAAGAAGCGCTGCGTCTTTCCGCCCGCCGTATAGTCGACCGCAAGGAGCATCCGATGTTCGAGCTGGTACTCCCCTGTCGCCAGCCTGGACAGCAGGTGGAGCTGATTCGGCTCGAGGGTCGCGAGAAATCCGAGCCGCCCCAGATTGATGCCGAGCACCGGCCGCACCCTGGGCATCATGCATTTGGCCGTGTGGAGGATGGTCCCGTCCCCGCCGATGGCGATACAGACGGCGCATTCCTCATAAACCTCCTCCGCCGGCCCGAAGCGGACGCCCGCAAGGTGGGAAAACCGCCCTGCAAGCGCTTCCTCCATCAGCGGCTCCATCTGAAGCTGCCGGACGATGCGGCAGACTTCTTCCGCGCAGGCGGCGGCGCCTTCTTTGTCAAGATTGGGCTGAATCAGCAGCTTCACAGCGTCCATCCTTTCGGTCAAGGGCAAGGTGGGAGCTCTCCACCAGCTTCACGAGGTCGCCGTCGGTCACCAGCGGCGGCTCATTCGATTTGCGGAAGTAAAAGAGGTATTCGATATTCCCTTCCGGCCCCTTGATCGGGGAAAAATGCGCGCCCAGGACAGAGAGCCCCAGATCCCCGCAGAAGGCGTAGATCTTGCGGAGCACCTCGAGGTGGATCTCCGGCTCTCTAACGACCCCTTTTTTGCCGACCTTGCCCTTGCCGGCTTCAAACTGCGGCTTGACCAGGCAGACCCCCTCGCCGCCCTCCTTCAAAAAGCGGTGGAGGACCGGCAGTACGAGGGTCAGCGAGATGAAGGAGACGTCGACCGAGCCGAAATCCAGCGGCTCCGGGATCTGCTCCTCGGTGACATAGCGGATGTTGGTCCGCTCGAGGTTGACGACCCGGCTGTCGGTGCGGAGCTTCCAGGCGAGCTGGCCGTAGCCCACGTCGATGGCATAGACCCGGCTTGCGCCATGCTGGAGCATACAGTCGGAAAAGCCGCCGGTCGACGCGCCGATGTCCGCGCAGACAAAGCCGGTCAGGTCGAGATGATGCGCCTCAATCGCCTTCTGCAGCTTGAGGCCGCCGCGGCTGACATAGGGCAGTTCCCCGCCTGCGACCCGGATCTCGGCGTCGTCGGGCACCATCGCGCCGGCCTTGTCGACCTTTTCTCCGTTTACAAAGACCACTCCCGCCATGATCAGCGCTTTCGCCCGCTCGCGGCTGGGCGCCAGGCCCTGTTCTGCCAGAAGGATGTCCAGTCTGTTTTTGCTCATGATGAAAGCTCCTCTTGCAATATGGTTGTCATAGAATCCTGGTCGAGGCGGTATTCCGCCAGAAGGCCGGGGACGCTGCCCTGCCGGATAAAGGCGTTGGGCAGGGTGAAGGCCGTAAAATGCCCCTGATACCCCTCTTCGTTCAGCCTGCGGCAGAGGTGCTCGCTGATCGAGCCGTTCTGCACCGCCTCTTCAAAAAAGACGATCCGCTCATAGCCCAGCAGCTTTTCGACCAGCTTGTCCGAAAGCGGCCAGATGCGGTTGAGCTGGAAGAGGGCGGGCGGCTCTTTCTGCGCGCGGGCGGCGGGATACAGGGAGTGGAAGATCCGGCCGTAGGAGACGGCGGCAAGCCGCGTAGTCCCTTCCCAGAAGGAGAAATCCCCCGCCGGGTTGCAGCCCGCGATCTGCGTCTCCGGCTCGCTGCCGCGCGGGTAGCGGACCGCCACGACCCCTTCGGTGTCGTAGAGGGCGCGGCGGAGCTGGATCTCCAGTTCATGGTAGGTTGAGGGAGAGAAAATCGTCACCCCCGGGATGCCGGTCAGGAAGGAGACGTCGTAGATCCCCTGGTGGGTCTCTCCGTCCTCCCCGACCAGGCCGGCCCGGTCGACGGCGAGGACGGCGTGCAGCCGGTCGATGGCCGCGTCGTGCAGAATCTGGTCATAAGCCCGCTGCAAAAAGGTCGAATAGACCGCGAAAACCGGCAGATACCCCTTTGCAGCCAGCCCGGCCGAAAAGGTCATCGCGTGCTGCTCGGCGATGCCGACGTCAAAAAAGCGGTTTTTATGCTCCGTCGCGAAATGGACGAGCCCCGTTCCCTCGGTCATCGCCGCGGTAATGCCGCAGATGCGGTCGTCCCTGTCCGCCAGATGGGTCAAAAGGGCGCCGAAGGTGGTCGAAAAGCTGTCGGCGGGCGCGACGTCGGGATTGCCTGTCTCGATGTCGAAGCCGCCCACCCCGTGGTAGGCCATCGGGTTTTTCTCGGCATACTCGTACCCTTTGCCTTTGACCGTCTCCACATGGACAAAGGCCGGGCGGTGCAGCTCCCGCGCCCGGCGGAGAGTCTGCTCAAGCTCGGGCAGATTATGGCCGTCCACCGGGCCGAAATAGGCAAAGCCCAGCTCTTCAAAAAAGGTGGAGTGGTAGAGCAGGACCTTGAGCAGGGATTTGGAGGAGGTGAGCCACTCCTTGATCCCCTTGCCGATGAAGGGGGTGTGGTCGAGGATCATTTCCACCCGCTCCTTGAGGCGGAGATAGGAGGGCTTGGAGCGGATGAGGGCCAGGTAACGGGCAAAGGCGCCGACATTACGGCTGATCGACATCGCATTGTGGTTCAAGACGATGACGAGGTTATTCTTGCTCCGCCCGGCGTTGTTGAGCGCCTCGTAGGCCAGGCCGCCCGTAAAGGCGCCGTCCCCGATGACCGCGACCGAGCAGAGGTCGGATCCGCTCATCTTATTGGCGCAGGAAGCGGCGTAAGCCGCCGAAATTGAGGTCGAGCTGTGCCCGACGGTAAAGGCGTCGTAGGGGCTTTCGGCCGGCTTCGGGAAGCCGGAGAGCCCGCCCGGCTGCCGGAGGGTGTCGAACCGGTCCCGCCGCCCGGTGAGGATCTTGTGGGTATAGCACTGGTGGCCGACGTCCCAGATGAGGGTGTCCTCCGGCGTGTGAAAAACCCGGTGGAGGGCGATGGTCAGCTCGACCACCCCAAGGTTGGAGGCGAGATGGCCGCCCGTCTTGGAGACGTTTTGGATTAAGAAGTCCCGGATCTCGGCGCAGAGCGCATCCAGGGTGGGATAATCCATCCCCCGGATGTCGGCTGGTGTGCTGACCCGATTGAGGATGTGATACTGTTCCATTCTATCGCCTCTCAAGCTATCGGGACCAGGAACGCCAGCGCAATGCCCAGGATTGCCCCGGCCAGCACTTCCAGCGGGGTATGGCCGAGAAATTCCTTCAGGTTTTTCTGGGCCTGCGACCAATCCTGTTCCAAAATGAGCCGGTTTAACACCTTCGCCTGTTCGCCCGCCGCGCGGCGGACGCCGGTTGCGTCGTACATCACAACGGCGGCGACAATCATGGCAATGGCAAACATCGGCGAAGCTAAGCCGCAGGTCCGGCCGACCGCGACAGCCAGCCCGCAGACGGTCGCACTGTGGGAGCTCGGCATTCCGCCTGCGCCGACCAGGCGTTCAAAGCTGAAGTGCCGGTTGCGGACGGCATAAAAAATCACCTTGATTACCTGAGCCGACAGCCAGCAAAGCATGGCGGTCCAGAGGACGCGGTTTTGAGCCAGTTCAGCAAAAAATTCCATGTCTACGCCCTTTCTGTTTAGTAATTTCTGTCTAAGAGCTGTCTGGTAAGCGCGGCCAGTTCCCCGCTGTGCGGATAGGCTTCCAGCACATGCAGGGCCTTTTGGGTATAGGCCGCTGCGCGGCGGCGGGATTCTTCCAGGCCGTAGAGGGAGACAGAGGTTGCTTTGCCGTTGGCTGCGTCGGAGCTCAGCGGCTTGCCGAGGAGCGATTCGTCCCCGACAACGTCGAGAATATCGTCGATAATCTGGAAGGCGATCCCGAGGCTGTCCGCATATTCCCGCGCGTCGCGGGCGGCTGCCTCGTCCCCGCCTGCGGCCGCAACGCCGAGCAGGCAGGCCGCCTGCAGGAGGGCGGAGGTCTTGAGCCGGTAGGTGAGCTCGAGGGTGGGCGCGTCGGGGGCCTGCGTTTCGTTTTGCAGGTCGAGCACCTGCCCGCCGATCATCCCGCAGGTGCCCGCGCAGCGGGAGAGGATCCGCACGGCGCGGACGATCCGGTCAGGCGGAAGGTCTGCCCCGGCGAGCGTCTCAAAGGCCCTGGTGAGAAGGCCGTCCCCGGCTAAGAGGGCGGTCGCCTCGCCGAACTGCTTGTGGCAGGAGGGCCGCCCGCGGCGGAAATCGTCGTTGTCCATGCAGGGGAGGTCGTCGTG
>DVKD01000046.1 GCA_018716285.1 Candidatus Merdivicinus faecavium
ATCCCCGGCGTCAAGCGCATCCGCTTCTTCATGACCTTTGGCCAGAGCTACCTCACCCACATGAAGTGCCTGGAAAACGTCGGCATGCTCTCCACCTCCCCCATTGAGTTCCAGGGCCAGCAGATTGTGCCCATCCAGTTCCTGAAGGCACTTCTGCCCGACCCCGCTTCGTTAGGCCCCCGCACTGTCGGCAAGACCAACATCGGCTGCATCTTCACCGGCAGAAAGGACGGCAAGGAAAAGACCGCCTATATCTACAATGTCTGCGACCATCAGGAGTGCTACAGGGAGGTCGGCTCCCAGGCCATCTCCTACACCACCGGCGTGCCCGCCATGATCGGCGCCATGATGATGCTCACCGGCAAATGGGTGAAGCCCGGCGTCTACACCTGCGAGGAATTCGACCCGGATCCCTACATGGAAGCGCTGAACAAATGGGGCCTGCCCTGGCAGATCCAGGACAACCCGGCTCTGGTGGACTGAATGGACAGAAACGAACTCTTAGGGGGCGGGATCCCCACCCCCTATTTCCTGATCGACGAGAAAAAGCTCCGGGAGAATTTGGAGATCCTCCGGGAGGTGCAGGAGAAGGCCGGCTGCAAGATCCTCCTCGCCCAGAAAGCCTTCTCCATGTTCTCGGTCTACCCCCTCCTGCGGGAATATCTGGCCGGTTCCACCGCCAGCGGCCTGTATGAGGCGCGGCTCGGGCACGAGGAGTTCGGCGGCGAGACCCACGTCTTCTCCCCCGCCTACCGGGAGGAGGAATTTGCGGAGTTTCTGCGCTATGCCGACCACTTTGTGTTCAATTCCTGCCGCCAGCTGAAGCTTTACGGGGAACGGGCCAAACAGGCCGGGAAACAGGTGGGGCTGCGGGTCAACCCGGAGTGCTCCACCCAGGAGGGCCACGCCATCTACGACCCCTGCGCGCCCGGTTCCCGTTTGGGGACTACCCTCGCGAATTTCGACCCGGAGGTCCTGCCGCTGCTCGACGGGCTGCATTTCCACACCCTCTGCGAGCAGAATTCCGACGATTTGGAAACGACCGTCGCAGCCTTTGAGGAGAAGTTCGGGCCGTACATTCCCGGCCTCAAGTGGCTCAATTTGGGCGGCGGCCACCACATCACCCGGGAGGATTACGACCGGGAGCGGCTCATCCGCATTGTCAAAGGCCTAAAAGAGCGCTGGAATGTGGAAGTTTACCTCGAGCCCGGCGAAGCAGTCGTGCTGAATGCCGGCTACCTCGTCTCCAGCGTGCTGGAAACCCTCCATAACGGCATGGAGCTGGCCATTCTGGACACTTCGGCGGCCTGCCACATGCCGGATGTGCTGGAAATGCCCTACCGACCGCCGGTTCTGGAAAGCGGCCAGCCTGGGGAAAAGGCGTACACCTACCGTTTTGGCGGCCCCACCTGCCTCGCCGGGGACGTCATCGGGGATTACTCCTTCGACGAACCCCTGAATCCCGGCGACCCGGTCATTTTCGGGGACATGGCCCTTTACACGATGGTCAAGACCAACACCTTCAACGGGATGCCCCTCCCCGCCATCGCCCTGAAAACAGAATCCGGCGAGATCCGGCTGGTCAAACAGTTCGGGTACGAGGATTTCAAAGGGCGGCTCTCATAAAAGCAAAAAAGCCCCGTCCAGCCGCTTCCAAACGGCCGGACGGGGCTTTTTCGCTATCTGCGGAACATGAATTTCCAAAAACGCTTGGCGCTCTGGGAAAAGCTGTCCCCTGTAAAGAACCGCTCAAAGGCGTCGAGCAGCTTATCATTGGTGGCCGGCGCATCGACCAGCCGCCGCGCAAGATCGACGTTGTCGGTGATGATCCCGTCGACGTGCATATCCGCGAACCGCTCGATGTCGGCGTCGTCGTTGACCGTCCAGACGTACAGCCGCTTGCCGTTGTCGTGAAGGGAACGGACCATCGATTCGGTCACAAAATCATTGCGGATGCTGAACAGGTCGGCGTATTCGAGGTCATAAAAGGCCCCGTAGGCCACCGACAGGATATATCCTGTCACGAGGTCCGGGTCGGCCTCCTTGATCCCTTTGAGGAGGCGGTACTGCTGCGAGGTGATGACGCAGGAGTCGGTCATCCCATACTCCCGGATGAGGACGGCAACCTGTTCCTCCAGGCCCTGCTCCCGGCCGGTCGATTTGAGCTCGACGTTCAGGCGCAGCCCGTTTTCCCGCGCAAAGGCGAGCGCCTCCTCAAAGGTCGGGACCGGTTCCCCCGCGTAATCGGCGGAATACCAGCTGCCGACCTCCATCTCCTGCACCTCGGGCAGCGTCACCTCCCAGACATTTCGGCTGACTCCCGCCGTGCGGCGAAAGCTGCTGTCGTGCAGGAGGATCAGCGAGCCGTCGGCGAGCTGCTGGACATCCAGTTCAATCATATCCGCGTCGTTTTCGAGAGCAAGCCGGAAGGCCGCCATCGTGTTCTCCGGCGCGCCCTTGGAATCCCCGCGGTGGGCGATGACCAGCGGGGTGCTGAATCCCTCCAGCATCCCAAAATCCCCCCGTGAGACCGACGGGAAGATATACCCCACATTGAGGACCGAGAGGGCGAGAAGGGTCAGCCCGATCCCCCATTTGACCCGGGATTCCAGCGCGCGCCCGCGGGGAAGAGACAGGGCGCGCAGCGGGACCGCGCGCTCCTTCCGCACCCGCTTGAGGGAGAGGTAAAGCTGGCAGATTGCAATGCTGCAGGCCGGCATCGCGACGCACAGTCCCAGCAAAAGGAGCCCGAGGTTGCACCATTGGAACAGGTCAATAAAGAAGAACATGCCCATCGTCCCCGGCACAAAGGCCTTGGAGAGGAGCAGCGCCGCCCCCAGGAAAACCAGGTAGCAAAGCAGCCCGCCCGCCAGCAGCGCCCCCTGCCAGAGCAGCAGCATGCCGCAGACCCGCGGCATCCGCCCTTTCTGAAGCTCCGCGCTAGAACGCCGCGCCTGGGAGAAGCTCTCGCCTTCAATGCTGAAAAAGCACAGGCTGAAGACCCAGCGAAGGGAAAGGAAAAACAGCAGAAACAGCGCCGCCAGGACAAGCAGCAGCAGCCACCAGCGCTCCTGGATATACCGGGTGACCACCTCCGGCACCTGGACCGTCGCCGCATAAACGAGGATGAGGGGGAAGATCGTCAGCGGCACGACTGCCAGCAGAAACGGGAGCATCCACAGATTGCGCGGCCTGAAAAGCCGGACAGCGCACCGGAATCCCGCCGTAAAAATCTGCCGTGCCGCCATCCTCCGCCCCTGGCCCGCCGCATAGAAATAAAGTGTCAGGCCGGACAGCTCCACAAGGTTATATAACCCCCATCCCACGCACAGCCCGACTGCAAACAGAATGCCGGCCGGATGAGAAAAGTAGCGGCCAAGGTTGTCATCGGTGAGATAGGTCAGCCCGGCCATCCGAATGGAGAGGTTCAGCAGGGCGAGCGCGGTCGGGACAAGCACCCCGACCGCCGCAAGCTTATAAAGAAGCTCGAAGCGCAGCAGTCCGCGCCCGCCCTTCAGCAGACGGATATTCTCCCGGAAAAAGGTCCGCACCGAGAGCTCACCCGGACGCTTCCCCTTCGGAAGGCTCATCTGTGCCTCCGTTCCGCTGCCGGGTCGGCATACTGGTACAGGTTGCATTTGAGCATCCCGTTGTAAAGCTTCCGCCGTTTGGTCGCGCGGCGGCTGAAATACTGCTCGAACTCCTCATCCGGCGTGATGACCGCATAACTGAAGCCGTCCCGCTTGGGCATCACGCGGCCCATATCCCGATAGATCCGGCGCGCCTGGTCGACGTCGAGAAGGCGTTCGCCGTAGGGTGGGTTGGTGACAACGAGTCCGGTGTCGGTGACGGTGCGGAACTCCCGGACCGGCCGGATGCGGATCCGGACCCGCGGCGCGACGCCGGCCTTATTGGCGTTCGAGAGGGCGAGCTCCACCGCCGCCGGGTCGATGTCGCTGCCGTAGCCGGCGAATTTCGCGTCGCGGCAGACGAGGTCGAGCCCCCGTGTGCGCTCTTCCGACCAGACCTTCGCGGGGATGCAGTCCCAGCTCTGGGCCGCAAAGCGGCGGCTGATGCCGGCCGGGATGTTCATGGCCTTGAGGGCGCCTTCGATTAAGAAGGTCCCCGACCCGCAGAAGGGATCGTAGAGGGTGGTATCCTGCCGCAGCCCGGCGACGTCGAGGATACCGGCGGCGAGGGTCTCCTTGATGGGGGCGTCGCTGCCGTTTCTGCGGTAGCCGCGCTTGTGCAGGCCCGCGCCCGAGGTGTCCAGGCAGATGCTGACCCGGTCCTTGAGGATGGTAAACTGGATCTGATGGACAGCGCCGGTCTCCTCGAACCAGCCGACGCCGTATTTCTCCCGCAGCCGCTCGACCGCCGCCTTTTTGATGATCGACTGGCAGTCGGGGATGCTGTGGAGCTGGGAGCGGACCGACCGCCCTTTGACCGGGAAGGCGTCGTGGAGCCCGATGAACTCCTCAAACGGCAGCGCGCGCACCTGGTCGAAAAGCTCCGCAAAGGACCGCGCCTCGAATTCCCCCAGGCAAAGGAGGACCCGCTCCGCTGTCCGCAGATTGAGGTTTGCCCGCGCAAGGATGTCAAAGCCGCCCGAAAACGCAACCCTTCCATCCGCGGCGGCGACGTTTTCCGCCCCCATCCGCTTTAACTCCCCCGCGAGGACGCTTTCCAGCCCAAAATGACAGGGCGCAAGATATTGATAAGGCATAGCAATCTCCTTTTCCGGGAATTTATCCAAAAAGCCCCACCCATTCCCGCACAGGGAGGGAAGGGGTGGGGCTTCCTTTGATCGAGAATGGCACAAACCGTCTTTTACGCCTGCGGCAGCTTTTTGCGGCGCTGCACCTTTGCCGATTCCTTGCCCTCGACGACCTCGGGGGTAATGACGACCCGCGCGATGCTCTCGTCGGAAGGCACCATGTACATCAGGTTGAGCAGCGTCTCCTCCATGATGTTGCGGAGGCCGCGGGCGCCGGTCTTGCGCTTCATCGCCTCCCGCGCGACGGCGTGCATGGTGGCGTCGTCCATGACGAGCTCGACCCCATCAAGGCCGAACATCGCGCTGTACTGGCGGTAAAGCGAGTTCTTCGGCTCGGTCAGGATGCGGACAAGCTGGTCCTCGTCGAGGTCTTCGAGGGTCGTGATGACCGGAAGACGGCCGACCAGCTCGGGGATGAGCCCGAACCGGACCAGGTCCTGCGGGATGATCTGCTTGATGAGCTCGTTTTTGCTCTTGTCGTCCTTTTTCTTGACGTCGCCGTTAAAGCCCATCGTCGAGGACTCCATCCGCTTGCCGATGATCTTGTCGATCCCCTCGAAGGCGCCGCCGCAGATGAAGAGGATATCCTTGGTATCGAGCTGGATAAACTCCTGGTGCGGGTGCTTGCGTCCGCCCTGCGGGGGCACATTGGCGACCGTCCCCTCGAGAATTTTGAGGAGCGCCTGCTGGACGCCCTCACCGCTGACGTCGCGGGTGATGGAGGGGTTTTCGGACTTGCGGGAGATCTTATCGATCTCGTCGATATAGATGATGCCCCGTTCCGCCGCTTCGATGTCGTAGTCTGCGGCCTGGATCAGCCTGACCAGGACGTTTTCAACGTCATCGCCGACGTAGCCCGCCTCTGTCAGGGTGGTCGCGTCCGCAATGGCGAAGGGGACGTTCAAGACCTTGGCAAGGGTCCTGGCGAGCTCGGTTTTGCCGACGCCGGTCGGGCCGAGCATCAGCACGTTGCTCTTCTGGAGGACGACGTTCTCGTCGTCCACATCCATGAAGATGCGCTTATAGTGGTTGTAAACCGCCACCGAGAGGGCGATTTTCGCCTTATCCTGGCCGACGACATATTCGTCGAGCACAGCCTTGATCTCGACCGGCTTTAAGAGGTTGATCTCGCTGCCGCCGCGGCTGTGCTGGCCCTTCCGCGCGCCGGCCGGGGCAAAAAGCCCTTCCTCGGCCAGCATCTCATAGCAGAGCCCGACGCACTCGTCGCAGATGTAAGCGTTGGTCGAATGAACCATCCGATGAACACTCCGCTCCGGCTTGCCGCAAAAGCTGCAGCAGATTTCCTTGTTACCTGGCATATCCTCGTTTATCTCCCTTCAAACCGCCGGTATCGATCAGCGATGGGTAAAAATCTGGTCGATCAGGCCGTATTCAAGCGCCTCCTCGGCAGTCATGAAGTTGTCGCGCTCGCAGTCGGCCGCAACCTTCTCAAGCGGCTGCCCCGTGTTCTCCGAAAGGATGCGGTTGAGCCGCCCTTTCACGAGTTCCAGGCGCTTCAGATGGAGGGCCATATCGGTGATCTGGCCCTGGGTGCCCGCGGAGGGCTGGTGGATCATGATCTCGCTGTTGGGAAGGGCGATGCGCTTGCCCTTGGCCCCGCTCGACAGCAGGAAAGCGCCCATCGACGCCGCCATGCCGACGCAGATGGTCGACACGTCGCATTTGATGAACTGCATGGTGTCATAGATCGCCATACCGGCCGTCACCGAGCCGCCGGGGCTGTTGATGTAAAGGCTGATGTCCTTGTCGGGATCCTGACTCTCGAGGTAAAGCAGCTGCGCGACGACCAGCGAGGCCGAAGCGTCGTTGACCTCCTCGCAGAGCATGATGATGCGGTCGTTTAAGAGGCGGGAAAAAATATCGTAGGAGCGTTCGCCGCGGCTGGTCTGCTCCACGACCATTGGCACTAAACTCATAAATGAGACCTCCATTTCAAAAAGTGGCAGAAACACGTACAACTACCAGGCGGCGCCGTTCCCGGCCGTACCGCCTGATAGCTGCACGCAAACCGTTACTATGCGAATCCGGCTTTTGCCGCAAAGTCGGTCACATTTTAGTATAGACCGGAAAAATGAACGCAAAACATCCGATCTGCAACCTTTTCGTGAATTGAGAGCAAGCCGTCCTTATTCGGCAACCGCGCTGTCGCGGATGAGGTCGATCGCCTTGTTGGAAGCGATATCCTTTGCGACATCGGCGGAGGGGATGATGCCCTTGATCTTCTCGACATCCATCTTGTAGGCTTCCGCCAGACGGGCATACTCCTTCTCGATCTCCTCCTCGGTGGCCTCGATCTTCTCGAGCTCGACGATCTTCTCGAGGGCCAGGCGGACCTTGACCCGGCGCTGCGCCTGGGCTTCAAAGGTCTTGCGGAAGGAATCGCGGTTCATGCCGGTGTACTGGAGGTACATGTTGAGCTCCAGGCCCTGCTGGTTTAAGCGGTACTCAAAGTCGCGGATCATCTCGTCGATCTGGACCTCGTACATCTCCTCGGGGATCTCGCCCTCGAGGTTCTCGATGACGGTGTCGATGAGCTTGTTCTCAAAGGCGTCGGAAGCGGTCTTTTCGTTGGCCTCAGCCAGGCGCTTGCGGATATCTTCCTTCAGGGCGTCGAGGGTGTCGAACTCACTGACATCCTTGGCAAACTCGTCGTCCACCTCAGGGAGCTCCTTGGCGTTGATCTCATGCAGGACAACCTTGAAGACAGCGGGCTTGCCCTTGAGCTCCTCCGCATGGTAATCCTCGGGGAAGGTGACGTTCACGTCGAAGGCGTCGCCGGCATTGTGGCCAACGATCTGATCCTCGAAGCCGGGGATAAACTGGCCGGAGCCGAGGGTGAGGTTAAACTTCTCCGCCTTGCCGCCCTCGAAAGCGACATCGTCGACAAAGCCCTCGAAGTCAATGATGACAGAGTCGCCGTTTTCGGCGGGACGGCCCTCGACGGTAATGGTGCGGGCGTTGCGGTTGCGCAGGCGGTCGATCTCGGCGGCGATGTCCTCGTCGGTCACTTCCTTGACTTCCTTGGATGCCTTGATGCCCTTGTAATCCTTGATGGAAACCTCGGGCTTGGTGGTGCAGACGGCCTTAAAGGTCACGCCGTTTTCCTTGGAAAGCTCCGCCACATCGACAGAGGGAGGGCAGACGATCTCGATGCCGGCCTCTTCGACCGCGCTGCGGACAGCCTCGGGATAGAGGTCGTTGACAGCTTCTTCAAAGAAGAAGCCCTCGCCGTACAGCTTCTCGATGGTCTTGCGGGGGGCTTTGCCCTTGCGGAAGCCGGGGATCTCGATTCTCTTGACCCGTCTTTTATAAACCTTGTCACAGGCCTTATCAAAATCCTCAGCGGAAACCTTGATTTCCAGCTCCACCTTGTTGGTGGCGGTGTTGTTTTTGGATACTAAGCTCATGAAACATCCTCCTGTTATTTCATCCAAATCCCGGCAATCCGGTCCTCGGACACATTTTCTGAGAAGTAAAGGCTATAATAGCTTTTCAGACCTTTCTATTATAGCACAAATCGATTCCTTTTGCCACAATTTCTCTCTTTTTTTTGGTTTTCCACGACTTAACCGATTTTTTTGGGAGTAAATTGGAGAAAATCACAAGATACCAGCCGGAAATCAATGCCAAGCCGCTCCCCGTTGATGGCGTAGCCCTTGGAGTAGCCGTGGATGTGCCCGTAGTAAACCTGTTTGATGCCGTATTCGTGCAGCACCTCAAGGATCTCGTAGCACTCCCCCGCCCCGTAGATCGGCGGGTAGTGCAGAAAGACGATCGGTTCCCCCGGAAGCTTCTTCCCCGCTTCCAGCGAAAGCCGGAGCCGCCCGCATTCCCGCAGCAGGATCTTCTTGTCGGTCTGGTCGTTCATCCAGCCGCGGGTGCCGCACAGGACATGCCCCTCGCAGGCATACGCGTTGTTGAACAGGATCTCAAGGGTCGAAAATCCGTTTTCGGCAAAGAATTTTTCCACCTTGGTCTTGGTCGAAAACCAGAGGTCGTGGTTCCCCTTTAACAGCAGCTTTCGCCCGGGCAGCCGGTCGAGGAAGGCGAAATCCTCCCGGCTTTCGGATATATCGAGCCCCCAGGAAATATCCCCCGCGATGACGACGGTATCCTCCGGGCGGACTGCGGCGCGCCAGTTTTCCTCCAGCCGCTCGACGTAGTTTTCCCAGCCAGGGAAGATATCCATCGGCTTTTCCACCCCGAGCGAAAGATGGAGATCCGCAATCGCAAATAGACTCATGACGCACCCTTTCCGTTTTGATTTTGAGTAAAGAGATTTTTCCAGCAGAATAATCCGGCGGGAAACTGCCACACTAACAACCGGAGGGAAACCTCCGCCGGATCCTTCGGAAAAAGACGTTTCCCGTTTTTCCGTTTGCTCCGGCTCCTTCATTCTCCAAAAAATAAAACCGGCGAAAGCCAAAGGAGGCAAACACTATGTCCACCATCGGCCAGAATAAGCCCACCATTTCCTGCGTGGAGTGCGACGCAGTCAACTGCATCCACAACAACCATGAAAACTGCTGCACCGCCCGGAACATCAAGATCGGCACCCATTCCGCCTGCACCTGCTCCGAAACCGTCTGCCAGAGTTTCCAGGCAAAGTAACCAGCCCGCCGGAAAACGGTCCAGAAACCTGTCGGAAGGGGCAGGCGACTGCCCCGGATTCCTGCCGGTATTTGGCGGGGGACCCCTCCCCCATTATTCACACATTTTGACAAAAATCTCCTGACAAAAAAGCGAAAGAAGATTTGGGAGCGACGCGGAAAGTTGGGGCCCGCCAACGCTCCAGCGCAGCCGGAACGGGCTGCGCTTTTTTGTTAGAAACGATTTTCCAATATGCTCAGCCGAGCATCGCCAGCACAGCCGACACCATTTCATCCCGCGCGACGCTGCCGGTAAAGCGCACCGGCTTGCCTTTCAGGGCGAGCAGCGAGGCGGGCGGCGTCGTGCCGGAGAGCTCAGAGAGCATCTGCACCTGGGCAAAATCGTCCTCCGGGACGGCGTTCGCGGTGATCGCCTCGAGCACGTCGGCGGTGAATTTATAGGGAGAGGCGGTCGACGCGACGATGGTCTTGCGCCGGTCGCCGCTCGCGGCCCGGTAGTCGGCCAGGACCTTGACCGCGACGGCGGTGTGGGGGTCGCAGAGGTAGCCGTAATCCCGGAACAGGCGGCCGATGGTCTCGGCAGTCTCCCGGTCGGTGCGGCTGCCGCCCGCGAATTCCGCCCGCAGGCACTCGAGCACCTTGGGGGTCACGGTGTAGCGCCCCTCTCTGGAGAGGGCGGAGAACCATTCCCGGATGAGCGCCTCGTCCCGCCCGCTCAGGTCGTAGAGCAGCCGCTCGAGGTTTGAAGAGATGAGGATATCCATCGAAGGGGAGATGGTGGTGTAAAAATCGCGGTTGCGGTCGTAAACGCCGGTCTGGATGAAATCGGCGAGGACCCGGTTGCGGTTGGAAGCGCAGATGAGCCTGCCCAGCGGCAGCCCCATCTTTTTGGCGTAATAGGCGGCCAGGATGTTGCCGAAATTGCCGGTCGGGACAGCGACGTTGACCACCTCGCCCATCTTGATCTCGCCCTTTTCGGCCAGCGCGGTGTAGGCGGCGACGTAGTAGACGATCTGCGGCGCCAGCCGGCCCCAGTTGATGGAGTTTGCCGACGAGAATTTCTGGCCATTTTCGGCGAGCTTTGCGCGGATGGCCGGGTCGGTGAAGATCTTTTTCACGCCGGTCTGCGCGTCGTCA
The DNA here is from genome assembly GCA_018716285.1 of Candidatus Merdivicinus faecavium. Taxonomy (GTDB): domain Bacteria; phylum Bacillota; class Clostridia; order Oscillospirales; family Ruminococcaceae; genus Merdivicinus; species Merdivicinus faecavium. The sequence continues at coordinate 10,546 of DVKD01000046.1, forward strand.
AAGTTGCCCTTGATGGCGCAGACCGAGACGTTGCCGCCCTCCTGGGTGGTCATCTGCCGCTTCTGCATCCGGCTCACCCCGTTTTCCGGGTAAAAAACGAGCATCCGGGTGCCGGGGACGTCCTTAAAGCCCTCGAGCGCGGCCTTGCCGGTGTCGCCGGAGGTCGCGACGAGCACGACAATTTCCTTTCCGGGCTCGGTCTTGGCGGCCGAGACGGTCAGCAGGTGGGGCAGGAGCTGGAGCGCCATATCCTTAAAGGCGCAGGTCGGCCCGTGCCAGAGCTCGAGGAGGTAATCGCGCTCCCCGACCTTCGCGATCTCGGCGATATTTTCCGAATCGAATTTTTCGGGGGCGTAGGCCTGATCGATGCAGTCCGCAAGTTCCGCGGGGGTAAAGTCTGTCAGGAATTCGCCCAGGACGGCCTTTGCTTTTTCGGCATAGGTCATCCCAGCCATCGCCTGAAGCTTTTCAGCGGTCAGCTCCGGGAGCTTTTCGGGGACAAAGAGACCCCCTTCTGCAGAAATCCCGCGCGCGATCGCCTCGGCCGCCGTCACCCGGCAGGAGGAATCTCTGGTGCTGTGATAGTACATATAAGCGTCTCCTTTTTGGATGGAATGTCAAAGCCGCCGGCTCAGGCGAGGTTTTCCCGGAAAAAGCGCTCCGCGTTGCGGAAGGTGATCTTCTCGACAAAATCGGGATCGAAATGCTTGAGCAGGTTTTCGTGCCAGTCGGGGATCTTCTCGATGCGGTCGAGCCGGGAGGGCATCGCCGCCCCGTCGAAGTCGCTGCCGACCGCGATGCAGTCCTCGCCGCCCAGGGCGATGATCCGCCGGATGTGCGCGCGCAGCTCCTGGAAGGTCGCGTCGCTCTCGCCGTTTATAAAAATGGGGAAGAAATTGATACCGATGAGCCCCTTGCGGCGGATGATCTCCTCAATTTGGAGATCGTCGAGGTTGCGGCGGTTGGGGCAGATCTCAAAGCAGTTGGAGTGGGTCGCGATAAAGGGCCGCTCCGCCACCTCGCAGAGATCCCAGAAGCTTAAGCTGTTTAAGTGGGAGACGTCGATGATGATCCCGTTTTTTTCCAGCTCGCGGACAGCCTTCCTGCCGAAATCGGTGAGCCCCATCTCGCTGTGGACGCCGCCGGCCAGTTCGTTTTCGCCGTTCCAGACGAGGGAAAAGACCTTGACCCCCATCTGGGCGAACTCCTCGATGCGCTCGAGCTTGCCGCCGATGGCGGCGCCGTTCTCGACGGTCAGCATGGCGTTGCAGACGCCCTCCCGGATATTGTCCTTGTCAAAGGGTACAATCCGGTCGTCCGAAGCGATGGCCTTCTGCAAAATCTCGGCCTGGGCCAGGAATTCCCGGTACGCCTTTACTCCGCGCTTCTCGTCGTCGATAAAGACGGCAAAGGCCTGGACCCACTGATCGAAGATCAGGCCGCGTTCGACCGACAGCGCGCCGTCGTTCCCGAAAAGGCCCTGCTTCTGGCTCCTGCACCGGCTCAAGGTGTCACAATGCAAATCAAAATGCCGCATACTCCCTGCCTCCGTTTCTTTCGTCTGGAGCGAACGCGTCCGGGGTCTGTTCAATGGACAGGACCGAACCGTCCGCCGGGGATAGGATTGCTTCTATCACATCAAACCGGGGCTGAAGCCCCGATGGATGCTCTTGCATGTACTGGACCGCCGCCCGGATGATCCGCCGCTGCTTCTGGGGGGTCACCGCCTCGGCCGGGCGGGAGAGCTGCGGGTCGCCGAGCTTCCGCGCCTTGACCTCGCAGAAGATGAGAAAGCCGTCCCTCTGCGCGATAAGGTCGATCTCGCCGCCCATGCAGCGGTAATTCCGCTCGAGCAGCCGGCAGCCCCGCTCCGAAAGGTAGCGGGCGGCGGCCTCCTCCCCCGCCTGGCCGCGGCGGAGGGAGGGCGTTTCGCCCTTTTCGGCGAAATATTTTTTGAGAAAGCTCATCCGGTGGACCGGCGAAGCGCCGTATTCATCCAGCCGGGCGTAATGCTCTTTCGTCCCGTAGCCTTTGTGCTTTTCAAAGGCGTACTGGGGGTAAGCTTCGGCCAGCTCCCGCATGCTGCGGTCCCGCGCCACCTTCGCGAGGATGGACGCCGCCGCGATGGAGGCGGAGGTCGCGTCCCCCTTGACAAGGCAGCGGGAGGGGACGGATAGCTGCGGGTTGCGGTTGCCGTCCACCAGCGCGAAGGCGGGGCGTTTCCCGAGCCCGCCGACCGCCCGCCGCATGGCGAGGAAGGTCGCCTGCAGGATGTTCAGCCGGTCAATCTCCTCCGCCGACGCCGAGGCGATGCAGAAGCTCTCGGCCCGGGCGGTGATCTCCGCAAACAGAGCCTCCCGTTTTTTTTCGGTGAGCTTTTTGGAGTCGTTGATGCCGGGGATCTCCGCGTCGAGGGGGAGGATGACCGCCGCCGCATAGACGTCGCCGGCGAGCGGCCCGCGGCCCGCCTCATCCACCCCGCAGAAGCAGGGGATGCCGAGGCTCCGGTCGTAGTCGTAGAGGGTCACTGCGCCGCCCCCTTCCGCGGCGGGGCCTCGAGGGAGAGGCGGCCGAGCTTGCCGCCCCGGTACTCGTCAAGCAGCATGGTGGCCGCCCGCAGGGTGTCGACCTCGCCGCCGCTTATCAGCATCCCGCGCTTTCTCCCCACCAGCTCGAGCAGCTCGTAGTCCTCCCGCCCGGCGGTATCCTCCGGGGTCAGGCGGTAGCGCCCCTCCAGGAGGGCGGGATATTCCTCCCGAAGCCAGCCGAGCAGCCGGACTGCCAGCAGCTCGACGTCCATAATCTGGTCCTTGACAGCGCCGGTGAAGGCGAGCTTCTCCCCGACGGCCGGATCCTCAAATTTGGGCCAGAGCACGCCGGGGGTGTCCATGAGGTCGACGTCCTTTGCCACGGCGATCCACTGCTTGCCGGTGGTGACGCCGGGCCGGTCCTCGACCCGGGCGCGCTTTTCTTTGGCGACCCGGTTGATGAAGGAGGATTTCCCGACGTTCGGGATGCCGACAATCATCATCCGCAGCGGGCGCCCGACCATCCCCTTGCGGGCGAGCCGCTCGGTGACGTCGGACAAAAGCTCCCGGACCGCCGGGAGGAACTGCCCGACCCCCTTGCCGCTCTTTGCGTCGACCGCGATGGCCGGGACGCCGGTTTCCTGATAATACTGGAGCCAGCGCGCCGTAATGCCCGGGTCGGCGGCGTCGCATTTGTTGAGAACCAGCAGCCGCCGCTTGCCGCCCACCCATTTGTCCAGCTCCGGGTTGCGGGAGCTTTGCGGGATGCGGGCGTCGGTGATCTCGACAACCAGGTCGACAAGCTTCACCTGGTCCTGGATGAGCCGCCGCGTCTTGGCCATATGGCCGGGGAACCACTGGATATTCGGTGTCTGTGCCATCCTAGCCTCCTTTAGTCGATGGGGCCGATCTTATTGAGCGGCAGCAGCCGGAAGAGGACCCGCCCGAGGATCTCGCTTTCCTCGACCATGCCGATATCGGAAGACCGGCTGTCGGTCGAGTGGTTGCGGTTATCCCCCATAACAAAGACGCATCCCTCCGGGACAGTGAGCGGGTAGGTCATATCGCCGCGGTGCTGGTCGTCGATCAGTTCGGCGATGTAAGGCTCCGAGATCACCTTGCCGTCGACCATAACCTCGCCGTTTTCGGTGATGTCGACCGTCTGCCCTTCCACCGCGATGATGCGCTTGACCAGCGCCTCATCCAGGCCGGTCTCCTCCGAGAGGATGACCACGTCGCCGTTGTCGGGCTCATAAAAGAGGTTGGAAATAATCAGGCGGTCGCCGTCTTCCAGGGTGGGGCGCATTGAATTGCCGTCCACCGTCACCACCCGGATGAGGAAATGGAAGATGATAAAGACGATGACCCCGGCGACCACAATGGCCTTGAGCCATTCCCAGAGCTCTTTTTTGAGATTGAAGGGCTCTTTTTCGCCCTTTTCCTCCCCGCCTTCGGAAGGCATATTCTCCTTTTCGGTATCCAGCGCGTCGCGCGTCTCAAGTGTTTCCTGTGCCATTCGCGTTCTCCTTTGATATATCCAGTATAATTCAGTCTATAAGCCCGATCCGGCTGAGCGGGAAAATGCGGAAGATGATCTTGCCGAGCACCTCGTCCTCATCCACCAGCCCGATGCTGCTCGAGCGGCTGTCGGTCGAGTGGTTGCGGTTGTCCCCCATGACAAAGACAGAGCCCTCCGGGACGGTCAGCGGATAGGTGAGATTCCCTTCGTCCACCCAGGCTTCCGGGACATACGGCTCTGTAAGAGGCTCGCCGTCGACAAAGACTGTCCCGCCGTCAAGTTCGACTGTCTGCCCGCCGGTGGCGATCACCCGCTTGACCAGCGGTTTGTCGAGGCCGGTTTTGTCCGATAAAATGACGATATCCCCGTTTTCCGGCGTGTAAAAGAGGCTGAGCATGATCAGCTGGTCGCCATTTTGCAGGGTTGGCTCCATAGAGACGCCTTCCACCATGACAAAGCGGAAAACAAAGACAAAAAGCGCCACCGCCGCCAGGGCGGCGATCGCCAGCGTGCGCACCCATTCGAAGATCTCGCGCCGCAGATTGTCCGGCTGCTCCGGCTTCGGGGCGGGGGCCGGCTTTGCCTGCCCCATCCGGTCGAGCGCGTCCAGGATCGCGTCGATCTCCTCATCAGAATGATGCGGAAGCCGCTGCTCCTCCATGAAAATCCCCCTTCTCTGTCAAAAATCCCTGTATAGCACAAAAAGGGACGATACCCGTCCCTTTCCGCACTTCTGGTTTGCTTTAGATTTTCTCTCTGATGCGCGCAGCCTTGCCGACTCTGTCGCGGAGGTAGTAGAGCTTCGCTCTGCGGACCTTACCGTGACGAACGACGTCAACCGAAACAACGTTGGGGGAGTGGATCGGGAAAACGCGCTCGACGCCGACGCCGTAAGCAACGCGGCGAACGGTGAAGGTCTCGGAGATGCCGCCATGCTTCTGCGCAATGACGGTGCCCTCGAAGAGCTGCACTCTTTCCTTGTCTCCCTCGCGGATCTTGACGCCGACCTTGACGTAGTCGCCGATGCGGATCTCGGGTTTGTCAGCCTTCATGCTGGACTGGCTGATGAGTTTCAAAGCATCCATGTTTTTTCCTCCTGGTTTTCAGACATTCATGCGCGCGGCAACTGAAAAACGGCCGCCGGGCTTTCCCGTGCAGAGGACTGTCCGCCTTAATGTAGTGAACATTAATCCCCACCCACCAAACGGCAGGCGGAACAATATCTATCTTAGGATAGCACATTTTTCTCTTTTTGGCAAGAGATTTTAAAAAACCGGCCAAAATTCGGCGTTTTACCCGTATAAATTCGCAATCCCGTCAGCAATATGGCACTTATCCACCAAGATTCGGAAGCCGCCGGCCAGCACCTGCCGTGTCCCCGGGTCAAGCGGCAGGCTGGCCCAGCCGCTGTCGGCCAGCCCGAACTCCACCTCCGGCCCGCCGGCATAAAAGACGCGCACCGACGTGCAGCGCCCGTACTGCTCCACGCTCTGCCGGGAAATTTCGCCGAAACGGCTGAAACATCCGGGGTCATCCAGGAATTTCTCCCGCTCATCGGTGAGGACCATGAGGTCGATGTCGGAATCCGGCCGGTTTGCCCCCCTGGCCCAGGAGCCCACCAGCAGCAGCGCCCGGACGGCAGGCTCCCCTGCGGCCCAGCGCGCGGCTTCTGTGAAAAATCGCTCCGGTTCCATGACGGCTCAGACGAGATGCCGGATCAGGGTCTCGCGGTCGCCTTCCAGGAGGTCCATCACCGGGATCTCGGGCATGGTGTAGGCGCCGGGCTGCTGGCGCAGGGCTGCGCGGGCGGCGGAAACGAGGATCTGGGCGGTCAGCGCGGGGTTGTTGATCTTCATTTCAAAGGTAAAGAGCTGGTTCTGGGTCTTGCCGGAGACGCCCTTGCGGGTCATGTTGACGCCGTGGCCCATATCGAGGACTTCCTTCACATCATCGACCTGGATGACGTGGGTCTCGTCGCTCGCGAAGTAGGGGTCGGCCTTGATGCGGGCGGCGACCTCCTCGAGGGTGTAGCCGTCCTCCAGCTCGACGTAGACCATCCGGCGGTGGATCGAGGTGCCGAGCGGGATGGTCATTGAAAGGGCGCCCTTGACCCCCTCGATCGCCTTGACGGCGACGGTATGGCCCATGCTCATGCCGGGGCCGAAGTTCGTGTAGGTCAGCCCCTTGGGCGCGCAGGCCTGCAGCAGGGTGCGGACGACCGAGTCGGAGCCGGGATCCCAGCCCGCGGAGATGATCGAGACTTTGCCCGCTTCCTTGGCGGCCTTGTCGAGGGTGGTGCGAAGGTCCCAGATGCTGCCGTGGATGTCAAAGCTGTCCACCGTCGAGATGCCGGCTGCCAGCGCCTCGAGGGCGTACTTCTCGACCGAGCGGGTGGGGGTTGCGAGGATGGCGACGTCGGGCTTTACGGAAAGCGCGCTGAGCGAGCCTTTCACCTCATAGCCGGAAAGCTCAGCGGGCTGCTCCCCTTCCGGGCTGCGGCGGACGACGCCGACGCACTCGACGTCTCCGGCCGCCTCGATGGCTTCCAGGACGTACCGGCCGATGTTGCCGTATCCAACGATTGCTGCTTTGAACATATAAAATCCTTCTTTCCATGATTTGCTGACTATATTATACGGGAAAAGTGGCGTTTCGTCAAGGATTTCCCCGCAAAAATCTCGGCGAGAAGGCTGCTAAACCAGCTCGGTGTAGTTGCGGTCGACCCCGATGACGGTGTAGTAATGCGCCGCCGGGTCGAGGGCGCGCACCTTTTCCGCGATCTCCGCCTTGATGGACTCGGCCGAACGGCTGCACTCGGCAGGGATAACGATGTCAAAGATCACGTTGGTGTGGGTGTAGCCCCGCACAATTCGGAAATCGTGCAGGGTGATCCCCTCCTTCATCCCGGCGACGATGCCGACAACCTCCCGCCGCAGGGCGTTTAATTCCGCGTCGTCGGTGATGATGGGGTCCATGTGGACGACGAGGTTCATCCCCTCTCCCGCGAAATCCCGCTCGATCTTGTCGCAGAGGTCGTGGCTGACCATGACGTCCTCCCTAGCGTCGACCTCGACATGGACCGAGGCGAAGCAGCGGCCCGGCCCGTAATCGTGCACCATCAGGTCGTGGATGCCGAGCACGCCGTCGTAGCTGCGCAGCCGCTTCATCGTCCTGACCACAAGGTCGCGGTCGGGCGCCTCGCCGAGCAGGGGGCTTAAGGTCTCCCGGATGAGGTTTATCCCCGACCAGAGGATGAAGAGGGCGATGGCAAGGCCCATCCAGCCGTCCAGGATGAGATTTGTCCATTTGGAGACAAAGACCGACAGCAGCACCGCCGCGGTCGCGATGACATCGTTGCGGCTGTCCATCGCGGTCGCTTCCAGGGCGGTCGAGCCGATTTTTCTGCCGATCCTGCGGTTGAAAAGCATCATCCAGCCCTTGACCAGGATGGAGGCGGCCAGCACCCCCACCGTCACCCAGCTGAAGGGGGCCTCCTCCGGCTGGAAAATCTTCTCTAAGGAAGAGGTCGCGAGGTTGAAGCCCACCATCATAATGAGCACCGCGACGACCAGCCCGGAAACATACTCCATCCGCGCGTGGCCGTAGGGGTGCTCCTTGTCGGCCGGGCGGGAGGACATCCGGAAGCAGACGAGGGTCACGACGGAGGAGAGGGCGTCGGAGAGGTTGTTCACCCCGTCGGCCAGCACCGAAATGCTCTGGAACAGCACCCCCGCCAGCATCTTCCCCCCGCCGAGCAGCAGGTTGCAGGCCGCCCCCACCCCGCCCGCGGCCCGGCCGTAGGCGGCGCGGACGTCGGGGTCGGAGGTATTGTCCGGATTCTTCACCAGCATGCGAATCAGAAAATCAGTCATATCCTTCAGCATCCTTCCGGTTATATTTTACAGGAAAATCGCCATACTGTCATGCATTCTTCCTATTATACCGCCTTTTTTCCGCGAAATCAAGCGCATGATGCAACAAAGGGCGGCGTTTTGGGTACTAATTATGTAAAGCCCAGTATTTTCCGCGCAAAATTGCTTGAAAACGCAGGGAAACTGTGCTATACTTTGGTGGAATCACAAAACCCGCGGTATGCGAACAGAAAGGATGTATCATGAAAAAGCTGAAGCAACTCTGCGCGTGGATGCTCGCCCTCGCGGCGGCCTTCACTGTCCTCGTCCTGCCCGCTTCGGCGGCGGACACTCAAACGGCGGCCAAGGATTTCCGCGCCGTCTGGGTCAGCACCATCTATCACCTCGATTACCCGAGTACACCGACGACCGACCCGCAAACGCTCATGGACGAGGCCGACGCCATCCTCGACAGCTGCGCCGAGATGGGCATGAACGCGGTCATTTTGCAGGTCCGCCCCTCCGGCGACGCCCTCTATGAGTCCGAGATCTACCCCTGGAGCCAGCATCTGACCGGCGCGCAGGGAGTGGCGCCGGAAAACGGCTTTGACCCGCTCGAATACTGGGTGACCGAGGCGCACAAGCGCGGCCTGGAGCTGCACGCCTGGCTGAACCCCTACCGGGTGACCCGCTCCGGCTCCGCCGACTATAATTCCCTGTCCGCCGACAACCCCGCCCTGCTGCATCCCGAGTGGGTGGTCAGGCACAGCGACGGCAACTACTACTTAAATCCCGGCCTGCCCGAGGTGCGGCAGCTTGTGGTCGACGGCGCGATCGAGATCGTCGAAAATTACGACGTCGACGGCATCCATCTCGACGACTACTTCTACCCCGGCACCAATTTTGACGACGCGGAAGCCTACGCGCAGTACGGCGCTGCCTTCTCGGACATCGGCGACTGGCGGCGCAACAACGTCGACCTGCTGGTGCAGGAGCTCGACGCGGCCCTGCATGAGGCCGACCCGGACATCTCCTTCGGCATCAGCCCCTTCGGCATCTGGGCCAACGCCTCCAGCATGGCGGCCGGCTCCAACACAAGCGGCAACCAGACCTACTTCTCCCACTATGCGGACACCCGCAAATGGGTCAAGGAAGGCTGGATCGACTACATCTGCCCGCAGATCTACTGGGAGATCGGCCACAGCCTGGCCGACTACGAGACCCTCGCCCGCTGGTGGGCTGATGTTGTCAAGGGCACCGATGTCGAGCTCTACATCGGCATGGCCGACTACAAGGCGAACAACTCCAGCTCCTCGAGCCCCTGGTACGGCATCCAGGCGATCAAGGACCAGGTGGCCCTTAACGCCCAGATCCCCGAAATCACCGGCGAGGTGCATTTCCGCTATCAGTTTTTGCTAACCATCCCCGGCCTCAAGGATTTTTACAAGAACGCCTACACGGCCCAGACTGCTCCCCCCTCTGAACCCGCCGAACCGGAGACGCCTGAGGAACCTGCTACCCCCGGCCTCGCCATTACGAGCCAGTACTCCTCCCGCGACGGCAAGGGTGAATGGGTGCAGTACTCCGACGGGCATTGGAACTTCCTCGTAAACGGCCAGACGGCGGCCGGCTGGCTTCAGGTCGACGGGACCTGGTACTATTTCGACCAGCAGGGGACGATGCAGACCGGCTGGCTGCTCGACAAGGGCAGCTGGTACTATCTGAAAGACTGGGGCGGCATGGCCACCGGCTGGGTGCTCGACAACGGCAGCTGGTACTACCTCCGCAGCTGGGGCGGCATGGCAGTCGGCTGGGTGCTCGACGGCAGCACCTGGTACTGGATGAACGCCTCGGGCGCCATGAAGGCGAACGGCTGGCAGCTCGTCGACGGCAAATGGTACTACTTCTACCCGAGCGGCGCGATGGCCGCCAATACGACGACCCCGGACGGCTACCGGGTCGGGGCGTCGGGCGCCTGGCTGCAATAACCTGCCCGGCAATGCCGAGGACGGAGAGGAGACAAAAATCTCATGAGCGAATGCCCCAAATACCTCAAAGAATATGAGGGGATCTGGAAAACGGACCCCAAAAAGGCGAAGCTCGCCTGGTTTCAGGACGCCAGGTACGGCCTGTTCCTGCACTACGGACTCTACTCGCTGCTGCACAACCGGGAATGGATCCAGTTTTTCGACAAAATCCCCGTATCGGAATACGAAAAGCTGGCCGGCCAGTTTACGGCCCACAATTTCGACGCCGACTACATCACCGACCTCGCCCTCAAGGCCGGCATGAAGTACGTAAACCTCACCACCTGCCACCACGAGGGCTTCTGCCTGTGGGATTCCAGAGTCGAGCCGTTCAACAGCAAAAACGCCGCGGCGGGGCGGGACCTGGTGAAGGAGCTCAGCGAAGCCGGCGACCGCAAGGGGCTGGGATTTTTCGCCTATTACACCTTCATGCTCAACTGGCGGCATCCGTACTACGTCGACCGGACCGTCTTCGACAGCGCCCGCCCGGACTACGACACGCCGGAGCCCCGCTACCTCTACCGGAAAAAAGAGGATTTCCGGCATTACATCGCGTATATCGAAGAAGTGATGGACGAGCTGCTCTCGAACTACAAGATCACCGGCATCTGGCTGGACCTGATCGCCGCCTGGTACGCGATGGGAGAGGAATACATCCCCATTGAGGAGATTTACGCCCGCCTGCGCGCCAAGCACCCGGACGTCCTGATCTCCTGGAAGCAGGGCGCCACCGGAACGGAGGATTTCGCCTCCCCGGAAAACAGCTTCCACGATCTGGCGGAGACCGTCCGGCCGCGCTTCGGCGACGCCGGGGCGGAACGGGCCCGGCGGGGCTTTGAGGGCAACCGGAACAAGCACAACGAGATCTGCTCGACCGTCCAGCGGGGCAGCTGGGGATACAACCCCCGCTGCGAAAACCGCAGCGTCGAGGAGCTCTACCAGCTGCTGGGACACGCGGCGGAGCATGACTGCAATCTCCTCTTAAATGTCGGCCCGATGGCGGACGGCTCCATCCACCCCAATCACGCGAAAATACTGCTGGAGCTTGGGGAGAAGATCCGGCGGGAGGGCTTCCCTTCGGCCGGGAACTCTTCCCAAAACCAGACGGCGGCCGGCGCGGAATAACGCCGTCTGGACCGGCAAAACCCATCCGCGGGAGCAGGGAAACCTCTCCCGCGGATTTTTGCGCATTTTTTGCCGCTTTGCTCTTGACACGCCTGCCGCAGCAGGGTATAATGAAGGGAGAAAAGTGAAGGAAACTTCATGTTTTGCGAGGAGGGCTGCCATGAAAAACAAGGTCAGGGAATTCCGGACCGCAGCCGGGCTGACCCAGCAGCGGCTGGCCGACGCGGTCCACGTCTCGGTGCGGACGATCATCTCGATCGAAAAAGAGCAGTATAACCCCTCGATCATGCTTGCCTACCGGATGGCGCAGCTGTTCGGCACGACGGTGGAGGAGCTCTGCTGCCTCAGAGAAAATAAGGAAATGGAGGACAAGACGTATGAGGAACTGTAATGCATGTTTGCAAAAGCGCGCGGCCGTAAAGCCCCTCAGCTACACCAAACGCATCCAGTGGCGGATCCGCGGGATCTGGCTTTTGATGGCGGCGATGGTCGGGTACATGCTCCTCCTCGTCGCGCTGGGCGGCGGGGATTCGCGGATCATGACCCGCACGGCGGATATGGTGAGCGACCTCCTCTTTTTCGGGGGACTGATCTTCCTGGGCATCCGCCTGCACCGCAACAAGAAGCTGCTGCGCGACCGGCAGCTTTTGCAGGAAGAGCGGCTCCGGGAGGAGGATGAGCGGGAACGCTGGCTCCACGACCGGAGCGGCGGCACGGTGGTCGACATCCTCCTCGCCGCGATGATGTGCGCCGTCTTCACCGCCGCCCTCTTCAACATGGCGGCCTTCTACACCGCCTTTGCGCTGCTTCTGCTGACCATTCTGCTCAAATTCGCGGCCTACCGGCTCGCAAGCCGGGCGCCGTTTTTCGAAAGGAAGGATTCTGATGATTGACAACCGCCCCAACATTGTGCTCATCATGACCGACGAGATGCGCGGCGACTGCATGGGCATCGCCGGGCACCCCGACGTCCAGACCCCCTATCTCGACTCGCTGGCGAGCAACGGGGTCTACTTTCCCAACGCCTACACCCCCTGCCCGAGCTGCATCGCGGCGCGGGCCGTGATGCACACCGGCCTTTCCCCGCGGCACTGCGGGCGGGTTGGCTACCGCGACCGGGTCGACTGGAACTACGGCTGCACGATGGCGGGCGAGCTGGCCCGGGCCGGCTACTACACCCAGTGCGTCGGCAAAATGCACGTCCACCCGCTGCGATCCCTGCAGGGATTCCACCACATCGAGCTGCACGACGGCTATCTGCACACCTACCGATCCGCCTCAACCCCGAGCTGTGAAAACCAGAAGGCCGCCGACGATTACTTCCACTGGCTCCGAGAGGAAAAAGGGGTCGACGCCGACATCACCGACACCGGGCTCGAATGCAACTCCTGGGTTTCCCGTCCCTGGATCTACGAGGAGCAGCTCCATCCGACCAACTGGGTCACCTCCCGGAGCATCGACTTCCTCCGCCGCCGCGACCCGCGCAAACCCTTCTTCCTGATGGCCTCCTACGTCCGGCCGCACGCGCCCTACGACGCCCCGCAGCACTACTTTGACCTCTATGAGGGCAAGGAGCTTACGCCGCCGCTCACCGGCGACTGGGACGACCGGGAGCGCCTCGCCCGGGACGGCCGGACCTACAACTCCTTTACCGGCCCCTCCGACCCGGAGCTCATCCGGCGGCAGCAGATCGGCTACTACGCCTGCATCACTCACGTCGACCACCAGATCGGCCGGCTTATCCAGGCGCTGAACGAATATGAGGTGCTGCAGAACACCGTCATCCTCTTCACCTCCGACCACGGGGAAATGCTTTCCGACCACTGCTTCTCCCGCAAGTCCCTCCCCTACCAGGGCAGCATCCGCATCCCGCTGCTGATGAACGGCCCGTCCGAGCTGATCGGCCGGCCGCGGGTGGAGAAGGCGGTCGCGGGCCTTCAGGATGTCATGCCCACCCTCCTGGAGCTGGCGGGCGCCGAAATCCCGGCCCACCTCGACGGGCAGAGCCTGCTCCACCCCGGCCGCGAGATGCTGCACGGGGAGCACAGCTTCGGCGACCTTTCCAACCATTTTGTCGTCACCGAAACCGACAAATACGTCTGGTTCTCGCAGGACGGGCGGGAGCAGTATTTCCGGCTGGACACCGACCCCGGCGAGCGGCACAACGCGATAAACGAGCCGCAGTACGCCGCCCGGATCGACGAGCTGCGCCGCTTCCTCATCCGCGAGCTCGCCGGCCGCGAGGAGGGCTATACCGATGGGGAACGCCTCATCCCCGGCCGCACGGCGCTCGCGGTGCTGCACAACGCAACCGGGAAAAACTGCTGACTTTCCCCGGGCGGCAATCCTGCGCGCAACGTATCGAGTTCCGCAGCGAATGATATGATTGCTCCGTATGAGCTGCACACCGGCGGCCATACGGTGAAAAATCTCATTCGGTCGATTACAGGGCGGGAGAAAAGCAAATGCGCGCACCCACGTTGTGGATGCGCGCATTTGCTGCGGCTGTAAACCGCTGGTGCCGCTAACCGGACTTGAACCGGTACGATGTTGCCATCGAGGGATTTTAAGTCCCTTGCGTCTGCCGATTTCGCCATAGCGGCCTAATTTTGACAGTTGCTATTATACACTTTTTTTCGGGAGTTGTCAAGCGGGATTTGCTTTTTTCAAAAAATGTGCAGGCTCGCCAAATTTCGAAGCAGAAACCCGCCGAATTTCTCGTGAAAAAAATCGGAAAATGCAAAAAGTCCTTGACAAGCCTCTCCCGGATGTGGTAAAATTTATCTGTTGCCTATAAAGTTAGGCAGAATGCGCCGTTTCGGCGCATACAAGTCCTTGCTCCGGACCTGAACCGGGGCCATATGTCCAAAAGGAGGTGCTTTTAATGGCAAAAGCAATGGAAAATTACGAGGCAGTTCTGGTGCTCAGCACCAAGCAGGGCGAAGACGCAGTCAAAGCCCTGATCGAGAAGTTCTCCACCATCATCCAGGAAAACGCTACCCTGGAGTCCGTTGATGAGTGGGGCAAGCGTACCCTGGCCTACGAGATCAACGACGAGACCGAAGGCTACTACGTTCTGTTCAACTTCAACTCTGTTCCTTCTTTCCCTGTTGAGCTCGAGAGAAGACTGAACATCACCGACGGCATTCTTCGTTCTCTGGTTGTCACCAGAATGTAATTGGAGGCGGAATTATGCTGAACCGGGTAATCTTAATGGGCAGACTGGTTGCCGATCCTGAACTCAGGCAGACGACCAGCGGAATTTCTGTCGCGACCTTCCGGATTGCGGTTGACCGCAACTACCAGGCGAAGGGCGCTACCGAAAAACAGGCCGACTTCATCCCCTGCGTCGCATGGCGGCAGACCGCTGAATTCATCAGCCGTTATTTCGCCAAGGGCCGCATGATTGCTTTGGAAGGCAGTTTGCAGTCTCGCAATTATGAAGACAAGACCGGCCAGAAGCGTACCGCTTACGAGGTCATTGTCGATCAGGCGTACTTCGCCGACTCCAAGCCCGCCGGCGGCGCGCAAACCGACCGCAGCGGCATCCCCTTCCCCACCGAGCCCCCTCACTTTGAGGAGCCCCAGAGAGGCAACAGCCTGTCTGTCGGCGATTTCGGTTCCTTTGAGGAAGTGGACACGGACGACGGCGACCTGCCGTTCTGATTTCAATTCGGGTCAAACAGATTTTTTAGAAGGAGGAAATCCACATGATGGATCGCAATAACCGCGGCGGCAGAAAGCCGCGCAGAAAAGTCTGCGCTTTCTGCGTCGATAAGGTCGAAAACATCGACTACAAAACCATTGGCAAGTACAGCCGCAAGGTTCTCTCCGAGAGAGCCAAGATTATCCCCCGCCGTGTTACCGGCACCTGCGCCAGACATCAGCGCCAGCTGACCGTCGCTGTCAAGCGTGCGCGTCACATCGCTCTGCTGCCGTTCGTAAACGACTAAGTCCAGTCGAAAAGTTCCCCGTCCCAGGCAAACGCCCGGGATGGGGATTTTTTATTTCCCTCACACACTATTCGGCGAACACCGTCTCCCCGCCCACAATTGTCCGCGAAACGTGAACCTTGCCGTCAAAGAGGACAATATCCGCCCGGAAGCCGGGTACGAGCATCCCGCGGTCCTTCATCCCCATGATCCGCGCCGGGGTCATGGTCATCATCTTGACCGCGTCGGTCATCGGCGCGCCCGCAAGGATATTCATATTGCGGACCAGCCGGTCGGCGGTCGCGGCGCTCCCTGCAACGGCGCTGCGGCCGGGCAGCTTGGCGGCGCCGTCTTCGATGATGCAGGGCTGCCCGTCCCTGAGGCTGCCCAGGATGCTTTCCCCGTCCGGCATCCCCGCGCCGCGCATCGAATCGGTGACGAGGGCCAGGCGGTTGGCGCCGAGACTGCGGTAGCAGTGGCGGAGCAGGCTCGCCGGGAGATGGCAGCCATCGGCGATGATCTCGGCGGTGAGTTCGTCAAACAGAAAGGCACTCTCGATCAGGCCGGGACAGCAGCAGGATTTGAAACTGCCAAGGCCGCTCATCCCGCTGTAGAGGTGGGTCAGATGGCTGTAGCCGTTCTCGATGGCCGCGCAGGCCACCTCGGCGGTGGCGTCGCTGTGGCCGATGGAGGCCAAAATGCCGCGGCTGCGCAGCACCCGCCCGAACTCCATCCCGCCGGGCAGCTCGGGGGCGGCGCTCCAGCGGAGAATGAGCCCCTCCCCTTTTTCCAGGATCCGCCCATAGCGTGCCGGGGCGGGCGGGCCGATGTAACGGGAGTCCTGCGCGCCCCGCTGAGACGCGGCGAAAAAAGGGCCCTCCAGGTGCAGGCCGGGCATCGACGCGCCGCCGCAGCCCGTTTCCCGCACCCTGCGGAAGACGTCAAACATCCCAAGCAGCTCCTCATCCGAGCAGACCAGGGAGGTCGGCAGCAGCGTCGTCGTGCCGTGGGCCGCATGGGCGCGGGAGGCGCCCGCAAACGCTTCAGCGGTGCCGTCCATAAAGTCATGCCCCCCGCCGCCGTGAATGTGGATGTCGATAAATCCGGGGGCAATATACTGCCCACAGGCGTCAAGGATGGGGCGGACGACCTGGTCCGGGTCGTAGCGGCCGGCGTAGGTAATGACACCGTCCCGCACAACCAGCATCCAGCCGTTCAGCTCCCGCATAGGGGTCAGCAGCCTGCCGCCGGCTATGGTAAACCGCCTCATTGCAGGGCCCTCTTTCCGTCCGCTGCCAGGTAGGCCAGCATCATATCGATGACGGCCTCCGCCCGCGCCTCGATCATGCCGTCCGCAGAAAGGTCTGTCTGCATCACCCGGCTCATGGTGTGGATGTTGGAAAAAAAGTTGAAGGGACAGGCAAAAAGGGTCATCAGCACCTGCTGTTCGTCGGCATCGGCGCGGAACCGCCCCTCCCTCTTCCCCTGTTCCAAAAGGGCGCGCAGGGCCCGCCGGAGGGGATCGCGCACCTTGCCGAGCTCCATCGCGTCAAAATGCCGGGCCTCATAGAGGTTTTCCCACATCAGCATCCGCACATAGGACGGATTCTCCCGCAGAAAGGTAAAGTAAGCGCGGACGAGGCTCGCAAGGGCCGCGCGCACGTCCTGCTGTCCGCCCTCGGGGGAGTCGGTCAGGAACCGTTCCCACTCGGACAGGCGGCGGTAAATCCGCTCCAGAACGATGCGGTAGAGTTCCTCCTTGCTGCCGAAATATGCGTAGATCATCCGCTTATTTGCCCCGGAAAGGGCGGCGATTTCATCGACCCGCGCACCATCAAGTCCTTTTTCTGCAAAAATCTGCTCGGCTGCTTCCAAAATATGCTGCCGCGTGCGCCCGGAGCGCTCCGCCTGTCTGTCCATAAGCCGCCCACCCTTTCCTTGTAACCAGTTAGTTACAATATAACACAGCCAACTCCATATGTCAATCGGTTTCGCGCAGGTCTTCCAAATTTTTCCCTGGTTTTTACCGCAGGAAAAGCCCCGCACCCGCCGTTTCCGGCAGAATGCGGGGCATCGATTCAGTCGTTGAAGTTGAACTTCCGGCCGCCGATCTCGGAGTAATTTTCGCCGATCGTGCGGTCATAGGTCAAAAGGTCGAGCAGCTCGGAGGTGGTTGTCGGGTTGACCGACATGGAGTAAAGCGGCTCTTCACTGTACTCCTCCAGCATGACGTCGACAAACGGGTTGTCGAGTCCGGCCATCTGGTAGACGAAATGGGGCAGATAGAAGGTGGAGAATTTCTCCTCCCCCGGCAGCATCGAGGTGTCGGTGCCGTAGTTGTTCCAGACGATCCAGGTCTTTTCATAAAGCTTGCTGCAATTGTCGACCGTGATGCCGATCTCGTTGTAAAAATCACACTCCGGGCTGAAGAAGGGGAAGTGGTCGCCGGTAAAGACGAGGATCACCGGCTCGTCCCAATTTTTGAGCTGCTCGGTCCATTCCCGGAGCTTCTCATTGGAGAGCTGGATGCCCTCAAAGTAGTTGTCCACCTCTTCCCCGACGCCGTCGATAAAGGGCTGGTGGTTCTGCATGGTGGTGATGTGGATATAGTCGGGGCCGTCGGTCGATTCCATGACCTCCTGTGCCTGGCGGAAGGCGGTGGCATCGTCGATATAATCGCGGAAATTCTCCGTCTCGACGGTGAAATCATCCTCAAAGATCATCCGGTCAAAGCCGTATTCGCTGTACACGTCCTCCCGGTCGTAAAAGGTCGAGCGGAAGGGATGGATATAGGTGGTGTTGTAGCCCGCATCCTTGTACATATTGGCAAAGGTGTCCTGCTCGACGCCGCTCTTTAAGAGCTTGTGCGGGATCCCGGCGTCGCCGAGCGACTTGACCGGCAGTCCGAACATGAGCTCGAACTCTGTTTTGACCGTCCCGTTTCCGAAGGTGGGGACGACGCTGGTGCCGCTGACCCCCTCAGCCGCGACGGCGTCCAGACCGGCGTAGATCTCGTCAGCATTCTCCAGGTCCGAGGTGATGCGGCGGAAGTCCGCATAAGATTCCGACATGATAAAGATGACGTTGGGCTGCTCCGACACCTCCGTCCCGGTATTCGCGCCGGCGGGGAGGGCATCCTCTTCCGCATCGTCAAAGATTTCCTCAATGGCCTCTTCGGAATACTCCTCCGGCTCGGTGACGGCGGTCGCAAAGGTCTGGTTGATAGAGACGGTGAAGTTGGTGATCAGCTTGTTGTTCTTGAACCGCTCCGCCTCGCCGTAAGAGTTATAGGTGACGGTGTTGTCGATGCCGAATACCTTGCAGACCGGCGCGAAAAAGGCCGGGACCATGATGAAGATGGCCGTCATCCCCGCCATCAGCGCGCAGGCCGAGCAGCGCTTCCAGAAAGCGCCTTTGAGACGGTAGCCGGTCAGCCAGACCGCGAAGATGTAAAGGATGGTCAGGATGCACAGGATAAACAGCAGCGGATTAAAAGTAATCTTAGCAAACTTTGTGACATCGGCGACGCCGGTCACCATCGAAAGGTCGCCGAACAGGAAATGGGAGCCGGTCATGGCGTACTTGTAAAACTCCACGATGGCGATGGTCATGAACAGAACGCCGGTAATCGCGGTCGAGATCCACATCCGGCGGATGAGGAGGGAGAGCGACCAGTAGACGATGCCGGTCAGCAGGCAGCTGAACAGGAAAACCCGGAAGCTGTCGGTCGCAAACTGGAAAAGCTCAGCCAGGCTCTGGCTCTGTCCAAGCTCGGCAAAGGCCGCTATGACAATCGGGAAAAGAAGGCAGAGCAGCGGCCCTGCTTTCTGCCATTTGAAAAACCGCGTCTCACGGAGGCGGCGAATCGCTTCTTTCATATTCATTCTCCTTTGTTTCATTGATGAGTCCCTCAGAGAACGAGGAAGCTGGGATAAACCCTTCAAAAACACTGGGAGCATACCCTCTCCCATGTTGTTACCCTATCATAGCAGGTATTTGTGAACAAATTGTGTCCGATCCCAGACTTTCAAAAACTTTCCGAAAAGAACGGTGTTTTCCATAAATTGCCCCCTTTTCTGTCCCGGTTTTCTGCCAAATATGTAAAATGCCGTACAGATTCTAGTGATTCTGCCAATTCTTTTGCTCAGCACTTGACATCATATATTGCTTGTATTATATTATATAATACAAATAGAAATGTGAGGTGAGAACATTGATTTTACGGCTGGATATGGCATCCGACATCCCGATTTACCAGCAGATCCGCAACCAGATTGTCCTGGCGATCGGAAGCGGGGCGCTTTCCCCCGGCGAAAGCCTGCCCACTGTCCGGCAGCTGGCCGAAAGCACCGGCGTCAACAGCATGACGGTCAACAAAGCCTATTCCCTCCTAAAAAGCGAGGGTTACATCCTGATCGACCGGCGGAGCGGCGCCAAGGTGCGCCCGCAGACAGAAAACGGGACGCTCGGCCCGGACTTTCTCCGCCGCCTGGAGCTTCTGGCGGCCGAAGCCGCGGCGCAGGGGATCAGCCGGGAGACGTTTCTGCGCGCCTGCCGGGAAGCGGCGGGCCGGACCAATATGGAAGGAGAGGACTGATATGGCAAATTTGATATTCGGCATCATCATGCTTCTGATGCTGGTTCTGATCACAGCGGTCAGCCTGTCGGGTGCCGCCGGCAGCGCAGGGAATGTACTGGGGGTGGCGGTCCCGCTCTCGGAGCACGGCTCCCCGGAGGTACAGGCCGAGGTGCGCGCTTTCCGTCGGCAGGTGCTGCGGATCGCCGGCCTTTTTCTCCTGCTCGGCGTTCCGGTACTGCTTATCGGGCGGTGGGTCTGGCTGCAATTCCCGCTCCTGCTCATCTGGGACCTCGCCCATCTCGGGGCGGTCTGGCGCTGCCAGGAGCATTACGCGGAGAGAATGCGCGCCCTCCGGAAGGAGAAGGGCTGGCCGGTCCCGGACCCGAACCGCTTCACGGTGGACACCGGCCTGAACCGGAAAAGGATGGGGGTCTCCCCGCTCTGGATGCTGCCGGGGACCATCCTGGCCCTCGCCGCGGCAATCGGCAGCCTGGCGGCGGGCGGCGCTTCCATGCTGCCGACGGCTCTTGCAGCCGTTCTCCTGCAGGGAGTCTGCTGGCTCATCCGGTTTGCCTGCCGGAAAGGGCGCGCAACCGCTTATTCCGAGGATCCGGACGTCAACCGGGCCTGCCACAGCGCCGCGATCCGGGGCTGGACGGGGTATGCCGCCCTGTTCTCCCTTCTCTCCGCCCTCATGGCCCTGTTTCTCTGGCTGAATGGGGCAGGATGGCTGTCGGGTGAAATCTGGAGCGTTCTCCCCTTCCTCCTGATGCTCGCCGGCGTCCTGGGCGGATCGCTCTTCACCATCCAGAGGATCCGCAAAAGCCAGCGGCGGATCCTGGGACAGACAGAGGAAACAATCCCGGTCGAGGACGATCTTTCCAGCTACAAATGGGGCTTCTACAACAACCCGCGCGACCCCCGGGTCGTCGTCCCAAAGCGGCTGGGAACAGGTTTTACCTTCAATGTCGGGCAGCCCGCCGGCAAGTGGCTGATGGGCGGGACCCTCGGCTTCGCCGTGCTGATGCTCGCCGGCATATTCGGAAGCCTTATCTGGATGGGGACTGCCGATTACACCATAACCATCGGGACGGACAGCGTCTCGGTTTCCGCCCCCTTCTACGGACAGGAATTCCCCCTGTCTGAGCTGGAAGGCGTCTCCCTTGCGGAGAGCATCCCAGACGGGAGCCGCACAAACGGCGCGGCCTTCGGCAGCACGCTGCTCGGGCACTTCCGCCTGGACGGCGTCGGGAATGCGGTGCTCTACGTCGACACCCGCCGGATGCCCTGCCTGGTGCTGGATTTCGGGGATGTGACCGTCTATTACACCGCCGAAACGGCGGAAGAGACTACCCGCCTCGCGGAGGAGCTCACAGCGCTTCTTCCTTAAAATATAGTATCCGCCTCCCTTCCGCGAAGGGAGGCTTTTTCTGTCGGCAAATCCGGCGTTTTTTCGCGGCGCGTCTTGACATCCGGGCCGTTCTTTGCTATCGTTATCTTAGAACGATTTTTACGGAAAGGGTCGAAGTCGCCTATGCTCAAATCCAAGGAAGTGTTTGTCTGCCGGGAATGCGGCTATGAGACGGTCAAATGGTTCGGGAAATGTCCCGGCTGCGGGGAGTGGAACACCCTCGAGCAGTCCGCCCCCCTCTCCTCCTCCCCGGCCCTCAAGGGCGGCAAGGCGGCTGCCGTCTCCCCCATCAGCCAGATCCAGGCGGATGAGGACGTCCGCTGCCTGACCGGCATCTCGGAGCTCGACCGGGTGCTGGGCGGAGGGCTGGTGCGGGGGTCGATCATCCTGCTCGGCGGCGACCCGGGCATCGGCAAATCGACCCTCCTTTTGCAGGTTTGCCAGAAACTCGGCGAGAAGCGGCGGGTGCTGTATGTTTCCGGCGAGGAATCGGCCCGGCAGATCAAGCTGCGGGCTTCCCGGCTGGGGGTCTCCTCCAAAAATCTCTTCGTCCTCTCCTGCGGCGACCTCGACACCATCCTCGCCACCATCCGGCAGGAGAAGCCGGAAGCCGTTATCATCGATTCGATCCAGACCATGACCCTCCAGTCCATCCCTTCGGCGGCGGGAAGCGTCACCCAGGTGCGGGAATGCGCCAACGTCCTCCTTTCGGTCGCCAAGGAGTCGGATATCGCGGTCATCCTGGTCGGCCATGTGACCAAGGAAGGGAATCTTGCCGGCCCGCGAGTGCTCGAGCACATCGTCGACGCGGTCTTTCACTTCGAGGGGGAGCAGCACCACGCCTACCGCATCCTCCGCGCCGTCAAAAACCGCTACGGGGCCACCAATGAGATCGCCGTCTTTGAAATGCGGGACACCGGCCTCACCCAGGTGGAAAACCCCTCCGAGATGCTCCTGTCCGAGCGGCCGGCCTCCGTTTCGGGGAGCTGCGTCGTCTGTGTGCTGGAAGGCAGCCGGCCCATCCTCGCCGAGGTGCAGGCCCTGGTCACCAAATCCGGCTTCCCCACCCCCCGGCGGATGGCGACCGGCTTTGACTACAACCGGATGTCCATGCTGCTGGCGGTGCTGGAAAAGCGGGCAGGCTACTTCTTCGGCAGCCTGGACGCCTACATCAACGTCGTCGGCGGGCTGCGGCTGGACGAGCCCGCCTGCGACCTCCCCATCGCCCTCGCCCTCGTCTCGGGGCTGCGGGACCGGCCCATCCCGGCCGACCTGCTCGCCATCGGCGAAATCGGGCTGGGCGGCGAGATCCGCAGCGTCATCCGGCTCGAGGACCGCATCCGCGAAGCGGAACGGATGGGCTTCCGAAAGGTCCTCATCCCGGCTTCCAGCCTGGAAAAGCTGAATTCCAAAAAGTTTAAGATCCGCCTGATCGGGGCCGCCAGCATCCTGGACGCCCTGAAGGCCCTGGCCGAGGCCTCGCCCAAAGCGCCCCGGCCCGACAACCGAGGAGGAAACGCTGATGAAAACTGAACAGAATTCCCCCGCCGTCCTGCGGCATTCCCCGCAGGGCGCGCCCAAAAACCTCATCTTCCTCGGCGGGACGATGGGGGTGGGCAAGACGGCGGCCGCCCGCGCCCTGCAAAAGCGGCTGCCCGGCTGCGCCATGCTCGACGGGGACTGGTGCTGGGACATCCGCCCCTTTGTGGTCAATGAGGAGACCAAGGCGATGGTCACAGACAACATCCTCCACCAGCTCCGCGCCTTCCTGCGCTGCTCGGCGGTGCAGAACATCGTCTTCTGCTGGGTCATGCACGAGCAGTCCATCATAGACGGGCTGCTCGAGGGGCTGGCGGGCGAGGAATTCCGTTTCTGGAGCTTTTCCCTCACCTGCACGGAAGAAGCCCTCGCCGCGCGGCTCAGGAAGGACGTTGCCGCCGGGATTCGCGAAGCGGATGTGATCAGCCGGAGCCTCCCCCGCCTCCCTCTGTACGAGCGGGTCGCCAGCCGCAAGGTGGACGTGAGCTTCCGGACCGCGGAGCAGGCGGCGGAGCTGATCGCCGCCTTTGTCGGGGAGGAGCCGCTCGTGGAAGCGGTCGTCTTCGATATGGACGGCCTTCTCTTTGACACCGAGCGGCTCTGCATTGAGGCGACCGACTGGGCCGGCGAGCAGATGGGGATCGGCAAGGCGGGCTGGATGAACTACCGCACCCTCGGCAGCAACCATCAGGAGGTCAAGCGAATCTGGCTTGCGGAATTCGGGCCGGATTTCGACTACGACAGGCTGAGCGCCCTGGTCGGGGAATATACCCGCCGCTACCTCGCGGAACATCCCATCCCCGTAAAGCCGGGACTCTACGAGCTGCTCAACTGCCTGAAAGGCCGCGGAATCCCCCTTGCCGTCGCCTCCTCGAGCGGCGAGGGGACGGTGCGGCGGAACCTGACGCAGGCGGACGTTCTCGACTGCTTTGACGCGGTCGTCTGCGGCGACCACATCGCCCGCTCCAAGCCGGCGCCCGACATCTATCTCGCGGCCTGCGCAAAGCTCGGCGCAGATCCTGCCCGCTGCGCGGCCGTCGAGGACTCCCGCAACGGCCTGTGGTCGGCCGCCAACGCGGGCTGCTACCCCCTCATGGTCCCCGACCTCTGGCAGCCGGACGCGCAAACGGCCGCATTTTTAGCTGGCAAGGCAAACACCTTGTCAGACCTGATTCCCTGGTTTACAGCTCACATTTCCCCAAAAATGGGTTGAGAAAGGACGATTTTTATGGATTTTAAAGCACGCGCACGGGAGCTCGTCTCCCAAATGACGCTGGAAGAAAAAATGGGCCAGATGAAGTACAACGCCCCCGCCATCCCCCGGCTCGGCATCCCCGCCTACAACTGGTGGAACGAGGCGCTGCACGGCGTCGCCCGCTCCGGGACGGCCACCGTCTTCCCGCAGGCCATCGCGATGGCCGCAAGCTTCAACGACGAGCTGGTGCACGAGGTTGCGGACGCCATCTCGGACGAGGCGCGGGCCAAATACAACGAATATAAGACCTTCGGCGAGACCCTCATCTACCAGGGACTGACCTGCTGGTCGCCGAACATCAACATCTTCCGCGACCCGCGCTGGGGGCGCGGCCATGAGACCTACGGCGAGGACCCTTACCTCACCGGCCGGATGGGCGCGGCCTTTGTCGAGGGCCTCCAGGGGGACGACCCCGTCTACCGCAAGACCGACGCCACCCTCAAGCACTACGCCGTCCACAGCGGTCCTGAGGGGCTGCGCCACAGCTTTGACGCCGAAGTGAGCCGCGAGGACCTCTACGGCACCTATCTCGCCGCCTTCCGCTACTGCATCGAGAAGGCCCATCCCGCCGCCGTGATGGGGGCCTACAACCGGGTCAACGGCGAACCCTGCTGCGCCAGCAAGACCCTTCTTACCGACATCCTTCGCGGGGAATTCGGCTTTGACGGCTACGTTGTCTCGGACTGCGGCGCCATCCGGGATATCGACCTCCACCACAAGGTGACAAACGGCCCCGACGAATCCGCCGCCCTCGCGGTTAAGAACGGCTGCGACTTAAACTGCGGCGCGGCCTACACCTACCTCATGGCCGCCTATGAGAAGGGGCTTATCGGAGAGGAGGAGATCACCGCCTCGGCCGAGCGGCTGATGGAGGCCCGGCTGCGGCTGGGGATGTTCGACGAGGGCTGCCCCTATGACAGCATCACAATGGATGTCGTCGAGTCGCCGGAGCACATCGCCTTAAACCGCGAAATTGCCCGCCAGAGCATCGTCCTGCTCAAAAACGACGGCATCCTCCCCCTCAAGGGGAGCGAGACCATCGCCGTCATCGGCCCCAACGCCGACTCTAAGGCGGTGCTGCTCGCAAACTACAACGGCACCCCCTCCCGCTATACCACCCTGCTCCGCGGCATCCAGGAAGCCGCCTCGGGCAAGGTGAATTACGCCGAGGGCTGCCACCTGTTCCGCGAGGAAGACCCGGACGGCTGCAGCCAGCACCCGCTCCGCGAGGCCATACTCGCCGCCAAACGCAGCGACGTCGTCGTCCTCTGCATGGGTCTCGACCCGGCGATGGAGGGCGAGGAAGGGGACGCCTATAACTGCACGGCCAGCGGGGACAAGCTCGACCTCGAGCTGCCCGCTTCCCAGAAAACCCTCTACCGGGAGATCGTCAAGACCGGCAAACCGGTCATTTTTGTCAACGTGAGCGGCTCCTGCTTAAACCTCTGCGACCAGGACCGGGAATGCGCGGCGGTCCTCCAGTGCTTCTATCCCGGCGCGGAGGGCGGGCATGCCCTGGCGGACATCCTCTTCGGCAAGGTTTCCCCGAGCGGCCGGCTGCCGGTCACCTTCTACAAATCGGCGGACGACCTCCCCGACTTCACCGATTATTCGATGAAAGGGCGCACCTACCGCTTCTTTGAGGGCGAGCCGCTTTATCCCTTCGGGCACGGCCTTTCCTACACCTCCTTTGCCGAAAACTGGCTGGACGGCGAGACGGTCGAGGTCCGGAACACCGGCAAGATGGACGCCTGGCACACGGTCTTGAAGTTTGCCCGGGAGCCGCACCCGCAGCTTGTCGGATTTCGCAAGGTCTGGGTGCCGGCCGGCGAAACGGTCACCGTACAGGTCCGACAGGACTGAATTCCAATGCAGCACAGGAGGTTCTCATGGCAGAACTGGTCAACGATATGACAAAAGGCCGCCCGGCAGGGTTGATTTTGCGCTTTGCGCTCCCGCTGATGATCGGCAATATCTTTCAGCAGCTTTACACAACGGTGGACGCGATCGTCGTCGGCAAAGGGGTGGGGGTCGAAGCCCTCGCCGCCCTCGGCTCGGCGGAATGGCCAAACTGGCTGGTGACGGGCCTGGTCATCGGCTTCACCCAGGGCTTTTCGGTCCGCATTTCGCAGCGCTTCGGCGCGGAGGACTGGAAAGGGCTGCGCAAGATGACCGCGATGTCGGTCTGGCTTGCGCTGGGCATCGCAATCGCGGCGACAGCGGTCAGCCTCATCTGTTCCCGCCCCATGCTGCTCGCCCTGAAGACCGATCCCGCCGTGCTGGAACAGGCGCTCAGCTATCTGCGCGTCCTTTTCGCGGGCATCCCCGTCATCATGGGGTACAACGTCCTCTCCTCGATCCTGCGCGCGCTCGGGGACAGCCGGACGCCGCTCGCGGCAATGGTGCTGGCGGCCAGCATCAACATTGTCCTGGACCTGGTCTTCGTCATGGTCTTTCACTGGGGCGTCGTGGGGGCGGCCGCCGCGACGGTATTTGCGCAGTTCTGCTCCTGTGTCTTCTGTTTCCTCGCCATCCGGCGGATCTCCTGCCTCAAAATGAGCCGGGAGGATTGGCGGCTCGACTGGTCCGCCGTCTGGGACCTTGTGAGGCTCGGCTCCCCCACCGCCTTCCAAAACGGCGTTATCGGCATTGGGGGGCTGGCGGTGCAGTACGTCATCAACGGCTACGGCTTCCTTTTTGTGGCCGGCTTTACCGCGACCAACAAGGTCTACGGCATTCTGGAGATCGCGGCATCCTCCTTCGGCTATTCGATGTCCACCTTTGCAGGCCAGAACCTCGGGGCCGGGCAGGCCGGCCGCATTCGCTCCGGGGTACGGATCGGGGCGCTGATGTCGGTTGCGACAGCAGCGATCATCGCGGCGCTGATGCTGCTCTTCGGCAGATTCATCCTCTCCCTCTTCATTTCGGGCGACCCTGCCCAGACAGAGGAAGTGCTGCGGATTGCCTATCACTATCTGGCCTACATGTGCGTCACGCTCCCCCTCCTCTATCTGCTGTGGATCTACCGTTCGGCGCTGATGGGGCTGGGCGACACCTTCTTCCCGATGGTGTCGGGGATCGCCGAGCTCGCCATGCGGATGGCTATGGTCCTCTTTATGCCCCATGTCATCGGGATGGAGGCCATTTACATGGCCGAACCTGCCGCATGGATCGGCGCGCTGGCCATCCTGAGCAGCGTCTACTATTGGCGTCAGGGAAGGCTTTTGAAAGCGGAAAAGGCCGGATCAAAGATTTTCTGAACAACTTCATTAAAAATACCTGCATAAAAACCGGCGCCTCCTCAAAAAGGAGGCGCATTTTTCTGCGCTAAAAGATATTTTCCGGCAGCGGGAGCTGCTGGTGAAGGAGATTCTGCGCCGCATAAACGGCGAGCTCCGCCTCCAGCCGGAAATCCTCGATCCGCCCGTAACGGAGGAGGGCGGCGCAGCGCTCCAGCCGGTCGCTCATTTCCAGCAGGATTTCTTCATGGACGAAAAGGCCGATCTTCGGCTCGGAGCGGTTCCAGTAATCCTGGATCTCCCGTATCTGTGCAAAGGCAGCGTCCGGGTCTTCCTTCGAAACGGCCGCGGCTCGGCTCAGTTCGGCGGTGATATGATCGGTGCATTGGGAGAGCCAGCCGAGCGACCAGGCGGCCGCGGCGACTGTGACCGCGAAGATGGCCAGGATGGTGATGAGCCGCTTCATTTCGCCGCCCCCTTCCGCACCGAATCCAGCGGGATGAGGGTGTACTGCTTCCCTTTATCCGCCATCATCAGAAAGACGTCGGCGGGGGCGAGGGACTGGCTGCGCAGGATGGAGTGGAGCCATTTTTCAGTCAGCCCCGCCTCTTTCAGGGCCTCCTTGAGCACTACCCCGTCGCTGATGAGGATGGAGGGCGGGTCCGCGTCCCTGCCGGGGAGCTTCAGCATCCCGGCCGTCGCGGACTGGGCGGCGTGCTTCTGGAGGACGCTCACCTGGCCGGTCGTCTCGACGATGGCGTACTGGACGTCGGAAATGTCAAAAATGGATTTGGCGCGGAGGGACTCCATCAGATCGTCGATGGAAAAGCGCAGCTTGTGCATCGCCTGCTGGTCGACCTTGCCGTCGTGGATGATGACCATCGGCTTGCCTGAGACAAGGGAGCGGAATTTTTTGGATTTAAGCGAGACGCTCGAGGTGATGAGCTCAAAGGTGACTAAGACAATGATCGGAACGACGCCCATTACCATCGGGATGGAGTTGTCCTCGATGGGGAGAGAGGCAATGTTGGAAATGAGGATGGTGATGACCAGCTCCGAAGGCTGCAATTCCCCGAGCTGGCGCTTTCCCATCAGCCGGAGGCAGAAGATGATAAGCAGGTAGAGCAGGATGGCGCGGATGAGGACGATCATGAAGAGGCTCCTTTCTGTGCATAAAGCCGCAGAGGGCGGCGCATACTGATTTGTGAAATTTAGTATAACGCCGGCGGGGGAGAATATACCCCCTTTTTGCCGGAAAGGAGGATCCCCATGAGCACAACGCCGCGCCCCTCCCAGTCGCCGCCGCCTTCCCCGGATACCGAAGGGAAGCGCCTGACGGGCGACCTGACAAAGGACCTCACCGCCCTGCGCACCCTTGCCCACAACACCGCCGATCTCATCACCCGGCCGATCACAGTCAGCGGCATCCGCATGAGTTTTGTCATGATGGAAGGGATGACCGATTTAAACAAGATCGGCCAGGCCCTTATCCGCCCCCTGACCAGCCGCTCCTTCGCAAGTCCGGAGGCGGTATTTGACTGGATCGAGCAGACAACGATCGTCGGCGACGTGCAGGATCACTATGAGTACGAACAGATTCTTTCCCTCGTCATGATCGGATTTCTGGCCGTCCTGGTGGACGGAGTGCCAAAAGCGGTCGTGATGGGGGTCCAGGGGTTTGCCTACCGCTCCATTTCGGCGCCGGACAGCGAGGTCAACGAGCGCGGTTCCCGCGAGAGCTTTACCGAACCGCTCAAGATAAACCTCAGCATGATCCGCCGCCGAATGCGCTCCGGCAGCGTTAAATTTGAAAACATCGAGCTGGGGAGCGAAAGCCACACCCTCGCCGCCCTTATCTACAATCCGGACGCGGTCAGTCCTGCGCTGCTGATCGAAGTGCGCAGCCGCCTGCGGCGGATCCGCCTGAAGGTCGTCCTCGACAGCGGCTACCTGCAGCCGTTTCTGGAGGGCAGGCACCGCTCTCTCTTCAGTGAAGTTGGAATCAGCGAACGGCCGGATACCGTCTGCGGCAAGGTACTGGAGGGCCGGATCGCCATTCTGGTGGACGGAAGTCCCTATGCCCTCATTGTCCCGTACCTGTTTATTGAAAATTTCCAGAGCTTTGACGACTATGCCCGCCGCCCCTATTTTGCAGCCTTTATCCGGCTGCTCAAATATATCTCCTTTGCGATCAGCCTTTTCCTGCCCGGACTTTATGTCGCGATCTCAACTTTCCACCCGGCGGTGCTGCCGCACGCCCTGCTGTTCAACATCGCCTCGGCGGAGGAGACGACGCCGTTCCCGCTGATGTTTGAAGCGCTCATCATTCACTTTCTCTACGAGATCATGCGGGAGGCGGGGCTGCGGCTGCCGCGGCCGGTCGGGCATGCGGTGAGCATCGTCGGGGCGCTTGTCATCGGGGACGCGGCGGTGACGGCCGGCATCATCGGCGCGCCGATGGTGATGGTGGTGGCGCTGACAGCCATCAGCTCCTTTGTCGTGCCCTCTCTTTATGAACCGGCGGCGCTGCTGCGGTTTTTCTTCATCATTTTGGGCGGCCTGACCGGGCTTTACGGTCTGGCCCTTGCCGGAGCGGCGCTGCTTGTCAATCTCTGCCAGATCAACAGCCTCGGCGTGCCCTATACGGCGCCGGTCAGCCCCTTCACTCCTGGCGCCATGCGGGATGCTCTGATCCGCTCAAGCTGGAAAAAGCTGAGCGGCTTTTCCGCCCGGATCCAGGACCTGACCGGCAGCGACCTGGAGGAATCGGGAGGCAGCCATGAAGGAAAGTAAGATTTCAGTCTTCCAGCTGGTGGTGGTGGTGCTGCTGTGCCGTTCCTTTAACCTCCTGAGCGCGGACATCCTGAACGTGACCGGCCATTACGGGATGGAACACTTCCTCGCCATCCCGCTGGCCCTGCTCATGCAGGCCATTATCGTTCTGCCGGCCTTCCTGCTGATGAAAGCGACCGGCCGGGGTCTCACCGAAGCGACTTCCTGGACCCTCGGCAAGGGAGGAATGATATTCCCCCTTGTAAGCTGCCTCTACCTGTTTTTTGCCTCGGCAATCACGATCTACAATCTCGCAGTCTTCCTGGCAAATGCCGTCTATCCCGGCTCATCGGCCTACTTTTTCGCCATTACGCTGGTTCTGGCAGCTGTCTACGCCGCCTGGCTCGGGCTGGAAGGAATTGCGCGCTCCGCTGTCATCCTCGCGGTCCTCTTTGTCCTGTCGCTGCTGCTCACCGTGCTGGGAGTTGTTGAACGGGTGAATCCGGTCAATATCCGCCCGCTGGAGGATGGGAGCGGATGGAATATTCTCAAAGGGGCCTGGACTTTATGTGCGCGCTCATCGGCCATCTACCTCTACCTGCCGCTCAGCGAACAGCTGAAGAGCGGAAGAAGGAAGGGCTTTTTCTGGTATCTGCTCTGCGCCGGGATCTTGATGGAGTGCGTCGTCTTTTTTGTTTCCACCGTTCTGGGGGAGCTGGCGGTTAAGGAAGCCTACCCCTTTTTTATGCTGACCACCGTCGCGCAGATCTCCATCTTCCAGCGGATGGACGCGCTGCATGTCTGCGTCTGGGTAGCGGTGTGCTTTCTGCGGGTCACCCTTTTTCTTTGGGCCATGCGGGAGCAGTTTGTCTCCTGTCTGCCGCTGCATGCCCGGGAAAACGGCCGCGCCCGGTGGGTGCTGCCCTTTTTTGCCCTGGCAACACTCGGGGCGGCATGCGGCATGCTTCTGCAGCATCAAACAGCTGAGCTTATGCTGAATCTTTTGAGCACCGGCATACCGATTCTCCTGCTTATCGTGGCGATCCCGCTCGTCTGCCTCCTGGTGGGCTGGATCCGCGGGCGGCTCAGAAAGGGGGAGAGCGCATGAAACGTGCATTCAGTTTAGCAGCTGTCCTCCTGCTGCTTGCCCTTTTGCTCACCGGCTGTGACTATACTCTTGTCCGGATGGTCAATCTGCAGGATCGGGCGATTGTACAGGGGGTTGGCGTCGATTGGGACGGCAGCGAGTTTGAAGTGACCATGCAGGTCTTCAGCCCGGAGGGCGCCGGCGGCCAGACAATGGTCGACCCCTCCAAGGAAAACGCCCAGATGATCACCTGCCGGGGCGCCTCCATTGCGGAAGCGGTCGAAAGCTCCGCACGGAATCAGGGAAAGGAATTTTACCTCGGTCACAACCGCATTGTCATCCTGGGATGGGAGGCGGTGCAGCAGCCTTTGGAAGGGCTGCTCTCCTATTTTGTCAACAGCCTGGATTCCCGCCCCGATGTCACCATCCTCTTTACCAAGGGAAAGGCCAGGGATGTGCTTTCCGTCGGGATAACCCAGTCCATCCTTCCAGCTATGTCAATTGAAAACACCATCCGCAACGCGGAGCGCAACGGGCTGGGAGAGGAGGTCCTCCTCATTGATGTGCTGGAGGCTCTCGCCGAGCCCTACCGCGACGCGGTCATCCCGATGATCGAAACGGCCGGAGAGGAGGAAGCGGAGCTGGGCGCCGTTGAGATCACCGGAGTCGGCATCATCTCCCCGGAAGGATATGTCGGGGAGGTCGCAGCCGGGGAGATGCGCGGCCTCCTCACCCTGCGGGATACGATCCGCGGCGCTGTCTATACCCTCCACACCGCCGACTGCGAGCGGGCTGCCGTCCAGCTTTACCAGAACAAGACAAAGCTTTCCCCGGTGCTACGGGACGGGCAGCCGGCCTTTGTCGCGGAGATTGCCGGCAAGTGGACGCTCGTGGAAAAAAAGATGCGGGGGGATGCGGTTTTTACCGAGGAAAGCCTGGCAGAGCTGGAGGAGGCGCTTGCAGAACAGATCCGCGGGGAGTGTGAGAGCGCTTTTTATAAAACGGTGCGGGACTATCAAAGCGACGTTTTTCTGCTCGGCGACCTTCTCTGGCAGAAGCAGGCCGATTACTGGTCTCTGATGCGGGAGGTTTGGCCGCAGGGAGCGGAAGAGATTTCGATCGAATGCGAAGTCTCCGCTGAAATCGACCGGACCGGCCTCCAGATCGTCAAGGAATAGAATTGCGCTGAATTCTCAGGAAAATTCCCGCAATCTATTGCTTTTCCGCCGCAAATCGGCTATAATGGGAAAGAAGGTAAAAAAAGTAACATCCCGGGCCAGCCCGGAAAGACAAAATGGAGGTTACAACAATGTTAGTTTCTGCCAAAGAGATGCTCACCAAGGCCAGAGCCGGCAAATACGCTGTCGGCCAGTTCAACATCAACAACCTGGAGTGGACCAAATCCATCCTCCTCACCGCGCAGGAGCTGAATTCCCCTGTCATCCTCGGCGTTTCCGAGGGCGCGGGCAAGTATATGTGCGGCTTTAAGACCGTCACCGAGATGGTCAAGGCGATGGTAGACGAGCTGAAGATCACCGTCCCGGTTGCCCTGCACCTGGACCACGGCACCTATGAAGGCGCCAAGAAGTGCATCGAGGCGGGCTTCTCCTCCATTATGTTCGACGGTTCCCACTATCCCATCGAGGAAAACATCGAAAAGACCAAAGAGCTGGTCGCCACCTGCAACGAGCTCGGCCTTTCTCTCGAAGCTGAGGTCGGCTCCATCGGCGGCGAGGAAGACGGCGTCGTCGGCATGGGCGAGTGCGCAGATCCCGACGAGTGCAAGATGATCGCCGACCTGGGCGTCACCATGCTGGCGGCCGGCATCGGCAACATCCACGGCAAATATCCCGAGAACTGGCCCGGCCTGCGTTTCGACGTGCTGGCTGCCATCAAGGAAAAGGTCGGCGACATGCCCCTCGTCCTGCACGGCGGCACCGGCATCCCCGCGGACATGATCAAGGAAGCCATCTCTCTGGGCGTCGCCAAGATCAACGTCAACACCGAGTGCCAGATCGCTTTCGCGGAAGCGACCCGCAAGTATATCGAGGCCGGCAAGGACCTGCAGGGCAAGGGCTTCGACCCCCGCAAGCTGCTCGCCCCCGGCGCCGAGGCAATCAAGGCCACTGTCAAGGAGAAGATGGAGCTGTTCGGCTCTGTCAACAAGGCGTAAGTAAAATTCCGCCCCAAACCCCGCCGCAGGGATCCCCGCGGCGGGGATATTGTTATCCGGAGGTGTTTTCATGGGTCCGATCCATTATATTGTCAAGCAGATCATGGGAGATTACGCCCTCCTTCTGAGCGAGGAAGGGGTTGAGAACCAGGTGGCCCTCGCCCTGCTCCCGCCCGGCGTCGACGAAGGCGACCGGCTTTTGTGGGAAAACCTTTGCTATACGCTGGAATAAGGACGCGTCCGCGCGCAAAATGAAAGCCCCCGGCCTTTTATGCAGAAGGCTGGGGGCTCTGTTCAGGAGAATGGTTAACCGCGGTATTTGCGGTATTTGCGGGCCGCTTCCAGGAGGGCCGCGATGTTTGCGAGGGGAACGTCGGGGCCGATTTCAATGTTGAGGCCGAGGCCGCCTTCGGGCAGGTACATCGCCTCTACCGCTTCCCGGACATGGTCGTCGAGCTGGGAAGGGGTTGCGAAGGGGAAGAGCTGCCGGTCGAGGTCAAGATTGATCGGGATTTTGCCCTTGCAGACCCGGACGAGGTTGTCCAGCCCGTTGGCGCGGAACTGGGGGTTTATCATGTCCACCCCGCACTCCTGAAGGTCGGGCATGATCTCATAGATCATCCCGTCGGTGTGCATGTAGACGTACCGCCCGGTCGCCTTGACCATCGCGTACATCTTGGAAAAGGCCGGCTTTAAGTACTTGCGCCATTTGGCGGGGCCGATGGCGAGGCCTTTCTGCATCCCGAGGTCGTCGCCGAAATAGGCGATTTCGCCGAGCTTGGGCAGGACCGCCTCAATCTGGATGCAGTTGTACTCGACAACCTTGTCGATGAGGATCTGGAGCTCCTCGCACTCCTCGGCGAAGTCGATCATCGCCTCCTCAAAGCCGCGCAGGTCGAGCAGCCGCAGGTACATGAACCCGTGCGGCAGGCGGCCGTCCCGATTTTTGGGGATCTCGAGGGCGCGGATATCCTCCCGGTTGGGGAGGGGGTGGCCGGTCACGATGGATTCCATCCCCTCTTCGACGTTTTCCCAGACGCAGCCCCACTCGTCGGTGAAGGAGCCGACGTGATAGGTGGCCGGGATGGGGATGTTGTTTAAGTCGGGAAGGTTCGGGATGAGGTCGGGGTATTCTTTGACGAGGGAGAGCAGCTCCTCGCCGTTTTTGAGCCAGGCGGCCGGGAGAATGCCGAAGGCGACCGGGAGTTCCTCCGGGTGCTGGTAGGTCATGGCCTGGATCAAAAGCTGCTGCTGACGGTCCATTTGAATTCCTCCTGTCATGTTGCGGATGGAGTTTTTGTACTTCCTATTATAACGGAAACGCGGCCGGCGCGCATTTGATTTTATCCGCAGTACGAAATTACACGCCGCCCGCGGCCAAGGCCTCCATCAGCCCGGCCAGGATGGTGAAGGCGACCTGGGACTGGTATTCGTCTGAGCAGAGCTTTTCGCACTCCTCTGGGTTGGAGAGGAAGCCGCATTCGACTAAGACGATGGGGTTTTCCGCCTCCCAGAGGAGGTAGAGATTCTGCTCTCCCTGCTTGATCTGGCGTTCGTTCTCCGGCTGAAGCCGTGAGACAAAAGAATCCTGGATCGCCTGGGCCAGGGCGGCGCTCATCTCATGATTTTTGCCGTAAAACATCTGGGCGCCGTGATATTTCTGCTGCTCAAACTTGTTCTGGTGGATGGAGAGGACGATCGCCTCCGGATGGGCGTCCATCAGGGCGAGGCGGTTGTGCATATCCGACTTTTTCTGGGCGGTGAGGCTGGACAGGCCGGGGTCGCAGGTCATTTCGTCCGTTTCGCGGGTCATATAGACGGTGAAGCCCTGGAGCTCCAGCATATCCCGCAGCTTGAGGGAGATGGCGAGGTTCAGCTCCTTCTCCGCCACATCATTTGCCCCGACCGCGCCGCCGTCCGCGCCGCCGTGCCCCGGGTCGAGGATGACGGTCTGGGTCTGGGAGAACTCCGCCGCATCTGTCCGGCGGAAAAGACCGCCCTCTTCCTTTGCGCCGCGCAGCCGCCCTGCCGCGAAGAAAAAGAGCAAGAGCCCCAGCAAGATGGCGGCAACGCCCACGATCCGGTTTTGCCGCCTGCTTTTTCTGCGCATAAAACCATCTCCCCTCTGTCGCTTCCTTTTATCCCTATGCGCGGGGAATCGGGCGTATGCTGGCAGGTTCCGGAAAGAAGGTTACAAATTGGTGTCAAAAAGAAACGGCTTTGGAAAAAAAAGATCCTTCCCTGACGAAGGCGCGGCATTTTGTATGAATTGAAAGAAGAGCCGCACATTTTGAACGCGAGAAAAATGAAGCCGCATTTTTACATCGGATTACAGGCCAGATCCCGTAAGGTAACATTTGGAAAAAAATAAATTGTTTCTATAGTTTTATACGATGTTAAAATATTAATTTCGTAAAAATTGCACGTTTGAAATCGCGGAAAATTCGCCCATTACGATTTGTGAAATCCTCCAAATCTCGCGGGAGATTGTTCGAACAGAGGCTGGAAAAGAAAGGAAAATACGGTCGAAAGGGAGCCGCAGGCGCGATTTCCGAACAAAATGACTGTGCATTTGCACAAAAATGGGGCGGTCGCTTCGGTTGACAAACCGGCCCTTCTTGCATACAATGGATACAAATCGGTAACAATGATTACAGCTTCGTTATCGGTTCCGAGGCGGCGCAGATGGCAGGCGCTGCCGGGAAATTTTTATGTGAAGGAGCAGTTTATGTTTTCCAAACGGATGAAACTTGTTACTGTCGCCCTCAGCGCCATTTTGACAGCCCCTGCGATGATGGGTGCGGTAACCTACCGCAATTCGGTCCGTATCCTGGACGAAGGCGATCACGCCAAAACGATTCTCACCCAGTCCAGCGATCCTCGCGTCATTCTTGAGGAGGCCGGCATCGAACTCGGGCAATATGACACCATCGAATTTGTTGAGAGAGCGGAGCGCGTATACCACCTCAAAATCGACCGCGCCTTTGACGTCGCCTTTGACGACGGCGGGACCAGCCGGACGGTTGAGATGGTGGAGGGCGAGACGGTCGCCGACCTGCTCAAAAAGGCAGGCGTCACCCTCGGTGCGGACGACGTCATCACGCCGGCTCTTACCGAAACTGTGACGCCGGAGACCCAGGTTGTCCTCCAGCGGATCACCTATCAGACCCAGACCGTCAGCGAAACCATCCCTTACGAGACGATCGAGCGGCATACCCCCCTGCTCAAGGATGGGAAAACCCGCCAGCTCGAAGCCGGCTCAAACGGCTCCCAGACCCGGACGAGTGTCTACAAATACGTCAACGGCCAGTATGCCGAGACCGTTTCCGAGACCGTCGAGGTCACGCTGGAACCGGTTGACGAGGTCGTCCTCTACGGCAACAGCCAGGCGACGGTCACGACTCTGGAAGTTCCGGAGGATCTGGCCCTGGACGCGAACGGCAATCCCGTTTCCTACGTGCGGAAAATTACCGGCAAGGGCACTGCCTACAGCGCCTGGGACGGCGCCAAGACGGCGAGCGGCCGTTACGCCATTCCCGGTCATGTCGCGGTCAACCCGAACGTCATCCCTTACGGCTCGAAGCTCTATATCAAGTCCTCTGACGGGAGCTTTGTCTACGGCTACGCGGTCGCCGCGGATACCGGCATCGCCCTGATGGACGGCCGGGTGACGGTCGACCTCTACTTCGACACCTACCTCGAAAGCTGCCTTTTCGGCGCCAAAACAATGGACATCTACGTACTGGAATAACCGCGCTGGAGCATACCGGCGCGCAGTGCGAAAGCCGCCTTTGAGCGCATTTATTATAAGGGAATAACCGTATCGCAGAGCAGTATGGCCGGTTGCCACGCTGCTCTGCTCCTTCTTTACAAATAAAAAAATCGCGCCCTCCCTTTTCTCCTGTTCAGCACGCGATTCTTGCCTTTATTTTGCTTTCCCAACCGGCTAAAGGCACTAAAAAAGAACCGGAGAAAAACTCCGGTTCCTTTCTGAAGCATATTCAGCCTGAATGCAGGGGGACTTACGCCTGGTCCTTCATCTTCGCGAAGCACTCGCTGCAGTAAACGGGACGGTCTTCACGGGGCTTGAAGGGGACCTTCGCTTCGGCGCCGCAGGCAGCGCAGGTCGCGACAAACATCTCCCTCTGAGCTTTGGTGCTGTTCTTACGGGCAGCACGGCACTCCTTGCATCTCTGGGGCTCGTTCTCAAAGCCTCTCTCCGCATAGAACTCCTGCTCGCCGGCGGTAAAAACAAACTCTTTGCCGCAGTCCTTACATTTCAGGGTCTTGTCTTCGAACATTTTCTTATACCTCGCTTAGGATAATATAGTTTGCCCGCCGGCGGAATTGCACCGCCACCTTTGACTAGCAACGCTCTGCGATTAAGCTATCGGGGCAGATGAACAGATTAAGGCCGATGAATCGATTTGAGTTTTCGTCGGACGCGCTGCAGAGCATTATCAACTGACTTTGGGGAAGTATTCAGGGAGGCTGCAATGGTGCGGTAATCCTGGCCGGACAGGCTTGCGAGCAGAATCTGCCGTTCGTAAGGGGACAAAACGGTGTCAACCGCCTCCATCACCGCCGCGAGCGTTTCTCTGTCGATACAGATCTGCTCCGGGGTCAGGGGATCCGGCCGCACCGGCGCGCTGTCCAGAGGAAGGCTGTCGGTCAGCAGGCGGGCCTTTCCGGTCCTGCTTTTCTCAACCGCCTTGCGCATCCGGTTCCTGACGCAAACCACTGCATACGGGCTGAACGAGGTGTGTTTGTCGAGGTGAAAGCTTCTGACGGCATCCAGAAGGCCGATGCAGCCTTCCTGGACCAGGTCATCGAAATCAAGGACTTCTTGATACTGTAACGCAATTTTATGAACCAGGGGGAGATACCTGCCCATCAGCTCGGCCAGCGCCTCGCTGTCGCGCTGACGGTAGCGCTCCACAAGAGCCTCGTCAGCGGGTTTTGGGGAATCATTCATGGGGTTTCTCACCTGATCTTTCTGCGTTATATTTATCATACACTGTTCGCGGTAAAATGTCAAGCCTTTTTATATAATTTTTCGAAAATTTCTCTTTCTCGATGAAAAATTATTAGATACTTACAACAACCGCATTTTTTCATTCTATTTCAAACAAATAATTGAGTAAATTTTTACCGTTTTTCACAAATTTATGTCTCCATTCCGATTCAGCCGCTTCAACAAAATCGCAGGACCGCCGCCGGAAAAAACACGCGCCTGAAAAAACGACCTGCCCCCTCCCCCATTTCCATCCAGTATAACCGGTTTGCCGGGAATTGTCAATTCTCGCAAAGCGCCGGAACGGAAGGTGATAATTTTTTAGGCATTTATGAAAAATGCTTTAAAAATCGACGAATTTTTCACTTGTATTCTGTGATTAGTGACAAACAGACGGTTTCGAGGTGCAAAAAAATCGAAAAATTTGTTGAATTCGCATAGATACAAACCGCAATTTCTATGGTATAATACTAGTAATTTCAGAAGTTTCCAACTTGACCAGCATTTACCGGAAAGGCAGGTATCCTCATTGGCGGAACAGCTCATCACCATGAACAGCACTCCGGAGGGCATCGCGATCTGCGGCAGCTATGACCGCAATCTCGAAATCCTCAAAAAGGAATATCAGGTCGAAATCATTCTGCGCGGCTGCGATATGAAAATCCTTGGCGAAGACGCGCAGGTGGCAAACTGCGTCAAAGCCATCGAGGCGCTGCTGCCGCTGGCCGCACAGGGCAAAGAGATCGACGAGCTGAACGTCCGCTACGCCATTTCGCTGGTCAGCGAGGGACACGAGCAGGAGCTTTCTTCCTTAAGCGAGCGCGCCATCTGCATCACCCAGAAGGGCAAGCCGGTCCACCCCAAAACGATCGGCCAGAAGCGCTACATTAAAATGATTCAGCAGAACACCATTACCCTCGGCGTCGGCCCCGCCGGCACCGGCAAAACCTACCTTGCCGTCGCGATGGCGGTCAACGCCTTCCGCGCGGGGGAGGTCAACCGGATCATCCTCACCCGCCCCGCCGTCGAGGCCGGGGAAAAGCTCGGATTCCTGCCCGGCGACCTGCAAAACAAGGTCGACCCTTACCTGCGTCCCCTTTACGACGCGCTTTTCGACTTCCTGGGCGCGGAAAACTTCATGAAATATCAGGAGCGCGGCAGCATCGAGGTTGCCCCGCTCGCCTATATGCGCGGCCGGACGCTGGATGAATCCTTTATCATCCTCGACGAAGCGCAGAACACCACCCGTGAGCAGATGAAGATGTTCCTCACCCGGATGGGCTTTGGCTCCAAAATCATCATCACCGGCGACATCACCCAGATCGACCTCCCCGACAACAAGAAATCCGGGCTGGTCGAAGCCATGCGGGTCCTCCGCAATGTGGACGATATTGCCATTGTCAAATTCAGCGACAAGGATGTTGTCCGGCATAAGCTCGTACAGGACATCATCAAAGCCTACGACAGATACTATGAGGAGGGAAAATCAAGACAATGAACAAGGTAAAAGTAGTGATCTCCAACCGCCAGAATGATGTGAAAATTCCCACCGGCATCCGTCTGCTGGTCCGCCGCTGCTGCAACGCGGCTCTCCGCGAAGAAAACTTCACCGAAGACGCGGAAATCTCGGTTTCCTTTGTAAACAACGACGAGATCCGGGCGCTCAACGCCAAACACCGCGGCAAGGACGCCGTGACCGATGTATTAAGCTTCCCGCTCGGCCAGGACGGCAAATATGACCGGAACGAGTCGACCGGCGCCGTGCTGCTGGGGGATATCGTCATCTCGATGCCCAAAGCCTTTGAGCAGGCCGACACCTTCGGCCACTCGCTCCAGCGGGAGGTCGGCTTCCTGACCGTCCATTCCATGTTCCACCTGCTCGGTTACGACCATGAGGAAGGCGGCCTGGCGGCAGTCCGGATGCGGGAGAAGGAGGAGACGGTTCTCACCATGCTCGGCATCCCCCGCGGCGCCAGCTATGTTATGGGAGAATGAGGAAGGATCTCGAAAAGCAGACGCGGGCCCTGTGCAGAAGCTTCCTCTACGCCTTCCGGGGCGTGCGCTTCTGCATCAAGAACGAACGGAATATGCGGATCCATCTGGCGGCGGCGATTCTCGTCACCGCTTTTTCCCTTGTCCACCGTTTGGAACGGATCGAGTACGCCGTCCTCTTTCTGGCAATGGGGGCGGTCATTTGCTGCGAGGCGCTCAACACCGCCCTCGAGGCGCTGGTGAACCTCGCGAGCCCCGCCTACCACAACCTCGCCCGGATCGCCAAGGACGCCGCGGCCGGGGCGGTCCTTGTGGCGGCCTTTGCCGCGGCGGCGGTCGGGATCTGCCTCTTCTGGGGGCCGCGCTTCCCGGAAACGCTGCTGCAGATCGCCGCGACCCCTCCCCTTGCCGCCCTGTTTGCCGTCCTTTTGCTGGGCGGGGCCTGGTTTGCCTTCTGCGGCAACAGGCTGTTTAAAGATTAGCCGCAAAGGAGGAATTTGCATGCTGTTCTGCATCTTCAACTGGCACAAAATAGAAGGGCTTGACCTGGTTTTGACCGGGTGCCTGCTCTGCCTGACCGTATTCTCCATCCTGACCGTCCCGTCCCGCAAAAACCGGATCCGCAAGGGCCTGAAACAGGCTGGGATCGCCATGCTCTGCTGCGAGCTTCTCTGCAGCCTGCTTTGGCTTCTGATTTTTTATCCCAACGGCGCCTACCATAACTACGGGCTGCAGGGCGCGCTTTTTTTCCTGATTTATCCCGTCACGCTGGCAGTTTCCGGGGCGGTTATCGCCCTGTATCCCAAAATGAAAAAGAAGTATAAGGAGCGTTTATGAATACAAAATCCGCATTTGTCGCCATCGTCGGCAAGCCGAACGTCGGCAAGTCTTCGCTGCTCAACACCCTGCTGGGCGAAAAAATCGCCATCGTCTCGAGCAAGCCCCAGACCACCCGCACCCGCATCACCGGCGTCCTCACCGAGGACGTTTACCAGTGGGTCTTCCTGGATACGCCCGGTTTTCACAAGCCCAAGACCAAGCTGAGCGGCCATATGAATAAGGTCGTCACAACCAGCGTCGCCGACGTCGACCTCGCCCTTTTTGTCGTCGAGCCGATGGGGAAAATGACCGAGGAAGAGCTCTCCCTTGTCGAGCAGTTCCGGTCCCGACGCCTGCCGGCCATCCTCGTCGTCAATAAAATTGACCTGATCACCAAGGAGCAGCTGCTTTCCCGCATCGCAGAACTGAGCGCCCTCTACCCCTTCCGGGCGGTCGTCCCCATCAGCGTCGCCGAGGGCGAGGGAATCTCCACCCTGATGGACGAGCTGCGCGCCAACACCGAAGAAGGCCCCCACTTCTTCCCCGATGACACCCTCACCGACCAGCCGGAGCGGGCCATCGCCGCCGAGATCATCCGGGAGAAGATCCTGCGCAACATGCGCGACGAGATCCCCCACGGCACCGCCGTCGACATCGAAAAGATGCGGGAGCGGGAGGAAGGCGGCATCCTCGATATCGAGGCGACCATCTACTGCGAGCGGGATTCCCACAAGGGGATGGTCATCGGCAAGGGCGGCGCCATGCTCAAAAAAATCGCCTCCGAGGCGCGCGCCGACCTGGAAGCCTTCCTCGACGTCAAGGTGAACCTCAAGTGCTGGGTCAAGGTCCGCGACGACTGGCGCAACAGCGAAAAAGCCATCCGCCAGGTCGGCCTGCGGTACGAGGAGTAACCCCGCCGCAACATTTTCCAGCGCTAAAAAATCTCCCCGCGGGCAAGCTAAGGACGGAAACTCCCGTCACCGACCCTTGCCTACGGAGGACATTTTATGCACAAAAATACCGAAAACGCATGCGTGAACGCATGGAGGCATTTTGAACAGACCGGCAGCATCGCCGATTATCTCGCCTATAAAGCCATTGAAGCGGAAGGGGGTACCGCCTTTGACAGTCAAGACCCGGGGCATCGTCCTGGGGCAGATTCCCATGCGGGATCAGGACAAAAAGCTTCTCATCCTGACCGAGGATATGGGGCTCATTGAGGCCATCGCCCGCAAGGTAAACGGCGGGCGCTCCTCCCTTTCGGCCGCCGCTGAGGTGCTCGCGTGCAGCGATTTCTGCCTGTACGCCGGCAAAAGCGGCTACATCGTCAATTCCGCGGACTTAAACCAGAATTTCTACGACCTGCGGATGGACTTAGAAAAACTCTCCCTCGCGAGCTATTTCTGCGAGCTCACCCGCTTCATCCTCCCCGACCGGGACAACGGCGGGGCGTGCTTAAAGCTTCTGCTCAACACCCTCTGGCTGCTGGAGAAGGGCAAGCGCTCCCCCGCCATGCTCAAGGCCGTTTACGAGCTGCGGCTGCTCTGCCTCTCCGGCTTTGCGCCGGATTTGAGCGGCTGCCTGCACTGCGGGGCGGAGGAAGCCCTCGCCTTCTTCCCCCTCGACGGGACGCTGCTCTGCGCCGAATGCCTGGGCGCCATGCCGCCCGACAGGCCGCGGATGCCGCTGCCGCAGCCCGTCTTCCTCGCCATGCGCCACATCTGCGAAGCGCCGGACGAAAAGCTCTTTTCCTTTAAGCTCACCCCCGACAGCGAGGCCGCCCTGGGACAGGTGACCGAAGCCTTCACCCTCTGCCAGACCGGCGGGCAGTTCAAATCGCTGGATTTTTACAAAACGGTGGTGTAAAACCGCCCGCGCAAAAAATCACATCTAAGAGGAGGACTCCCATGAAAAAAGCCCTTTCCGCCCTGCCGGAAGGCTACCGCGAAATCTTCAGGCTCAACCTGCAGAAGGATAAAAAGACCGCC
Organism: Candidatus Merdivicinus faecavium; assembly: GCA_018716285.1. Lineage (GTDB taxonomy): Bacteria > Bacillota > Clostridia > Oscillospirales > Ruminococcaceae > Merdivicinus > Merdivicinus faecavium. Next base: position 53,396 of record DVKD01000046.1, read on the forward strand.
CTGCTCGTCAACGGCCTCGCGCTGCTGATCATGGCGGCAATGCTCGTCCCCGTTCTCTTCCTCGTCCCCGCCGCGCCGCTCCTTGACCTGTCTGACCCGCTCCTCTATTTCCTGCGGTGGGGCACGCTGCTGGCCGGCGCGATTGCCTACATCATCCTCCATGAGTGGACCCACGGCTTTGTCATGAGCCGGTGCGGCGCAGGCCGGGTGAAATACGGCTTCACCGGCCTGTACGCCTACGCGGGGAGCACGGACTATTTCCCCAAGCGCGCCTACATCACGGTCGCCCTCGCGCCCCTCGTGCTGTGGGGGATTCTGCTGCTCATCGTCCTCCTGCTCGTCCCGGAGGACTGGTTCTGGGTCGCCTATGGACTCCAGATTGCCAACATCGGCGGCGCGGCGGGGGATATCTATGTGGTCTGGCGCTTCCGGAAGCTTCCCGGCGATATCCTCGTCCAGGACGACGGCGTTTCCATGACGGTGTTTGCAAAAGAAGCCGGAATCCCCGAATAAAACAGGCGGTCTGCCTGCGGATTGCCGCCGGAACCTATTCCCCCCACAAAGGACAATATGAAAACGCAAAATCTTTGATTTGAGGTACCCATTATGATACACCCAAAATATACCAAAGTGCTGGAGCTCGACAAGGTGCTGGAAATGCTCGCGGAGGAGACCTGCTGCGAAACTTCCCGCCAGATGGCCCTGTCCATCCAGCCCGAAACCGACCTCGACGAGGTGACCCGCTCCCTCAAGCGCACCGACGACGCCTTCACCCTCTCCGTCCGGTTCGGCTCCCCCGGCTTTTCGGGGATGCACGACCCCGGCGGGCGGCTCAAGGTCGCGATGGCGGGCGGCGTCCTCTCCATCCGGGATCTTTTGAACATCGGCGCGGTGCTGCGCCAGTCCCGCTCCCTCCTCCAGTGGGCGCGCCAGTTTGAGGATGAGGAAAATTCCATCACCGAGGACCTCTTCTCCCTCTACACCAATCCCTCGCTGGAGCGCGACATCTCCGCCGCTTTCCTGAGCGAGGAGGAGGTCGCCGACACCGCCTCCGGCGAGCTTTTGGCCATCCGGCGCAAAATCCGCCAGACCGAGCTCAAGGCCCGGGAGCGGATGGACAAAATCATCCATTCGAACACCTATCAGAAATACCTCCAGGACGCCCTTGTCACCATGCGGGACGGCCGCTTCGTCATCCCCGTCAAGGCCGAATACCGCAGCGCGGTCGAGGGCCTGGTCCACGACACCTCCGCCTCCGGCTCCACCTACTTCATCGAGCCGATGGGCGTCGTCGAGGCCAACAACGAGATCCGCGTCCTGCAAGCGAAAGAAAAGGAGGAGATCGAGCGGATCCTCGCCGATTTCTCCGCCCGCTGCGCCGAATGCGGCGAGGATATCACCCTCCTCTTCGGCAAGCTGATGGACTTAAACGTCCTCTTCGCCAAGGCGCGCCTCGCCTCCAAGATGGACGGCGTCATGCCCATCGTCACCGAAAACGGCTTCCTCGACCTGAAAAAGGCCCGCCACCCCCTCATCGACCGGAAAAAGGTGGTGCCCATCGACGTCCACCTGGGCGGCGATTTCTCCTGCCTTGTCATCACCGGCCCGAATACCGGCGGCAAGACTGTCACCCTAAAGACCATCGGCCTTCTGACCCTCATGACCATGTGCGGGCTGCTCATCCCGGCCGCTTCGGGCTCTACCGTCTCGACCTTTGAGAATATCCTCGTCGACATCGGCGACGAACAGAGCATCGAGCAGTCCCTCTCGACCTTCTCCGCCCACATGACCAAGCTCATCTCCATCCTCGAGGAGGCGGATTACCGCTCCCTCATCCTGGTCGACGAGCTGGGCTCCGGCACCGACCCCGTCGAGGGCGCGGCGCTGGCCATTGCCATCCTCGAAAAATTCCGCCAGCGCAGCTGCCGGGTCGCGGCGACCACCCATTACGCCGAGCTCAAAATGTACGCCCTCCAGACCGAAAAGGTCGAAAACGCCTGCTGCGAGTTCGACGTGGAGAGCTTAAAGCCCACCTACCGCCTGCTCATCGGGGTGCCCGGCCGCTCCAATGCCTTCGCCATCTCCCAGAAGCTGGGCCTGTCCGACGATATCATCGAGCACGCCAAGTCGCTCGTCCAGAGCGAGAACAAGCGGTTCGAGGACGTCATCGAGTCCCTTGAGGCCTCCCGCCAGGAATTCGAAGCCCGCACCCGCGAAGTGGCGGAAGCCCAGGCCGAAATCAACCGCGCCAAAAAGGAGATCCAGGAGTACCAGCAGCGGCTCGCCAGGGAGCGCGCCGCCGAGGTCGAAAAGGCCAAACAGCAGGCGATGCGGATCGTCTCCCAGGTGCAGGGCCAGGCCAACGCCCTGATGGACGAATTAAACGCCATCCGCAAGGAGCAGGACAAGGCGGAGTTTGCCAAAAAGGCCCTCGCCGCCCGCTCCCAGCTGCGCGGCAGGATCGATAAGATGTATGACACCGCAAACCCCGTCTCGGAGCGCAGCAGCAACGAGGGCTACACCCTCCCCCGCCCCCTCCAGAAGGGCGACACCGTCCTCCTGGTCGACATCGACAAGGAGGGCACCGTCCTCGAAACGCCCGATAAATCCGGCAGCGTCCTCGTCCAGACCGGCATCATCAAGACAAGGGTCAAGCTCGAGAACCTGCGGCTGCTCGACCGCAAGAAGGTGCAGTTTAACGGCTCCGCCCCCGGGCGTCAGCAGCGCGGCAGCGTCAAAAAATCGGTCGGCGTCTCCGGCCGGAGCGCCGCAACCGACTGCGACCTCCGCGGCATGACCACCGACGAGGCGCTTTTCGTCCTCGACGCCTTCATCGACAACGCGGTCCTCACCCACGTCCACCAGATCACCATCATCCACGGCCGCGGCACCGGCGCCCTCCGCGCGGCGGTCCAGAAGCACCTGAAAGGGCACAAAAACATCCGCTCCTTCCGCCTCGGCGTCTACGGCGAGGGCGAGGACGGCGTCACCATCGCCGAACTGAAATAATCCGCGCCGCGTAATCTGCGCAGCTGCGGGCATGATAAAAGGGGAGTTTTCTCATGATTTCCATTGATTTGAGCGGGCATCTCGCCGTCGTCACCGGCGCTTCCGGGGAGCTGGGCCGCCCCATCGCCCGCACCCTGGCGAAGGCCGGGGCGGACGTCGCCGTCCAGTACCTCCACGGCCGGGACCGGGCCGAATCCCTCGCGGTGGAGCTGCGCGGGATGGGCGTCCGGGCCGCCGCCTTCCAGGCGGATGTGACCAAGCTTGACAGCGTCCTCGCCATGCGGGACGCCATCCGCGAAACCCTCGGCGAGCCGGACATCTGCGTCAACGCGGCGGTCATCCAGTACACGCCCTGGACCACCGTCCTCGAGCAGCCGGTCGCGGATTACCAAAGCCAGTTTGAAAGCTGCGTCCTCCACAACGTCCACATGGCCAAGGCTTTCCTCCCCGCCATGCGGGAGAAGGGCTGGGGGCGGTTCATCGGCATCAACACCGAGTGCGCCATGCAGACCTTCGCCGGGCAGTCGGCCTATGCCGCCGGCAAGCGCGGGATGGACGGCATTTTCCGGGTGCTGGCAAAGGAAGTGGGGGCCGACGGCATCACCGTAAATCAGATAGCCCCCGGCTGGATGATCTCGGACAACTGGCGCAAAAACCCCGGCGACGACTCCGCCTATGCCGCCAAGGTGCCGCTCCGCCGCCGCGGCGAGGACCAGGATATCGCAAACGCCGTCCTCTTCCTGGCCTCCGACCTCGCTTCCTTCATCACCGGCGTCTACCTCCCCGTCTGCGGCGGGAACGAGATGCCCTGCATCTGAGAAAGGAGATTCCATGATCGAAACCTCCCGTATCGCCCGGCCGCTGACCGGGGAGGAAGTGCGCCTCGTCGCGGAACGGCACTTCCCCGGGCAGAAAATCGCCCGCTTCACCGCCCTCAAGGGCGGGCTCTTCAACAACACCGTCCGGATCGACTTTGAAAACGCCGGTTCCGTCGTCCTCCGCGCCGGCCCGGTCCGGCCGGACCTGCTCCTCCCCTTCGAGCTGCACCTGATGGCGGCCGAGGCCGAGGTCGACCGGCTCTGCGCCGCGGCGGGCGTGCCCTGCTCCGAGGTGCTGGCCCTCGACACCGATAAAACGCTGCTCGGGCGGGACTATATGGTCGTCCGCTGCATCGATTCCCTCCCCTTATGCGACCCGGCGGTCCCCGCCGAGGCAAAGCCCGCACTCTACCGCGAAGTCGGACGGCTGACAGCACAGTTCCACCGCATCACCGGCCCCGCCTTCGGCCGGGTATACGACGTGACCCATGAAAACGGCTGCGCAGCCTGGGCGGACGCCCTGCTGCGGGAGTTTAGCGAGCTGCGGGAATGCCTTCTCTCCGCCCATGTCATGGAAGCGGCCGCCCTCGACGAGATCGGCGCCGCTTTCGCGGAAAACCGCGCCCTTTTTGCAGTGGAGAAGCCCGCCCTCATCCACACCGACCTCTGGGAGGGGAACATCCTGGTGCGGCAGAACGCGGAAAGCTGGGAGGTTGCGGCCATCATCGACGGCGACCGCGCCTATTTCGGCGACCCGGACTATGATTTTGCCACCCCCTGGATGATCAACCCGGATTTTCTCGCCGGATACGGGGAAACGCCGGCGGACACCCCTGCCCGCCGGAAGAAGCTCCTCTTTTACCGGCTGCTCTGCTGCCTGACCGAGGCGTATATCTGGCCGGTCGAGTACCAAAACGAGCAGGCCGGCCTGGAAAAGCAGCAAGAGGTAGCCTCCTGCCTGCGCGAAATCCAATCCATGTAAGGAGAACCTTGTGAAAAAATACCTTCTGCTCACCACAGGCGGCACCATTGCTTCGACAGCGGGCGAACAGGGCCTGGCTCCCGAGGCGGCGCCGCCTGCCCTTCTGCGCGCAGTTTCCGACCTTTCGGCCTACTATGAAATTGACTGCCGCAATATCCTGAACCTCGATTCCTCCAACATCCAGGCGGAGGAGTGGCAGCTCATCGCCGCCGAGGTTTACAAAGCGCTCCCCCGCTGCGACGGCATTGTCGTCACCCACGGCACCGACACGATGGCCTACACCGCCTCGATGCTCACCTACATGCTCCAAAACCTGCAAAAGCCGGTCGTACTGACCGGCTCGCAGCTGCCCATCTCCGCCCCCCTCTCGGACGCACAGGCCAACCTGGCGGCCGCCTTTGCCGCGGCGGAGGCGGGGCTTTCCGGGATCAGCGTCGCCTTTCACCAGAAAATCATCCGCGGCTGCCGCGCCGTCAAGGTGCGGACGATGGGCCTCGACGCCTTTGCAAGCGTCAACGCGCCGGTGCGCGCCGAGGTCTTCGCGACCGGCCTGGAAATTTACGACAAAGCGCCGCCCCCATCCGGGGAAACGCGGCTCGCGGAGCGCATCTGCAACGACGTTTTCCTCCTAAAGCTCATCCCCGGCACCAATCCGGCCGTATTTGACATGCTCGCCGCCATGCCCTACCGCGGGGTCATCCTGGAAGCCTTCGGGGCGGGCGGCCTGCACTTCATCCGCCGCGACCTTTCGGAAAAGATCCATGCCCTCGTCGAGCGCGGGATCGCCGTCGTCGTGTGCAGCCAGTGCCTCTACGACGCGAGCGATTTCTCCATCTATGAGGTCGGCCGCAAGATCCTCGATGCGGGCGCAATCCCCGCGGGGGATATGACCACCGAGGCCGCCGTGACCAAGCTGATGTGGGCCCTCGGCCAGACAGAATCGCTTGCGGATGTGCAGGAAATTTTCTCCAGGAATTTTGCGGGCGAGATCAATCTGCCGGAGTCTCTGCATGAAGATTTGTAAAGTTCACAAAAAATTTATTGAAATACTGTCATATTGACGGTATAATAGATTCCGGTTTTTCGGGTCTATATTGTTGTGGGACCCAAAACCCGCAAAAATCCATTTCTGTACCAAAGGAGAAAAACATGAACAAACACTTCAGAAAAATTGCGATGCTGATGGCGCTGATGATTTCGATGTCCGCTTTTGCGGCCTGCGGCCAGGACGACGGCTCTTCCGTCACCTCTTCCGCGCCGGAATCCTCTGCTGTTGAATCTTCCGAAGAGTCCTCCGAATCCTCCGTCGTCGAGGATGCCTCCTCCGTCGTCGCCCCCGACGCCGAGGAATCCTCCGAGGAATCCGCTGCGTCTTCCGAGCTCGAGGAGCTGGTGAACAGCCTCTACGAAGGGATCCCCGAGGATGAGATGCCCGCCGTCATGAGCACCCCCATCACCGAAGAAAACGCCGAATCTGTGGCGTTTGTCCCCGCAAGCGACTTTGCCGAGGGCATCGCCTCCGACGCGATGATCAACGCGGTCGCCCACTCCGTCGTCCTGCTCCGCGCGAATTCGGCTGACGAAGCGGCCTCCCTCGCCGAAAAGGTCGAGGAGAACGCCGACCCCCGCAAGTGGATCTGCGTCGAGGCGGAAAAGGTGATCGTCAAGACCCACGGAGAGTACGTCCTGCTGGTCATGTCCAGCGCGTCGACCGCCGACAAGATCGCCGAGAATTTCGACGCGGCTTTCGCGGAATAAGATGAGCTGGCCGGTCAAACGGGCCGCGGCGGCAATCCTCCTCCTCGCGGCCGCTGCCGCGGCCATCATAGCGGCCTGGGAGCCGCTCGGAAAAATCTGGCGGGAGGCCATGCGCCTACCGGATGAAAACGGCATTTACCGCGTCGGGGAGCAGTGGTTCGAAGAGCTGCCGGAGCTGAACGAAAAATCGGCCGCAGCCTTTGCCGACAAGCTCGACACCCTCCAAAGCGACCTGCTGACCGCGGAGAACCGCTGCTTTTACGCCGTTATTCCGGACAAGTCCTGGTATGTCCGGGAGGAGGGGTACCAGACCCTCGACCAGGAGAGGCTGCTCGCCCTGCTTCGCGAGGAACTGACTGGGAATTTTACCGAAATTGATCTATCCTCCGCCCTCGATGTGGACTCCTACTACGCCTCGGACCTGCACTGGCGGCAGGAAAAGCTCCAGCCGGTCCTGGACAAGCTGGGAGAAGCGATGGATTTTTCTGTAAAGCTTGATGACTTTACAGAAGTGCAGCACACCCCGTTCCTCGGCTCCATGCAGCAGTATCTCGCGGAAAGCGGCGGGGAGGAGGCGCTTGTCTACCTGACCAGCGCCGATACGGAGGCTGCTGTCTCAGACAACTACCAGCACCCCGACATCGCCGCGGTCTACGACCTGGCAAAGCTGGAAACTGACAATTCCTACGACCTGTTCCTCTCCGGCGTCAGCCCGCTCATCACGGTTGAAAACCCGCTTTCCGACAGCGGGCGGGAGCTTGTCATCTTCCGCGACTCCTTCGGGAGCAGCCTCGCCCCCCTTTTGCTGGGCGAATATGACAAGATCACCCTCATCGACCTGCGCTTCATCTTTTCCACCCTGCTGCCGGATTATGTCACCTTCGACGACCAGGACGTCCTGTTCCTGTACAGCAGCCGCATCGTCAACAACAGCGGGATGCTGCGGTAACCAAACAAAATCCCCATCCAAACGGATGGGGATTTTTTGGCGTCAAAGCTGGAAGTCGGTTTCCACCACCTTCCCGCTCTCCGGGGTGGAATAGACCCAGCGGTCGATGTGCCCCGCGGTCTGGTAGTAGCGCAGCGGCTTGGGCGGGCTCCATCCGCCGAAGGAATCGATGAGGATGAGCTTGATTTTCATCCTGTCCGGCAGAATGTTTTTAATGTAGACGCTCGCCTGCTGCCCCGGAACGGCCCACTCCCGCCGCTCCGCAAGGCCGGCGAGGTTGGGGGTGAGCTCGACGAAAACCCCGTACTCCTCCACCGAGCGGACAATCCCGCTGACCGTCTGCCCCGGCTCGAAAAGGGCGGCGTTTTCCGCCCAGGTCCCCAGCAGCTCCCGGTGGCTCAAGGTGATGCGCCCGCCCTCGATGGAGCGGACGACGGCAAAAATGTCCTGCCCGACCCGGAAACGGTCCCGCGGGTGGGAGATGCGGGAAACCGAAATCGCGTCGATCGGGATCAGGGAGACCACCCCGCACCCGATGTCGACAAAGGCGCCGAACTGCTCGAGGTGGGTGACCCGGGCGGGAAGGATATCCCCGGGGCGCAGCTTTGACAGCGATTCCCGGATGCAGCGCTCCTGCGCCTTCCGCCGGGAAAGGACCGGCCGAAGCGCGCCGCCTCTCCCCTCCTCAAAGCCGGTGACGACAAAGCAGACCGGCTTGTTGACCCGCGAAAGGATGGCGATATCCCGCACCGTCCCTTCGGCAATGCCGACCGCGCACTCCTCCCGCGGAATGATCCCGGTCGTTCCGCCCATATCGACGATCAGGTTGTGGGCGCTGTCACAGAGGGCAGCCCGCGCCTCCAGGATCTCCCCCTTTTCTGCCGCTTCCCGCAGCCTTTCGAACGAATACCGCGCGGCGCGGCTCTCCGCTTTTTCCAGGCGCTGCCCTTCTGGCTGAAATTCTCTCATGTCCATCCGCGATTTTTCATCATCCGGCAGATGAAAAACCCCCTTTCTGTCAATTCTCCGCCCCGCGGCGGCTGGTGGCCGAATGCTATATCCTATGCGCCGGCGATCGCAAATATGCCGCGCGGTTCTGCGCAATGTGACGGTTATGTGAACGGAATCTTCACACAGCCGTCAGATATTTTTCACCCATCTATAGTTGCCAATTTAGGCTATTTGTGCTATAATAAAAAAGCATTCAGAGCTTGTCCGCGAAAATTGATACTTTTGCCCAAACGGTAGCGCCTTTTTCTATACGATACCGCAGAAATTTTCTCCGGTATCTTTTTTTGGGCAGGAATGGAAACGGACGGCTCGGAAACATATTTCATTACAGGAATGGAGTTTTGGGAATGATCGAGGTAAAAAACCTCACCAAGAGCTACGGCAACAAGCACGCTGTCAACGACATCAGCTTTACCGTAAATCAGGGTGAAATCTTAGGCTTTCTGGGGCCGAACGGCGCCGGAAAATCCACAACGATGAATATCCTCACCGGATATATCTCTTCCACCTCCGGCACGGCCAAAATCGACGACCACGACATCTTGGACGACCCCATCGAGGCGAAAAAGCACATCGGCTATCTGCCCGAGCATCCGCCCCTGTACCTCGACATGACGGTGCAGGAGTACCTGGAGTTTGTCTATCAGCTCAAAAAGGCCCGCCAGCCGATGAAAGCACATATCGACGACGTCTGCCGCCGGGTCAAAATCACCGACGTACAGAAGCGCATCATCAAAAACCTCTCCAAAGGGTACCAGCAGCGCGTCGGCCTGGCGCAGGCCCTGATCGGCAACCCGGAAGTCCTCATCCTGGACGAGCCCACCGTCGGCCTCGACCCCAAGCAGATCATCGAGATCCGCAACCTCATCAAGGCTCTCGGCCAGCGCCACACCATCATCCTCTCCTCCCACATCCTGCCGGAGGTGCAGGCGGTCTGCGACCGGGTCATCGTTATCAACAAGGGCAAGATTGTCGCCGACGACACGGCGGAAAACCTTTCCCACAGCCTGACCGACGACTTCCGCTATATCGCCCGCATTGAGGGCCCGGAGGATGAGCTTGAAAAGCTGCTGAAGGGAATCGGCGGCACCGTCGAGGTCCAGTCCCTCGGTCAGAAGGAACAGGGCGTCTACGAATTCTCCATCGAGGCGGAGCCCGGCTCGGATATCCGGCGCGACCTCTTCAAACGGCTCGCCGAGCGCAACTACCCGCTCCTCGGCCTCAAGACCACCGAGCTGACCCTCGAGGATATCTTCCTCCAGCTCACCCAGGACAGCTCTGCGAAAAAAAATACAGACGGAGGTAATCAGTAATGCTCGCAATCCTCAAACGGGAGATGTCCAACTATTTCACCTCCCCCATCGGCTATATCTTCTTAGCGGTCTTCTACTTTTTCTCGGGGATGTTCTTTACGAGCGTCCTGGCCGCCAACACCACCGATATCACCTATGTCTTCAGCTCCCTCTTCACCGTCCTCATCTTCATCATCCCGCTTCTGACCATGCGCTCCATGAGTGAGGACAAAAAGCAGAAGACCGACCAGCTGCTCCTGACCTCTCCCCTCAACCTGAGCGGCCTGGTCGCGGGAAAATTCCTGGCAGCCTTCCTGATGTACTGCATCGCGCTGGCCGTCACCGTTGTTTACTCGCTCATCCTCGCGGCCTTCGCCGTCCCGGAATGGCCGGTTGTCATCGGCAACATCCTGGGCGCCCTGCTGCTCGGAGCGGCCCTCATCTCCATCGGCGTCTTCATCTCCTCCCTGACTGAGAACCAGCTCATCGCCGCGGTCGGCAGCTTTGCGGTCATGATGTTCATCCTGATGATCGACGGTTTTGCCTCCCTCATCCCGGTCACCCAGATCGCCTCCATCATCACCAGCCTCTCCTTTATGAGCCGGTATAACGACTTTGTCACCGGAATCCTGAACATCTCCAACATCCTGTTCTTTATCAGCGTTGCGGTGGTCTTCAATTTCTTTACCGTCCGGGTGCTGGAAAAGCGCCGCTGGGGTTGATTTTATCCATCTATACTGAAAAAGGAGCAGGAAACGTATGAAAGCATCTTTCAATAAGCGCCGCCTGAAACACGGCTCGCTCGCCACAGCCATGACGGTCGGCTTCGTCGCGGTTGTGATTTTGATCAACATCATCGCCGGCTTGCTGGTGGAGCGCTTCCCCATCGACATCGACCTGACCGAGGACAACATCTTCCAGATCACCGACCAGTCCATCGAGTATATCCAGAACCTCGACAGCGAGGTGACCGTCAACGTCCTCGCCGAGGAAGAGACCTTCAAAAACAACAACGACTACTACCGCCAGGCGTACGAGGTCATCATGCGGTACGCGCAGTACTCCGACAAGATCACCGTCCGCTTCGTCGACCTCTACCAGAACCCGGATCTGCAGCAGAAATACTCCCGGGAGACGCTGAGCACCGGTCAGATTGTCGTCGAATGCGGCGACCGCTACCAGATCCTCACCTCCTACGACCTCTTTAACACCCAGGTCGACCAGTCCTCCGGCTACACCTACATCACCTCTTCCTCCGCGGAGCAGGCGATGACCAGCGCCATCATGAACGTCACCAACGCCGACCCGCCCACCGTCGCGGTTCTGACCGGCTTCAACACGGCCGACATCTCCTCCTTTACCGATATCCTCACCTCGAACGGCTACGTCGTGGATGAAGTCGACCTGATGGCCGGCGACATCAGCGAGTATGACCTCGTCATCCTCGCCGCCCCGACCGTCGACCTGTCTGACGCCGATCTTGCGAAGCTGGATGAATATCTCGACAACGACGGCCGTTTCGGCAAAAACCTGATCTACTTTGCCGCCTACGACCAGCCCTCCCTCCCGCTTCTGGAGGAATTCCTCTCCGAATGGGGCATCACCGTCGGCGAAGGCTACCTCTATGAGACAGACGCCGCCAGCACCTATTTCAGCCCCACCTACACCCTCCAGAACTACGAGGATGAAAACTACACCGAGGATCTCGCGACAACCGAGCTTCCCGTCCTGATCCCGCTCTGCCGGCCGCTCTCGTCCTCCTTTGGTGAAAGCGGAACCTCCTCCAACCGGGCGACCTCCGTCCTCCTGTCCACCCATGACACCGCGGTCGTCGTTCCCCCGGACGTAATGGGCAGCTCGGATTCCACCTGGGATCCCAGCACGGACGGCGTGCAGGATTCCTACGCCACTGCGATCGCCGGCACCCGCACCAAGTACGATCAGACAACCGCCCTCGTCTCCACCGTCGTAGCCTTCGGCTCGGTCGACATTATCCATGAGAGCTTCCTGAGCTTTGCCGCCCTCAACAACGGCGACTATGTCCTCAACGCCGCAAATTATCTCTGCGACAAGGAAGACGGCATCTCCATCGTCCCCAAAACCCTCGGCACCACCTCTCTCGGCATCAATCAGAACCAGGTCAACACCATCGGCGGCGCGGCGCAGTTTGCACTGCCGATCCTTGTCCTGATCGCCGGCGGGGTTGTCTGGATGCGCAGGAGGAATAAGTAATCGTGAACAAGAAAGTCAGAAACCTTATCATCAGCGGCGTCGTGCTGCTCGTCCTCGTCGGCGTCCTGCTGCTGCTTCTCTTCCTTCCTCAGGACAGCAGCGGGGAGGAGGAATCCTCTGCGACCTCCTCCGCTATCACCACGACCAGTGTCGAGCTTTTCAACCGCGAAACGGAAGAATTGACCGAAATTTCCATTGAAAATGAAGCGGGCAGCATCCTGCTGCATCAGGAAATTCAGGGTGAGGGAGATGAACAGGAGAGCGTGTACTCGGTTGACGGCCTGGATGGGATCGACCAGAACACCGAAGCTTCCTCCCTCTTCAGCACCCTCGACGCGATCAACGCAAGCCAGCTGGTGGAAGAAAACCCCGCTGACCTCGCCAAATACGGGATGGATACCCCCAGAGCGACCATCACCATCCGTTACTCCGACGGCACGGAGAACGTCCTCCTGCTGGGCGACACCCTCCCGACCGGTGTCGGCTGCTACGGCATGGTGAATGATGACCCGAACGTCTACGCCCTCACGTCCTCCATCTCCCCCTATGCTGAGCTGGTCCTGACCGATTTTGTGGATACCACCATCATCGAAACCTGGACCGCCCCCGAGGATTCGGAGGCCACCGCCCCGGAGATCCGCTCGATGACCGTTGTCGGCGGCGCGCTCACCGAGACGATCGGCGATACCCCCTTCTCCTTTGAGATGGGCGAATACAACGAAGATCTCGCGAGCTACGGCATGTCCGGTTCGACCTGGGTGATCACCAGCCCGGTCAATGCCTCCCTCCACACCGAAAACACCCAGGAGCTCCGCGATGCGGTAAACGGCCTGTCTGCAAGCGATGTAGCGGCCATCCATCCCGATGAGGCGATGCTCGCGGAATACGGCCTGGACGACCCGTACACCGTTGTGGACTTCAACCGAGACGGCGAGGATTTCCATCTGGACATCGGCGCCTCGGACGGCAGCGGCAACCGCTACGTCATGACCGACGGCAAGGATGTCGTCTTTGTAGTGGCGGAGAGCAGCCTTCCCTGGATCAGCATCGATATCACCAAGATGTTCTCCTCCATCCTCTATCTGCCTTTCATCGACGATGTATCCCAGGTGGATCTCATGCTCAACGGCGAAACCTACTCCTTTGAGATGGAGCTCGCCGAGCCTGAGGAACCTGAGGAGGGCGAAGAGGCGGAAGAGCCTTCGCTGGGCCGGGTCACCTATAACGGCCAGGAACTGGACCTCGACAATTACCGCACCATGTATCAGTTCTTCCTCCTGGCTCCCGCTGAGGACTTAAACCTCGACGGCGCAACCGGCGAGCTGATCGCCAGCATCACCTATCACTATCATGACGATCCGGACCGCACCGATACCATTGAATTTTATCAGATCTCTGACCGCCGCGTTGCACTGGGCTTAAACGGGGACATCAGCTTCACGTCCCGAATCGCCTATATCACCCGGCTTGAACAGAATCTTGAGAAACTGCTAAACGGCGAAGAGCCGGATCTTGACTACTAAATACCGGCAAAATGGCGGGGTAAGGCTTGCTTATCCCGCCGTTTTTCTGCCTGGAAAGGACTGATTTTTATCAACATTCTGGAACAGCTCGCCGCAGAGCTCCAGCTCCCCCTCCCCCAGATTTCCAGTGCGGTCAAACTGATGGACGAGGGAAACACCATCCCCTTTATCGCCCGCTACCGCAAGGAGGCGACCGGCTCCCTCGACGACCAGGTCCTTCGGAAGCTCCAGGAGCGGCTGACCTACCTCCGCAGCCTCGAAGCGCGCCGCGGGGAGATTCGAACGGCCATTGAGGGACAGGAGAAGCTCACCCCCGAAATCGAGGCCGCCCTGCAAAGGGCCGCGACCCTCACCGAGCTCGAGGATATCTACCGCCCCTTCCGCCCCAAGCGGAAGACCCGCGCCTCCGTCGCCAGGGAAAAGGGGCTCGAACCGCTCGCAGCCTGGATCCTCTCCCAGAAGCCGGGCGATCCGGAAAAACAGGCCGCCGCCTTTGTCTCGGAGGAAAAGGGCGTCCCCTCCCCCGCCGAAGCGCTGGCGGGCGCGAGCGATATCCTCGCCGAGGACATTGCCGACAACGCCGCCATCCGCAAGGAACTGCGCGCCTTCGCCTTCCGCACCGGGCTGTTCCAGTCCAGGGCGGTCAAGCCGGAGGAGAGCTCGGTTTACGAGAACTACTACGACTTCTCCGAGCCGGTCGCCAAGCTGGCGGGGCACCGCCTCCTCGCCATCGAGCGCGGCGAGCGGGAGGGCCTGCTCCGCGCTGCGGTCAGGATTGACGACCAGGCGGCCGTCTCCGCCCTGCAGAAGCGGTTTGTCAAAAACGACACTCCGGCCGCCCGGCTCGTGGCCGCCGCCTGCGCCGACAGCTTCTCCCGCCTGCTTTTCCCCGCCATCGAGCGGGAGGTCCGCAGCCAGCTTTCGGAGGAGGCGTCCGCCGGGGCGATCCGCATCTTTTCGGAGAACCTGCGGCAGCTCCTGCTCCAGCCGCCGGTCAAAAACGCCGTCACCCTCGGCTTTGACCCCGCCTTCCGCACCGGCTGCAAGATCGCCGTCGTCGACGGCACCGGCAAGGTGCTCGACACCACCGTCGTCTACCCCACCATGCCCCACAACGACCAGAAGGGCGCCGCCAAAACCCTGACCGCCCTCATCCGCAAATACGGGGTCACCGTCATCGCCATCGGCAACGGCACCGCCTCCCGCGAAAGCGAGCAGTTCATCGCGGGGATGCTCCGCGACCTCCCCGAAAAGGTCTCCTACATGGTCGTCTCGGAGGCGGGCGCTTCGGTCTACTCCGCCTCCAAGCTGGGGGCCGAGGAATTCCCGCAGTTCGACGTCTCCCTCCGCTCGGCCGTCTCGATCGCGCGGCGGCTCCAGGACCCGCTCGCCGAGCTGGTCAAGATCGACCCCAAGGCGATCGGCGTCGGACAATACCAGCACGATATGCCCCAGAAGCAGCTGGGCGACGCCCTCGACGGGGTGGTCGAGGCCTGCGTCAACGGGGTCGGGGTCGACCTGAACACCGCCTCCCAGCCGCTGCTGGCCCGGGTCTCGGGCATCAACGCGGCGGTTGCCCGCAACATCGTCGCCTACCGCGAGGAAAACGGGCGCTTCACCGACCGCAGCCAGCTCAAAAAGGTGCCGAAGCTCGGGGCCAAGGCCTTTGAGCAGAGCGCGGGCTTCCTGCGGATCACCGGAGGGGATTCGGTCCTCGACGCCACCGGCGTCCATCCGGAATCCTACAAGGCGGCGAAGGCGCTGCTTACAGCGTGCGGCTACTCCCTCGCCGACGTCGAAGCGGGGGCCATCGGCGAGCTGAAAGCCCGTGCGGAGAAACTGGGGCTTTCAGCCCTTGCGGAAAAGCTCGGCATCGGCCTGCCGACCCTGCGGGACATCATCGAGGAGCTGATGAAGCCGGGCCGCGACCCCCGCGACGAGCTCCCCCCGCCCCTCCTCCGCACCGACGTGATGGAGATGAAGGACTTAAAACCCGGCATGGAGCTCAAAGGCACCGTTCGCAACGTCATCGATTTCGGCGCCTTTGTCGACATCGGGGTGCATCAGGACGGGCTTGTCCACATCTCCCAGCTCTCCGACCGGTTTGTCCGCCACCCGCTCGAGGTGGTCAAGGTCGGCGACATCGTGACGGTCTGGGTCCTCGAGGTCGACCTGCGCAAAAAGCGGATCTCCCTCACGATGAAAAAACCGAAATAACAAAACTGTGCGCCCCCTGAGAAAGGAGCGCACAGTTTTGTTTACGGCAAGCGTCCGCGCAGCCGCCAAAACAGAAGGATCGCGGTCAGAATGAGGAAAGCAAGGTCCGCCGCCCGCACCCTGTCGAAGAGGACGGCAGCGCAGAGCAGCATCGTCCCGAGGATGCCGGCGCCGATCAGCCTTGCAAACCATCCCCTTCCCCGCCCGTACCAGGCAAGCCATCCAAAAAGCGGCGTGAGGCAGCAGAAAACCGCCCATCCGGCGGCAAACGCCGGGGAGTAATAGCCGCCGGCCAGCTCTGCCGTCAGGTAATAGGCGGGCAGCATCGCGGCCGAGAACAGCAGCACATAGAGCGCCGCCCGCCGAGGGGAGCGGCTCAGGGCGGAAATGAGCGTCCCAAGAAAGATCCATACCGACATCTGGGAGAGGAAATCTCCGCCGTTTGCCCAGAAAAGATCCGCCAGCTGCGCGAGGACACCGGCTGCGGCCCCCGCCAGAAGGAAGCAGAGCCCGCAGCGCAGCACGCACATTTTCCCGACAGGCGGGCCCGGCCTGCGCACACCCGCGAGGAAGGCCGCCGCCTTACCACGCATAATCGAGCTGCTTTAAGATCGCGCGGGCAATGAGGACGTGGGAGGCCAGGTCGGGGTGGATGTAGTCCCAGTTGACCGACATGGGGTGGTTGCAGGCAAAATACCGGTCGAATTCGGCCTGGAGGTCGACCAGCACCGCCCCGTATTTGGCGGCGAGCTCCTTGACAACCGCGCCGTAGGCGTCCATCATCTGCCGCATGGGGTCGGACTTGTTCTGCTCCATGAAATAGGGGGTGATGAGGATGAGCCCGCCCCCAAGGATGGGGAGCGCCTGCTCGATGAGCTCTGTAAGGTTCTGCCGGTATTCCTCAATGCCGACCTGGTTTTCCGTGATGTGCGGGGTGTCGAAGTGCCGCCAGACGTCGTTGATGCCAATGAGGATGCCAAGCCAGTCGGGCTTTAAGTCCATCACGTCGGTCTGCCAGCGCGCTTTGAGGTCGCGGGTGGTGTTGCCGCTCACCCCCATGTTGATGACGCGAAGGTGGGCGTCGGGGTAAGAAGCCTTGATGAGACCGTCGACGATGGCGACGTAGCTCTTGCCGATATCTCCGCAGAAGCCGATTCCCTCCCCGTAGGGACGGGCGCGCTCAAAGTCGGTGATCGAGTCGCCGATGAAGACGACCTTGCTGTTTTTGGCGATTTTCATGGTTCTGACTCCTTTGCTTTGATGTATGCTAAAGCGTTTGCTCCTGAAGCCGCTTTTCTTCCTGCTCAAACTCCCATTTTTCCCGGGCAAGCTGCGCCTGCCGGCTACGGATCTGCCTGATCCGCTCGCCCGCCCGCTTATAACGGTTTTTCTGGACGGCAAGGTAGCACATCTCCAACAGGAAAAAGGCGGCTACAACAAGGACCACCAGCGAAATGGGATGCGGCAAAAAGACGTTGAGCGCCACCGCGGCGGCGAAGAACAAAAAGTTGGCAAGAACGGTCCCCGCGGTGACATGGCGGCGGTAGTCGCCGTATTTGTTGAGCCGCTGCTCCCGCAGGGTAGCCTGGCGCTCCTCCTG
Organism: Candidatus Merdivicinus faecavium; assembly: GCA_018716285.1. GTDB lineage: Bacteria > Bacillota > Clostridia > Oscillospirales > Ruminococcaceae > Merdivicinus > Merdivicinus faecavium. The sequence continues at coordinate 70,787 of DVKD01000046.1, forward strand.
CAGGAGCGCGGCGCTCATGCGCTCATACTGTTTACGCTTTGCTCCGATTGCGCTCAGCTGCTGCTGGGTCTTCGCGTAATTTTGAGCGACCCGCCCGCCGATCTTTTGCGCCTTTTCGTTATAAAAGGCGCGGATCTCCGCTTTTTTCCCCTCCGGGGCAAAGCGCAGGGCACGCTGGCAGCAGGACGGCATCTCCAGCGGCTCTCCTGCATTTTTCCGGAAATAATCGTCCCAGTCGAACACCCGGGTCAGCCCCCACCAGCCGCGGTAGTCATCCGGGGCCAGCTGTGTGAGCTTCTGGAAATTCATCCGCGCATCGCCGCGTTCCCCCAGTGAGAGGAAGGTCTCGGCACGTTTGGCCAGTGCGTCGGCGGTATCTACGCCTTCCACCTGTACGGTGCCCTTCATTTCGACAATCAGTTTTTTCATCGCTTCCGGGGCGTATTCCATCCCGCAGAACTGGCAGACGGCGTTACCGTTTGCGTTCATGACCAACTTGCCGCCGCAACAGGTACATTGCAGCTTTTCCATCATCTGCCTCTCTCCTTCTCATTCGTTTCTTGCCCGTAATAGGCGTTTTCCCCGTGCTTGCGGAGGAAGTGCTTGTCGAGCAGCTTCTGCTGCATGGGGTCGAGGGTTCCCGGCCCGCCGGGCGCGAGCCACTCGCTCAAAGCGGCCATTCGGGCTGTTTCCTCCAGCACGACGGCGTGGTAGACCGCCTCAAAGCAGTCTTTTCCCCAGGCAAAGGGGCCGTGGGAGCGGACGAGGACGGCGGGGATGTCCGCGGGATTGCGGCCCTCGAACTCCTCGACGATGACCTTGCCGGTCTCGGCCTCATAAGCGCCTTCGATCTCCCGGCTCTTCATCCGGCGGGTGCAGGGGACGGGGCCGTAAAAGTAGTCGGCGTGGGTCGTGCCGTAGGCCGGGATGTCCCGTCCGGCCTGCGCCCAGGCGGTCGCCCAGCGGGAATGGGTGTGGACAACCCCCCCGATGCCGGGGAAATTCTTGTACAGGACCAGGTGGGTCGGGGTGTCGGATGAGGGATTCAGCCGGCCCTCGACCTTGTTGCCGTTTAAGTCCATCACGACCATGTCGTCGGGGGTGAGCTCCGTATATTCGACGCCGGAGGGCTTGATGACAAAGAGACCGCTTTCCCGGTCAAAGCCCGAGACGTTGCCCCAGGTGAAGACGACGAGGCCGTGCTCCGGCAGCTGCAGGTTTGCTTTCCAGACGTCTTCCTTCAGTTTTTCCAGCATGAAAAATCCTCCTTATCCGCGCGCGGCGTTTTTGATGGCCTTCAGCCGCTTCATGACGTCGTTTTCTCCCCGGCCGAAATAATCGTGCAGGGTCTTGTATTCGGCGTAGAGCTTGTCGTAGACCGCCGCGTTCTCCGGAATCGGGCGGTAGATGATGTCGCGGGAGGTGTCGACCGCGCGGGCCGCCTCAAAGATGCTGTCGAAGCCGCCGGCCTCCTTCCCCGCCGCGACCGCGCCGAAGAGGGCGGAGCCGAGGGCCGGTCCCTGGGAGGTCGAGGTGACCCGGACCGGCATGTTCAGCACGTCGGCATAGATCTGCATCATCATCGGGTCTTTGCGGGCGATGCCGCCCGAGGCGACGAACTCCTCAACCGGGACGCCGCCCTCTTTGAAGTTGTCGACGATCATCCGGGTGCCGTAGGCGGTCGCCTCGATGAGGGCGCGGTAGATCTGCTCCGGGCGGGTCTGGAGGGTCATGCCGAGGATCATGCCGGTCAGGTCGACGTCAACTAGGACCGAGCGGTTGCCGTTCCACCAGTCGAGGGCGAGCAGGCCGCTCTCGCCGGGCTTTTCACGCTGGGCCTTTTCGCGGAGGAATTTGTGGATGTTTATCCCGGCGGCCTGCGCTTCCTCATAGTAGGAAGCGGGCAGACAGTTGTCGATGAACCAGGCGAAATGGTCGCCGACGCAGGACTGCCCGGCCTCATAGCCGAAGAACCCGGGCATGATGCCGTCCTCGACGACGCCGCAGATGCCGGGGACCTGCACCTCCTCGGTCCCCATCAGCATGTGGCAGGTCGAGGTGCCCATGATGGCCAGGACCTTGCCCGGCCCGTCGATGCCGGCAGCCGGGACGCAGACGTGGGCGTCGACGTTGCCCACCGCGACGGCGATCCCCTCGGGGAGCCCGGTCAGCGCGGCGGCCTTGGCGGTCAGGAAGCCGGCGCGGGAGCCGAGCGGGGTGATTTCCCGGGAAAACTTCTCGTCCGGCAGCTTCGCGAGCCGCGGGTCGAGGGCGGCGAAGAATTCCTCAGAGGGGAAGCCGGTCTTTTTGTTCCAGATCTCCTTATATCCGGCGGTGCAGGAGTTGCGGGTCTCCCTGCCGCAGAGCTGCCAGACAATCCAGTCGGCGGCCTCGATAAAGCGGTCCATCTTTTCATAGATCTCGGGGTCCTCGTCGAGGATCTGCCAGATTTTCGGCACCGCCCACTCGGAGGAGATCTTGCCGCCGTAGTTTGCGAGCCACTTCTCCCCGCGCGCGGCGGCGATGCGGTTCAATTCATTTGCCTTGTCTTGGGCGGCGTGGTGCTTCCAGAGCTTGACATAGGCGTGGGGACGGTTCTGGTATTCAGGCAGGAAGCAGAGGGGCGTCCCGTCCTTTAGGGTGGGCAGGACGGTGCAGGCGGTGAAATCGATCCCGATGCCGATAACATCGGCGGGGTTGACCCCGCTTTCCGCCAGGACAGCCGGGATGGTGTGTTCGAGCACATCAAGGTAATCCTGAGGATGCTGGAGCGCCCAGTCGTTTTTTAAGGGGGTCCCGTCGGGGAGGGCGCGGTCCATTACCGCGTGAGGATACTCGTAGACAGAAGAGGCGAGTTCTTCACCGGTGGCGGCATTGATAATCAGGGCGCGCCCGGAGAGGGTGCCGTAGTCAACGCCGATTGCATATTTTTTCATCTTTCATCGTCCTTTCTCTTGGAAAAACATATTCCATTCGAATTATAGCATAGTTCCCCAGATTTGAAAAGGCCTGAATAAAAATTTCGTGATTTTTCCGAATAAAAGAAAAGGACGGCTGCTTGCCGCCCTTTTGTGGTGAAATATAGAAGCCTCACTGCCCGACCGTTACCTGTACATCGCCGAACTGGGTCTCCGCCCGGATGAGCGGGCCGCTGTTCTGTTCCGAATGGCTGCCGGTATACTGCGTCCCATTCAGCCGGATGTCACCGAAGCTGGTGGAAAGCTCATAGGAATACGCTTCCCGCTGTCCGCTGAGCCGGACCCGAACGTCGCCGGCTTCCGTCTTCGCGCTCAGGTCGCCTTCCATCGCGCCTTCGATCTCAATATCCCCGAAGGCAAGGCTCAGGTCAGCAGAACCGAGGGTGCTCTCCTCAATCTTCAGGTCGCCGCTGCCGCTTTCCGCGGAAAGCAGCCCGCTGATCTCCGATTTTTCCACCTTGATCTCGCCCGCGCCGAGTACGGCGCTGACTTCCCCGATGCGGCAGCTTTCCAGGTCGATCTCCCCCGCGCCCGCCTGGGCGGTAAGCGCTCCTGCCTGGACCCCGTCAAAGTCCAGATCGCCGTAATCGGCGGAAACGGAGAGGGTCAGTTCTTCCGCCGCTTCCTGCGGCAGGACCAGGTGGACCTTCAGGTCGTCGCCATCAAAGTGGACCCAGTTCCTCCAGTCTGTCCAATCCTCCTCCCATTCTTCCGTAATGGAGAGGACGCCGTCTGCAACTGTCCAGGAAATGGTAGCGCCCCGGCCCTCGTCTTCCGTCCAGATGTTCAGCTCCCTGCCGGTGGTCACTTCCAGATCGTACAGGTGCAGCTCTGCCTCAACCCGGACAAGGCTGTCGTCGGGCACCGGGGAATTCTGGGTCGGAGATTCGGGCGCAGAAGGCGCAGCCGGCGCGGATGTCCGTCCGTCTTCGCCGAGATAGAAATGGAAACCGCCCGGAGTAGCCGAGATGGTGACGCCGCCGACCTCTGTCGTATATCCATCCGCGCCCATCGCGACCGCAGCCGCGTACATCCCGCCGCCGGCTAAGAAAAGCACGACGCAGACGCTTAACAGGATGATCATCGTTTTTTTCATAATGCCGTTACTCCTTTCCCGTCACAGGGGTCTGCCCCCTTTTTTCGCGCTGTCTCTGCCACATCCCCTTGCCTTTCCGCCAGCACCAGGGGATGAACTTGCCGCAGACCAGGTAGCAGATGATCCCGCACAGCAGCGCCCCGCCAAGCTGCACCAGAGCCAGGCCGATGAGCAGGATGCCGTCTGCGGGAGAAGTTGCAAACAGCGGCAGCCCGAACCCGATGCAGAAAAAGGCTGCGATCACAAGCGCCGCCGCTGCCACTGCGATGCCCGCCAGCAGCGCGACGAGCCCTGCCAGCACCCCGAGGATGCAGGCCGCGAAACCGATCAGCAGCGGCAGCCAGATGACGCTGCTCAGGATGACAAGGATCCAGAAGGCCGCGCCCCTGCCCTGTTTTTGGCGGGCGGGCGGCTCCATCTGCCGGAACGCGTTCTCCTGTTCCTGCCCCGGTTCCGGCTGCGGCGCACGGGTCAGACTGAATACCGAATTCTCCACGATGTTGCGGGCCAGTTCCCGCGGCGAGCCGAGCTCGGCGATCACCTGCTGCTCGTTTTCCGGGCCCGCGTCGTCAAAATACTCCTCATAGTAGCGCAGGGCCTCCTCCTGCTCCTGCAGCGGCAGCGACCGCAGCTCCTGCCGCAGCGCTCCGAGATACTCATTTCTTGTCATGCTGCTCCCCCTTTGCCAAAAATCCATCGATTTTTTCCCGGAATTCCATCCATTCCGTGCGGTAGTCTTCCGAAAGCGCCCGCCCTTCGGCAGTCAGCCGGTAGTATCGGCGGTTGCGGCCCTGGAATGGTTCGTCGTAGGTCTCGAGTGCGCCGTCCTTCTGCAGCCGCCGCAGCACCGGGTAAAGGGTCGATTCGGAGATGTCGAAATGCGCCCGGATCTGCTGGGTCAGCTGATAGCCGTAGATGTCTCCCTCAGCCAAAACCGAGAGGACACAGGCATCAAGCAGCCCGGAGCCGATTTGAAATGCCACGCTACCCCTTCCTTTCTAATATTATATGACGTATAACCTCATCGGTTGCTTATATTATAAATCATATAATATTGTCTGTCAATAGGATATTGCAAAATTATCAGTGTCTTTTTGGAATGTGATGGATCATCCCCATAAGGGCTGCGCTAATCCGTATTTTTCTGCTGAAAGCGCAAAAAAGTCCAGAGGGCTTTTGCCCTCTGGACGCAGGGTTCCGCTGTGCGCGGCAGGCCGGCTTACTGCGCCTGGCCGCCGTTCATGTTGCTGTTATACATGCTGGCGTTGTAGGCGGAGATCAGCTCGTTTAAGTTCTTGATGAACAGATAGATGCCGATATAGGAGCCGACGCCGCAGATCAGGGTTCCGAGCAGGATCCACATCAGATAAGAGGTGCCGTTCTCGTTGCAGGGGATGTTGTTGCGGTCGGCAAGCGCTTTGATCCGGTTGCCCTGGTCGTAGTACCAGTAGTAGCTGTAGAAGCCGCAGGTCACCAGGGTGAAGAGCAGGACGGTCGTCGGCTCGGTGTTACGGCCGTCGTCCCCGACCATCGTGTTGATGTCCCGGGTCGTGGTGTAGAAGAAGTACCAACTGTAAAAACCGCAGGTGACGATGTTGAGCAGCAGGTACATCCAGAAATTGCGTTGTTGGATCATGTGATTTTCCTCCCATCATGTCAGCAGGCCGGCTCTTGCAAGCAGCCAGCCCAGAATACTCTGAGACTGATACTCCATCGGCGGAGTGTCGGGAAAGCAGCGCAGCATCCGCACCAGGTAGACCCCCAGCACCAGGACGAGCAGGCCGATGGCGGCGGCGCTGTTGAGCCGCCTGCTGCGGAAGATCCCGGCGGGAAAGAAAATCTGCGCCAGGAAAAGCAGCGCGGGAAGCGGCCAGAGCGGATGGTAATAAAACGCCCGCCCAAAATCCAGCGACAGGGCCGCCAGATGCGCCCGCGTCATGCCGCAGCCGGGACAGGGGACCCCTGTCACCCACCGGAACACGCAGCCCAGGTCGAGGACCAGGATCAGCACAGCCGCAAGCAAAAGCCCGAGCAGCACCTTTTTGAAATCCGGGCGCACCGGTTTCTGCAGCAGCAATCGCGCCTCCCCTTTCCGTCTCATGTTAATAAAATTCTAACATTTTCACCCCCATTCTGTCAACCCGTTTTCCTATATTTTTTGAAAACAGCCGTTGACAAAATCTGCAAAATCAGGTAAAATAGGAAAGCTGAGAAGACTGTGTGGCAGCGTGGAGCAATCCATGAGGAAAGTCCGAGCATCACAGGACAGGATAACTGCTAACGGCAGCCGAAGGCGACTTCAGGGAAAGTGCAACAGAGAGATACCGCCGGGATTTCCCGGTAAGGGTGGAAAGGCGAGGTAAGAGCTCACCGGAGCGGGGGGAACCCCGCTGCCATGTAAACCCTATCCGATGCAACACCGACTGGGAGGTTATCGTTGGTCCGACGCTCCCGACGGGTGGCTTGAGCGGCATGGCGACATGCCGTCGAGATAGATTGTCACACACGACAGAACTCGGCTTACAGGTCTTCTCAGCAGAATAATAAAAGGAACCATCGTCTCTGGCGAATGCGCCGGATGCGGTGGTTTTTTGTCTTTCATATGGGAATTTGTGCCCGTCAGCAGCGTTTTTCAAGGACCGCGGCAGCAGAATCTGTTTCCCCAAAGCCCATGTACCATACAAAAAACGTATGGTACAAAATAAAAGATAAGTATTAGACACTGAAAAGAAGCTGCTTTATAATAAAATCAGCAGAACCGATGCAGTATAGTCCGCAGATTCCTTATGGATTTGCTATGTGCGAACAGGAGGCAGTACAAGTGAAAAAACTACTCTCTCTCTTTTTAGCGGCGGCGATGGCCGTTTCCCTCGCAGCATGCGGAGCGGCAGAAACTGAGGACAGCGCCCCTTCCGAACCGGCCGAAAGCAGCGCTGCTGCATCCGGGCAGGAGCAGCCCGAGGATTCCGCTTCTGCTCCGGAATCGTCCGGCCCAGATCAGCCGGGCGCGGGCGAGGAGGAAGGGGACAGCAATATTCTGGTGGCCTATTTTTCCTGGGCTGACAACGCCATATTGGACGATGACGTGGATGCGGTCGCCTCACCCAGCGTGATCCCGCCCGGAAATGTGCAGCAGCTGGCGGGCTGGGTGCAGGAAGAAACCGGCGGCGACCTGTTTCCCATCCGGGTGACCGACCCGTATCCCAGCGACTGGGACGCATGCCTTTCCCGCGCCAACCAGGAACGCGGCGACGACGCCCGCCCCGCGCTTATAGAGAATGTGGAAAATCTGGACCAGTATGACGCCGTATTCCTCGGCTATCCCAACTGGTGGTACGGCGTGCCGATGGCGCTGCTGACCTTTCTGGAGCAGAACGACCTGTCCGGCAAGCAGGTATACCTGTTCTGCTCCCACGGCACCGGCGGCCTTGCGGGCAGCGTGGAGCAGATTGCCGGGACGGCGCCTGATGCGGCAATCTCAGACAATATCTTCGACTGCTATGAAGAGGATGCCGCCTCCTCCCAGCAGGACATCCAGGGCTGGGTGGCGGAACTGGGGTTTGGCGGCACGGAAACGGAGGAGGATCGTATGGAATCCCGACAGATTGCGGTACAATTTGACGGCGGCTCCGTCGTTTACGAGCTGAACGACAGCGCGGCGGCCGCTTCCCTTTACGCGCAGCTGCCTCTCACCATTGCGGTGGAGGACTTCAGCACCAACGAAAAAATCTTCTATCCGCCGGAGGAGCTGGATACCGGGGATGCCCCGCTGGCCCAGGCGGGGGCCGGCACGCTGGCCTACTATGCCCCCTGGGGGGATGTGGTGATGTTCTTCGATGACTATAGCCCAAACTCCTCCCTCTACGAGCTGGGACAGGCTGTCTCCGGCGGGGAGCTGATCAGCGAAATTTCCGGCACCGTCACCATCACGGCGGCAGAGTAAGCAGCACTTTGCATCTATGATAAGGAGGTCCATCCTATGAAACAGACATTGATCGCATTCTTTTCCGCAAGCGGCGTCACCAGGCACGCCGCAGAACAGCTGGCAGCGGCAGCCGGCGGCGACCTGTACGAGATCAGGCCCGCCGTGCCCTATACCCGCGGCGACCTGAACTGGCGGGACCCGCACTCCCGCAGTTCGGCAGAGATGAAGGATCCGGCTTCCCGCCCCGCGCTGGCGGACAAAGACGCGGACATCGCGGCCTATGACCGGATTTTCCTGGGGTTCCCCATCTGGTGGTACACAGCGCCCGCCATTATCCGCACCTTTTTGGAAAGCTATGACTTCACCGGCAAAACCATTATCCTGTTCGCCACCTCAGGCGGCAGCGGTATGGGAAAAACGGCGGAGGACCTCTCCCCCATCTGCCCGGGAGCAGTGATAAAGGAGGGCCGGCTGCTGAACGGAAAGCTTTCGCAGAAAATGCTGGAACAGTGGGCAGCATCCCTCTGAGCCGGAATCGATATCGAACCGCCGCCTGCCAACCCAAGCGCATCCTGGCAGGCGGCGCTTGGGTTCCGGCGCGGCTGCACGCCCGCTTATCATGGCAAATTGGCGTTGCCATGCAAAAAGAGTATTGACAATAATGAAATATAAGCATTTTACATACAGAAAAAAATCCTGTATACTGATAATCAGAACAAGGCGGATAAAGGAGCGCATGGAATGACCGAATTGGAAAAGAAGCAGAGCGGACAGATTTACGACGCCCGAAACCCGGAACTCCGCAGGCAGCAGAACCGGGCCAAGGATCTGATGCGGACCTACAACAGTCTGCCCGCGGAAGACGCCGGAGCGCGCGCCCGCATTTTGTCCGCGTTATTCGGATGCCTTGGGAAAAATGCCCGCGTAAACCAGCCGATCTACGTGGATTACGGATATAACATCCATCTTGCGGACAACAGCTTTATCAACATGCACTGCACCCTGCTGGATACCGCGGAGATTGTCATCGGGGAAAACACCCTGATCGGGCCGGATGTGAAAATTTATACCGCCGTTCACGCTTTGGACGGAGCAGAGCGGTTCTGGCTAGAGCCGGATGGGACTGCGGCGATAAAAACGCAGGCCAAGCGGGTGACAATCGGTTCCTTCACCTGGATCGGGGGCGGGAGCATCATCCTTCCGGGCGTTGCCATCGGCGACAATGCCGTCATCGGCGCGGGGAGCGTGGTGACCGAATCCATCCCGGACAACGCCGTCGCCTGCGGCAACCCCTGCAAGGTCAAAAAGTGGAACCCGCCCCTCCCTGCGGAACTCCGCAAAAGAAAGGAATGATCCTGATGAAACCGTTATACGCCCTTCTCCTCTCCGCGGCGCTGGCCTGTTCCCTCACCGCATGCACCGCCTCCGGCGGAGGAACCGCGTCTTCCGATGCAGGCGGCGCCTCCGAACAGCCCTCCCCCTCTGCGGCGGCTGAATCCTCGGAGGAAGCTTCCTCCGAGACCGCCTCGGAACCTGAATCTTCCGAAACATCTGCCCTGGAATCGGAGGAAACCGCAGAAATCGCCGACCCGGAAACGGGCGGCACCCTCATCGCTTATTTCTCCTGGTCGGGCAACACCGAGCAGATGGCGGAGCTCATTCAGGCCGAAACCGGCGGCGATCTGTTCGAGATCGAACCCGCCGCCCCCTACACCGACGACTACGACGCCCTGTTGGACGTCGCCCAGCAGGAGCAGGCCGACAATGCCCGCCCGGAGCTGGCGTCCGCGGTCGAAAACTGGGACAGCTACGACGTAGTGTTCGTGGGATACCCCGATTGGTGGAGCGACGCGCCCATGATCGTCTACTCTTTCCTGGAGTCCTACGACTGGGAGGGCAAGACCCTCGTCCCCTTCTGCACCAGCGGAGGCAGCGGGTTTGGCCGCAGCCTGGACAAGCTTCCCGACAGCGCGCCGGGAGCCGCGATCCTGGAGGGGCTTCATATATCCGGCAGCCGCGTGGACAGCGCTGCGGAAGAGGTCGCCGCCTGGATCGACGGCCTGGCCCTGTCCTGAGCCTGCAGAGAAGGGAGGGTTCGCCGTGAAGCCGAAAGCCATCCTCAAAATTGCCGCAGATATTCTGATGACCCTCGCCCTCATGTTTCTGATGGGATACCAGTTCTGGAGCGATACCGCCCACGAGTGGGTGGGAGCAGGGATGTTCCTGCTCTTCATCCTCCACCACATCCTGAACGGCGGCTGGTACCGCAACTTATTTCGGGGGAAGTATTCCCCTTCCCGGATCCTTCAGCTGGCTGCCGACCTGCTGCTGTTTCTCGCCATGATTGGCCTGATGGTCAGCGGGATCATGCTTTCAAACCACGTCTTCGCCTTTTTGAACATCCGTGGCGGGATGTCCTTTGCGCGGCTGCTGCACATGGCGGCTTCCCATTGGGGCTTTGTCCTGATGGCGCTGCACCTCGGTCTCCATTGGGGCATCTTCCTCGGCATGGCCGGGAAGGCGCTGCGGCTGAAAGGGCCCTCCCGCCTGCGGAAGATCCTGCTGCCCATCCTCGGAGCGGGGATCGCGGCCTACGGTGCTTCCGTCTTCGTCCGGAGGGATTTCCTCACCTACATGCTGCTGCAGACCGAGTTTGTGTTCCTGGACTTCAGCGAGCCGGTCCCGCTGTTCTATCTGGACTACCTGGCCCTGATGGGTACTTTCGTCTTCCTGGCTTATTATGCTTCCAAACTTCTGCGGCGGCGTATAACCAAATAAATAAACTGCAATCAATGAAAAGGAGTGTTTTGTATGCGTATCCACGACAAAGCTGCATTCGACAAGGAAAACGTCTTCGGCCTGGGCAATCCCAACACCGCGTTTGCCCAATTCTTCATCGGCAATTCCTACCTGAACCCCCTGACCGAGGCCGGCAAGTGCCCGGTATTCCTGGCCAACGTCACCTTTGAGCCGGGCTGCCGGAACAACTGGCACATCCACCACGCCAAATCCGGCGGCAGGCAGCTGCTCATCTGCACCGCCGGCGAAGGCTGGTATCAGGAGGAGGGCAAGGAGGCTGTGAGCCTCACCCCCGGCACCGTCATCACCATCCCCGCGGAGGTCAAGCACTGGCACGGCGCCAAAAAGGACAGCTGGTTTTCCCACATTGCGGTAGAGGTCCCGGGTGAGGAGACCGGGAACGAGTGGCTGGAAGCGGTAGACGACGCGGCTTACGCCGCCCTCGAGTAAGGAGGGGCGGTATGCAGTACGCAAAGCTCGGAAATTCGGACCTGACCGTCTCCCGCATCTGCATGGGGTGCATGGGCTTCGGCGACGCGGGAAACGGCCAGCACAGCTGGACGCTGGATGAACCCCATTCCCGCGAGATCATCCAGCGGGGGCTGGAACTGGGGGTCAACTTCTTCGACACCGCCATCGGCTACCAGAGCGGCACCAGCGAGCAGTACCTGGGGCGGGCGCTTAAAGATTTCGCGAAGCGGGAGGATGTGGTGGTCGCCACCAAGTTCCTGCCCCGCACCCAGGAGGAGATCGCCGCCGGCGTCACCGGCCAGCGGCACATCGAGCGGATGGTCAACACCAGCCTGAAAAACCTGGGGCTGGACTACATTGACCTGTATATCTACCACATGTGGGACTACGAAACACCCCTTTATGACATCCTGGACGGCTTGAACCGGGTGGTGCAGGCGGGTAAGGTCCGGTATATTGGCATTTCCAACTGCTTCGCCTACCAGCTCTCTAAGGCCAACGCTCTGGCCGAAAAGGAGGGCTTCCCGAAATTCGTCTCCATCCAGGGGCACTACAACCTGATCTTCCGGGAGGAGGAGCGGGAGATGGCGAAGCTCTGTCATGAGGACAACATCGCCATGACCCCCTACAGCGCCCTGGCAGGCGGGCGGCTCTCCAAGCACCCGGGCGAGACCTCCAAACGGCTGGAAGAGGACAGCTACGCCAGGTTCAAATACGACGCCACCGCGGAACAGGATGCGGCCATCATCGGCCGCGTGGCGGAGCTGGCCGAAAAGCGGGGCGTCTCCATGACCGAGGTTTCTCTGGCGTGGCTGCTCACCAAGGTCACCGCCCCCGTAGTCGGGGCCACCAAGCTGCACCACATCGAGGGCGCAGCCAAAGCGGTGGAGCTTGCCCTGACGGAGGAGGAGTGCGCCTATCTGGAAGAGCCTTACCTCCCCCACAAACTCGTGGGCGTGATGGCCCAGAACACCCCTGCCGCCGCGAAGGAACAGCATGTCTGGTCGACCGGCAGCCAGAAGATCGAAAAGGAATAGGGAGGATTTTGTCATGAACTATTGGGAAACCGATCCGGAATTTGCAGAACGCCTGGAACACTTTGCCTTTGAGGAAGTGCCCGGCGAGGAAGGACAGCAGCTCGACGAGACGACCCGGCATCTTGCGATTCTCGCCGCGCTATTGGGCTGCCAGGGAATTGATGAGTTCAGGGCGGAGCTGCCCCGTGCGCTGGACGCGGGCCTCTCCCCCGTCATGGTCAAAGAAGTCGTCTACCAGGCAGTGGACAACCTGGGCATCGGACGGGTCAGACCCTTTCTGGATGCGGCCAACGATATTTTGACGGAACGCGGGGTCAAGCTGCCCCTGGAAGGGCAGGCGACCACAACGATGGAGGACCGCCTGGAGAAAGGAATCCAGACCCAGGTCGAGATCTTCGGAGAAGGAATGAACGAAGCGTGGAAAAACGGCCACATCAACCGCTGGCTGGCGGCCAACTGCTTCGGCGATTACTACACCCGCACCGGCCTGAACCTCGTCCAGCGGGAGATGATCACCTTCTGCTTCCTGGCGGCCCAGGGCGGATGCGAGCCGCAGCTGACAGCGCACGCGGGCGGCAACATGAACCTGGGCAGCGACGCGGCCTTTCTCGTAAAGGTTGTCTCCCAGTGCCTGCCGTACATCGGCTATCCCCGCAGCCTGAACGCCATCTCCTGCGTCAATAAGGCGGCGGAATCGAGAAAGTAACGGGGAGTCATGACAGCGGCGCTTTGGCATGCTGCAAGAGGGAGAAAAATGGAGCTTCATATGTCTAAGAAAACTACGGTTGGACTGACCGCCTGTGCGCTGAAAAATCTTGCCGTTGCGGCCATGCTGTTTGACCACTTTATCGCCGTATTCTGGCAGGGAAATGAGGCGGCGGGGCTTCTGCTGCGGATCCCCGGCCGCATTGTGGCCCCCATCATGTGCTACATGATTGCCGAAGGGTTTTACCGCACCTCCAACGTGAAGAAATATCTCGCCCGCCTGCTTCTCTTCGCCGCGCTGTCCCATTTCCCCTATGTAATCTATTTTGAACTTTCATGGTGGCGGGCCACAGGCGTCATCTGGTCGCTCTTTCTCGGGCTGCTGTCGCTGACCATCGCCAGGCATCCGCGCCTGCCGTTTCTGGTCAAAGCAGCGGGCATATTCTTCTGCTGCCTGCTGGCCTATCCCGCCGACTGGAACTATATTGCCGTACTGTGGATCCTGTTCTTTGGGCTTTTCCATGAACAGTGGGAGAAGCAGGCAATCAGCTTTGCCGCAATCGGGCTCCTGTTCCTCATCCTTCCGGCCTTCCGACAGGGCGGGCTGAACCCGCTGGTCTGCTCCGGGATTTTCCTGGCGCTCCCCCTGATCCGATGCTACAACGGCCAGCGCGGCCCGGGCGGTCGCATAGCCAAATGGGGATTCTACCTCTTCTACCCCGCCCATCTGATGGCCCTGGAGCTGTTAAAGCTCGCGCTGGGGGTGTAGGGGATGCGGATCACCAAGGGGACGGCAGCGGCAATGGGGTTTTCGCTGGGCGTTCTTCTGTCTGCGGCGATTGTCGTCCTTTTCGCGGCTGCCGCGCAATTCATCGCGCCTGATATTGTTCCGGAGTCTGTCCCATCCAGCGCTCCGGAAATTTCCGCATCCGAACCTTCCGAAGAACCGGCGTCCAGCGCCCCGGAGGAGTCCGAGCCCGACCTTTCCGAGCCTGCGCAGGTTATCGTCTACGACGGCGAACTGGAACTGCCGATAGAGGGGGCCACCGGCTATGCGGCGGCCGCTATCGGCATGTACGCGGAACCTGCCGGCGAAGGGGAACTGCTCATCACCCTCTCCCCCGGCCAGGCCTTTGTAATTACCGGCGAGCGCGGCGGATGGTGGCAGGTGCGGATGGACGGGCTCACCGGCTGGGTGCGGCACGATTCCTGCCTGATCAACTTGCCCGATGTGATCCCCTCCATCGTCTATCGCAACACCAACGCCTCCGCCTCGCTGTTCCGGTCATCCGGGCGGGAAATCCCCGGCATTACCGGACAGGCGCTGTACGACGCTTCCAGCTACAACGCGCGGTTCGGCTATGAAACCTGCAACATGGCCGTGCTCTACGCGACGGCCAAAAAGCTTGCCGACGCCCAGGACCGGGCGCTGGCGGACGGCTACACGCTGGTCCTATACGAGGGGTTCCGGCCCTATCAGACGCAGATCGCGGTGGCAGAGGCCCTCTCCGCCCTGGCCGAAACAGACGAGACGGTGCGGTCCGGCATCGTCTCAGAGCCCTGGTCGATCAACTGGTTCATCGCCACAGGGGTTTCCAGCCATCAGTGGGGGTACGCGGTGGACGTCTCGCTGGCCCGGGTCACCGCAGTCGAACAGGAAACCTGCGGCCCGTATGTCTATACCCGTGTTACCGGCTGCGAGGAACTGGAAATGCCGACCGCGATGCACGAATTGAGTTCCGCGGCAGCCAGCCTGACACAGCCGGTCGCCTCTACCAATCTCACCGCCTGGCAGGAAGTCTCGCCCGCTCCTGCTATGACAGAAGCGGCCCTGGCTCTGCGCGGCTACTGCACGGCCGCCGGTCTGACCCCGCTCGCGTCGGAATGGTGGCATTTCAACGACCTGGACCGCATGGTCATCGTCGGCGAAAGCTGGCGGGAGGACTTCACCCTGGCGGAAAATGTCAGCGAGGAAATCGCCGCCGAATAACCGCATCGGCCAAAAAAGCGTGTACCCTGCATGGGTACACGCTTTTTCTTTTGGCAGTCAGGGGGCATTAGCCTTCCCCGCCGGAGGGAAGGCAGCTTACGATCATGTCATGCACTTCCCTGCTGCCGGCTGTGACCGTCGTGACCTTCCCGAAGTCGAGCGGCTCGCCGCCGGCGGTGATCACGCCCCCCGCCTCCCGGATGATGGCCGCGGAGGCGGCAAAATCCCAGGGGGAAAGCCGCGCTTCGTAAAAGCCGTCGCTCCTGCCCGCGGCGACGCTGCACAGGTCGAGGGCAGCCGAGCCGCTCCGCCGGATATCTCCGCAGCGCAGGAAGATGCGCTGCATCGTCTCAAAGGTCTCGCCGGCCAGCTCGCGGAGGTAAGGGGTGGTGCCGCACATCACGATGGCCTTCTCAAGCGGGGTAGCGGCGGTCCGGATGGGCTCCCCGTCCGCGAATGCCCCGCCGCCGCGGACGGCGTGGAAGACCTCCCCGGTGTACAAATTGCGCACGACGCCGAGCAGCGCCTCCCCGCCCGCGACGAGCCCGACCGAGATGGCCGAGCAGCGGGCGCCGCGGATGAAGTTGGTCGTCCCGTCGATGGGGTCGATGAGCCAGCAGAGGCCGGCGGGCAGCCCGTCATGCTCCCCCTCCTCCGCAAAAAAGGCGGCTTCGGGCAGAAGCGGCGCGAGATGGGAGATGAGGTACTCCTGGGAGGCGAGGTCGGCGGCGGTCACAAAGTTCGCATGCCCCTCCTTTTCATAGACAGCGGGGCGCTCCATCGAGCGGACCAGCGCGGCCGCCTCCCCCGTGATGCGGCAGACTTCCCCGGCGAGCCGGGCAAGGGTTTCGGTCGTCATAGTGCTCCTCCTTTCCCGGCGTCAGTCGGTTTCCTTCAAGATCACCCGGGCGAAATTGCCGGAGAGGATCATGGCGCGCTCTTTGGGCGGCAGCCCCAGGGCGTTGAAGCGGGCCAGCTCGTCCTCGTGGGTCCACATCGGGAAGTCTGTGCCGAAGAAGAAGCGTTCAAAGCCGAACCGCTCAAAGAACTTCCATGCGCCCTCGGCCGGGAGGGCAAAGAGGGCGCTCGAGGTGTCCATATAGATGTTGGGGGCCTCGTAGCAGGAAAGCGCTTCCTCCCAGCAGCGGTAGCCGCCGAAGTGCGCGGCAATGCAGGTGAGGTTCGGGAAGCGCTCGGCGACCCGCTCCATCCGGCGGGGGGCGGAGAAGTCATAGCGGTTGTCGCCGGTGTGGAAGAGGATGGCGAGCTTCCCTTCCGCCAGGCGGTAGATCTCCATCGCGCGGTCGTCGTCGATGTTGAACTCCTGGAAGTCCGGGTGGAGCTTTAACCCGTAGTAGCCGCGGCTGAGGATCCGCTCCATCTCCTCCTCGAGGTCCTCGAGGTCGGGGTGCATGGTGGCGAAGGGGACAAATTCGGGATGGGCGATGCTCTCCTCCCAGATGAAGTCGTTGATCGCCTTCACCTGGCCGGGCCGGGTGGCGGTGGAGCAGACCAGGTAGCGGTCGACCCCGATTCTGCGGCCGCTCTCCAGGAGGGCCTCGGCGGTGCCGTTGCCGTCATGCATCGTCAGGTCGTAAAAATGCCCGATGGAATCGACCGCCTTGGCGGCGATTTTCTGCGGGAAGATATGCGCATGCGCGTCGATGATGCGTTCTTTTTCCAATTTCAATGCCTCATTTCCGGGATATGGCGCGTTTTCTGCGTCATTTTTTGCGTTACACAGACTATTATAGAGCAAATGCGCGGAAAAAGCAAGCGTTATTTTGGAAAAGCTCTCGACTTGCGCGTTTGCATATATTATGATAAATGCAGAGAAAAACAGGCGCCGGCAAAAAAATTTCATTTCAGCACGCGCGGCCTATTGACTTTCCGCACGCGCGGTGCTATAATTGTTGCATGGGCAGAAAGCGAGGTGAAGCTATGAGCCCGAAAACCGGCAGGCCGCCCAAGTCGGACGCCAAAAAGATCAACCTCAATATCCGCCTCAACGAGGAGGAGGACGCGCTGATCCGCGCGTGTGCAGAGCGGATGGGGACGACCCGCACCGCCATGATCTTAACGGCTGTCCGCCAGCTTCAGGCGGAATTGGACAAACAAAAATAGATGCAAACCGCCCACTTGCAAAAGGGATTTGCATCTATACTGCTCCACCTGCCGGTCAAAGACCGGAGCGGATACCAATATTATACCATGCTGTCCCGCTCCGGTCAAGTTTTAATGTGCCCACAAACATCAAGAAGGGCACGAAACCGCCAGTTCGAAGAGATCAAAAAATAACGGCTTCGCCACGCCTGCAAAGCCGCAAAGCCGTTATCGTACCATCTCGCGCCGAAAAAGGCCGGAGCGGATACACAAATATTATATCATGGCGGCAAATCCCTGCGGGATTTGCCGGGCGGGCGCAGCCGCCCGGGTTTTGCTGCGCAAAACCCGTCATGATACAATGTTCTCAAAGGGAATCCGCCAGGATTCCGAAGGGGACGCAGTCCCCGTTGCTTCCGCAAGGAAGCCTTTGAGGTTATTATACCACGGTGTTTCCCTCCGGTCAAGGATTTTTGACAATTCAGGAGGAACTATCATGTACACACTGCGCGAACTGTTCTACCAGGTATCCGAAAACGCCGCCATCCCGCCCGAGCTTGCCAAAGCCATCCGCAGCGCCAACGAGCTCATCCTGGAGTCGCTCAGGACCGACGCGGCGAGCTTCACAGTCATCGAGGACGCCTGGGCCGGCTACGGCTCCGAGAGCCTTTACACCGGCTTCGCCTGGGGCTTCCGCACCGCGGTGAGCCTGCTGACCGGCGAAATCTGACACAGCCGCTACATCCCGCTGAGCAGGCAGACGGCGCTGGCCGAGATCCCCTCGCCGGCGCCGGTGAAGCCGAGCCCCTCCTCGGTGGTGGCCTTGACGCTGACCGCGTCCGGGCTGACGCCGAGGTCGGCGGCGAGGTTCCGGCGCATCTGGGGGATGGAGAGCTTCATTTTTGGGGCCTGGGCAATAATGGTGGCGTCGAGGTTTGCCACCCGGTACCCCCGCGCGGCGGCCATCCCGGCGACGGCGCGGAGCAGCTCCCGGCTGTCCGCGCCCCGGTAGGCGGGGTCGGTGTCGGGGAAATGCCCGCCGATGTCGCCGAGGGCGAGCGCGCCGAGGATGGCGTCCATCACCGCGTGGAGGAGGACGTCGGCGTCCGAGTGGCCGAGCAGCCCTTTCTCCCAGGGGATCTCCACCCCGCCGAGGATGAGCTTCCGCCCTTCGGTCAGCCGGTGGACGTCGTAGCCCTGCCCGATCCGCGGCGGGAGGGGGGCTTTCGGCGCGGCTTCGCCGGAGAGGATCGCCTCGGCGGCGGGGATGTCGGCGGGGGTGGTGAGCTTTAAGTTCTGCTCGCTTCCTCTGGTCATCCGGACGGGGCGGCCGGTCAGCTCGAAAAGCTGGGCGTCGTCGGTGAAGTCGAGCCCCCGCAGCCGCGCCTCCTCCATCGCCGCCAGGTAGTCCGCCCGGCGGAAGACCTGCGGGGTCTGGGCCTGGAAAAGGCCGCCGCGGTCCGGAGTGGAGCGGACAAAGCCGCCCTCCCCCATCTTGATGGTGTCCTTGACCGGCAGGACGGGAATGGCGCCGCCCGCCTCCGCCGCGCCGCGGAAGGCCTCCTCGATCACCGCGCGGGGGACGAGGGGCCGCGCGCCATCGTGGACGGCGACAAACTCCGCCCCGGGCGAAACCGCCTCCATCCCCGCGAAGACCGACTGCTGGCGGGTAGCGCCCCCGCAGGACAGGACCCGGACCCGCCCGCCAAACGGGGCGAGCAGCGCCCGGTAGACCGCCGCCCGCTCGGGCGAGGCGACGACAAGGATCTCCCCGACCTCGGGGAATGGGAGGAAGGCTTCGACGCTCCGCTGGAGGACCGTTTTGCCGCACAGCGGGAGGAGCTGCTTGTCCGTCCCGCCCATCCGGCTCGAAGCGCCGGCGCTCATAATCAGGACGCTATACATGAAATCATCCTTTCTGAACATCTGTCAAGCGATATGTCCATCATAGCCTGCGGGGAGGAAATTGTCAAGAGGATGGGCGCGGATGCGGCGGATTGCCTTGACTTTTCTCCCAAAAGAGGGTATCATGGGGATACTGAAAAATCAATCGAAAGGTCGTGCTCCCATGAGCCAGAAAGTCCTCCTCATCCTTGTCGACGGCATGCGCCCCGACGCGATCGACGCCTGCCCCCATCCCTTTTTGCGGGAACTCCGAAAAGAAAGCGCCTACTCCATGAAGGCCAGCACCGTCATGCCCTCGGTCACCCTCCCCTGCCACGCCTCCCTCTTTCTGAGCGTCGGCCCGGAGCGGCACGGCATCACGACCAATGTCTGGATGCCCCAGGTCCGTCCCATTGTGAGCCTCGGCGACGCGGTCCATCAGGCGGGGAAACGGGCCGCCATGTACTACAACTGGGAGGAGCTGCGCGACCTAAACCGCCCCGGCAGCCTCATCCACAGCGAGTACCACAACATGGAGCGGACCGGCGGCCTCGCCTCAGACCGGCTCCTCACCGAGCACACCCTCGCCTGCATCCGGGAGGACGACCCCGACTTCATCTTCCTCTATCTCGGCTACACCGACGAGGCGGGCCATTCCAAGGGCTGGATGACCGCGCACTATCTCGAGGCGGTCGCGGGCGCCTCGGCCTGCATCGAAACGCTTTACCGCGCCCTGCCGGAGGGATGGTCGATGATCGTCACCGCCGATCACGGCGGCCATGACCGCGGCCACGGGCTGGACATCCCCGAGGATATGACCATCCCCGTCTATTTTGCGGGCGCGCCCTTTGAGAAGGGGAAGGAGCTCCCCGGCGTCAGCATCAAGGACATCGCCCCCACCATCGCGAAGATCATGGACTTTGCCCCGCCCAAGGAGTGGGAGGGCGCAAGCGTCGTCTGATTCCTCTCAATTCTGTCAAAAATTCGAAAACGGGAACGAGCCTGCGCGGCCGTTCCCGTTTTTTGCCGTCTTCCCCGCTACTGCGCCGCTTCGGCGAGCATTTTGGCCAGCGCGTCGAGGGCGGCGGCGTCCGGCTCCGCGCCGTCATAGCGCACGCGGCAGTACCCCTCGGTCACAATGCCCAAAAGGTCGGGCGGCAGGGCTTTCTCAGCCTTGCGGCGGATCTCCTCCGGCGTATCGGCGGGGGAAAGCTCTGTCCTGCGGAGGAGGAGCAGCATCATCGCCAGGCGGTAGCCCTCCCGCATCCGCTCCCCGCCCGGCTTCATCGCGCGGAAAGCGCGGTACTCCTTTTTCCAGCGCCGCAGGTCGTATTTCCGCTCCCGCCAGCGGAAATTCTCGCTCTGGCGGCTCAGCTCCTCGACATTGTCGGCAAAATACTGGTTGACATCGGCCAGCGCGGAAGGGGCGGCGCGGTGGAAGAGGAGGTTGCGGATAAAATTGCGCACCGCAGACGCCGCCGTGCACAGCGCTTTCCAGATCTCGCGCCGGTAGAAAAACAGCAGGCCGAGGAACAGCAGGAACAGCACAACGCCGAAGACGGTCCAGAAGATGCTCGGCTCCCCTTGCGCGGGCGGAAGGCCCATCTCCCCGCTCTGCCCCGACGGGATTTCCTCCGGAAGCGGGTCGCCCGCCTCCCCCTCCGGGAGCATCCGGAGCAGCGCCCCAACCAGCCGGCGCAGCAGCTCCAAAATCTGGCTGAACACCCAGGCGATCGGGCCGCGCAGCAGATACCCGGCAAAAATCAGGGCGCAGACGCAGACAATCAGCGAAAAGCTGTACCACCGCATCCGCCGGGGCAGGATGCTGATGCTGCGGCCGCTCCGCTTTTCGGTCAGGAAATCGATGTTGCCCTGGTTTTTGGCTGCCGCATGGACGCAGGCGGCGATCAGCAGGGTGACCGAGAGGGCGCCCAGCTCGAGCCTCCGCCCGAACAGCCAGCAGGCGATGCAGGCGACGACGTCCAGGATAACCAGGGCCGTCAGGTAGTGGTTGGTGAGGATGTCGTCGTAATCCCGCTCCCAGAGCCGGCAGCAGGCCGATACGGCTGCAAAGGAGAGAAGCCCGGCGGCATCCGCCGCAAAATAGAGCCGCCATCCCTCTTCTGCCGCGGGGAAGCGCATCCAGAACACGACAGCCGCCGCCCCGCATCCGACTGCCGCCAGAAAGGCCAGCAGATTCGCAAAAAGGGCGCTCCACCGGCTGGGCAGCCTGTTGACCCGCGGGACGATCTGCGCGCCGAACAGCACCCCGACCCCGCCCGACAGCAGCAGGACGACCAGCTGCCGCCAGAGCAGCGCGTCGGTGATCTCCGCCCCGGTCGGGATCAGGAAGAGGGCGAAGACCGGCAGCCCGAGAAAGGAAAAGCAGAGCGCCGCCGCCGTTTTGATGGCGGGCAGCAGCGGAAAACGCAGCTTCATGCCGCACCTCCTTCCAGCTGGGCGGGGGAAAGCTCGATGATCTCGCAGCCGGCGGCGTCCAGCTCAGACGGGATCTCCCCCAGGAGTATCGTCCGGACGCGCACCCCGTCCGCCTGCTTGCGGCGGACAACCTCAAGGATGCGCTCATCGACAAACCCGGTCACCAGGATGAGGTCGGTCGAGGTGATGTTGTGGTAGCAGTCGCCCAGGAAGGCGAAAAATTCCTCGGTGCTCCGGAGCTTCAGCCGCGCGAGGAGCTGGAACAGGCTCTCAATGTAGTCCCGCCCCCAATATTCCCCGGTAAAAATGGTGTCCCGCTCGTCGGTCGTGCAGCAGTTCGCAGCAAACCGCAGCGGCATCCCGACGGCGAGGGCCGAATCGAAGAGCCCGGCGCAGAGCCGGATGGCCGTCTCCATCTTGTCCGCGTCG
>DVKD01000047.1 GCA_018716285.1 Candidatus Merdivicinus faecavium
CATCGAGCCCTTCCTCGAGGCGGGGATCAACGTCTTTTACCCCTGCGAGCCGGCGGCAGGGATGGACATCGCCGCCCTGCGGCGGAAATACGGGACCCGCGCGGCCTTCAAGGGCGGGCTCGACAAGCACGCGCTGCGCGGCGGCATCGAGGATGTGGAGCGGGAGCTTTCCCGCAAGATCTGCGCCGGGACAATGGGCGGCGGGACCGTCTTTGCCCTCGACCACCGCATCCCGAACGGGGTGCCGATCGAAAACTACCGCTATTATGTGCGGCGCGGCCGGGAGCTGCTCGGCCTGCCCCCCGCGGAGCCGTCCCCCTTCGTGCCGATGGCGTTTTAGGGGGTCCATAATTCTGACGAATATGGGGTTCACGGCGCGATGCGGGAAATGCGGCGTCTGTAGGGGTAGCCCTGCAATGCCCCAAAACTGCAAAATCTGTCGGATGCCAAAAAAACCGCCCCGGACTGGGACGGCTTTTTTGCATAAACGGAAAAGTTAGATCGCTCTGGTAACCTTGTTGGAGCGAAGGCAGCGGGTGCAGGCGTGAACGCGGCAGGGCTTGCCGTCTACGATCGCCTTCACACGCACTACATTGGGTTTCCAGGTTCTGTTGGAACGTCTGTGAGAGTGGGAAACTTGAATCCCAAACGCTACACCTTTTCCGCAGAAATCACATTTAGCCATAATTCTGCACCTCCTTCGGATAACATAACATTATTATCTTAGCAGACTTTCGCCCAAAAAGCAAGAGTTTTTTTCAGGAAAAATCGAAAATCGTAAAATTTCTAGAAATTCCCGCCGCCGCCCTTGTAATTTCCCGGCAAAAACGATATAATGATAATACTGTAAAATTGCGCATTTGTCAAGCGCTAACCATCTTGAGAGGTGTATCATGACAGATCAAATTATCTATCTGCTGTATCAGACGACCATCCGGCTGGTCGTGCTGCTGACCGCCCTGCCCTTCCACGAGTTCGCCCATGCCTGGGCCGCCGACAAGCTGGGGGACCCGACCGCCCGCTACCAGGGAAGGCTGACCTTAAACCCGTTCAAGCACCTCGACCTGATGGGTTCGCTCCTCATGCTGGTCGCCGGCTTCGGCTGGGCCAAGCCGGTGCCGATCAACCCCCGCAACTTCAAAAACCCCAAGACCGGGATGGCCCTTTCGGCGGCCGCCGGCCCGCTCTCCAACCTCCTGCTCGCCTATATCGGGATGATCCTCTGGAAGGTGGTCCTCTACCTTCAATACCCGCTTGGCGGCGGCTTTCTGCTCTCCAGCCTGGCGGATATTTTCCAGCTCATCGTGCTCCTAAACCTCGGCCTGGCCGTCTTCAACCTGATCCCCATCCCGCCGCTCGACGGCAGCCGGCTTTTCACCGTCTTCCTGCCGCCCAGGCAGTATTTCCAGCTCATGCAGTATGAGCGCTATATCCAGCTCGCCCTTTTTGCGGCCATCTTCCTCGGCCTGCTCGACCGGCCGCTCGCCTTTGTGCAGTCGTATGTCTTTGATGGGCTGGATTTCCTGACGGGCTATGTCGACATCCTGGCCCGGGCGATCATCCGATGAGCGAACTGCAGTTCCATGTGGGGGATTTTGACGGCCCGCTCGACCTTCTGCTCTACCTCATCTCCAAGCACAAGCTGAACATCTGCGACATCGAGATCTCGGCCCTTCTGACCCAGTACCTCGACGCGATCGAGCAGATGCAGCAGTCCGACCTCGAACTCGAAAGCGAGTTTCTCGAAATGGCGGCCCGGCTGGTCTACATCAAGACCGCCTCGCTGCTGCCGCGCCCCGAGGAGGGGGAGAAGCTCAAGGCGGAGCTCCAGGGACAGCTTCTCGAGCTGAGCCTCTGCCGGCAGGTCGCGGGGGAGCTTGCGCAGCGGTATCTCGGCAGCCGGATTTTTGTCCGCGGACAGGCTGCGCTGCCGGTCGACCTCGTCTACCGCGGGAGCCATTCGCCGGCTGAGCTGCTCGCCGCCTACCGCCTCGCCGCCGGGAAGGCGAAGCGCCGCCTGCCGCCGCCCGCGGCCGCCTTTTCCGGCATCGTCAGCCGGAAGTTTGTCTCGGTTACGACAAAGATCGTCTACATTCTCAAAAAACTTTACCGGACGGGCGCTGTAGATTACGAGGAATTTTTCCATGCGTCCGACCGGAGTGAATTGGTGGCCACCTTTCTGGCCATGCTCGAATTGATGAAATCCCGCCGCATCACGGTGAGCGAGGACAACAAAACGGTTTACTTCTGCCGCGGCACGCCCGCCGGCGGGGGAGGGGAGGAGGAAAACGCCCATGCCTGACAATTCTATGGCCGCCCTGCTTGAGGCGGTCCTCTTCGCCTGCGGCGAGCCCATCGAGATCAGCCGCCTGGCTGCGGGGTTGAATCTCGAAAAGGCCGCCGTCCGGGAACAGCTGGACGCCTACGCCGCCCGCCTGAAGCGGAGCGACCGGGGGATCGAGCTGCTGTTCTTGGGCGAATCGGTCCAGCTTTGCAGCAAAAAATGCTTTGAGGACCGGATCGCGGCGGTCGTTTCCGCCCGCAAGAACACCCCGCTCTCCGGCGCGGCGATGGAGACCCTCGCCATCATCGCCTACAACCAGCCGGTGACCAAAAGCTTTGTCGAGCAGGTCCGCGGCGTCGAGAGCGGGCAGGTGGTCAACAACCTTGTTGAGAAGGAACTGGTCGAGGAGGCCGGGCGGCTGGACGGGCCGGGGCGGCCCATCCTCTACCGCACGACGCCGCATTTCCTGCGCTGCTTCGGGCTGTCCTCCCTCGCGGAGCTGCCCGAGCTGCCGCAAAGCGGCGGGGAGTCTGCGCAGTAACGGTTGAAAAACACCAAAGATGGAGGAAAGGAGGCGAACGGTTTGGGCCTGTATATCGCGGGCGGGATTCTGCTTCTGCTCATCCTGCTCATGCGGCTGAGCGTCGCCGCCGACGTCCGGTACGCCGACGAGCTCTCCCTCTCGGTCGGGATCTGCGGGTACCGCTACCCCCTCCTCCCCGCAAAAGAGGAGGAAAAGCCGGAAGCTCCCCCAAAAAAGGCCGCGCATGCCGCCAAAAAAGGCGGGAAACGGCGCAAAAAGCCGGAGCCCCCGCCCGAGAAGCCCGAAAAAGGGGACCTCAAAGGCACGGTCGAGACAGTCTGGGCGCTTTTGAAGGCGGCCCTCCCCCCAATCGGCGAGCTCCTCTGCAAGGTGCGGCTGGTGCGGCTCGACGCCGTCGTGACGGTCGGCGGGGCGGACGACGCCGCGGAGGCCGCCATCGCGTACGGCCGCCTCTGCGCCCTCTTTTACGGCGGGTACGCGGCTTTGCAGAACATGATCCGGGTGAAGGCGAAGCGGGTGGAATTAAACTGCGATTTCCTCGCCCCCGCAACTACCCAGGACATTTCCTTTACGCTGAAGCTGCGGGTCGGCTCCATTTTGTGGGCCGCCCTGCGTATCGCCTTCCGTTTTCTCGCGCATACTATCCGTAAAGAACGGCCGCAGGAGAACGCCTGACGCGTCTCCGGCCCGCCGTTTTCAATAGAATGATTTTGAGGAGGAATTATCATGGCAGACCAGCACCCCATTGAGGGGGTTATGAGCACGACCATGCAGAAGATCAAAGAGATGGTCGACGTCAACACCATCATCGGCAACCCCATCACCACCCCGGACGGGACGACCATCATCCCCGTTTCCAAGGTGAGCTTCGGCTTCGCCTCGGGCGGTTCCGACCTGCCGACCAGCAATCCCAAGCAGACCTTCGGCGGCGGCGGCGGGGCCGGCATCACCCTCCAGCCGATCGCCTTCCTCGTCGTGCATGAGGGGAACGTCCGGCTTTTGCAGATCGCGACCTCGTCCAATACGGCCGATAAAGTCGTCAACGCCGTCCCCGACATCATCGACAAGGTGTCCGACGTCCTTTCCAAAAACCAGAAGGACAAGGCCAAGGCCCCCGCGCCGGCCGCCGAATAAGCATTCCCGCCCTTCCGCCTGCATACACTTTTTCCGTACCGATTCGGCACGAAAGGATGCAGGTGGTTTGGTATGAAAGGAAGAATTTTTTCGGTATGCCTTCTCCTCTGGGCGGCAGTTTTCTGCTGCCTGCCGGGGAGAGGGATCTGGGCCGCGGAGGCGCCTTCGGTCAGCGCGCAGGCGGCGGTCGTCATCGAGGCGGTGACCGGCCGGGTCGTTTTCGGACAGATGGAGAACGAGCGGCTGCCGATGGCGAGCACGACCAAGATCATGACCGCCCTCCTCACCCTCGAGCAGCCGGGGCTCGACGAGCCGTTCATCGTCGACCCGGACGCCATCCGGGTGGAGGGCAGCTCGATGGGGCTCACCGAGGGGAGCGAGGTGACGCTGCGCACCCTCGCCGCCGGGATGCTGCTCGCCTCGGGCAACGACGCGGCCAATGCGGCGGCGGTCAAAATCGCCGGGAGCATCCCGGATTTTGCCATCCTCATGAACCAGAAGGCAGCGGAACTCGGGCTTCGCGACACCAATTTTGAGACGCCCTCCGGCCTCGACGGGCAAAACCACTATACGACCGCCTACGACCTCGCCATGCTCGCCCGGGCTGCGCTGCAAAATGAGGATTTCCGGGCGATCTGCTCCCAAAAGAGCATGAAGCTGCACTACGGCAATCCCCCGCAGGACCGCTGGCTCACAAACCACAACCGGCTGCTGGAGGAATACGAGGGCTGCATCGGGGTCAAGACCGGCTTTACCAAAAAGGCCGGGCGGTGCCTTGTCTCCGCCGCCGAGCGGGAGGGGGAGAAGCTCATCTGCGTCACCTTAAACGCCCCCGACGACTGGAACGACCACAAAAAGCTGCTGGACGCCGGCTTTGCGGCCGTCGCCCTGGTGGGGGAGAAGCCCGAGCAGGTCAGCATTCCGGTGACAGGCGGGGAGGCCCCGTCCGTCATCGCGGGGGTGGGGGAGTTTGCCGAGCCGGCGGTGCGGGAGGAGGAACTGCCCCGCGTCCGCATCGAGGTGGAGGCGGAGCCCTTCCTCTACGCGCCGGTTGCTGCCGGACAGCAGGTCGGCACGGTGCGCTGGACCCTCGACGGCGCCGAGATCTACGCCCTCCCGCTGACCGCCCAGCAGGACGTCCCCGCCATAGAGCCGGCAAAGGAGCCGGATTTTCTCGAGCGGCTGTGGGGATGGATGCGCGCGCTTTTCTTTGCATGACGGCAGAAAGGATGACAGCATGCAGATTTCATTTGACACAAACGTCCTGCGCTGGTATCTGCGGGATGTCTATTTCATCAACGGCACCGCTTACGCGGGCAAATCGACAATGGTGCGCTTGCTCGCTGAGCGGTACGGGATGATCCACTGCGGGGAAAACTACCACGACCGCTTTCCGGCCGCGGAGCTTTCGCCAAAGCTCCAGCCGAACCTCTGCTACTTTGAGACGATGAGCGGCTGGGAGGAGTTTTTAAACCGCACGCCGGAGGAGTACCGCCGCTGGTGCGAGGGGGTGGCGCGGGAGGCGGTCCAGCTGGAAATCGCCGAGCTCATCCGCCTCTCGGCGCAGGGAAAGAAGATCATCGCCGACACCAACATCCCGCTTGAAATTTTGCGGGAAATCTCCGACTACAGCCGCGTCGCCATCCTTTTAAGCCCGCAGGCAATGTCGGTCGACCGGTTTTTCGACCGCGGCGACCCGGAAAAACAGCTGCTGCTCGGCGAGATCGGCAAGACAGCCGACCCGGAGCGGACCATGCGCAACTTCCGCGCCTGCATCGCGGAAATAAACAGCCCGGAATCCTACCGTGCCTTTGCCGAAAGCGGCTTTTTCACCCTTGTGCGGGAGGAAGCCGCGGGCGACACCCGGGAGGAGACCCTCGCAAAGCTCGCCGCCCATTTCGGGCTTTCATGACACAAAATGAGGCGCCCTCTTGCAGCGCGCCGGAAAGAAGGATTGACAAATGGAAATTCGCCTGCAGAAAATCATCGCCGAAAGCGGCTTCTGCTCCCGCCGCAAGGCCGAGGAGCTCATCGCACAGCGCCGGGTCAAGGTAAACGGCCGCCCTGCCTCCATCGGGCAGAAGGCCGACCCGAACCGCGACCGGATCACCGTCGACGGCGAACTGCTCGACACCCGCACCCGGGACGAGCTGGTCTACTACATGCTCTACAAGCCCCGCGGGTACCTGACCGCCATGTCGGACGACCGGGGGCGGAAATGCGTCTCCGCGCTGGTCGAGGGGCTGCCGTACCGCGTTTTCCCGGTCGGGCGGCTCGACTTGAATTCCGAGGGGCTGCTCCTCTTTACCAATGACGGCGATTTTGCAAACGATATGGCCCACCCCTCCCGCCAGGTGCCCAAGACCTACCGCGTCACCGTCCGCGGCGAGGTGAGCGGCGAGCAGCTCGCCCGCCTGACCGAGGGGGTCGAGCTGGACGGGGTGCTGACCATCCCCGCCGAGGTGCGGGTCGCGGTCGAGGAGCCGGGCCGCACCGTGCTGATCATCACCATCACTGAGGGCCGCAACCGGGAGATCCGCCGGATGTGCGAGGCGGTAAACCTCGAGGTCGCGCGCTTAAAGCGGCTGGCCATCGGCCCGGTGCGGCTGGGGATGCTCCGCCCCGGCGAGCTGCGGGAGCTCACCCCCGACGAGCTCGCGGCCCTCAAGCGGCTGGCCGCCAAGGGCGCCGCCAAATCCGCCGGCCGCGGCGCAAAATAGCGCGATACGAAGGAGGAATCCGTATGCTTTATATTCGGCCCTTTACCTCGGAGGACAACCTCCCCGACTTCCTAGAAGCTTACCGGGCGGGGTCGCTGTCTTACATCGCTTTTTCCGGGAAGGAGCCTGTGGGCCACATCTTCTACCGCCGGGAGGGGGACGGCCTCCTCATCGAGGCGGTCGAATCCGGCGGGGACGACGCCCTTTTTGACGGGCTTGTCCGGGCCGTCTGCGACGCCGCCGTCCAGTCCGGTTCCGACCGGGTGCGGTTTGGTCCGGCCGTCAGCCGGGAGACGCTCGCAAAACTCGGCGTGCCCCTGGACGGGGAAGGAGTTTTGACCGGGCTTTCGGCTTTTTTGCGGAATTGTAAATACTGCAAAAGCTGCTGAATTATTGAAAATTGCGTATTGTCATTTTTTTTGCGGCGTAGTATAATAAAATGGGTGAAATTTGATGACGGAGAAATTTCCGCCGGAAAATTCCAAACACTAAATTGTTTGCACCAATGATATAGAATGGGGGCTGTACAATGACCTATCAATCCAAGCTGGAACAGCTTGAGCAGAACAAAACCGCCTGCCGGAAACCCTCTCCCGCCCGGGAGCGGCTGACAGCACTTTTTGACGAGGGCACCTTCGTCGAGCTGGACGCTTTCCTCGCGGAGGACGCCGGCGTCATCACCGGCTGCGGCAGCATCGAGGGGGATATGGTTTACGCCTTTTCCCAGGATGTGACCACCCTTGGCGGCGCGGTTTCCAAAGCGCACGCGGACAAGATTGCCCGGATCTATGACCTTGCCGTCAAAAACGGCGCGCCCGTCGTCGCAATTTACGACTCCAACGGCGCGAAGCTGACCGAGGGCCCGGAGATCCTCGCTTCCTACGGCAAAATCCTCTCGGCTTCGGCCAACCTCTCCGGCGTTGTGCCGCAGATCGCGGTCGTCGCGGGGAGCTGCGCCGGCCTGGGCGCCGTGATGGCCGCCGGCTCTGACGTCGTCGTCATGGCGAAGGACGCTTCTCTCTGTTTTGCCGACGCACAGGAGGACGATTCCGCTGAGGCCGCAATGGCCGCCGGCGTCGCCGACCTCGTCTGCGAGGATGCGCTGGAAGCTGTCCGCAAAGCCCGCGACATCATCACCATGCTGCCCCTCAACAACCTTTCCGAAGCCCCCGTCTGGGAGGGCACCGCGGCCCCCGCGCCCGCAAGCCTCGACAACACCGCTTCCGCTGAAGAGCTCCTCGCCGCCGTCTGCGACGCGGATTCCGTCCTCGAGCTGAAGGCCGGCTACGCGAAGAGCGCCTGCACCGCCCTCGCCTCCATCGGCGGGAGCACCGTCGGCGTCATTTACGCAAACGGCCGGATGGGCGCGAAATCGGGCGCCAAGCTCGCGGGCTTTGTCCGGTTCTGCGACAGCTTCAACCTCCCGGTCGTCACCTTTGTCAACGTGGAAGGCTTCTGCGCCTGCGGCGCGAAAACCGAGAGCGCCCGCGCGGCCGCCAAGCTCGCCCATGCCTACGCCGACGCGACCTGTCCGAAGGTGACCGTCTATACCGGCTCCGCCATCGGCGCGGCGGCTGTGGCCTTTGCCGGCGCGGACCTCTGCTTCGCCTGGCCCACTGCTGTTATCTCCGCCCTGGCTCCCGAGACTGCCGTCGAGTTCTTCTGGCATGACAAGCTCAAGGGCGCCGACGACGCCGCCAAGCGCCGCTCTGAGCTCGCGGAGGAATACGCCGAGACCGAGGCGAGCCCCTATGCCGCCGCCAAAGCCGGCATGGTCGCGGACATCGTCGCTCCGCTTAACACCCGCAGCGCCCTGATCGTCGCGCTCGAGATGCTCGCCTCCAAGCGGGTGACCAGGCTGCCCAAAAAGCACACCAACTAACCGTTTATTTTGCCTGAAATAAGGAAAGGAATGACATACCATGAGAAGATTCAATATCACTGTAAACGGCAAGGCTTACGACGTTGCGGTTGAGGAAGTCGGCGGCGCCGCTCCTGCCGCTCCTGCGCCTGCTCCCGTGGCTGCTGCTCCCGCTGCGGCCCCTGCCGCTCCCGCCCCCGCGGCTGCTCCCGCTGCCGCAGCTCCTGCTCCTGCCGCTCCCGCTGCTGCTCCCGCCGGCCCTGTCTCGGGCACCGAGGTGAAGGCGCCGATGCCCGGCACCATCATGGACGTCAAGGTGTCCGTCGGCGCTGCGGTTGAGAAAGCCCAGGTCGTCGTTGTCCTCGAAGCGATGAAAATGGAGAACGACATCGTCGCTCCCGTCGCCGGCACAGTTGTGGATATCCGCGTCAAGAAGGGCGATTCCGTCAACGCGGGCGACGTGATGGCTGTTATCGGCTGATTGCCCGTAAAAACCGCAATTCCGGAAAGGCGTGATATACAAAATGGCTAAGGTAAAAATTGTCGAGACTGTGCTGCGCGACGCGCACCAGTCCCTGATTGCAACCCGCATGCCGCTCTCGGACATGCTCCCCATCCTGGGCGAGATGGACAAGGCCGGCTATTATTCCATCGAGTGCTGGGGCGGCGCGACCTTCGACGCCTGCCTCCGCTTCCTCAATGAGGATCCCTGGGAGCGTCTCCGCACCCTCCGCAGGGAGCTGCCCAACTCCAAGCTGCAGATGCTCTTCCGCGGCCAGAACATGCTGGGCTACCGCCACTATGCCGACGACGTGCTCGACTATTTTGTCCGCAAGTCGGTCGCGAACGGCATCGACATCATCCGCATTTTTGACGCGTTAAACGACATCCGCAACCTCGACGCCACCATCAAGGCGGTCAACGCCGTCAAGAAGGAGAACCCGAACGCCCACGCGCAGATCGCCATCTCCTACACCCTCGGCGAGACTTTCACCACCGATTATTACGTCGGCTACGCCAAGCAGATCGAGGCCGCGGGCGCGGATTCCATCTGCATCAAGGATATGGCCGCCCTGCTCACCCCCTACCGCTGCGCCGAGCTGACTAAAGCGATTAAGGAAGCGGTCAAGATCCCGGTCAACATCCACACCCATTACACCTCGGGCCTGGCCTCCATGTGCCTGCTCAAGGGCATCGAGGCGGGCGCGGACATCATCGACACCGCCATGTCCCCCCTGGCCTTGGGCACCTCCCACGCCCCCACCGAGTCGATGGTCGCCGCCCTCCAGGGCACCGAGTACGACACCGGCCTCGATTTGAAGCAGCTGAGCGTCATCCGCGACTACTTCATGGGCCTGCGCAAGAAATATATCGACTCCGGCCTCCTCGATCCCAAGATGCTGGCGACCGACGCAAACGCCCTCATCTACCAGGTCCCCGGCGGCATGCTCTCGAACCTCCTCTCCCAGCTCAAGCAGGCCGGCAAGGAGGACCAGCTCGAGGACGTGCTCAAGGAAGTCCCGAAGGTCCGCCGCGATTCCGGCATGCCCCCGCTGGTCACCCCGACCTCCCAGATCGTCGGCACCCAGGCGGTCTTCAACGTCATCACCGGCGAGCGGTATAAGATGGTCACCAAGGAATTCAAGGGCCTCGTCCGCGGCGAGTACGGCCGTACCCCCGAGCCGATCGATCCCGAGTTCCAGAAGATGATCTGCAAGGGCGAGGAGCCGATCACCTGTCGTCCCGCCGACCTGATCCCGCCCGAACTGGAAACCCTGCGCAAGGAGTGCGCCGAGTGGATCGAGCAGGACGAGGATGTCTTAAGCTACGCCATGTTCGGCCAGGTCGCGGTCAAGTTCTTTGAGAAGCGCCGCAACGCCAAATACGGCATCGACGGCAAGCGCGCCGACTTTGAAAACGGCGTCCACCCCGTGTAAGCCTGCCGCGTGAAATCATGGCAGCAAAATAGCCGGAGGAAATCCCTCCGGCTGTCTTTTTTTGCAGGAAAGCCGCGAATTTTGAAAGAAATCCTGCATGCCTGTTGACAATTTGTTCAAAATATGGTATATCAAGAGAGGCCCCTTCGCGGGAAATCGAAAAAAGTGAGGCGTGCAGGTATGAAATGGAAGAAACAGTCGGTGCAGGAGTTTTTGCTGCTGAACCTGGGTACGGTTTTAATCTGTCTGGGGGTGTATTTCTTCAAGTTCCCCAACAACTTTTCGATCGGCGGGGTATCCGGCATGGCGGTCATCATCGCGCGGTACACCCAGGCAATCTCTCAGGCGACGGTCATGACCATCATCAACATGGTGCTGCTGCTTTTAGGGTTTCTCGTGTTCGGGCGCAGCTTCGGGTTCAAGACCGCCTATTCAACGGTGCTGATGTCTGTGGTCACCCAGGCGCTGGAATGGCTCTTCCCGATGGAAAAGCCCTTTACCAGCCAGCCGGTGCTGGAGCTCTTCTTCGCGATCCTCCTCCCGGCGATCGGGTCGGCGCTCCTTTTCAACATCGACGCCTCGAGCGGCGGGACGGACATTGTGGCGATGGTCCTCAAGAAATACACGAGCCTCAACATCGGCCGGGCGCTGATGCTCTCCGACCTGGTCATCACCCTGGCGGCCTGCGTCGCTTTTGGAATGGAGACAGGGCTCTTTTCCATCACCGGCCTGCTGCTCAAGTCGCTGGTCATCGACTATGTCATTGAGAGCATCAACATGTGCAAGTACTTCACCATCGTCTGTGAAAAGCCGGAGGAGATCTGCCGGTATATCCAGCAGAGCCTCGGGCACAGCGCCACCGTCGTCGAGGCGAAGGGCGCTTACAGCGGACAGCAGAAGTATCTCGTGCTGACGGTCATCCGCCGCTATGAGGCGGTTCAGCTCCGGCGGACGGTCAAGCTGCTCGACCCGGTTGCCTTCATGATGATCACCAACACCAGCGAGATCATCGGCAAAGGCTTCCGCGGCGTCAATTAGCGGCGCACGGGCTGCAAAATGCAATCAAAAAGTCCCGGCTCCATCAGGGGCCGGGATTTTCTGCGTTAAGCCGATTTTCTGCAATCGGCGAACAGCTTTTTATATAACTCATTGCGGCTTAAAGCCATGCACAGCAGGATGCCCAGCGTGTAACAGACCGCGGCTTCGCCCACAGCAACCGAGAAAAAGTTGAGCGCAAAGGGGGCGCCGAAGACGAAGGTCAGCTCCCAGCCGACGATCAGGCCGTTTAGCAGGACGGGCGGGATGGGGGCGAGGAGATACCGCGCCGCGCGGTTTTGGACCTTCTTCCCGATAAGGCAGGTGAGCAGGGCGGCCAGCAGGGTCGCGAAGGTCCCGATGGGGGCGTCAAGGAGCCCCAGCACGTTGGTGCCCATAAAGAAGCCGACCAGATTCGAGAGGAAGCACCCGAAGACCACGCCCCACGTCCCGACAAAGGGGGAGAAGAGGGGGAGGAGGGTGAGCGCCTCGCTGAGCCGCAGCTGGACGGTCCCCGCCGCGGTGCCGAAGGCGAGCGGTCCGCTCACAAGGGTCAGCACTGTGTAGAGCGCGCCGATGAGGGAGATTTGTACCAGTGTTTTTGTTTTGCCTGTGTTCATGATAGCTCCATTTCTCCGTGCAACAAAGTATTTTTCCCGCATGCGGGATGGACGCCGCCGCCGGGCACGGGGAAACGGCGGGCCAATGATACGCCGTATATTGTAGCATATTTTTCCGCAAAAAACAAGTGGCAAATGCCTCAAGGTGAATTTTCTGTGAAAGAACGACCGCCCAACCTTGACTTTTTTCGCAATTTATCCTATAATCAATGTATTAGCGCCCGGCCACGGGCATTCCGGGCGGGCAAAAAATCATACTGGAGGAATTGTTCCATGAAACGTGTTGGAAAACCCGTCTTCTTTGTTGTAGCAATTCTGATCATCGCCTTCCTGCTGACCGCAATTTTTGGAATCAGCACGACATACGGTGACCGGACGAATGTCTACATCAAGGGCGGCAACGATATCCGCTGGGGTATCGACATCCGCGGCGGCGTTGACGTGACCTTTACCCCTCCCGAGGGCGTCGAGGCAAACGAGACCCAGATGCGCGCCGCCGAGGCTGTCATCAAGCAGCGGCTGATTACCCTGCATATCACCGACAGCGAGGTCTATACCGACTATGGCAGCAACCGCATCATCGTCCGCTTCCCCTGGAAGGAGGACGAGACCGACTTTGACCCGCAGGCCGCCATTGCGGAGCTCGGCGAGACCTCTCTTCTCACCTTCCGCGAAGGGTATGAGGTCGACGATCAGGGGCTGCCCACCGGAGTTACGGCCGAAAATATCATCCTGCAGGGCGCGGACGTTACGGAAGCCGGCGTCTTTTATAACCAGGAAAACGGCACCTTCGGCGTCAGCCTCAGCTTAAGCGAGGATGGCGCGGCAGCTTTTGCTGAGGCGACTACCCGCCTGGCGGAATCGAACGGCATTATCTCCATCTGGATGGATGAAACCGTGATTTCCACCCCCACTGTTCAGACCGCGATCACCGACGGGCAGGCGTCCATCACCGGCGATTTTACCGCCGAGACCGCCCAGGAGCTCGCCGACCGGATCAATTCCGGCGCGCTTCCCTTTAAGCTCGAGACGGCCAACTATTCGACCATTGACCCGACCCTCGGCGAGGGCGCGCGCGACGTCATGGTTATTGCGGGCGCTGTCGCCTTCGTGCTGGTCGCTGTCTTTATGATCTGTCTGTACCGTCTGCCCGGTCTCATTGCGGTTATCGCGCTGATGGGCCAGCTCGCCCTCTCCATCGCGGCGGTTTCGGGCTACCTGCCCTTTATCTCCAGCTTCACCCTCACCCTTCCCGGCATCGCGGGCATTATCCTCTCCATCGGCATGGGC
Source organism: Candidatus Merdivicinus faecavium (assembly GCA_018716285.1). Classification (GTDB taxonomy): domain Bacteria; phylum Bacillota; class Clostridia; order Oscillospirales; family Ruminococcaceae; genus Merdivicinus; species Merdivicinus faecavium. Next base: position 13,426 of record DVKD01000047.1, read on the forward strand.
GTTGACGCCAATGTCATCACCGCTGAGCGCATTAAGGAAGAGGTGCGCAGCGGCAAATCCATCGACGGCGCGATCGAGCTGGGATACCAGCGCGCCTTCACCGCCATCCTGGACGGCAACATGACCGTCGTCATCGTCGCCATCATCCTGATGGGCGCGTTTGGGCCGCCAAACTCTTTCTTTGCCACACTGCTGACCCCCATCTTCTTTATGTGCGGGCCGGCGCTGGCGGGCACTGTCTATTCCTTCGGCTACACCCTGCTGATCGGCGTCATCGGCAACTTTATCTTCGGCATCCTTTCGACCAAGCTGATGCTCAAGTCGATCTCCAGGTTCAAGGCCTTCCGCAAGCCCAAGCTTTACGGAGGTGATCGCTGATGTTCCAGATGAAGCAGATCGATTTTTACGGGCACAGAAAGATTTATTACACGATTTCGGCCTGCCTGATCGCCCTCCTTGTGATCTGCGTGGCGGTTTTCGGAGTCAAAGTGGATATCCAGTTCACCGGCGGCCTGATCGCGACCTACTCCTACGAAGGGGATCTCGACTTTGCGGCCGTCGAGCAGACGGCGTCTGAGGTCACCGGCTACGGCGTGACGAGCGATTCTTCCGAGAGCCTCAGCAGCGGCGAAAAGCAGATCGCCCTGAACTTCTCCACCAAAGACGGCCTTTCGGTCGAGATGGAGGATGCGCTCACCTCCACCCTGGAGGAGACCTATGCGGACAATAACCTGCAGTATGTCTCCATTGACTCGGTTGCGGCCAATATGGGGACCGACTTTTTGGTGAAATGCCTGGTCGCCGTCTTTGCCGCCTTCATTCTGATGATCGTCTACATTGCTATCCGCTTCCGGCGGATCGGCGGGTGGTCGGCCGGCGTCACCGGCGTCATTGCTCTGCTGCACGACGCGCTGATGGTCTTTGCGGTGTTTGTCATCTTCCGGCTGCCGGTTGACGACAACTTCATGGCGGTCGTCCTCTTCATCCTGGGCTACTCCATCAACGACACCATCGTCATCTTCGACCGCATCCGCGAAAACGAGCGGCTCTACGGCAGGAGCAAGGACGTCGTCGAGCTGGTCAACTTGAGCATCAACCAGACGCTGCGGCGGACGATGAATACGACCCTCTCCACCCTCATTGCGATGGGCTGCGTCTGCGTTTTCGCAGTCGTATTCGGGGTCAGCTCGATCATCTCCTTCGCATTCCCGATGGTGGTCGGCCTGATCTCCGGCTTTTATTCCTCCGTCTGCCTGTCCGGCACCATCTGGGCCTGGTGGCGGAGCCGGGACGGCAAGGGCCGCAAGGTCAGAGCCAAGAAATAACAGTTTTTTTCAAGCGGGGCCGGAAACCGGTCCCGTTTGCTGTTTTTTGCGGAGCATGGAACGCTCCGCAGCTTTCAGTGAAATCTATTGCGGAAAGGCGGTCATTTGATGAAATTCGGCATCTCCACCTCCAGCTTTTACCCCGCCCTGACCGAGGATGCGGCGGACGCGATCGCGCGCGCCCGCGTCCCGGCGGCTGAGGTCTTCTTAAACGCCCCCTCCGAACTGGAGGAGGAATACCTGCGCCGGCTGAAAGAACGGCTGGACGCGGGCGGGACCGAGGTTTTGTCGGTCCACCCCTTTACCTGCGCGCTGGAGCCGCTGCTGCTCTTCAGCGGGTATTCCCGCCGGTTTGAGGACGGCGTGCAGTATTACCGCCGGTTTTTCCGGGCGGCGGAGCTGCTTGGCGCGCGGTACTTTATCTTCCACGGGGACCGCAAGAACGCGGCGACCCCCGATTCCTTTTACTTTGAACGCTTCGCTGCCCTCGACGCGGCGGCCCGGGAATACGGCGTCCGGGTGGCGCAGGAGAATGTCGCGCGCTGCCGGGCCGGCTCGGCGGCCTTTCTGCGGGAGATGAAGGAAACACTCCCTGACGCCGCCTTCGTCCTCGACTTAAAGCAGGCGCGCCGGGCGGGGGAGGACTGGCGGGAGATCCTTTCCGCCCTCGGGGAGAATGTCCGCCACATCCACCTGAGCGGCTGCGGGGAGGAGGGGGACTGCCTGCCCCTCACCCGCGGGAATTTTGAGCTGCGGGAGTTTCTCACCGCCCTCCGGGCAGCGGGCTTCGACGGCGGGCTGATGCTCGAGCTTTACCGGGAGAATTACGGCGGGTACGAGGAGCTCTTCGAGAGCGTCGCCATCGCGGAAAAAGTTTGTGCGGAGCTCTGATTGCGCTTGTATTCGGGAGCAAAAAATGGTATGATAAAGACGAAGAAGCCGCAAACAGGGCCTTAGCAACTCAGCCGCGGCTTGGAAAGAAGGGATCTGTATGAAATGCCCGTATTGTTCCGGGACTGAAAGCCGGGTCATCGATTCGCGACCGGCCGAGGACAGCGAAAAAATCCGCCGCCGCCGGGAATGCCTCTCCTGCGGCAGGCGCTTCACGACCTATGAGATGGTCGAGAACACGCCGCTTATTGTCGTCAAAAAGGATAAGTCCCGCCAGATGTTTGACCGGGAAAAGCTGATGCGGGGGCTTTTGCGGGCCTGCGAAAAGCGGCAGATCCCGCTGGCCACCCTCGAATCGCTGGTCGACGGCATCGAGCAGGAATTTGCAAACGAGATGGTCAAGGAGGTCAGCTCGGTCGAGCTGGGCGAGTGCGTCCTCCGGGAGCTCAAAAAGCTCGACAAGGTGGCCTACATCCGCTTTGCGTCGGTCTACCGCGACTTTAACGACGTCGCTTCCTTCATGCGGGAGCTTGAAAAGCTGCAGAAGGAGCCGTAATCCCTGCCCTAAATCAAATTTTGCAGAACAAGGCGGTTGTCATGAAGAAAGAGCTGGAATTTCGGAAAACCTATTACTTCGTTGTCGCGCTCAACGCCCTCCAAATCGCTTCGATTCTGACTCTGCTCCTTCTCACCCATTATCAGAGCAGCGCCACCATCGACCGGGTGGAAGCCTTTTACCTTATTCTCATCGGAGTGGTCGCCCTGGTCGGGGGCGTGTCGACCATCCTCGGGATCGCGCCGCTCAGCCGTGCAGACAGCCAGATCCGGATGCTCGAGGATAGCCTCGAGAACCTCAACGAATTAAACCGTGACATCCGCGCCCAGCGGCACGATTTTCTTAACCACATTCAGGTCGTCTACAGTCTCATTGAACTTGAGGAATATGCGGAGGCTCACAGCTATCTCGAACGGGTCTACGAGGATATTCAGCGCATCAGCCGGGTGCTGCGGACGGCCCATCCGGCCGTCAACGCCATTTTGCAGGCTAAGAGCGACATGTGCCGGAAGCGCGGCATCCCCCTCGAACTGGATATTTCCTCCCCCCTGACCGACCTGCCCATCCCGTCATGGGAGTTCTGCCGGGTGCTCGGCAATCTCATTGACAACGCCATCTACGCCCTGGAAAAGGGCAATGCGGCCGGGGAACGCCGCCTCCGCGTCTCGCTGCGGGAGGATCTGAAGCACTACTATTTTGAGGTGGAGAATAACGGCCCCGCCATCCCGCCCGGGCTCTGGCGGCAGATCTTTGAGCCCGGCTTCACCACAAAGGGGGACGAGGGGGAGGGGATGGGACTCGCCATCTGCCGGGAAATTATGGAGAATTACGGCGGTTCCCTCACGGTTGCGAGCGATGAGAACCGGACAGTTTTCAGCGGCGTGGCGCCGCGCTGAGGCGGAATGTGTCATTTCAATGCTCAAAAACGACAGTTCGGAGAAAATGGCTTCCCATTGCGGAAGAAATCTGCTAGGATAAAGACAGAAAGGAGGGAGCCTGATGGATATTCTGGAGATACTGGCAAATCTGTCGACCTGGTCGGTTATTCTCTTTATCGCGGGCTTTGCGCTGGTGATATTCGAGATGTTCAACCCGGGCTTCGGCGTGCCGGGGGTATTGGGTATCATCTGCCTCATCGGCGGCATCCTGGTGACGGCCGAAACGGTGGAGCAGGGCCTTTTGATGGGGCTCGCCATCCTGGTGATCCTGGCCATTCTGCTGACCATTGTCCTGTATTCGGCGAGCAGGGGGCGGCTGTCCAAAACCCTGATCCTCAAGGATTCGACCAGCCGGGAAGAAGGGTTTACCGGAACCGAGGATATGGACTACCTGCTCGGCAAGAAAGGAATCGCCGCAACGCCGCTGCGCCCTGCGGGCTGCGCCGATTTTGACGGGGTCCGGCTGGACGTCGTCACCCGCGGCGAGTTTATCGAGCAGGGTGCTGCGGTCCGCGTGACCGAGGTGGAAGGCAACCGCATCGTTGTCGTACCGGCCCCGCAGGAAGGATAGGCTTTCCTGCCGGATGGAAAAGCGTTTTTTCAGAAAAAGGAGTGTAAGAGTATGTTGGAAGAGTTATTGATTCCCCTGATTATCATTGCCGTGGTCGTCATCCTGCTGGCGCTGTTTTTCAGCTTTGTGCCGGTGGCCCTGTGGATTTCCGCGATGGCGGCCAATGTTCACATCGGCATCGGGACCCTTGTCGGCATGCGGCTGCGCCGGGTAACCCCCTCTAAGATCGTTGTGCCGCTCATCAAGGCCACCAAGGCGGGGATCGACCTGCCCATCAACAAGCTGGAGGCCCATTACCTTGCGGGCGGCAACGTCGACCGGGTCGTCAACGCCCTGATCGCCGCCCAGCGCGCCGACATCCCGCTCGGCTTTGAGCGCGCCGCCGCCATCGACCTGGCCGGACGCAACGTCCTCGAGGCCGTCCAGATGAGCGTCAACCCCAAGGTCATCGAAACCCCCGTCATCGCGGCGATCGCAAAGGACGGCATCGAGCTGCGCGCGAAAGCGCGGGTCACCGTCCGCGCCAACATCGACCGTCTGGTCGGCGGCGCCGGCGAGCAGACCATCATCGCCCGTGTCGGCGAGGGCATCGTCACCACCGTCGGTTCCTCCCTCTCCCACAAGGAGGTCCTCGAGAACCCGGACTCCATCTCCAAGACGGTCTTGAACAAGGGTCTCGACGCCGGTACGGCGTTTGAGATCCTCTCCATCGACATCGCCGACATCGACGTCGGCCGCAACGTCGGCGCGCAGCTGCAGACCGACCAGGCCGAGGCCGACAAGCGCATCGCCCAGGCCAAGGCCGAGGAACGCCGCGCAATGGCGGTCGCCCGCGAGCAGGAGATGAAAGCCGCCGTCCAGGAGATGCGTGCCAAGGTCGTCGAATCTGAGGCGGAGGTCCCCAAGGCGATGGCCCAGGCGCTGCGCGAGGGCAAGCTCGGCGTCATGGACTACTACAACATGCAGAACATCAACGCGGATACCCAGATGCGGGAATCCATCGCGCGGCCCGCGACAACGACCGAACCGCAGCTGAACCAGTAACCTAAAACAGGGAAAGGAGGAGTTTGCCATGGCGGACTGGACGGATTTGATCGACCTTGCCGGCGATATTGTCGAGGAATTTGTAAAGGACGAGGATATTCAGAAAGCCATCGGGAAGGGCAGGGCGCTTCTCCGCAAGGCGGGAAAGCAGGTGCCGCCGGGCCAGCCTCCCGCGGCGGCGATGCAGCCGGAGACAATGGATATGACGCCGGAGGACATGACGCCTGAAAATATGACCCCGGAGCTGCTCCAACCGCAGAATATGCGGCCGCAAAACGAGATCCCGGAGGGGGAATCCGCCCAAATGCCGCCCCCGCGCCCCCAGAAGCCGGAGCAGTCGGAGCCGCTGCGCTACCTGACCCACATCTGCAACCGTGGGATTCAGGGCGCGATGATCACAAACGAGATCCTCGAGCCGCCGCTCGCGCTGCGGTCCGGGTATCTGGCACGCTATCGCCGCAAGCTGCGCTGACGGGAGGATTTGATGGACTTTAAGGTGCTTTTGGCCGACGACGAGCCGGCGATGCGGCTGGTTCTGCGGAAAATGATCGAAAAAACGGATGGCTTTGCCGTGGCCGGCGAGGCGAGGGACGGGGAGGAGGCGGTCGAGCTGGCTGCTTCCCTCCTGCCCGACGTCGTCTTCCTCGATGTCGAGATGCCGGGGCTCTCCGGCATTGAGGCGGCGCGCGCCATTTCGGAAAAGGTCCCGGGGGCTGCCATCATCATCGCAACCGCGCACGCCCAGTACATGCCCGAGGCCTTCGAGGTGTATGCTGCCGATTACCTCATCAAGCCCTTCAAGGCGGAGCGGCTGCAGCAGACCCTTGCAAAGCTGCGGGTGAATTTTGAAAAGCGGGCGGCGAACACGGCTGCCGGCCGGAAGAAGCTCCTTCTGCGCAACCACGACGGGATGATTCTCGTGGATGTGGGGGACATCATCTACATCCAGCGGGAGGAGGGGACGACCGAAATCCACACCACCGACGGCGTCTACACCACTTCAGACAGCTTGGGCAAGATCTGGGAAAAGCTCGACCCGTCGCTGTTCATGCGCAGCCACCGCTCCTATATCATCAACACATCGGCCGTCAAGATGATCTACCCCTTCGGGCGGTGGACCTATCTGGTTAAATTCAAAATCGGGGAGGGGGACGCCCTCATCACCCGGGAAAAGTTCGAGGAGCTCCAGGCTGTCCTTGAAAATTAGGCGCTGCGCCTCGACTTTGCATCCTCCCTTGCAGACGGAAAAGGAGGCATGACCTGTGAAGCGTTTGATCTTTACCCTTACGGCGGCGCTGCTTGCCGCGGCAGTTATGGGCGGCTGCGCGCAGAATCCTTCTGCCGAAACAGGGGAGCGGCTGGCTTTCCCAAAAACCGAGTGGGGCATGACCCCGCAGGAGGCGCTCGAAGCCTATGACCTCTCCTTTGACCAGGTCACGGTATCGGCGGCCCCGCAGATATTCTCCGGGGCGGAGGACGCCTTTTACGCCGCCTGCGCGCTGGGATGCGGGGAAACGCGGGAGGTGTTCGGCGACGCCCTCCTCACCTTCTATTTTGCCGACATGGTGCTGGGCGATACGCCGGTTTCTACGCTGGGGCTGATTTATGCGGAGGCCCGCTTCCCGGAGACGGCGCTGGAAACGTATAACGCCCTGGAAGAACAGCTCGACGGGCTGGCGCAGCGGGACGCGGACGCGCGGATCCCCACCTCCTGGGCGAGCGCGGAGACGCTCGGCTCCCTCGATGCGGCGGAAGACGCGCGGCAGTACTTTGACCGGCGCAGTCTGGACGCCGAAGCAGAACTTGCCGCCCCGCTGGCGGAGCTCTCCCTCTTCAGCGAAATTGCGGAAGGGCAGGAAACCCCGGACGCCATCCTCCGCTGGTACGGCTTAAACGCCGCGCTGGCGGCCTACCTCGAGGAAAACGAGGACCCGGTTTACGCCTTTGCGGAGGGCTGACAGGCAGTCCGCTTTCCCGCGGCTTACGAAACAGCTGGCGGCGGAGCGGGCGATAGCAAAACCGAACTTTTACAGCAAACAGGCAGTCGCCATCTTTCGGGCGGCTGCCTTTTACTTGACAGAACGAAAATTTCATTATAGAATAAAAGGTATGGCTTGTGAAACAGGCAAAAATCTGACAAACGGAGGCTGTCATGGCAAAACGGAATCAGGCTTACGGCAACGAGAGCATTTCCTCCCTCAAAGGCGCGGACCGGGTGCGGAAACGCCCGGCCGTTATCTTTGGCTCGGATGGGCTGGAGGGCTGTGAGCATTCTTTTTTTGAAATTCTTTCCAACTCCATCGACGAGGCGCGGGCGGGATTCGGCACGAAAATTCTGGTGACCCGCTACGCGGATAATTCACTGGAGGTCCAGGACTTCGCCCGCGGCATCCCGGTGGACTGGAACCCCAACGAGCAGCGCTACAACTGGGAGCTGGTCTTCTGCGAGCTTTACGCGGGCGGCAAGTACAAAAACGGCGGGGACAGCTACGAGTACTCTCTCGGCTTAAACGGCCTCGGCTCCTGCGCCACCCAGTATTCGTCCGATTATTTCGACGTCCAGGTCGTCCGGGACGGGTTTGAGTATAACCTTCATTTTGAAAAGGGCGAAATCGTCGGCGAGATGCAGAAGACCCCGACCACCTCCAAAAAGACCGGCACCCGCCAGAAGTGGCGCCCCGACCTCGAGGTCTTCACCGACATCGCCATCCCGACCGAGTACTTCCTCGACACCCTCAAAAAGCAGGCGGTCGTAAACCCCGGGCTGACCTTTGAGTTCACCGACTATACCCCGGAAGGGAAGAAGACCTACACCTTCTACTACGAAAACGGCATCACCGACTATTTAAAGGAGCGCCTCGAGGGGCAGGAGCCGCTTACCGACGTCCAGTACTGGGAGACCGAGCGGGTCGGCCGCGACCGGGAGGACAAGCCCGACTACAAGGTCCGCCTGACCGTCGCCGTCGCCTTCTCCAACCGGCTGCAGATGACCGAATATTACCACAACTCGAGCTTCCTCGAGCACGGCGGCTCGCCGGAGCGGGCGGTGCGGCAGGCCTTCGTCTCCCAGATCGACGCCTATTTGAAGCAGCAGGGGAAGTACCTCAAAAACGAGAGCAAGATCGCCTACAGCGACGTCGAGGACTGCCTGGCTCTCGTGTCCTCCTCCTTTTCGACCCAGACTTCCTACGAAAACCAGACCAAAAAGGCGATCAACAACAAATTTATCTACGAGGCGATGACCGATTTCCTCAAGCACCAGCTGGAAATCTGGTTCCTAGAAAACCCCGCCGAGGCCAACAAAATCGCCGAGCAGGTCTTAGTCAACAAGCGCTCCCGCGAGAACGCCGAGAAGACCCGTCTCAACATCAAAAAGAAGCTCCAGGGCAGCATCGACCTCGCCAACCGAGTACAGAAGTTCATCGACTGCCGGACCAAGGACGTTTCCCGCCGGGAGCTGTACATCGTGGAGGGCGACTCGGCTTTAGGCTCTGTCAAGCTCTCCCGCGACGCGGAATTCCAGGCGATTATCCCGGTCCGGGGCAAGATTCTAAACTGCCTCAAGGCCGACTATGACAAGATCTTCAAAAACGAGATCATCACCGACCTGTTGAAGGTCCTCGGCTGCGGGGTGGAGGTCAAATCCAAGGCGAATAAGGAGCTCGCGAGCTTCGATCTGAACGGCTTACGCTGGAGCAAGGTCATCATCTGCACCGACGCCGACTACGACGGCTTCCAGATCCGCACCCTCATCCTCGCCATGCTCTACCGCCTGACCCCGACCCTCATTGAGAAGGGCTACGTCTATATCGCCCAGTCGCCCCTTTACGAGATCACGACCAAGAAGCGCACCTATTTCGCCTACAATGAACTCGAGCGCGTCCAGATTCTCAAGATGATCGGCGACGAGCCCTGCAAGCTCCAGCGCTCCAAGGGGCTCGGCGAAAACGAGGCGGACATGATGGCCCTGACCACCATGAACCCCGAAACCCGCCGCGCCATCAAGATCACCCCCGAGGACGCCGAACAGACGGCCGCCCTCTTTGACGTCCTGCTCGGCGACGACCTGCAGGGGCGCAAGGACATGATCTCCGAGCATGGGCACGAGTATCTCGACATGCTCGATATTTCCTGAGAGGAGGGCCACAATGCCCAAAAAAACCAAAGAACCGAAAAAGCCGGTTTTAGGCGACGCCTATATCAAGGACGCCGGGCTTGTCGTCCAGCAGCCCATCACCGAAACGCTGATGGAAAACTACATGCCCTACGCGATGAGCGTCATCATCTCCCGCGCCCTGCCGGAGATCGACGGCTTCAAGCCCGCCCACCGCAAGCTTCTCTACACCATGTACCAGATGGGCCTTTTGACCGGGGCGCGGACCAAATCGGCCAACGTCGTCGGCCAGACGATGCGGCTAAACCCTCACGGCGACCAGACCATCTATGAGACAATGGTCCGCCTCGCGCGCGGAAACGAGGCGCTGCTCCACCCCTACGTCGACTCCAAGGGGAACTTCGGCAAGGCGTATTCCCGCGACATGGCCTACGCCGCCCCCCGTTACACCGAGGTCAAGCTCGAGAAGATCGCGGGGGAGCTTTTTAAGGACATCGGCAAGGATACGGTCGATTTTGTCCCCAACTACGACAACACCATGACCGAGCCGACCCTTTTTCCGGCGACCTTCCCCTCCATCCTGGTCAACGCAAACGTCGGCATCGCCGTCTCGATGGCGAGCTCCATCTGCCCGTTCAACCTCGCGGAGGTCTGCGCGAGCGCTGTCGCCCTCCTCAAAGACCCGCAGGCCGACCTCATGGAGACCCTGAAGGGCCCGGATTTCCCCGGCGGGGGATTTTTGCTCTACAACCCTGACGAGCTGCGCAAAATCTACGAGACGGGGCGCGGGTCGGTGCGGGTGCGGGGACGCTACCAGGTGGACAAGTCGGCAAACTGCATCGAAATTACCGAAATCCCGCCCACCGCGACGGTCGAGGCGATCATCGACAAGATCGTCGACCTGGTCAAGACCGGTAAGGTGCGGGAAATTTCGGACGTCCGGGACGAGACCGACCTGAGCGGCCTCAAAATCTGCATCGAGCTCAAGCGCGGCACCGACCCCGACAAGCTGATGAGCCGGCTGTTCAAGCTGACCCCCCTTGAGGACGCCTATTCCTGCAACTTCAACGTCCTCATCGACGGGACGCCGCGGGTGCTGGGCGCAAGGGAGCTGCTGCTCGAATGGGCTGCCTTCCGGCAGGGCTGCGTCGCGCGCCGGGTGAAATTTGACCTCAAAAAAGCGGAGGACAAGCTCCACCTCCTGCAGGGCTTAGGCAAGATCCTCCTCGACATCGACAAGGCCATCCGCATCGTGCGGGAGACCGAGGAGGAGGCTGAGGTCGTCCCCAACCTGATGATCGGCTTCGGCATCGACGAGGCGCAGGCGGAATATGTCGCCGAGATCAAGCTGCGGCATCTGAACCGGCAGTACATCCTCGACCGGCTGGCGGAGACGCAGGAGCTCGAGCGTTCCATCGCCGATATGAAGGATATCCTCGAAAGCCCGCGGCGGATCAATAAAATCATCATCACCGAGCTGCAGGAAGTCGCCAAGAAGTACGGACAGCCCCGCAGGACCCTCTTTGTCTACGCCGACGGGGAGGACGACGGCGAGGAGGAGGAAGAAATCCCCGATTACGCCGTCCACCTCTTTGTGACAAACGAGGGGTATTTCAAGAAGATCCTGCCGCAGTCGCTGCGGATGAGCGGCGCGCAGAAGCTCAAGGAAGGGGACGAGGTGAAACTTCAGGCAGAGACGACCAACCGGGCGGAGCTGCTCTTTTTCACCGACCGCTGCCAGGTCTACAAGGCGCGGGTCAGCGATTTCACCGAGACGAAAGCCAGCGTCATGGGGGATTACATCCCCTCCAAGCTTGGCTTTGACGAGGGGGAGCGGCTCACCGGCACGGTTGTGACGACCGATTACAGCGGGGAAGTGCTCTTCTTCTTTGAAAACGGCAAGGTTTCCAAGGTGCCGCTGTCCGCCTATGAGACCAAGACCAACCGCCGCAAGCTGCAGAAAGCGTATTCCGACCGCTCGCCGCTGGTGGAGCTCGCGCCGGCAGAGGAGGGAAGGGAATTCATCCTCACCTCCAACCAGAAGCGCAAGCTCATCTTCAACCCGGCGATGATCGCGGCCAAGACGACCCGGGACAATCAGGGCGTGGCGGTCATGACCCTCAAAAAGAACGGCTTTGTCGAGCGGGTGGAGCCGCTGACCGAACAGTCCTTTGTCTCGCCCCACCGCTACCGGACCAAGACCCTGCCTGCTGCCGGCGCCGTCGTGCGGGAAGAGGACCTGGGCGAGCAGCTGAAGCTGGAAGGGGAGTAGGCTCTGCTGCTTCGGTCCCCGGTTTTTCCGTCCAAACCGGGGACCGAAAAAAATTCTCTTTTTTTGTAAAAAAGGTGTTGACAAGCGCGGAAAAGTCTGGTATAATAATATGCGTTCCGATGAAAAACCTCAGCTTCGGATGGCATCCCAAAATTCAATATGTGCAGATGTGGCGGAATTGGCAGACGCGCTACTTTGAGGTGGTAGTGAGTATTCCTCGTGTGGGTTCAAGTCCCGTCATCTGCACCATATGCGGATATGGCGGAATTGGCAGACGCGCTAGATT
>DVKD01000048.1 GCA_018716285.1 Candidatus Merdivicinus faecavium
GCTGGCGGCGGCGACGGGGCTTACCCTCGCCTTCCCGGGATGGTGGGGCGCGCCCTTTTACGGGATTGCCCTTTCGTTCGGGGGCGGGGAGGGGCTTCTGCGCCTTATGGGGGCGGGGACGCTGCTTTTGGGCCTCCTCGGCTTTGGCGGGGGGCTTCTCCTGCGGGAAAAACGGGGCTGCGGCGCGCCGCTCCGCCCGGAGCCGGTCCCGTCTCTGCTGGATGTGGAGGCGGATGACGGCGAAGATGACGAAACAGACTGAAAAAAGGAGGAATTCTATGCCGTCCATTCAGGTGCTGCCCGGCGCGGTGTCCGAGCTCATCGCCGCAGGCGAGGTGATCGAGCGCCCGGCTTCCATCGCCAAGGAGCTGGTCGAAAATTCCATTGACGCGGGGGCTGCGACCATTACGGTCGAACTGCAGAACGGCGGGATACGCTACCTGCGCATCACCGACAACGGCTGCGGCATCCCGCCGGACGAGGCGCCGGTCGCCTTCCTCCGCCACGCGACGAGCAAGGTCCGCACCGCCGCGGACCTCGACTCGATTGCCACCCTCGGCTTCCGCGGGGAGGCGCTCGCCTCCATCGCCGCGGTTTCCCACGTCGAGATGCTGACCCGCACCCACGACGCGGAGCTCGGCGTCATGGTCAGGGTGAGCGGATCGGAGCTGGAAAGCGTCACCGAGGCCGGCTGCCCGGCCGGGACGACCATCGTCGTGCGGGACGTCTTCTACAACGTCCCCGCCCGGCTCAAATTCCTCAAAAAGGACGTCTCCGAGGCGAACGCCGTCCAGAGCATCCTCGAAAAGATCGCCCTCTCCCACCCGGAAGTCTCCCTCAAATTCATCCGGGACGGCCGGGTCGCCTTCCACACCCCCGGCGACGGGCGGCTGCAGAGCGCCGTCTACACCGTCTTCGGGCGGGAATTCTCCCAAAACCTCCTCCCGGTCGATTACGAGCTGGGCGGCGTGCGGGTGACCGGCTTCATCTCCAAACCGATGTACAGCCGCGCCAACCGCTCGATGCAGCATTTCTTCGTCAACGGCCGCTATACCCGCACCAAGACCGGCGCGGCGGCCCTCGAGGAGGGCTTCAAGTCCTCCATCATGGTCGGGAAATTCCCGGCCTGCGTCCTCACCCTCACGATGCCCTGCGGCATGGTCGACGTAAACGTCCACCCCGCCAAGATCGAGGTGCGGTTCGTGAGCGAGAAGGCGGTCTTCGACGCGGTCTATTTCGCCGTCAAAAGCGCCATTGCGGCCGGCGCCCGGATTGCCCCGGACCCCGCTCAAGAGCCGGAAAAAACGGCCCATGTTGAACCGCTGCCCGCAGCGGAGCCTGCCGCCCCCCAAAAGGGCAGGCAGGGGAAGATAAACCCCCTCGCCCAGTTCGCCGAGCGGGAGGGGGAGCAGCAGAGCCTTCTAAACGCCGTCTCCGCGCAGCCGCTTCCCCCGGAAGAATTATCCCGCGGGGAGGTGCCGCAAAGCCCTCCGCTGCCCGCCGTGCAGCAGGTATCCGACGCCGCCCCCGCCTATACGGCCTCCCGGCCCATGCTGCGCATCGTGTCCCGGCCGGAAGCGGAAGAGGAGCCGGAAAGCCCGCCCCTCCCCGACGCCCCTCCCCCCGCGCCGCGGAAAAGCTATCGCATCCGGGTGCTGGGCGAGCTCTTTTTCACCTATATCCTCGCCCAGATCGACGAGACCTTCGCCATCATCGACAAGCACGCCGCGCATGAGCGGATCCTCTACAACCGCTTAAAGGAGTCGCAGGACGGGCTCGACAGGCAGTACCTGCTGACCTCGGTCACCGTCACCCTTTCCCGCGCCGAGCACGAGGCGGTCCTCGAGCGGCGCGAGGCCCTCTCCCGCCTGGGCTTTGCGGTCGAGGACTTCGGCGGGAACGCGGTCGTTCTGCGGGCCATCCCCGCGGTGGCGGCCGGGTGCGGTCCCCGGGAGCTTTTCCTCGAGGCGGTGGAGGCGGTTTCCTCCATGCGCAGGCAGGAGCTGCCCGCGGTCGTCGAGGAGGTCCTCCACCGCATCGCCTGCCGCAGCGCGGTCAAGGCCAATGATGTGAATAACATGGAGGAGCTTAGAAAGCTCGTCGAGACGGTCTGCGCCGACGAAAACGTCCGCTTCTGCCCGCACGGGCGGCCGGTCATTCTGCAGTTCAGCCGGGCCGACATCGAGAAGATGTTCGGCCGGATCCAGTAAAGGAAAGGAGAAGCGCCATGCAGCAAAAGCCACGCATCGCGGCCGTTCTGGGCCCGACTGCCTCCGGCAAGACCGCCCTCGCAGCCGCCCTTGCGCAGGCGTTTGACGGGGAGGTCATCTCGGCCGACTCGATGCAGATCTACGAGGGGATGGACATCGCCACCGCCAAGCCCACGATCGAGGAGATGGGCGGCGTGCCGCACCACCTCATCGGCTATGTGCGCCCCGACGAGCCCTACAGCCTCGGGCGGTATCTGGCCGACGCCGGTGCGGCGGCCGCGGACATCCTCGCGCGGGGCAGGCTCCCCATCCTCTGCGGCGGGACGGGGCTTTACCTCGACACCTTCCTCGACAACCGCGACATCGGCGCAGTGGGGGAGGACCCTGCCGTCCGGGCCGAGCTGACAGCCTTGGCCGCCGAGAAAGGGGGGGAGTATCTCCTATCCCTCCTTAGAGAATGCGACCCCGAGGCCGCCGCCTCCCTCCACCCCAACAACCTCCCCCGCATCATCCGGGCCCTCGAGGTCTGCCGCACCGCAGGGATGACCATGACCGAGCTGCAGCGCAGGAGCCGGGAGACCGAGCCGCTGTACGACAGCCTGCGGATCGGCATCACCTGCCGCGACAGGCAGAACCTCTACGACCGGATCGACCGCCGGGTCGACCGGATGCTTGCGCAGGGGCTGCTCGCCGAGGCGGAGCGCTTTCTGGACGCCGACATCCGCACCTCGGCCCAGGCCATCGGCTACAAGGAGCTCTTCCCCTATCTGCGGGGGGAGTGCTCCCTCGAGGAGGCGGTCTTCTCCCTCAAGCAGGCCACCCGCCGGTACGCCAAACGGCAGCTCACCTGGTTTAAGCGGGATGGGCGGGTATACTGGCTTTACTCCGACGAGCAGGGGGAGGCCGGCGTGCTCGCGGAGGCGAAAAAACTCCTAAATGCCTTTTTAAATGGGGAAAATTTGGAAAAACCCGCACTTCTTGACGAATTTCCGGGAAAGGTGCGAAAAATATTTCGCTGAAAGGCAAATTTCTTCTGGCAAAACCGGCCCGGATATGCTACAATAAGAACGAACAGGATTGGAATGTGTAAAAATTCGACAAGGAGGAAACGTTATGAAAAACCTCAACCTGCAGGATGTGTTTTTAAACCAGGTGCGGAAGGACAAGATGACGGTCACCATCTACCTCACCAACGGCTTCCAGTTCCGGGGCGTCGTCAAGGGCTTTGACAACTACATCATCATCCTCGACTGCGACGGCAAGCAGAACATCGTCTACAAGCACGCGGTCTCGACCATCATCCCGGCCCATCCGGTCTCCTTCCTCACCGGGGCTGAGACAAGCGGGGACGCGGAAAATTGAACAACCGCTATATCGTCTCCATTGTCGCCATCGTCCTCTCCCTTTTCTCGATCATCTACGTCGGGGTGCAGGTCGCCGGCCTGATGCAGAGCGGCTACACGACCGAGACGGTCTACCAGATGACGGTCTCCCAGACCGTCTCGGTCCAGGGCGTCTTTGTGCGGGAGGAGGTCGCCATCCCCATCGATTCGGAAGGGAAGGTGGTCAGCCCCTTTTACAGCGTCGGTTCCAAGGTTGCCGTCAATACCGAGCTGGGGAGCATTTATGACGACCTGAGCGCCGTCCGCGCGCAATACCGCGCCCAGAACATCCAGACGACGGTCGGCGCCCTCGAGCGCGCCCAGGAGTCGGTCGGCAGCACCGACGTCATCCGGCCCGAGACCTTAAACGGCCAGATCGCCGACTATACGGCCCAGTTGATTTCCATGCGGGACAGCCAGGATTTCTCCTCGCTCTCGGAGCTTCGCGGCAGCCTGACCGAGGCGATGGCCAAACGGGCGATCGTCGTCGACGGCGTGACCGATTATTCGGCCCAGATCACCGCATTGAAAGAGAACCTCTCCGAGCTCGAGAGCCTGGCCTCCAGCCAGACGCAGAGCTTTACCTCGACCGCAGCCGGCTATTTTGTCGACCATGTCGACGGGTATGAGGACGTTATGACAGAGGAGTACCTCGAAACGCTCAGCGCTTCGCAGCTGAAAGACTGGCTCGCGGGCTACACCGGCTACAACGGCAGCCAGAGCGCGGTCAAGATCGTCACAAACCACCGCTGGATCTTTGCCGCGGCGGTTGACGAGGAGCAGATGCGCCTGCTCTCGAACATCGACAGCGTGACCTTAAACTTTCCCGGCATCCAGGACGGCGTCAAGGTCAGCATTGCTTCCGTGGAGCGGGAGGAGGAGACCGGCCTTTACAAGGTCGAGTTTGAGGGCGATCTCGTAAACGAGACGCTGCTCTCCTCCCGTGTCCTGACAGCCGAGATCCGCATCCGCGACTACACCGGCATCCGGATCCCCAAGGAAGCGATCCGCTTTGTCGACGGGCAGAAGGGCGTTTATATCCAAAGCGGGAGCAAGATCTACTTCCGGTACATCGATCAGATCTACGAAACGACGGACTATGTCCTCAGCCGTTCTTACTATGAGGATGGGCTCGAGGGGGAAGAGTACGTCAAGCTTTACGACACCGTCGTGGTGGGAGGCAAGGGGCTCTATGATGAAAAACTTGTGCAGTGAGGCGCCCGCGGAGGCGGCAGAGATCGCCCAAAGGGTGCGCGCCGTCCGGGAACGGATGGCCGAGCAATCGCTGCGCTGCGGCCGGGATCCGGCGGAAACTGCGCTGATGGCGGTGACCAAAACCGTCCCGCCGGAGCGGGTAAACGCGGCCATTGCGGCGGGGATTTCCCTCCTCGGGGAAAACCGGGTGCAGGAGTGCTGTGAAAAATACCAAAAATATGCCTGCAATCCGGATGCAATTCACTTTATCGGACACTTGCAGACCAACAAGATTCGCGATATAATAGGTAAGATAGGGATGGTAGAGTCGGTCGACTCGCTCCATCTCGCCCATGCCCTCCAAAAGGAGCTCGAAAAGGGCGGGGCCCCGCTCCCCATCCTTCTGCAGGTGAATATCGGCGGGGAACTGAGCAAGTCCGGCTTTTCCCCGGAAGAGACGGGGGAGGCCCTCGCCGAGATCGAACGGACATGCCCTCTTTTGCCGGTACGCGGCCTCATGGCCATCCCGCCGCGGACCGAAAGCGACCGCTGGTTTGCGAAAATGCAGGCGCTTTTTGAGGAGCTCAGAGCCGGAAGGCCGGGCTTTAACACCCTCTCAATGGGGATGTCCGGGGATTTTGAGCAGGCCATCCGCTTTGGCTCGACCCAGGTGCGGATCGGCAGCGCCATTTTCGGGCAGCGTTCATGACAGTTCTGCGGCCGCACGGCCGCTTTGGATACACAGACAAGAAAGGCGGAACACACTATGGGATTAGTTGGCAAAATCAAGGAAATGTTCACCGAATATGACGATGAGTACAACGAGGAGCTGGAGGAAGCCCCCGCGGTCAACGACTTCGATCAGATCAAGCGGGAAACCGGCCAGGACAGCTATTCCTCATACGACCAGCCCATTTCCGGCGGAGCTGCGGGCAACCGCGGCAAGGTCGTGAACATCCACGCGACCACCCAGCTCCAGGTCGTCCTGGTAAAGCCCGAGCGGTTTGAGGACGCCCGCGGCATCGCCGAGCACTTAAACGCCAAGCGCACCGTCGTTTTGAACCTCGAGTCGGCGTCGCCCGAGCTCTCGAGGCGGCTGCTCGATTTTTTGAGCGGCGTCGCCTTTGCAAACCGCGGCGAGGTGCAGCGGATCGCGAACGCGACCTTCATCATCCTCCCGCCCAACGTGAACCTCATGGGCAACCTCCTCTCCGAGCTGGAAGACAGCGGCGTCTACTTCTGAGCCGATGGCGGATAAGTCGCAGAAGGAACGCGAATATTTCCTCGCGCGGGTGCGCAGCCTGATCGCGCTCTGCACAGAGCAGGACTGCCCCCGCTTTTCGGATTTCCTGACCGAGGAGCAGGCGGCCGCCGCCCTCCCCATCGCCGCCAAATCGGGGCTTAAGTTCCTTTTCTGGGGCGGGTTTACGGGGGCGGCGCGGACGATGCTCGGCGTTTTCCCGGAATGGATGGAGCCGGACCGGGAGGCGTTCCCCATCGTCGGGGCGACCTTCCGGTTCCCGGCGCAGTTTTCCCTCACCCACCGCGATTTTCTGGGCTCCCTCATGGCCCAGCAGATCCGCCGGGAGATGGTGGGGGACATCCTCGTGCGGGAAGGGGAGGCGTTCGTCTTTGCCGACGAGCGGGTGGAGAAGGTGCTCTTCACCCAGATTGACCGGATCGGCAGGGTCGGGGTGCAGATCGCCCGCGGCGTCCCCGCAGGGCTTAAGTTCGAGCAGAACTACCGCGAGATCCGGGGGACCCTCGCCTCCCTGCGGCTCGACGCGGCGGTCGCCCTCTGCTGCGGCATCGGGCGGGAAAAGGCCGCGGCCCTCATCACCGCCGGCCTGGTCCAGAAAAACCACGCGCCCGCCGGCAATGTCAGCGCCCAGCTCGCGGACGGGGATATCCTCACCGTGCGCGGCAGCGGCAAGTTCCGGCTCGAAACGGACGGGAACCTGACCCGCAAGGGGCGGATTGCCGTGCGCATCCTCCAGTATCTTTAAAAGCAAGCGGAAAACAGCCCGAAAAGCCGCGTCCGGGAAAGGTCGGCGGCGGTTTTTCAGGCTGTTTTGCCAATAGACAGAAACAGAAAGGGAAAGGTGAAAATATGGCCAACAAATCTTCCGACAAGCTGTTTGAAAAGGCGGCGTTTGGGTACCGCCCCGAAGAAGTTGACCGGTATATCGAGCAGCTCAACGAGCAGATCCGTTCCCTCGAGGCGGAAAAAGCCGACCTCCTCGGGAAAATGAAGGTGCTCGCCGAAAAAATCAACGAATACCGGCAGGATGAAGCGAATCTGAAAGACGCCCTCCTCGGCGCGCAGAAGATGGGCAACGCCATCGTCAAGGACGCGCAGACCAAGGCGGACGCCATGCTGGCCGACGCGAAAAACCGCTCGGAGCGCATGCTCTACGAGGCGCAGCGCACGTCGGAGGAGGCTGTCGGCGGCATCCGCGCCCAGGTCGAGCATGAAAAGCTCACCCTCGCCAAGATGCAGAAGTCGGTCGCCGATTTCAAGTCCAAGCTGCTTTCCCTTTACAAGGTGCACTTAAACGCCATCTCGAGCCTCCCCGATATGGAGGAGGAGTACGAGGCGATCTACAACGCCCGGGTCAAGGCGCAGTTTGTCCCTACCGCGCCGGAAATCAAGCCCGAGCCCGCGCCGGAGCCCGTCCCCGAGCCTGCTCCCGCGGCCCCGGCCGCCGAGGAGGAGCCCGCCCAGCCGCAGGAGGAATCCACCATGCGGTTTGAGCCGGTCGCCAAGGCGGAGGAAAAGCCCGCCCCCAAAGCGCAGGCTCCCAGAGAACCCGAGGAGAAGCCCGCGCCGGCAGTCAGCCGCCCCGCCCACAAGCTGAGCTTCGAGGAAAAGTTCGGCGACCTCAAATTCGGCAAAAATAATCCCTCACGATGAGATCAATTCTTGCATAAAAGGAGCGAACAAAACCCCATGCCACAGGACAAACTCGACTATAACCAGACCTTAAACCTCCCCAAGACCAGCTTTGATATGCGGGCCGGCCTTCCCAAAAAAGAGCCGAAATTCATCGAGCACTGGAACGAGATGGACCTCTACCAGCAGCTCCTTACCCGCAACCAGGGCAAGCCCCTCTACGTCCTCCACGACGGCCCCCCCTACGCCAACGGCGACATCCACCTCGGCACCGCCCTCAACAAGGTGCTCAAGGATATCATCGTCAAATATAAGAATATGACCGGCTTCAACTCCCCCTACGTCCCCGGCTGGGACACCCACGGCCTCCCCACCGAGCTCAAGGCCCTCAAGGCCGTCGGCCTCGACAAGGACAAGGCCACCCCCGCCGAGATCCGCCGTCAGTGCCGGGAATTCGCCATGAGCTATGTCGAAATCCAGAAGGAGCAGTTCATGCGGCTGGGCGTCACCGGCGATTTCAAGGACCCCTATATCACCTTAAAGCCCGAGTTTGAGGCGGAGCAGATCAAGGTCTTCGGCGAAATGGCCAAGAAGGGCCTCATCTACCGCGGCATGAAGCCGGTTTACTGGTGCGCCGAGTGCGGCACCGCCCTGGCGGAGGCCGAGATCGAGTACCAGGACGACCCCTGCGTCACCGTTTATGTAAAATTCAAGGTCACCGACGACAAGGGCGTCTTCTCCGCCGCCGGCATCGACCCGGACAAGACGAGCTTCGTCATCTGGACCACCACCACCTGGACCCTTCCCGGCAACCTCGCGGTCTGCCTGGGGCCGGATATCGAATACACCGCCGTCAAGGTCGGGGACGAGTACCTCATCATGGCCCGCGACCTCGCCCCCGGCGTCATGAAGGAGGCCGGCATCGCCGATTATGAGATGGCCGGCTCCTTCCGCGGCAGCGAGCTCGAGTATATGAAGACGGCCCACCCCTTCCTCGACCGCGTCTCCCTGGTCATCGTCGGCGACCATGTCACCCTCGAGAGCGGCACCGGTTGCGTCCACACCGCCCCGGCTTTCGGCGTCGAGGACTTTGACGTCTGCCAGAATTACCCCGAGATCGAGCTGGTCATCCCGGTCGACGCCTCCGGCCGCCAGACCGCCGAGGCGGGCGATTTCATCGCCGGGCAGACCCTCGAGGAGTCCAACAAGACCATCTTTGCCCGGATGAAGGAGGACGGCGCCCTCTTTGCCGCCAAGAAAATCACCCACTCCTACCCCCACTGCTGGCGCTGCAAGGAGCCGGTCATGTTCCGGGCGACCGACCAGTGGTTCTGTTCGGTCGACGCCATCAAAGACGACGCCGTCAAGGCCATCGAGGGCGTCGAGTGGATCCCCGCCTGGGGCGAGGAGCGCATCAAGGGCATGGTCCGCGACCGCCGCGACTGGTGCATCTCCCGTCAGCGCAAATGGGGCGTGCCCATCCCGATCCTCTACTGCAAAAAGTGCGGCAAGCCCATCGTAAACGACACGACCATCGAGGCCATCTCCGAGCTGTTCCGCAGAGAAGGCTCCGACGCCTGGTATCTGAAAGAGCCTTCTGAGTTCCTCCCCGCGGGTTTCGCCTGCGAGTGCGGCGGCACCGAGTTTGAGAAGGAGCAGGACATCCTCGACGTCTGGTTCGATTCCGGCACAAGCCACGCCGCCGTTTTGAAGCAGCGCCCCGACTTAAAATGGCCGGCCGACCTCTACCTCGAGGGCGCCGACCAGTACCGCGGCTGGTTCCAGTCGAGCCTGCTGACTGCGGTCGCCACCACCGGCGAAGCCCCCTACAAGGCGGTCTGCACCCACGGCTGGGTCGTCGACGGCGAGGGCAAGGCGATGCACAAATCTGCGGGCAACTCCATCGCCCCGGACGAGATCATCAAGCAGTACGGCGCCGACATCCTGCGCCTGTGGGTCGCCTCCTCCGACTACCACGCCGACATCCGCATCTCAAACGACATCTTAAAGCAGCTCTCCGAGGCGTACCGCAAAATCCGCAACACTGCCCGCTATATCCTCGGCAACCTCGACGGCTTTGATCCCGATGCCGGCCGCGTCTCCCCCGAGGAGCTGACCGAGCTCGACCGCTGGGCCTATGCGAAGCTCGACGAGCTGATCGACCGGGTCCGCGCGGGCTACGACGCCCTCGACTACCACGTCGCCTTCCACGCGATCCACAACTTCTGCGTCGTCGAGATGTCGAGCTTCTACCTCGATATCATCAAGGACCGCCTCTACTGCGAGAAGAAGGACAGCGTCCTGCGCCGCGCCGCCCAGACCGCGATGTACGACATCCTCACCGCCATCACCCGGCTGGCCGCCCCCATCCTCGTCTTCACCTGCGAGGAGATCTGGCAGCACCTGCCCGCTTCCGCCTCCCTCGATATGGGCAGCGTCTTCTTTAACCAGATGCCCGAAAAGGCAAACCTCGCCCTGCCCGACGGCTTCGCGGAGAAATGGGAACTCATCTACCAGGTCCGGAGCGACGTTTTGAAGGCCCTCGAGCCCAAGCGCGCCTCCAAGGAGATCGGCAAGTCGACCGACGCGCGGATCACCCTGACCTGCTCTCCCGAGCTTTACGGCAAGCTTCTTCCCTTTGCGGCTGAGCTTGCGCCTGTCTTCATCGTCTCGAGCGTCGAGGTGGCAGAGGGCGATTCCGGCGAATTCGCCGGCGAGACGGAGGGGCTCTTCGTCACCTCCTCCCTCGACCCGCATGAAAAATGCGAGCGCTGCTGGCTGCACGACGAATCGGTCGGCAAAAACAGCGCCCATCCCACCCTCTGCGCACGCTGCGCCGCCGCTGTAGAGTAAAATCATGGCAAATTGCCGCCGGAAACGCTCCAGCGGCAATTTGCCCTGTCTGTCCGTCTGGAGGAACGCATGAAACGTTATCTTGCACTGCTCATGTCGGTCGCTTTGGTCGTGATCGACCAGCTGCTCAAGCTGCTGGCCGTCGAATACCTCAAGCCGATCGGCACCTATCCCATCATCCAGGACGTTTTCCATTTCACCTACCTTGAAAACCGCGGCATGGCCTTCGGGCTGATGCAGGGGCAGGACTGGCTGCTCATCTGGGGAACTGCGTTGGTCCTGTTCATCCTCATCCTCGCCGTCATGACCGGGAAACTGCAGGGGACCGCGCCGGTTTTCCTCGTCTGCCTCATTATCGGCGGAGGCGTGGGCAACCTCATCGACCGGGTCTACCGCGGCTATGTCATCGACTATATCCATGTCAAGATCATCAACTTCGCGATCTTCAATTTTGCCGATATGTGCGTGGTGGTCGGGACCTTCCTGCTCGTCTGCTACGTCTTTATCCACGAGTTTATCAGCAAAAAGAAGGAGGCAGCCGGTGGCTGAGCGCCTGACCTTTACCGCCGCGGAGGACGGGGCGCGGCTTGACGCCTTCCTCGCCGAACAGATGGAGGGACACACCCGTTCGTCTGTTCAGAAGCTTATCGGGCAGGGGATGGTGCTGGTAAACGGCGCGCCCGCCGCGAAGAATTACCGCCTGCGCGCTGGGGATAAGGCTGCGGTGGAGCTCCCCGACCCCGAGCCGCTCGAGGCCGTCCCGCAGGATATCCCGCTCGATATCGTCTATGAGGACCGCGACCTCCTCGTCGTCAACAAGCCCAAAGGCATGGTCGTCCACCCCGCCCCCGGCAACCCGGACGGGACGCTGGTCAACGCCCTTCTCTGGCACTGCGGGGAAAGCCTTTCAGGCATCAACGGGGTCGTCCGGCCCGGCATCGTCCACCGCATCGATAAGGACACCTCGGGGCTGCTCATGGTCGCCAAAAACGACCGCGCCCACCAGTCGCTGGCCGCCCAGATCGCGGACCACAGCTTCACCCGGGTCTACAATGCCGTCGTCTACGGCAATCTCCGGCAGGAGGAGGGGACCGTCTCCGCTCCCATCGCCCGCCATCCGAACGACCGCAAGAAAATGGCGGTCATCCCCGGCGGGCGGGAGGCGGTCACCCATTACCGGGTGCTCGAACGCTTTGACGGCTTTACCCTCGTGGAATGCCGGCTGGAGACCGGCCGCACCCATCAGATCCGGGTCCATATGGCACACATCGGCCACCCGGTCGCCGGGGACCCGGTCTACGGGCCCAAAAAGTGCATCGCCTCCCTCGGCGGGCAGTGCCTGCACGCCCGGCTGCTCGGCTTTGTCCATCCGACGACGGGGGAATACCTGGAATTTGACAGCGGGCTGCCCGCGTATTTCACCGAGTTTTTGCAAAAGCTCCGCAAAATTTCCGGCAAAGGAGGGGAGTCCCCTGAAACTTTCTGACATCCTGCTTGTCACCGACTGCGACGGCACCCTCCTGCGGGGGGACAAGACCGTCTCGGACGCCGACCGCGCCGCTATCGCCGCATGGAAGGCGAAAGGCGGGAAGTTCACCATCGCGACGGGGCGTTCCCTCCCGACGGCGGCTTTCCTTTTGGAGAGCCTTCCGCTCGATCTGCCGGTCATCCTCTACAACGGCGCGATGCTCTACGACCCGATCGGAAAGCGTCCGCTCTGGACGGCGGAGATCCCGCCGGAGGCCCACATCGCCGCGGAGAAGGCGGCGGAGCGGTTTTCCGCTTCGGCCGGGATGGAGGTCCTCACCCCCGAAGGGCTCTACGCCGTGCGCGTGACCCCGATGATCGAGGAGCACCTGGGCGGGCTGGAGCACTTGGGTGTGCTCCGAAAGGTTCCGTACCGCGAGGCGAGCTTTGCGGAGGTCAGCCGGATGCGCTGGCTCAAGGTCATGATCGCCCTCCCCGAAGAGGAGATGGACGCGCTGCGCGCCTTTTTAGAGGGGCTTTGCGTCCCGGGCGTGCGCTTTGTCCGCTCCGAACGGTATTATTTTGAAATGCTGCCCGCTATGGCTTCGAAGGGAGCGGCGCTCACCGCCCTCTGCGCCCGGTGCGGCATAAGCCTTGCGCACACCGTCGCCATCGGCGACTGCGACAACGACCTCGAGATGCTCGAGGCGGCCGGCGCCGGGTACGCGGTGGCAAACGCCTACCCCTCTGTCCGCGCGAAAGCCGGCCGCACGACCTGTTCCAATGAAGAGGGGGCGGTCGCCGCCGTCATCGCTGAGCTGCTTTCCGACCCTGAAGCGGTCTTTTCTTCACGATCCAATACCGAAAGGAATGATATTGATGGACGCAATCCAGAAACTTGAACTGCAAAAAATCGCCTGCCGCATCCGGATGGGGGTCATCGAGGGGACCTTCCACGCCAAATCCGGCCACCCCGGCGGCTCCCTCTCCATCGCGGAGGACCTCGCTTACCTTTATTGGAAAGAGATGAAGGTCGACCCGCAGAACCCCGCCTGGGAGGACCGCGACCGCCTCGTCCTTTCCAAGGGCCACTGCGCCCCCGCCCTCTACGCCGCGCTGGCGATCCGCGGGTATTTCCCGGAGGAGGAGCTCAAGAGCCTCCGCCACATCGGCGCAATGCTCCAGGGCCACCCGGATATGAAGCACATCCCCGGCGTCGATATGTCCACCGGCAGCCTCGGGCAGGGCATCTCGGCCGCCTGCGGCATGGCTCTCGCGGGCAAGATTTCGGACAAATCCTACCGCGTCTACACCATCCTCGGCGACGGGGAGATCGAGGAAGGCCAGGTCTGGGAGGCCGCGATGTTTGCCGCCCACTACAAGCTCGGCAACCTCTGCGCCATCGTCGACAACAACGGCCTGCAGATCGACGGGCCGGTCGACAAGGTCATGTCCCCCTATCCCATCCCCGAGAAATTCGCCGCCTTCGGCTGGCATGTGATTGAGGTCTCCGACGCCCACGATTTTGACCAGCTCGAGGCCGCCTTCGCCGGGGCGCGCGCCGTTTCCGGCAAGCCCACTGTCATCGTCCAGAAGAGCGTCAAGGGCAAGGGCGTCTCCTTTATGGAGAACCAGGTGAGCTGGCACGGCTCCGCCCCCAACGCTGAACAGTACGAAACCGCGATGGCCGAGCTGAAGGCCGCGATGGCCGCGCTGGACGCGGAATGAGCGCAGAAAGGATGGATTTTGCATGTCTGAAATGAAAAAAATCGCCACCCGCGAAAGCTACGGCAACGCCCTCGCGGAGCTTTCTTCCCAGTATCCCGACCTCGTCGTCCTCGACGCCGACCTCGCCGCCGCCACCAAGACCGGCATCTTCAAAAAGGCCTGCCCCGAGCGGTTCTTCGACTGCGGCATCGCCGAGGCGAACATGATGGGGGTCGCCGCCGGCATGGCCGCCGCGGGCAAAACCGTCTTCGCCAGCTCCTTCGCCATGTTCGCGGCCGGGCGGGCGTATGAGATCGTCCGCAACTCCATCGGCTATCCCCACCTGAATGTCAAGATCGGCGCGACCCACGCCGGCATCTCGGTCGGCGAGGACGGCGCGACCCACCAGTGCTGCGAGGACATCGCCCTCATGCGCACCATCCCCGGCATGGTTGTGATTAGCCCCAGCGACGACACCGAGGCCCGCGCCGCCGTCAAGGCCGCCATCGATTATAAGGGCCCGGTCTATCTCCGCTTCGGGCGGCTTGCGGTGCCGGTCTTCAACGACCCCGCGACCTATCATTTTGAGATGGGCAAGGGCGTCACCCTCCGCGAGGGCGGCGACCTGACCATCATCGCCAACGGCCTTATGGTCTGGGAATCCCTGAAGGCGGCTGAGGAACTGGAAAAATCCGGCGTCAGCGCGCGGGTCATCAACATCCACACCATCAAGCCGCTCGACGCGGAGATTGTCCGCAAAGCGGCGGCCGAGACCGGCAGGATCCTCACCGTCGAGGAGCACAACGTCATCGGCGGCCTCGGCAGCGCCGTCTGCGACGAGGTCTGCGCCTCCGGCATTCCCTGCAGGGTCGCAAAGATCGGCGTGCAGGACGTCTACGGCCATTCCGGCCCCGCCGCCGACCTGCTGCGGGAGTTCGGCCTCTGCGCCGACAACATCGTCAGCCAGGCAAAAGCCCTCCTGGGTTGAGTTTATTTTGGGCAAAAGCCGGGAACCGTTCACAAAATATCCCTTGACAAAACCGGCGAAACAAATTATAATCAAAACAATATGGAATTGACGGCCATCGGGGCTTCGGCTCCGATGGTTCCCGTCTGTTCTGATGAAAGCAGGAGGAATTGTTCATGGCAAAAGAGACCGTACTCACCAGCGAGGGCCTTGCAAAGCTTGAGCGCGAGCTGGAAGAGTTGAAAACCATCAAGCGGAAAGAGGTTGCCGACAAGATCAAGGTAGCGATCTCCTTCGGCGACCTTTCGGAAAACAGCGAATACGACGAGGCCAAAAACGAGCAGGCGATGATCGAGTCCCGCATCCTGCAGGTCGAGGCCATGCTTAAAAATGTCAAGATCCTCGACGCAGGCGCCCTGAGCACCGACACTATCATGGTCGGCAGCAAGGTCAAGCTCCTCGACACCGAGTTTGACGAGGAGGAGACCTTCCAGATCGTCGGTTCGACCGAGGCCAACCCCGACGAGGGCCGCATTTCGGACGAAAGCCCCATCGGCATGAACCTGCTCGGCCACAGGATCGGCGATATCGTCGCAATTCCCGTCCCCAACGGCACCGTTACTTACAAAGTTCTGGACATCATGATGTAAATGAAAGGAAAGAGGCGTGCAGATGAACGAAGAACGAAACCTTCCCCAGCAGGCTCCCGCTGAGGATTTGAGCGAACAGACCCGCATCCGGATGGAAAAGCTGGCGGCCCTGCAGGAGGCAGGCAAGGACCCCTTTGCGATCGTCAAATATAACGTCACCCGCCACAGCCGGGAGATCAAGGACAATTTCGACCAGCTTGAAGGCGCTGCTGTCAGCATTGCCGGCCGCCTGATGTCCAAACGGGTCATGGGCAAGGCGTCCTTCTGTCATGTGCAGGATCTCGAAGGGACCATCCAGTCCTATGTCGCCCGCGACAGCCTCGGCCAAGAGGCCTATCAGGAGTTCAAGAAGCTCGACATCGGCGACATTGTCGGGATCCGCGGCGAGGTCTTCCGCACCAAAACCGGCGAGATCTCCATCCATGCCGCCGAGGTGACCCTCCTCGCCAAGAGCTTGAAGCCCCTTCCCGAGAAGTTCCACGGCCTGACCAACACCGACATGCGCTACCGGCAGCGGTACGTCGACCTCATCATGAACGAGGACGTGCGCAAAACCTTCATCAACCGCTCCAAAATCATCCGCAGCATCCGCCGCTATCTGGACGGCCAGGGCTTCCTCGAGGTCGAGACCCCCATGCTGGTTTCCAACGCCGGCGGCGCGGCGGCCCGGCCCTTTGAGACCCACTTCAACGCCCTCGACGAGGACTTGAAGCTCCGCATCTCGATTGAGCTCTACCTCAAGCGCCTCATTGTCGGCGGCCTGGAAAAGGTCTACGAGATCGGCCGCGTTTTCCGCAACGAGGGCCTCGACACCCGCCACAACCCGGAATTCACCCTGATGGAGCTCTACCAGGCCTACACCGACTACCACGGCATGATGGACCTGACCGAGAACCTCTACCGCCACGTCGCGCAGGAGGTGCTCGGCACCACCACCATCACCTACAACGGGGTCGAGATGGATCTCGGCAAGCCGTTCGAGCGGATCACGATGGTCGACGCGGTCAAGAAGTACGCCGGCGTCGATTTCGACCGGATTGAGACCCTCGAGCAGGCCCGCGCCGCAGCGAAGGAGCACCACGTCGAGTTTGAGGAGCGCCACCAGAAGGGGGACATCCTCGCCCTCTTCTTTGAGGAGTTCGCCGAGGAGCACCTCATCCAGCCGACCTTTGTCATGGA
This sequence comes from Candidatus Merdivicinus faecavium, assembly GCA_018716285.1. Lineage (GTDB taxonomy): Bacteria > Bacillota > Clostridia > Oscillospirales > Ruminococcaceae > Merdivicinus > Merdivicinus faecavium. The sequence goes on from DVKD01000048.1 coordinate 16,503, forward strand.
CCACCCGATCGAGATTTCCCCGCTGACCAAGAAAAAGCCCGGCAACCCCGCCTACACCGAGCGGTTCGAGTTCTTTATGAACGGCTGGGAGATGGCCAACGCCTATTCGGAGCTCAACGACCCCATCGACCAGCGCGCCCGCTTCAAAGCGCAGGAAGAGCTGCTCCGCCAGGGCGATGAGGAGGCCAACACCACCGACGAGGACTTCTTAAACGCCCTCGAGATCGGTATGCCTCCGACAGGCGGCATCGGCTTCGGCATCGACCGGATGGTCATGCTGCTCACCGATTCCGCGGCGATCCGGGATGTGCTGCTGTTTCCGACCATGAAATCAATAGACCGGTAAAACGCAATATATTGTGATTGAAGAAACAACACAACACAAGATGTGGTGTCAAGCGTTTGCAGCTACAACTTTTTACAACTTTTGCTTGAAGGCAGGGGCTTGAGACATGCCAAAATGAAGGGCAAATCCGTATGTTTGCGTGCGGATTTGCCCTTTTTGCAGTTTTTGCCGCAAGAAAAGGTTGGCGGAAGCTGCGGTTCGCTGACGGCTGCATCGTGATGTATGCTGCGGCGGATGAATCCGGCCGGCGGCAAGGATACATCCAACTCGTTGGAAAATTTCTGCTCGAGGTGCAAGGAATGAAACGGATTTTGGTAGTAGAGGACGACCTGGCGCTCAGCACCGGTCTATGTTTTGAACTGGACAGCGCGGGCTACTTGACGGTGGCCGCGTATAACTGCGCAAAGGCGCGGTACCTGCTGGATGCGGAGCGCTTTTCCCTGGCCATCCTGGACGTGAACCTCCCGGATGGAAACGGCTTCGATCTGTGCCGGGAAGTAAAGGCCGCACGGCCGGAGCTGCCTGTCATCTTCCTCACGGCCAACGACCTTGAGGCGGATGTGCTGAACGGCTTTGATATGGGGGCCGAGGACTATGTGACCAAGCCCTTCAACATGCAGATTCTCCTGCGCCGGGTGGAGGTGGCACTGCGCCGCGGTAAACCGGCGGCTCCGCCCGCCGACCGATGGAGCGACGGCTGGCTGTCGCTGGATTTTTCCGCCCTGACCGCCCTGCGGGGCGCGGAGAAGCTCGCCATCACCCCGAACGAGTACAAACTGCTCAAGACCCTCACCGCCCACGCCGGCCAGATCCTGACCCGCCGGCAGCTCTTGGAGCGGCTGTGGGACAGCGGCGGCAATTTCATCGACGACCACACGCTGACGGTGACCATGAACCGCCTGCGCGCCAAAATTGAGGACGACGCCCACTCCTACGTCAAGACGGTGCGGGGCATGGGCTACATCTGGACAGGAGGGAAAGCATGAGGCGCCGCAGCATGACCGTCATGCGTTCCGGAATGCTCCTGCTTTCAGCGGCGCTGTTTGCGGGCCTTGTATGGCTTTTGTGGCGGACGGTCCCCTGGGCTTTGGTGCGCTGGGGGATTCTCGCCCTGTGCGCGGGTATCTACGCCGTTGTGGGGCTGTGGGCCTGGTACCAGAGGCGGCAGGTGAGCCTGTTCGCGGACGATTTGTGCGCGGCGCTGGACGCTATGATGTCCGGCCGCGAGGCAGAGGGATACCAGCCCTACGAGGACAGTCTGACCGCCAAGGTGGAGGGCAAGCTCGTCCAGTATTTTGACATTATGAGCGAGGGCAAGCGCCAGAGCCAGCGGGACAAGCAGATCATCCAGAGCCTGGTCAGCGACATCTCCCATCAGGTCAAAACCCCCATCGCCAATATCAAGATGTTTACCGGCATCCTGCGCAGCCATGACCTCCCCGCCGAAAAGCGGGCGGAGTTTCTGGCGACAATGGACGGTCAGATTGACAAGCTGGATTTTTTGATGCAGTCGCTCATCAAAATGTCCCGGCTGGAAACCGGTACCTTCACCCTGCATCCGGAGGAAGCGGGCCTGTCCGACACCATTGCCCGCGCCATGAGCACGGTCTGGGCCAAAGCGGAGGCCAAGGGAATCCAGCTTTCCGCCCAGTGTGACAGCGCCATCACCGTCCAGCACGACCCCAAATGGACGGCAGAAGCGCTGGGCAACATCCTGGACAACGCCGTCAAGTACACGCCAAACGGCGGCAGCGTCTCGGTCACAGTGCGGCCCTGGCAGTTTTACACCCGGGTGGACATCACCGACACCGGCATCGGCATCCCGGAGGAACACTATAGCGATGTATTCCAGCGGTTCTACCGCGCCCAGGAGGCGGCCGGTCAGGAGGGGGTCGGCCTGGGGCTCTACCTGGCAAACGGCATCATCACCCGGCAGAAGGGGTATATCAGTGTGAAGTCGAAAGTCGGGGAGGGGACGACCTTCTCGGTGTATCTTTTGAGCTGACTGGAAAGAAAATGGAGAACAAGATGAAACAGATAATCATTTACGGCAGTGAATACGGCACCGCCCGGCGCTATGCCGAAAGGCTTGCCCAGCTGACCGGGATCCCGGTCATCGACTATGCTTCGGTCAAAGGGCTGGACGGCTGCGAACTTGTGATCTACCTGGGAGGGCTGTATGCGGGCGGCGTCAAGGGGTTGAAACACACCGTCAAGCGGCTGCCCGCCGAGGTAAAGCTGATTTTGGTCACGGTTGGTCTGGCCGATGTGACAGACCCGGAAAATATCCGCAGCATCCAAAATTCTATCCGCAGGCAGCTTCCGCCCGCTCTGTTTGAAACTGCCGCGCTGTTTCATCTGCGGGGCGGCATCGACTACGGCCAGCTGAGCCTTCCCCACAAAACCATGATGACGCTCTTATACAACAAAGCCCGGCGTCTTCCTGAAGAGAAGAAAACAGCGGAGGATCGCGCCATGATCGATACTTTCAATCAAAAGGCCGATTTTGTGGACTTCGCTTCCCTGGAACCGGTGCTGAAGGCAATCCCCAAACAATAAACAGCAAACGAGGAACCTACCCATGAACATCGTAACGGTACATCATCTCAAAAAATATTTCGGCAAGGGCGAGAATCAGGTCAAAGCCCTGGACGGCATCGACCTGGAGATCGAAAAAGGCAAGTTCACCGCCATCATCGGGGCGTCCGGCTCCGGCAAGACGACGCTGCTCAACATGATCGGCGGCATGGATATCCCCGACGAGGGGGAAGTCATCGTGGACGGCGTCAGCCTGCGGGGACTGAAGGAAAAGGAGCTCGCGGTCTTCCGCCGCAGCAAGGTGGGCTTTGTCTACCAGAATTTCAACCTCGTCCCCACCCTGACGGTGAAGGAAAATATCCTCTTCCCGCTAAGCCTTGCGGGCAGTACGCCCGATCCGATATTTTTTGAGGAGATCGCGGATTTGCTCCACCTCAAAGAGCGGCTGAACGCCTACCCCGGCGAGCTCTCCGGCGGCGGGCAGCAGCGGGCAGCCATCGCCCGGGCCCTGATTGCCAAGCCCGCCCTCCTGCTGGCCGACGAGCCCACCGGCAATCTGGACTCGAAAACCGGCCAGAACGTGCTGGGCCTTCTCAAGCTGTCGGTGGAGACCTATCATCAGACCCTGGTGATGATCACCCACAACCTCGAGCTTGCCCAGATGGCCGACCGGGTCGTCCGCATCGAGGACGGCCGCATCCATGAACGCCCTGTCCATGAGCATTCTGTTCATGCGTGAGGAGGGCCGGTCATGCTTGCCAATAATAACCTCAAGGTCTGCTGGCTGCTGGCCCGGCGGGGTTTTCACTTTCACCGCGTCAAAAACATCGTCCTGGCGCTGGCGGCAGCGCTTGTCACCGGCCTGTATACCTTTGTGTTTTTGCTGGGCGGGGCAGTGGAGGGGGCGTTCCTGCTCAATTATCAGTACACCTACGGCTCCACCAGCCACATCCTTTACACGGGGCTTACCGAGCATCAGGCGGAACTGCTCAGCCAGCATCCCAATGTGAAAAGCGCGGTCCGGCTGAGTACCGTCGGGACCCTTTCCGACCCGATGATGGGCCAGCGGTCGGTGAAGCTCGCCGTCACCGACCGGGACTACGCCGAAAGCGTCCTCTCCGTCCCCACCATCGGCCGCCTGCCCGAGCAGCCCGGCGAGATCGCGCTGGATGAGTTCACAATGGGGTCTCTGGGCGTCCTGCGGGAGATCGGCGCGCCGGTCACCCTCCAGTGGACGGATGCCGCCGGAGAAAGCCACACCGATGCCTTTACCCTCTGCGGCTGGTGGGCCAGTCCCACCAACTTCACCGAGGCCTGCGCCTGGATCTCGGCGGAGACCGCCCAAACGCTGATGCCGGACTACAGCAGCGATACCGCCGCCAATATCACCCTGGGGGTCACGCTGCACCAGCCCCGGGATTTGGAGCAGCAGGCGGCCGGGCTCCTGGCCGATCAGGGGCTGCCGGAACTGCCCTTCACCACCAACCTGGCCTACAACGATGCCCGGCTGGAGACGGCGGATGCACAGGCAAAGCCCTACTATGCCCCGGCGCTGCTGGTGCTGGTCTGCGGATTTTTGATGATCTTCGCCATCGTGCAGGTGACGGCGGAGCAGGATCGGGCCTATTTTTCCGGGCTAAAGGCGCTGGGATTTTCCCCGCGGCAGCTGCGGCGGTATCTGCTGGAGAAGGGAGCGGCGGTGACGGCGCTGGGGCTGCTCCCCAGCTTTCTGATCGGTTTTCTGCTGAACCTGGCCATCACGCCCCGGGTGGTGGTGGGGATGGATCAGAACCCCGCCCTTTATTTTTTGAGCTGGCTGCCCTTCGCAGTGGCTGCGGGCGGGCTGCGGCGTGAAAAACGGCATGGTCACGCTGCCGCGGCTTGCCCTGCGCACCCTGGGCCGGGGCAAGAGCCGCATCGCCCTCTCGGTGGCCATTATGCTGGCGGCGGTGCTGCTGCTCACCGATATCCGGATGCAGTATGTGAGCTTGCAGGAGGACCTCTACCTGTCCGCCCTGTCCCCCTGGGACTACTCCATCGCCGACGCTTCGGCCGCAACCCCTTATCAGCGGTATAACGAAAACAATCAGGGCGTCACCCGGGAGATGGTGGACGAACTGAAGGCCCGTCCCGAGGTCGCATCGGTGAGCGCGCTGAAAAGCCGGGAGGTGCCCCTGACAGCGGACGAGACGCTGCGCCAAAGGGTGGTGGACTACTACAACCAGCCCTACGACGAGACCATGACCCTCAAAGAATCCCAGGCGGCTTTCCCGGACTGGATGGCGGGGCTCGACCGATTCAGCGGGACCGGCGAATACACGGCCATTGTGGTGGGGCTGGACGGCGATTATCTCCGCTATGTGCTGGAAAACTGCCCCTTCACCAGCGGCGGCTTTGACGAGGCGGCCTTTGAGAGCGGGGACTATGTGATCGCCGGCGGCGCTTACCACGAGGGCGTCTCCTGCCCGGCGGCGGGCGAGACGCTCACGCTGGAAGGCCGGGATTTTACGGTGCTGGGTTCCCTTATGCACGATAATTCCTATCTGGAGGGCGCAAACAGCCCGGAAGCCTCCTTCACCTTCTACTACCTGGTGCCGCTTTCCGTCTTTGACGAGCTGTTCCCCGGTCAGGGGTACCGGCAGCTGGCGGTAAACATCGACCACAGCCGGCAGGGGTCTTTTGAAGAATACCTCAGCCGGTACGAGCAGGGGCTGAACCGTGGCATCAGCGTCACCCTGCGCAGCGACTACCAGGAGAATTTTGAGAACTCCCGGATGAACATGGTGCTCATCATGGGGATGGTCGGCGCGGTTTTGATGGGGATCGCCCTCTTAAATTTCGTAAATCTGCTGGTATCCAGGACGGTGAGCCGCCGCAGGGAGTTCGCGGTTTACCAGAGCCTGGGCATGACCCTCGGCCAGCTGCGCCGGCTGATGCTGCTGGAAGGGGCGTTCTGCGCCTTGACCATGACGGCGGTGCTGGTCCCGGCGACCATCGCCTTCGCCGCGCTTGTGATGCCGGGGATCATCGCGGATCTGTCCTGGGTGGCCGTCTATACCTTCGATGTGTCACCCCTGTGGGCCGCGCTGCCGGTGATCATTGCGCTGGCGCTCCTTACACCGCTGGCCTGCCTGCGGTATGTCACAAAAGGCGCCATCCAGAAAAGGCTGGGGACAGTCGAATAACAGCGCAAAAAGGACGCTTCTCATGGGAGACGTCCTTTTTCTGTTACAAAAATGTACCTTTCCTGTACCGGAATTGTGACTTTGCGCTGTTATACTGGGTTACAGAAATAAACAGGGAGGAATCAACCCATGAAACCAATGCTTTCCGTTCCGAACCGGGCTCGAAGCCTGCGCGCAATCCCTGCGGCCGCAGGAATTGCGGCCGTATTTTTCGCGGCGGCGGTTCCCTCCGGTGTCCGGACGCCAGGTATCCGGGAATTGGCGCAGGCGCTGGACGCCTTCGCACGCAGCGTCCTGAACGCCTGGCCGGCGATTTTTATCGTCCCGGCGCTGGCCTTTTGGGCAATCGCCGTCCTTTACAGCCTGGGCGCGGAATCGAAAGCAGCGGTTTTCCCTGCGGCACCGCAGTGTGCGAAAATGGAACAGGAGGAATCAATGATGAACAGCAATATGATTTTGGAGGCCCGGGGCTTAAAAAAGTACTACGGCAAGGGCGAGACCCAGGTGCGCGCGCTGGACGGCGTCGATCTGGATATTGAGCGGGGAAAATTCACCGCCATCATCGGCACGTCCGGCTCCGGAAAATCGACCCTGCTCAACATGCTGGGCGGCCTCGACACCCCCACCGAGGGGAGCATCCGGGTGGGCGATACCGAGCTTGCCAAGCTGAACAGCGAGCAGGCCACCATCTTCCGCCGCAAGCAGATCGGCTTTATCTTCCAGAACTACAACCTCGTGCCGGTGCTGAGCGTCTGGGAGAACATCATTTTCCCCATCTCGCTGGATGGCCGCAGGCCGGATCAAAAATTCATCATGGGTATTGTGAAGCTGCTGGGGCTGGAGAAGAAGCTGGACAGCCTGCCGGGTAACCTCTCCGGCGGCCAGCAGCAGCGGGTGGCGATTGCCCGTGCTCTGGCCTCCAAGCCCTCGATCATTCTGGCCGACGAACCCACCGGCAACCTGGATTCCAAGACCAGCGACGATGTGATCGGCCTGCTTAAAATGACCAGCCAGGAATTTGACCAGACCATTGTGATGATTACCCACAACCCGGAGATTGCCGCAATGGCAGACCGTGTGATCCGCATTGAGGATGGGCGGATTGTGGCACAGTAAGGGGGCGAACAATATGAAAAAGCAGTCTATCTTTCGTCCCATCCCGGTGCTGACCCGCCGGATGTTCCGCACGAACCGGGGCCGGAATCTGGTGGCAATTCTGGCGATCCTGCTCACCACCATGATGTTTGCCACCCTGTTTACCCTGACCCAGAGCATGAGCCGCAACCTGGTGGAGATGACCTTCCGCCAGACCGGCTACGATGCGGAGGCTTCTATGCGGGGGCTGACCGAGGAACAGGCCGACCTGATTGCCAACCACCCGGATGTGGTGGACCTGGGCCGCAGCATCGTGCTGGGCCTTGCCGAAAACCAGCAGCTTACCGGCCAGTCCGTGGAGATCCGTTGGGCCAATGACACCTACGCCCAGCATTCCTATGCCGCCCCCACCACCGGGCAGATGCCCCAGGCGGCGGACGAGATCGCGCTGGATACCGGCATCCTGGACCGGCTGGGCATCCTCCATGAGCTGGGGCAGACCGTAACTCTGGAGTGGCGCAAGGACCTGAACGCCGAAGAAGTGACTACCTCCACCTTCACCCTCTGCGGTTTCTGGGAGGGC
>DVKD01000049.1 GCA_018716285.1 Candidatus Merdivicinus faecavium
CATATGGCAGAGAATTACGACGAGGCAAACCTCTATACGCTGGTAGACGAGGAAGGCGTCGAACAGACCTTTGAGATGCTGGACACGATGGAGGTGGACGGCAAACAGTACTTCGCAATGCTCCCGGTATATGACGATCCGCAGAAGCAGCTGGAAGCGGACGGCGAGCTCATCGTCCTCACTTCCGAGGTCGTGGACGGCGAGGAGTATCTCGCTTCGATCGACGACGACGAGGAGTACGAACGGGTCGGCAACCTCTTCATCGAGCGGCTCAACGAGATCTTTGAGGACGAGGACGAAGAAGAGGAGTAATCCCCGAAAAACGGCGATATGGGAAAAGATGCCGCTTTTTCAAAAAATCTCTTGACAAAACCTGTGAATGTCGCTATAATAGGATTCAGTTGAAACGTCTGCCTTGTTCGATCAAGCACAGCTATTTTAAATCCGAACATTGATTTAAAAGGGAATCTTGCTCCGTGTGCGGGATGCAGACCTCCCGGCCGCCGGTTTTCCGGCCGGCTGGACGAAGGGAGCGCGAAGCACAAGGGCGGATACCCACCTGCTGAGAAGCGGGTTTATTTCGCTGTGCGACGGCAAGGTGGAGTAAGACAAAAATCCTGCTTGCAGGTGAAAAGCCCCTCGCTTCAGGCGGGGGGCTTTTGTTATGATAATGAGAAGGAGGACGCGCAATGGGGGATTGGCTTGACCGGCAGCGGATGCTGATCGGCGGGGAGGCCTGCCGTAGGCTTGCCGCGGCGCGGGTCGCGGTCGTCGGCCTGGGCGGCGTCGGCGGCGCCTGCATGGAGGGCTTATGCCGCGCCGGGATCGGGGCGCTGCTGCTCGTCGACCATGATACGGTGGAGCTCACCAACTTAAACCGCCAGCTTCTCGCCACCCGGCGGACGGTCGGCATGGGCAAGGCGGAGGCCGCGCGGGAACGCGCCCTTGCGATCAACCCCGACTGCGAGGCGGTCGCGCTGCCGGTTTTTTACGGGGAGGAGACGGCGGAGCAGCTCTTTGACTTCCGGCCGGACTACGTCGTCGACTGCATCGACACGGTGACGGCCAAGCTCCACCTCGCTGTCCAGTGCCGGGAGCGGGGCATCCCCCTCCTCATGGCGCTGGGCACCGGCAACCGGCTCGACCCCTCGGCCTTCCGCATCGGGACGATCGAGGAGACCGCCCAAAACGGCGCGGGCTGCGGCCTTGCGCGGGTCATGCGGCGGGAGCTCAAAAAGCGGGGGATCGCAGGGCAGAAGGTGCTTTACTCCCTCGAACCGGCGGCAAAGGCGGCGGTGGAAACTGCCGGGCGGCACGCCCCGGGCAGCCTTTCGGTCTGTCCGCCTGCCGCCGGGATGCTGATGGCGGCGCAGGTCATCCGGGAGCTTGCGGGGCTTTCCCCGCAGGGAAGATGACAGGCGGCGGAAAGGACGGGAAGCGATGGTGACGCTGGTGCGCTATCCGCAGGAAGATGCTTCGCCCCGGCTGCGGGAGGCACTCCTGGCTTTGGAGGATACGGCATGGCCGCCGGAGCCCGGAGCCCCTGCGGCCTGCTGGCCTTCCGACCCCGCAACCTATCTGACCTCTCTGGTGCTTGTGGAGGACGGCGCGGCCGTCGCCCACGCCGCCGTGCGGCAAAGGGAGATCCGGCACCGGGGAGGCGTCTACCTGGCATACGGGCTGAGCGAGGTGGTGGTCAGCCCCGGCCGCCGGCGGCAGGGGCTGGGGCTGCTTTCATCGAGGAGCATGAGCCGGACGTGAGCCTCTTCACCTGCCGGCCGGAACTGACGCCTTTCTACGCCAAGGGCGGATGGGAGCCGCTGCCCGGGACCTGCCTTGTCGGCGGGACGCGGGAAGCTCCTTTTCGCAGCGACAGCCTGGGGCTGGCCGTCATGGCGCGCTTTTACTCGGAGAAGGCGGCCCGCCGCCGCGGCGATTTTGCGGGGGCGGATATCTGGCTGGAAATCGGGGAAGGGGAGCTCTGGTAGCAAAAGGAGGATAAACGGATGCTGACCTACAAATTTGACACCCAGCTCCTCATCGAGGGGGACAACCTCTCGGAGGAGGAGATCGACGACTACATCACCGCCAACATCGAGGGCGACTGCCTGCTGGTCGCAGGGGACGAGACGGTGATCAAGATCCATTTCCACACCGACGCGCCCTGGGAGGTGCTGCAGTACGCGGCAGCGCTGGGCGACATCCACGACGTTGTGATCGAGAATATGGAGCGGCAGTCCCGGGGGCTCACCGGCTGACCGCTTTTCAGGCAAGGAAAGGATGGTTTTGATGAAACAGATCATGATCGGCGGGATGCTGCCCGCCTCGGAGATTGCGCTCGGCTGCATGCGGATCAGCGGCCTTTCGGACAGGGAGGCGGAGGAGCTTATCCGCACCGCCGTCGAGTCGGGGATCAACTTTTTTGACCATGCCGACATTTACGGCGGCGGCCAGTCGGAGGAGGTCTTCGCCAAAGTCCTCGCACGGACCCCCTCGCTGCGCGAAAAGCTGCTCATCCAGAGCAAATGCGCCATCCACGACGGCATCTACGATTTTTCCAAGGAGCACATCCTCCGCTCGGTCGACGGGATCCTCCGCCGGCTGCGGACCGACTACCTCGACCTGCTGCTCCTCCACCGCCCCGACACCCTGATGGAGCCGGAGGAGGTCGCCGAGGCGTTTTCTGTGCTGCGTGAGAGCGGCAAGGTCCGCCATTTCGGCGTCAGCAACCAGAAGCCGCTCCAGATGGAGCTTTTAAACCGCTGCCTGCCCGAAAAGCTGCTGGCAAACCAGCTCCAGTTCTCCCTCTGCCACACCGGCATGATCGATTCCGGGATAAACGTCAACATGCAGTGCGATCCCGCCCGGGACCTGGACGGCTCGGTCCTCGAATACTGCCGTTTAAACGGCGTCACCATCCAGGCCTGGTCGCCCTTCCAGTACGGGTTTTTCGAGGGCGTCTTTGTCGGCAATGAGAAGTTCCCCGCGCTGAACGCCGCCCTGGACCGGCTGGCGGAGCAGTACGGCGTCACCCCGTCGGCCATCGCCGTCGCCTGGATCCTCCGCCATCCGGCGAAGATCCAGACCATCCTCGGCACCACCAGGCCCCAGCGGGTCAGGGAGATCTGCCGCGCCTCCGACGTCACCCTCACCCGGATGGAGTGGTACGACCTTTACAAGGCCGCCGGCAACCGCCTGCCGTAAGGAGGGAATCGTTTGTACAAGCTGCTTGCAACCGACCTGGACGGTACCCTGTTTTCCAGCGACGGCGGGGTCTCGGAGGGCAACCGCCGCGCCATTCTGGATGCGGTGGAGCGGGGCGTCCATTTCGTCCTCTGCTCCGGCCGGGCGCCTTATGAGGGGGTGTCCGCCCTCGGGAAAAGCCTCGGGCTTGACCGCCCCGGCAACTACTACATCTGCTGCTCCGGCGCGCTGATCGTCGAGGCGGACACCCTGCGCCCCGCCGCCGGCAATTTCCTGCCCAAGGAGACGGCCGCCGAGCTCATCCGCATCGGGGAGGGCTTTTTCGCCGAGATGGGCGTCGCCTCCATCCGGATGCATACCACCCGGCGGGTTTATGTCCGCAACCCTGAGGCGTGGGACGCGAATTACTCCAAATCCCGCACGGCCCTCACCTTCACCCCGCTGCCCGCCGACGTCCGGGAGGCGGAAGGGGAGATCACCAAGCTCCTCTTTCTCTCGCTGGAGGAGGGCTATGCCATGCGGTTTTACGACCGGATGGAAAAGGTCCTCCCGGCCGGGGCGCTCGGCTACCGGATGCCGCCCTGCCTCGCCGAATATGTCGCCGCGGAGGCCAACAAGGGCCGCGCCGTCGCCCAGCTCGCCGGGCTCCTCGGCATTTCGGCGGAGGAGACGGTCCGGGTCGGGGACGGGTGGAACGACATCTCGATGCTGTCGGGCGCAGGCTTCGGCATCGCCGTCCAAAACGCGCCGGAGGAGGTCGCGCGCTGCGCCGACCTGATCCTCGACAAAACCAACGACGAGGACGCCGTCGCGGCGGTCCTGGAACGGTATTTTTCATAAGTATGCTCCGCTGCGGCGGGTTTGCGGACATTTTATTTATATGAATAAGAATCAAACCGGCTGTCCCCGTTTATCCGGGGCGGCCGGTTTGCCGTTTTTTGTCGATTTCCGAAAAAATTTGCCGCCCGATTTGGAACCTTTGTGAAGTGTGCGGATAGACCAACTGGTCAATCCGTGGTATAATAGTTGCGTGACTGCCGGAGCCCGAAGGGGCGGGGCGCAGTCGTTCGTTTGTGATTATGACAAATCTGGAGGGACAGGATGCAGACGGAAATCAAGCCGGACAGCCGCCGCAAGATTCTGGATGCGGCGATCGCCGAGTTCGCCCTGCGCGGCTACGAGGCGGCCTCCACCAACCGCATCTGCCAGCAGGCGGATATCTCCAAGGGACTTTTGTTCCACTATTATAAGTCGAAGCACCGGCTCTTCGCCGAGGTGATCGGCCAGTGCGTCGAGGATATGGAAGAGGCCGACCCGCCGCCCGCGGGGGGCTATTATACGGAAGAGGAGATCCAGGAGTGCTGCCGCCGGCAGCTGCGCTTTTTCGCGGGGCATTTTGCCCACTATGCGATCATCGGGGAGCTTCTCTGGAATGATTCCGGGGACGGCTCGGCCGAATACCGCGCGCTGCGGGAGGAGCTGCTCAGCCGCAAGGCCGCCCGCTTCCGATGCTTTTTGCGCAACTGCCGGCTGCGGCCGGAGGTTGACAGGGAGGTCGCGCTGGAGCTTTTGCTGGGCGCCACCGACCAGATCCAGAAAAAATACCTGGCCCGCATCCGCAGGCAGCGCGGCTCAGCCGAGGTGCTGATGCGGGAATTTTTGGAGGAGCACCGCCAGGTGCTCGGAATGCTGTTACATGGGATTGTCATGGAGGGAGATCATGCTTCGCGTAGGAATTGATATCGGGTCGACGACGGTGAAGGTCGTCGTCATGGACGGCAGCCAGCTGCTTTTCAAGCACTATGAGCGCCATTTTTCGCAGGTGCGGCAGAAAACTGCCGAGATTCTGCGAAACGCCGCGCCCATCATCGGGGACGCGCCCTTTGCGGCGGCGCTTTCCGGTTCGGCCGGCTTCGGCCTCGCCAAGGCGGCGGGACTGGAATTTGTGCAGGAGGTCTACGCGACCAGCAAGGCTGTCACCTATTTTTCGGACGGGGTGGACGTTGTCATCGAGCTGGGCGGGGAGGACGCGAAGATCCTCTTCCTGACCGGCGGTGTGGAGGAGCGGATGAACGGCACCTGCGCCGGCGGCACCGGGGCCTTCATCGACCAGATGGCCTCGCTGCTCGATGTGACGCCCGAGCAGCTCAATGAGCTCGCCATGCGGCATGAGAAGATCTACCCCATCGCCTCCCGCTGCGGCGTCTTCGCCAAATCCGACATCCAGCCGCTCTTAAACCAGGGCGCGCGCAAGGAAGACATCGCGGCCAGCATTTTCCAGGCCGTCGTCGACCAGACTATCACCGGCCTCGCCCAGGGGCGGGAGATTAAGGGCAAGGTCGCGTTCCTCGGCGGGCCGCTCCATTTCTTTACGGAATTGCAGAAGCGGTTTGCCGAGACCCTCCGCCTTTCCCCGGAAAACGCCCTCTTCCCCGACCTCGGGCAGTTCTCGGTCGCCCTCGGGACGGCGATTTACGCCGAAGATTCCGGCGACCGGCTGACCCTTCCGGAGCTGCTCTCCCGGATTGAGAACGCCAAGGCCGACACCTCCGGCAGCCGGCACCTGAAGCCGCTTTTTGAAAATGAGGCCGAATACGCGGCCTTTGCCGCCCGCCATGAAAAGGCCTCGGTGCCGGAGCGCGACCTCGCCTCCTATGAGGGGGACGCCTACCTCGGCATCGACTGCGGCTCGACCACCACCAAGGTCGCCCTCATCGCGGAGGACGGGAGCCTGCTCTACCAGTATTACGGCTCCAACCGCGGCAACCCCCTCCAGATCATCCGCGACCAGCTTGTCAAGATCCGCACCCTCTGCGGCGACCGGGTCGTGATCCGCGGCAGCGCCTCCACCGGCTACGGCGAGGAGCTGATCCAGAACGCCTTCTCGGTCGATGCGGGCCTGGTCGAGACGATGGCCCACTTCCAGGCCGCCCGCTTCTTTGACCCGCAGGTCGACTTCATCCTCGACATCGGCGGGCAGGATATCAAGTGCTTCAAGGTCAAGAACAACTCCATCGACAGCATCATGTTAAATGAAGCCTGCTCCTCCGGCTGCGGCTCCTTTGTCGAGACCTTCGCCCGCTCGATGGGCTACGAGATCGCCGATTTTGCGAAGAAGGGCCTCTTTGCCAAGAACCCGGTCGACCTGGGCTCCCGCTGCACCGTCTTTATGAATTCCTCGGTCAAGCAGGCCCAGAAGGACGGCGCGGGGGTCGAGGACATCAGCGCCGGTCTGTCGATGAGCGTCGTCAAAAACGCCATTTACAAGGTCATCCGCGCCCATTCCGCCGACGAGCTGGGGAAACACATCGTCGTGCAGGGCGGGACCTTCTTAAACGACGCCGTCCTGCGCAGCTTCGAGCGGGAGATCGGCGGGGAGGTCGTCCGCCCCAAGATCGCCGGCCTGATGGGCGCTTACGGCGCGGCCCTCTACGCCAAAAAGCTCGGGCTGTCCCATTCGACCCTCTTCACCCTGGAGGAGCTCCAGAACTTCACCCACACCGCGCGGTCGATCAACTGCGGCCATTGCAGCAACCACTGCGCCCTGACCATCAACACCTTTGCAAACGGCAAGCGGTTCATCTCCGGCAACAAGTGCGAGCGGCCGCTCGGGGTCAGGAACAGCGAGCAGCTGCCCAACATGGTCCAGTGGAAGCTCGAGCGCATCCGTTCCCTCAAGCCGAAGGAGGGCAAGCGGGGCAAGATCGGCCTGCCGCTCGCCCTCAATATGATCGAGAACCTCCCGTTCTGGTTCGCCTTCTTCACCGAGCTGGGCTTTGAGGTCGTCGTCTCCCCGATCTCCACCCTCGATCTCTGCGCGAAGGGGCGGTACACCATCCCCTCCGACACCGTCTGCTACCCGGCAAAGCTCGTCCACGGGCACATCGAGTACCTCCTCGACCAGAAGCTGCCGGTCATCTTCTACCCCTGCCTCGCGTACAATTTCGACGAGCACAAGGGGGACAACCACTATAACTGCCCGGTCGTCGCCTACTACCCGGAGCTGCTCAAGTCCAACGTGACCCGGCTCCAGGAGACGCGGTTCCTCTATCCCTACTTCGGCCTTCACCGGGAGAAGGATTTTGTCAAAAAGGCGGCCGAATATTTCGGCGCAGAGTTCCCCGGCGTCACCCGCGGGGAGGTCAAAAAGGCCGCGGCCGCAGCCTACGCGGCTTACGCCAAATGGCAGGCCGAGACCAAGGCCGAGGGCAGGCGCATCCTCGACTGGGCCGATAAAAACGGCCGCCGGATCGCCGTGCTGGCGGGGCGGCCCTACCACATCGACCCGGAGATCAACCACGGCATCGACAAGCTCCTAACCTCCCTCGGGATGGCGGTCATCACCGAGGACAGCGTGAGCGACATGGTCGAGCCGCAGAAGGTCGACGTCCTAAACCAGTGGACCTACCACGCCCGCCTCTACAACGCCGCCAAATTCGTGACGACCCGCAAAAACCTCGAGCTCATCCAGCTCGTCTCCTTCGGCTGCGGCATCGACGCCATCACGACCGACGAGGTTCGCGCTATCCTCGAAAACGGCGGCAAATTCTACACCCAGCTCAAGATCGACGAGATCAACAACCTCGGCGCGGTCAAGATCCGTCTCCGCAGCCTGCTGGGTGCGATCGAGGAGCGGGATCGCACCCCCGCTTCGGAAAGGAAAGGATAACCCGATATGGAACGCGTGATTTTTACCCGGGAGATGCGGGACACCCACACCATCCTCATCCCGACCATGCTCCCCATCCACTTTCATTTAATGTCCCAGATTTTCAACCAGCACGGCTATAAGACCGAGATCCTTTCAAACGAGAGCCAGGCGGTCGTCAACGAGGGGCTGCGCAACGTCCACAACGACACCTGCTATCCCGCCCTCCTGGTCATCGGGCAGATGATCGACGCGCTGGAAAGCGGCAAGTACGACCTCGACAAGGTCGCCCTCCTCATCACCCAGACAGGCGGCGGCTGCCGCGCCTCCAACTATATCCACCTGCTGCGCAAGGCGCTCAAAAAGAGCGGCTACGGCAACATCCCGGTCATCTCCTTAAGCTTCGGGGGGCTTGAAAAGAACCCCGGCTTCGAGGTGACCCTGCCCATCCTCATCCAGATGGTCTACGCCGTGCTGCTCGGCGACTTTTTGACCCTCCTCTCCAACCAGTGCCGCCCCTACGAGCTGCACCCGGGCGACACCCAGGCGGCGGTCGACCGCTGGGAGAAGCGGCTGCTCGACGACTTCGCCAAAACGAAGATCGTCAAGTACAGCCACGTCAAGCGCTTTTACCGCGAGATTCTCGACGATTTCGCGAAGATCCCGAAATCCGATGAGAAAAAGGTGCGGGTCGGCATCGTCGGGGAGATCTACGTCAAATATTCCCCGCTCGGCAACAACAACCTCGAAGCCTTCCTCCTTTCCGAGGGGGCGGAGGTCGTGGTGCCGGGGCTGCTCGACTTCTGCCTCTACTGCGTCTTCAACGGGATGGAGGACCGCCGGCTCTATGGCGGCGGGCTGCTCAAAAGCCTCGGGAACGGGGCGGTCTACCATTACCTCCTCAAAAAGCAGCGGGACATGATCGACATCATCAAGGAACACGGCGTCTTTTCGCCGCCCACCCATTTTTCCACCACCGTCACCCTCTCCGAGCCGTACATCGGCCACGGGGTCAAGATGGGGGAGGGGTGGCTGCTCACCGCCGAGATGGCGGAGCTCATCCATGAAGGGGTGGACAACATCATCTGCACCCAGCCCTTCGGCTGTCTCCCGAACCACATCATCGCCAAGGGCATGATCCGGGCCGTCAAGGAGAAGAACCCGCAGGCGAACATCGTTGCCATCGACTACGACCCCGGCGCCAGCGCGGTCAACCAGCAGAACCGGATCAAGCTGATGCTCGCCAACGCAAAGAAGGGATGAGGACGGTATGCTGACGACCCTCTGCCGGTGGTTCCTCTATTTTGCCGTCTACAGCGTGCTCGGCTGGGTCTGCGAGACGGTCTACTGTTCGATTATCCAGCGGAAATTCGTCAACCGCGGCTTCCTCAAAGGCCCGGTCTGCCCGGTATATGGGGTGGGGGCGGTGCTGGTGGTGCTGCTTCTGCGGTCGGTTTCCCACAACATCGCGGCCCTCTTCCTTTCGGGCATGGTGGTGACGACGGTGCTCGAGTACCTCACCTCGGTGCTGCTCGAAAAGCTCTTCCAGATGCGCTGGTGGGATTATTCCCATTATAAATTCCAGATTAACGGCCGGGTCTGTCTCTTGAACTCGCTGATGTTCGGCGGGCTTTCGGTCATCATGATGCGCCTTCTGCACCCGGCGGTCGAGCGGCTGGTCGGAGCCTTGTCCGAATTCTGGCTTTACTTGGTGAGCGGGATTGTGCTCGCCGTGTTCGCAGCCGACACCATCACGACGGTGCGCTCCCTTCTCACCCTCAAAGGCAAGCTCGCCGAGCTTCAGCGCCTTGCGGGCGAGCTCCGCGAGAAGGCCGCTCAGGCCGGGATGCAGCTCCGGGCTGATTTCCTCGAAAAGGCAGAGACGCTGGAGACGCGGTTTGAAAAATACCGCCTGCCCGACGGCGCTTCCCTGCGCGATTTTGCGGAAGAACAGAAGAAAAAGATCGCAAAGCTGCGGATGGGGCAGTATTGCCGTATCCTGCGCGCCTTCCCGAACCTGACCTCCTTCCAGCACAGCGAGGCGCTTGAGCGGCTGAAAAAGCGGCTCAAGCGGAAGTAGGAATCATCCCGCCTCCGCGGGGAATGCTATGCGGGAAGGGCGGCGCCCGCTTTTCTGACGAGAAAGAGAGCGGGCTGCGCTTTTATCCATTTACAAACCGGGATTTGTGTGCTATAATATTGACTGCACGGGTGGACTTTTCCGCCCGACAAGTACAGAAACAGAAGAGAGGAATCGTTTTCATGAGCGAATGCACCCACAACTGCGAGTCCTGCGGGGAGAACTGCCCCTCCAGGACCGGCGGCGCTCCCGCAAGCCTGCTGGAAAAGCCGCATGAGCTGAGCAGTATCAAGAAGGTCATCGCCGTCGTCAGCGGCAAGGGCGGCGTCGGCAAGAGCCTTGTCACCTCGCTGATGGCGACCCTGATGCAGCGCCGCGGCTATCAGTCCGCCATCCTCGACGCCGATGTCACCGGCCCCTCCATCCCCCGCATCTTCGGGCTGAAAGACCGCGCGATGGGCGACGGGGAAGCCATCTACCCCGTCCGCACCAAGACCGGCATCGAGACGATGTCGGTGAACCTCCTGCTGGAGGACGACACGACCCCTGTCGTCTGGCGCGGCCCGATCATCGCGGGCACCGTCAAGCAGTTCTGGACCGACGTGGTCTGGAACGACGTCGATTTCATGTTTGTGGACATGCCCCCCGGAACCGGCGACGTCCCGCTGACCGTTTTCCAGTCGCTGCCGGTTGACGGCATCATCGTCGTGACCTCCCCCCAGGAGCTCGTCTCGATGATCGTCACCAAGGCGGTCCGGATGGCCCAGCAGATGGATATCCCGATCCTCGGCGTCGTCGAGAATATGAGCTATGTGATCTGCCCCGACTGCGGAAAATCCTTCCAGATCTACGGCGAAAGCCATGTGGAGGAGGCCGCCGGCCAGTACGGCCTGCGCGTCCTCGGCCGCCTGCCCATCGACCCCAAGCTCACCGCCGCCTGCGACAAGGGCGCGCTCGAGCTCTTTGAGGGCGATTGGCTCGACGCTGCCGCCGACACCGTCGAGGCCCTCCTCGGCTGAGCGCCATGACCAAGTCGGAACTCGCCAGAAAGAATTTTGAGGACGGCTGCAACTGCTGCCAGTCGGTCGTCCTCGCTTTTGCGGAGGAGATGGGCCTCACCCGCGAAACCGCCACCCTCCTCTCCGCCGGCCTGGGCGGGGGAGTGGGGCGCCTCCGCGAGATCTGCGGGGCGGTCTCCGGCGCGGCGATTGTCCTCGGGATGCTGCACGGCTCTCCGGACCCCCGTGACCGCGAGCGAAAAGCCGCGCTTTACGCCGAGATCCAGCGCCTCGCCGCAGCTTTTGCCGCCCGGCACGGTTCCTACATCTGCCGGGATCTGCTCGGGCTCCCGCCCGGCGCGGACGACCCCGTCCCCGGCGAGCGCACCTCCGCCTACTATGCCGCGCGCCCCTGCGCCGGCCTCGTCGCCTCGATGGCCGAGCTCATCGAGCAGGAAATTGCAGAATAACCGAAACCGCCGGTTCTGTGCCAATGTGTGCAGAACCGGCGGTTTTTGTCGTTTTTGGTCACACCACAGTCATAAAACAAAAAATCGTTTCTGCAATCAAAAATGAAGCGTGACTGATACAAAAAGCTGTAAATCGTGAAAAAATTGTGTAAAATAGTAGGTTTTACGCGTATTTCAAAAGCAAAATGATGGACTACGATAAAACATCGCCACAAAACTCGGACAAACTTTGTTAAAAAACACGAAACGATTTTCCAAAAAAAAGCCCGTTTTGTGACTGGCGTGTGACCGAGGCATGATATAATAAAGTCAATAAAAAAAGTTCCACCGCAAAATGACAGGAGCGCGGCTCCGCCGCTCCGTATTTTGATAGATCAAGGAGGAAAAAGTATGTACGCCAAAAAACACAGACCGATGCAGAAACTGACGGCGATCTGTCTGAGCGTCACAATCGCGGCGGCGTCGCTCCTTTCGGGCCACGTCTTTGCGTCCGATGAAGCACCGCAGACAGACTACCTAACCGGTCAGGAACTCCTCGCTGAGCTCCGCGAAATGGGGCTCGGTCAGGATGTGATCTTGGACGAGGAGGCGCCAGAATCGGACAACTCCTCCGAGACCAATACGGAGGATCCTTCTGACACCACCGGCGAACCCGGCGACGGCGATCAGACGGACGGCACAGAACCCGGCAATCCCGACGAAGGCGGCTCCGGTGAAGGTGCTACCGATCCCGGCGAGAGCACCCCCGAGCAGCCCGGCGACGGCGATCAGACCGGCAGCACAGAGCCCGGCAACCCCGATGAGGGCGGCTCCGGTGAGGGCAATACCGATACGGATACCGACCCCGGCACAGATAATCCCGACAACAGCGATCCTGCCGCCAGCACAGACCCCGATGAGGGCGACGGCGCGGAGCAGGACTCCGACCAGAATCAGCCCTCCGCCCCTGCGGAATCCACTGAGTCTGCGCCGGATGAGTCCACCGGCAAGGACGTCCCCCTCGTGACCCAGAACGACGAGATGACCGTCAATGATCCTCAGATCCCCGGCGAGACGCCTGCCTCCGAAGAGGATGACAACATCTCCGATGAGGACAAGACTCCTGAGAATGACAACACCTCCGATGAGGACAAGATTCCCGAGAATGACAACACCTCCGATGAGGGCAAGACTCCCGAGGGTGGCGACACCTCCAATGAGGGCGAGACTCCCGAGAATTCTCCCTCCCAGCCGGAGAGCTCCGAAGGAGAACTCCCCGAAACCAGCGGCATCACCGAGGAACAGCGCGCCGAGCTCGCAGCCTACGTCCAGACGCTGGATGCCGAGCAGGTCGTCTCCCTCGATGAGACCGACATCACCACCGAAGAATACGACGACCTCTACTCCATGCTGACCGCAGACCAGCTCGCGGCGATCGAAGCCCTGCTGGCCGGGCCGAACGGCGAGGAAATTTACAACCTCATCATGGCCGCCCAGACCCTCGACGAGGTCAACGCCATCCTCGACTCCCTCGACCAGGCGGGTCTCAACGCCCTCTTCGGCTACATGAGCGAGGAGCAGTACGCCGCCATGATGGACTGGATCGACGTGCTGGAACAGGCCGCCATTGAGACCGCCCTCTCCGGCGGAACGGTCAACTTTACCGACGCCGCCCCCCTGACCGGCAGCGCCTCGGCTGGCGCGCCCTCCACAGTGATGCGGCGCTCCGCGGCCCGCGCCGCCCTTTATGCACCCCCCTCTGAGGAAGGAAATGACGCTCTGGAACTCAGCAAACGGGTGGAAGAGACCGAAGACGGCTACCAGCTCGTCCTCGAAGCCTACGCGACCGGCGAGGTCACGAGCAGCACCGAAACCAAAACCGTCCCCACCGACATCGTGTTGGTGCTTGACCAGTCGGGGTCGATGACGGAGTATATGGATACCGACATAACTTATACTCGTACTGATGAGACTCTCGCATCGGAATTGTACAAAATCGAGGATGATCTTTATATTTTGGATGAATATGGCGATTATCGCAAAGTTACCATTCAAAGGAAAGATGTTTGGAGTTATGTGTATAGCAAGGTACCCGAGTCTGGAAGGAATAATCGCAATTGGGGCAATCTGTATTGCTGGAATAACCGCGAAAATCTTTACTACCTGACCGATAACGGCGACTATGTAGAAGTTTTGATGGAATATTCATGGTGGGATGAATATTACACTTATACTGTAAATGGCCAGCAATATACCAGTGATCAAGATAGCAATGAACTTCCGTCGGAGCTTTCCGGGCGGCTTTATGTTCGAGAGTACGATTATCAGAATCGCTTGTATGAATACACCTTCGCATATAGAGATGCAGATGGCCGTCAGGTACAGGAAACAGTTACGGATACGTCAGAACAACGTGCCACTGCCCCGGATTGGCAGTTTTATGTACGCTCGGTAGGCGACAGAATTCAACGTCTTGAAGCTCTGAAAGATGCTGTCAGCGACTTCATTGGGCAGGTTCAGGAAAGTGCCATCGGTAAAGATGGACAACTTGGCACTGACGACGACGTCAACCATAGGATTGCGATGGTGGGGTTTGCGAATGGTTCCGGTTCGAAAGTAATGACGGGAACATATGAAGAAAGTGATTGGTGGGGAGGATCCTATACCGTCACCGGAATTGAGTACAGCGAAAAGGGTAGCTATGATTACAACAGCGTCGTCGGAAGCGCCCTGATGAATGTGACTGATAATGAGGACTACCGGGTGCTGACCGGTGCTGTGGAAGGCTTGAATGCAAGCGGCGGCACTATGACCAATCAGGGCCTTGAGATGGCAAATGATATTTTCAATGCGTATGAGGAGGACTACGGGCAAGCCTACGAGGATGGCACCCGCCAGAAAGTTGTTATCGTCTTCACCGATGGTGTGCCCGGTCTCTATGGTTTTGATGACGTGGGTAATCCTTATTTCTACGATGGAAATATCTCCGGTATGGCCATCGAAAGTGCCAAGAACATTAAGGATGGCGGCGCAACTGTTTACACTATCGGCATCTTTGACGGCGCGGACGCTTCCGATCCAAGCAACTTGCCTGATTATACTCAGGGCTCTGTAGAAGGAAAACAAGAAACCGACAACGCCAATCGCTTCATGCACCTCGTCTCTTCCAATTACCCGAATGCGATCGACATGGATAGGCCCGGCCCTGTCAACGACAAACTCCAGGGCAACGGCTACTACCTCTCCGCTTCTGACGCGGATGCGCTCAACGAAATCTTCCAGACCATCTCTGACCAGATCGAAACCCCCAGCACGACGGTCAAACTGGATGGAAACGCCGTCCTCCGCGACGTCATCACCCCGTACTTTGACATTGATATTAGTGATGATCGCAATGTCAAGGCACAAATCGTTCCCTACGCCGGGAACAATGCTTGGGATTGGGAAGCGGCAAAAAATGTCAACCGTGATAACATTGACATTGACACGGCAACCAATACTGTGGATGTCACCGGCTACGATTATTCGGACGAGTATATCTGGGATAACAAAAATACTGGCACTCACGGCGGCTCCAAGCTCGTTGTGACCATCCCCATCGAGCGCGACCCGTACTTCATCGGCGGCAACGGCGTCCCGACCAACGAGACGACCTCCGGCATCTACGCAAACGATGAGGCGCAAGGGGCGTTCGAAACCTTCCCGGTTCCCTCCGTCAACGTCCCGATCCACTACGGCTTCGATGTTACCGACAAGACCATCTACCTGAGCCAGTCGCAGAAGATCGACTTCGCTGCAGGCGGCGTCTTCTACGACAACGGCAGGGCGGCGGCATCGCTCGGCGGGGATGCAAAAGCCAACGACTACGTCGACATCACCTATACCGTCACGGACAGCGAAGGTAATCCGGTCGGCACCTACACCATCCCCGCGAAGGGAACAAGCTCATGGAACACTAATGTGCCGCCAGAGCTCACCCCCGCGGACTGCGCAGAGCTGACCATCACCTGCACAGTGACGCCGATTCATGACGCGGACAGCACACAGGCTACTCAGGCTGTTGGCACTCCGGCAGGCCCGAAGTTGGTCAATCCCAGTGAGACTGCGGGCGGCGATGACGACAAAAATGCCGACATCCACGTCCTCAAGCCCACCCTGAACTTCAAGGACACCTACGAAGACGGGCCGACGAACAATTACGCGCTGACTGAGAATCAGAAAGATGATTTCATCACCTGGTCGGATTTTAACACCGGACATGCAGCGAATGTTGCAAGCGCAGGCGAAGCTCCTGATGTCACCCTGCACTACACTTGGATGGGGAATCCCAGCGGGGTTATCACGGATGGCAAAGTCAACCTCACCGAAACCGCAAACTTCCAGGTGAACAGCATCACCATCAATGGGAAGGAGTATACGGTAGGCGAGGGCGTTGACGCCGACTATCATGTGACGAGTGAGTGTTCGTACGTTAAGGACGATCTTGCTTTGGAGAAGGATCATATCGAAGGCCGCCACTTCACCATCCACCTCCCCAGCGAGTTTGACCTGACCATCACCAAAACAAAGCCTGGCAACTACGTTGACGGCGAAACCTTCCGGTTCAAGGTGAGCGGTGAAGACTTCTACGCGGAATTCACCCTCGGCGAGTTTTCCGATGGCACGGAAGATTGGTCTATTACCCTCAAAGACCTGAAACCCGGTGAGTACACCATCACCGAGGATCAGGGCTGGTCCTGGCGGTACAACTGCGGAACTATTACACCAAATGGCGGAGTTGATAGTGAGACGGAAATAATCGATCTTGGAAACGGCACCTACACCGCCACATTCAACGACGACGCGACCGTCACCTTCACCAACCAAAAGACCGAGAACCACTGGCTCTCCTGGGAGGACACGAAAGTCAACGTCTTTAATCCCGCGAGCTAACCGAGGTACCCCATGAAAAAAGCGGCAAAAATCATCTATAACACCGTCACGACCCTGTTCGTGATCGTGGCGGTGGGGCTGGCGGCGCTGCTGGTGGGGGTGAGACTGTTCGGGCTGACGCCCTACTCGGTCCTCAGCGGCAGCATGGAGCCAACCTACCACGTGGGCTCGCTCATCTACGTCGAGAAGGTCGACCCGAGTGAGATCGAGGTCGGCGACCCGATCACCTTCGTCCTCAACGAGGACCTGGTCGTCGCCACCCACCGGGTCGTCGCAATCGACGCCGAAAACGAGCACTTCTACACCAAGGGCGACGCCAACGACGCCCAGGACGCCGCGCCCGTCTACTTCAAAAACCTGCTCGGGCGGCCGGTGTTCACCATCCCGTACCTCGGGTACGCGGCGGACTTCCTCTCCTCACGGCAGGGGATGATCGTCGGCATCTGCGGCTTTATCATCCTCATGCTCCTGATGTTCTTCCCGGACATCATGCGGGCGGTGGACGGCAAAGATAAGAAAAAAGACTCCCAGACAGAACCGGAGGTGAAACAATGAAACTGAAAATGACCAAAAAGAAGCTCCTGGCAGCGATCGTTTCGACGGCTCTCCTCTGCGGGGTCGGGGTCGGCGGGACCGTCGCCTGGCTGCACGACTCGGCTCAGGTGACCAACAAATTCGACCTGGCAAGCACAGGCGGAAGCATTGACGAGGACTTTGATAATTACAAGAAAGAGGACGTCAAAGTCGCCAACACCGGCGAGGTCGACGCTTACGTTCGGGTCGCACTCTCCATCTCCTTTGAAAATACGGATGGAACCATCGCCAATGTGACGCCGGTTGCAGATGAAAACTACACTGTCGTTTGGGGCGATACGGATAATTGGAAACAGGGTTCAGATGGCTTCTGGTATTACTTATCTCCCCTTCCGGCCAAAGAAGGTGATCAGGTTTCTTCTACTGAAAACCTGATAGACAGCATTTCTCCCAAAGGAGAAGCTGCTGACGATCTCAAATTCCGTGTCGACGTCTCCGCCCAGCTGATTCAGGCAGAGCCTGAAGATGCCGTCATAGAAGCTTGGGACGTTGCCGTCGACCAAAATGGCAACCTCGTTGTTAATTAACCCGTTATTGCAGCCGGAGGACCGGTACAATATACACCTTGGAAAAGTATAATTTAGGAGGAAACAATCATGACAAAGAAGAAAATCGCCATCGCCATCGCCGCCGCCGCCCTTGCCGGCACCTGCGCCATCGGGGGGACACTTGCTTGGCTGACTGCTACGACTAATGAAGTCACCAATACCTTTACGGTCGGCAATATTCAGCTGAATCTGGACGAGCTTCCTGTTGACGAGGACGGCATCGTTGACGAAGACGGAACACGTGTGACGGAGCAGAAGCATCCCTACAAGGTTTACCCCAGCGCTACCATTAAGAAAGACCCCAAGGTTGACGTCATCGAGAACAGCGAAGATTGCTGGCTCTATGTGTACGTGACCAACAACACTGAAGCTGAAGGTGCAGATGGAACTGCTATTGACTTCTCGATGGCCAGCGACTGGCAGGCTGTTAGCGGCTTGAGCGGCCTTTACAGATACAAGGACGAGAAGGTCACTGCTCCCCTTACGGATGTTTCTGTTTTTGCGAATGACACGGTAACTGTTGATGAAGGCATTACGGACGAGATTACCGGAGAAATCACGGTAAAAGCATACGCCCATCAGGCTGAAGGCGTCGAGATGACTGAGGCCGATGCCGCTGCCATCGCTTTCTTCACTGGTGAATAACCCCTACATCCCCGGGGGCGCGCCCCGCGCCCCCTTCGTGCAAACCTTATGACATCACGACATAAAGGAGAATTCATATGAAAAACCTGAAAAAGATCATCGTGGCCGCTTCCCTCTGCGCCGCCATCGGCGCCACCGCCATCGCCGGCACTCTGGCGTATTTCACTGACACCAAAGAAGCTGTCAACACTTTCACCGTCGGCGATCTGGGTATCGTGCTGGACGAGCCAAACTGGGTCGAACAGAATGCGCTTGACGTTGTTCCCGGCCGCACTGTCGCGAAAGACCCCGGCGTCACCATCGAAGCGGGCAGCGTCGCTTCCTATGTCCGCGTCGTCGTTACGATGCCGAAGGTCGTTTACGATTACTCCAATTTCTATCATGAGAATGCCGAAGCTCTGGTGCTTTTCCAGAACCAGAGTGAATATGTGACCGTGAACGAAGCGGCTTCTGATTTTGAGAGCGATACCGTTAAAATCGTTCTCGATTACGGAATGATGTCGGCTACGACTGAAGCAACTGACCTTGGCGACATCTTCACGGACGTCACCTTCTCTGAGAAGATTACCAATGCGGATGCTGCGCTCATCGGTTCCGATGAGTGGGATATCGGCATTACCGCTTACGCCACTCAGGCTGAGGGCTTTGAAATCGCCGGCGCTGATGCTGCATTCAAAGCTGCATTCCCCACTGTCTTCGGCGAATAAATTACATCTTCCCCCGGCGCGGGCGCACGCCGTCCGCGCCGCCATTCCAATGGCCGCTGGCCTGTATCCTTCCGAACGTAAAGGAGAAACAGTATGAAACGTAAAGTGATGCTTGTCGCAGTAGCGGTCATCCTTTGTTCCCTGGTTATCGCGGGCGGGACCCTCGCCTACACAACCTTCTCCGGCCGCAACACCAACCGGGTGTCAACCGGGCAGATCGCGATCACCCTTTCTGAGGTCTATG
Source organism: Candidatus Merdivicinus faecavium (assembly GCA_018716285.1). Taxonomy (GTDB): domain Bacteria; phylum Bacillota; class Clostridia; order Oscillospirales; family Ruminococcaceae; genus Merdivicinus; species Merdivicinus faecavium. The sequence continues at coordinate 19,050 of DVKD01000049.1, forward strand.
AAAAGCAGAAGGGCCTTGCCCCCAATCCTGACAAACTGATTGAGAAAAAGGTCTGGGTCACAAACGACGGGTCGGGCGACGCCTATGTCCGCGTCCAGGTCACAAAATCCTGGAACAACACGGACGGCAGGGAGCTCACGACCGGCAATATCGGCCTGAACATCAACGGTACCGACTGGCAGTACATCGAAACTGAACAGGGCGCTTACTACTATTACAAATCCCCGCTGAAACCGGGGGAGGAAACCGCGCTCCTGATGGACGGCTTTTACTTCCTGCCGCTGAACAATGTCGAAGGCTACGACGGCCCCCTCACCGACAACGATTATAAGGGTCTGGAGGCCCAAATCGAAGTCAAGGCAGAGGCGGTGCAGGTCGCAAACGACGCGGTCGAGGCGGTCTGGGAACTTTCTTACGATGAGGAGAGCAGCGAGTTTGTAGCGGTCGGCGGCGAATCGGAGCCTTCCGAGGACAGTTCCGCGTCCGATGAAACCGAAAATAACGCTTCGAGCGATAACGAATAACCGTACGGAGGTGACACCCATTGAAAAAGACATTCAGACGCATCATGGGCGGCGTCCTGGCCGCGGCGCTGAGCCTGACGGTTTTCGCGCTTCCGGCGGCTGCTGCGGACGGCGAGGTCGGCATCACCTTCACGGAGGACGAGACGATCGAGTTTGAAGAAGACGGCGAAAACGGTCTGTTTGCGGCTTTTCAGGAGCTTTATCCCGGCGACACCCGCGCGCAGGAGATCTATCTGCGCAATGAGTACCGCGATGGGGTAGGCGTGACGCTGCGCATCAGTCCCTCGGACAAGGCGGCCGACCTCAGCGAAGAGCAGCTTCAGCTTGTTGAAGAGCTCCTCACCGGCATCGACGTCGAGACCGGCGAGACGGACGAGGAAGGCAATCCCGTGACCGAGCACATCGATCTTCTGCACATTGTCATCAACAACGGCAGCACCCAGCTTTACGAGGGTTCTGTCGGCGCGTCGGGGACGGTGCCGCTCGGCTCCCTGCGCCGCGGCTACGGCGCTCCGCTCGAGGTTGAGCTGACCGTCAACGGCGTGTATGTCGGCAACGAGTATCAGTCGCTGATCGGCTACGTCGATTGGTCGCTCACGGCGAGCTGGAACGACCAGTATATCCCGGACCCTGATCCTTCGGATGGGGGAGAAGACTCCTCTACGCCGGATGAAGATATCGAGGACTCGAGCACCCCGCTGACCAGCCTCCCGGAGGACGCCAGCAGCGGCGGCCCCGGCGATGAAACCATCGACGAGGACGACACCCCCCTTGAGCCCTTCCCGGAGCAGGATCCACTGCCCCAGACCGGCGACAACTTCCCGCTCGTAATCGCAATCTGCGGCGCGGTTCTCTGCGCGGTAGTGGTTGCGGTGGTTCTGGCAACCGGCAAGAACCGCAAGCGCGTCAAATAACAATACAATTGTCACAGGAGAAGGCAGAATGAGCAAATCCCGCAAAATCATCCTTGCCCTCGCTGTCATTGGATTTCTGGCCTGCGTGCTTTCGCTGGTGTTCTATTTCTGGAACACCGGCAGGGCACAGCGGGCCTTTGACCTTCTGGACAGCAAGCGGCCCGTCCTGAATTCCGCCGGCTTTACCGCGCCGGAGCGCCTGGAGGAGATCGCCGAGGAGGAGGAGCGCCCCTTCAACCCCGACTGCATCGCCTGGGTCACCATCCCGGATACAGCAGTCAATTACCCCGTCATGCAGCGGGAGGGGAGCAACCAGTACTACCTGCGGCGGGACTTTTACGGCGAATATTCCCAAAGCGGCACCCCTTTTCTGGATGCGGCGAGCGACCTCGCCGATCCGGACAGCCCGCTTTATATCTTTGGACATAATATGAAGAGCGGCACCATGTTCGCCGACCTTCTGCGCTACCGCAGCGCAGATTTTTGCAGCGAGCATCCCGTCATCGAGCTGGAAACGGCCGAGGAGCTGCGCCGGTACGAGATCTTCGCTGTCATCGAAACAGAAACCGGCACGGACGAGCTGGGGATCTACGATTTCGCAGAGGATCCCGCGCGGGATCTGGCCGCCTTCTGCGCCTCCCTGCAGGAAAAGGCGCTCTACGACACCGGCATCCAGCCGGAGGGACAGCTGCTCCTGCTCATCACCTGCACCAATTCCTACGATGAGGCGGGACGCTTCTTTGTCGCGGCTCATCGCGTGGAATAGCCGGGAAATTTACCAAAAAAATCCGGGAAAAATCAGGCGGATTCTCCGTTTCCGGGGGCAAAACCGGTTGACAAGCCTTTGACGGATATGGTATACTATTAAAGACGCATGTTCCAGGCTCAAGCGGCTTTCGCGCCTGGCGCAGCGATTTTAGAGAAAAGGCAGGTGCCTGTAAAATGTTTGCTATCATCGAAACCGGCGGAAAGCAGTACCGCGTTCAGGCGGGCGACATCGTTTTCATCGAGAAGATCGAGGGTGAGGCGCAGTCCTCCGTGACCTTTGACAAGGTTGCTCTGGTCGGCGACGAGAACGGGACCAAGATCGGCGCTCCCTATGTGGACGGCGCGACTGTTACCGCGACTCTGCTCAAGACCGCAAAGGGCAAAAAGGTCACTGTTTGGACCTACAAGCCCAAGAAAAGCTCTCAGCGCAAGATGGGCCACAGACAGCTCTACACTCAGGTGAGAATCGAAGCCATCAACGCGTAAGCCATGATTGAGGCTGCGTTTATCTGCGCAAACTGCCATGTGACCGGTTTTGCCGTTTCAGGACATGCCGGTTACGCGGACAGCGGGAAGGACATCGTCTGTGCCGCTGTTTCCTCGGCAGTGCAATTGACCGCAAACGGGATCACTGAGATCCTGCATTATCCCGCCGAAGTTTCGGCCGAGGGGGATACGGTCAGACTTCATACCAGCGGGGAGCTCCCCGAAGGGGTTCAGGCGATGCTGGATGCGTTCCGTCTCCACATCGAGCTTCTGCGGGACGATTACCCCAAATTCATCAGAATCCGTTACCTGGAGGTGTAGATATGTTAAAGCTTAGCATGCAGTTCTTTGCTCATAAAAAGGGTGTTGGTTCTACCAAGAACGGCCGTGATTCCGAGTCCAAGCGCCTGGGCGCGAAGCGGGCGGACGGCCAGAAGGTCCTCGCCGGCAACATTCTGGTTCGCCAGCGCGGCACGCACATCCACCCCGGTGAAAACGTGGGCATCGGCAGCGACGATACCTTGTTTGCTCTCATCGACGGCGTTGTGAAATTTGAGCGCCTTGGTCGTGACCGCAAAAAAGTCAGCGTTTACGCTGCTCAATAAGTGGAAAAGCCCCGAGCAGTCGCTTGGGGCTTTTTTTCTTTCTGCATAGTTTGAATGAAGCGGCAGATACTAGAACGTGTTTGAAAGCCCTTGTCCCTTGGTGAAAAAGACAAAAACCGTATCTGTTGCGGCGTCTTTTTTCCATAAACAGGCATTTTTCGGTCAAACCCGGCCGAAAAAGTTTCGTTTATGCGTTTTGGCCGTCGGTTTGACGGTTTTCAAACACGTTCTTGCCCTGTGAGACCCCTTATCGGGAGAAAGGCAGAATGACATGTTTGTAGATCGCGCAAAAATCAAAATTAAGGCCGGTGACGGGGGGAACGGCGCGGTTTCCTTCCACCGGGAAAAGTACGTCGCAAACGGCGGTCCCGACGGCGGAGACGGCGGGCGGGGCGGCGACGTCATTTTTGTCGCCGACCGCAGCATGGACACCCTGGTCAATTTCCGCTACCGCTACAAGTTTGAGGCACAGAACGGCCAGCCCGGCGCCGGCCGCCGCTGTTCCGGCAAAAGCGGGGAGGACCTTGTGATCCGCGTTCCCTACGGGACGGTCGTCCGCGAGCTCCAGTCCGGCCAGATTATGGCGGACATCTCGACCGACGAACCGGTCGTTCTCGCGCACGGCGGCCGCGGCGGGGCGGGCAACCAGCATTTCGCAACCGCTACCCGGCAGATCCCCCGTTTCGCAAAGCCCGGCCTGCCGGGCGAGTGCTTTGAGGTCACCCTCGAGCTCAAGCTTCTGGCCGACGTGGGTTTGGTCGGCTTTCCCAATGTCGGGAAATCGACCTTCATCTCGGTCGTGAGCGCTGCGCGCCCGAAGATCGCCAACTACCACTTCACCACCCTTCAGCCGGTCCTCGGCGTCGTGAAAATCGACGAGGAGACCTCTTTCGTGATGGCGGACATCCCCGGCCTGGTCGAGGGCGCCAGCGAGGGGATCGGCCTCGGCCACGATTTCCTGCGGCATGTCGAGCGCTGCCGCCTGGTCCTGCACCTTGTCGACGTCTCCGGCTCGGAGGGGCGCGACCCGGTCGAGGATTTCGAGCTCATCAACCGCGAGCTTGCGAATTTCAGCGCCGAGCTCGCCGAGCAGCCGCAGATCGTCCTCGCCAACAAGTGCGACCTCGCCACCGAGGAGCAGATCGCGGCCTTCCAGGCATATATTGAAGAGAAGGGCCTGCCCTTCTTCCGGGTCAGCGCCGCCACCACCCAGGGCGCGCGGGAGGTCGTCCAGTATGCGGCCCGCCGCTTGCAGGAGCTGCCGCCGGTCAAGCGTTATCAGCCTGAATTCGTGGCCCCCGATCCCAATGCGGCCCTCACCGACCGGAGCTTCACCGTCCGGGTGGAAAACGGCGTCTTCTACGTCGACGCGCCCTGGATGGAGCCGGTCTTCTCGGTCGTCAATCCGGACGACTACGAGTCGATGCAGTATTTCCAGCGGGTGCTGCGCTCGAGCGGCATCATTGACAAGCTTGAGGAACTGGGCGTCAAGGAAGGCGACACCGTCGACCTTCTCGGCTTCCAGTTCGATTATATCCGATAAGGAGGGTCCGGATGGAACGTTCAGATGCAAAGCAGTTAAGCCCCCTGACCCTTGCCTTCCTCGGCGACGCGGTTTTTGAGCTGCGGGTGCGGGAAAAGCTGGCCGCCCTGGGGAGTATGCCGGTCCAGCAGCTGCACAAGCGGGCGGTCTCCTATGTCTGCGCGCGCGCGCAGGCGGACGCCGTCGCAAACCTCGACGGCCTGCTGACCGATGAAGAGCTGGCGGTCTTCAAGCGGGGGCGCAACACCCACTCCCACGTCCCCAAAAACGCCAATACCGCCGATTACCGGCTCGCGACCGGTTTGGAAGCCCTCTTCGGCTTTCTCCATATCGCGGGGGAATTTGACCGCGAGGCCGAGCTGTTTGAGTGTATTTGGCAGGATTCGGAGAGCGGTATCGATAATTAGAAACACGGTTTTGCACAAGGAGGGCGCTTATGAAATGGAACCGCCGCGTTCTGGAAGTTGCGGCAGACGCCGCTGTCGTGCTGCTCGGCACGATGATTTACGCCTCTGGCCTTTATTTCTTTATTGAGCCTTGCAATATGGCGCCCGGCGGCGCGAGCGGCATCGCCCTCATTATTTCCCACCTGACCGGACTGCCGGTCGGCCTGCTGACCGCGGCGATCAACGCGCCGCTTTTCCTGCTCGGCTACCGCTATATCGGCCGGGATTTTATGTGGAAAACCGTCCTTTCGGTCCTGAGCTTTACGGTTTATTACGACTACGTCTTATCGTATTTCCCGGTCTATGAGGGGGAACCGCTTCTGTCCTGCCTCTTCGGCGGTGTGCTGTGGGGGATCGGGATCGGGCTGGTCTTTATGCGGGCCGGCTCGACCGGCGGGACGGACATCATCAACAAGATGATCCACCAGAAATATCCGCACATCCAGCTTGGCAAGGTGACCTTTGCGAGCGATGCCGTCATCATCCTCGCTTCTATTTTTGCCTTCGGCAGCCTGGAGTCGGGGCTTTACGCCATTGTCACCATCTTCGTCTGCACCCAGATCATCGACGCCATCATTTATGGCGGAGACCGCGGCAAGCTGGTTTATATCTTTTCCCCCAAAAACGAGGAAATCTCAGGGCGGATCATGCAGAAACTCGACCGCGGCACCACCTTCCTGCGGGCTGTGGGCGGCTATACCGGCGCGGAACAGCGGGTGCTGATGTGCGCGGTGCGCCGGAATGAGTATTATGTCGTCAAGCGGCTGGTCCATGAAATCGACCCGTCGGCTTTTATGATCGCGGCCGATTCCTCCGAAGTGATGGGGGAGGGCTTCCTCCCTCTGGACGCGCACAAATAGCGGCTTTTTGGCGGGCAAAACAAAAGGCCGGGGGAACTCCCCGGCCGATTGCTGTCCGCGACGCGGCTTTATCTGCAGTTGGTCGCGTCGTGGCAGTTTTCTGCGGAATCCTTGCAGTTCTGCGCATTGTTTTTGGCAGAATTTTTGGCGTTCTGCACGTTCTGCATATTCTGTGCGTTCTTGCTGTTCTGGGTGGAATTTTGGGTGTTTTTCATGAGAATTCTCCTTTCATTTGCGGGATTCAAGGCTCCCGTTGTCGGTAGTATGCGCCGCGCCGCGGCGGGATATGCAAAGGCCAGGTGATTTTTTTGTCTGATGAGTATTTTTTTGAACGGGAACGGGCCTTGCTCGGGGAGCGGTTTGACACCCTCCACACCCCGCCCGGGAAGCAGGCGGCGCGCGGACTGACCGTCAACACCCTCCGCTGCGCGCCGGAGCGCTTTGCGGCGGAAAGCGGGCTGCCGCTGACCCCCTCTCCCTTCTGCGGACAGGCCTTTCTGCTCCCGGAGGAAGCCTGTAAGCCCGGCCGGCACCCGTATCATCACGCAGGCGTTTTCTACGCGCAGGAGCCCTCCGCGGCGGCCCCCGCTCCGCGCCTTTCGGTCCGGCCCGGGATGAAGGTGCTCGACCTCTGCGCCGCGCCCGGCGGCAAGAGCAGCCAGCTCGCGGCCTTCCTGGCGGGGGAGGGGCTTCTGGTCAGCAACGAGTTCGCAGCTGCCCGCGCCCGCATCCTCGAAAGCAACCTCGAGCGGATGGGGGTCCGCAACGCCCTCATCCTGAACGAGTCCCCGGAGCGGATCGCGCAGGCTCTGCCCGGTTATTTCGACCGGGTGCTGGTCGACGCGCCCTGCTCGGGCGAGGGGATGTTCCGCAAGGAACCGCAGGCGGCCGCGCAGCACAGCGAGGCGCTCGTCAGGCGGTGTGCTGCGCTGGGCGCGGAGATCCTCGACGCGGCGGCCGAAACCCTCGCGCCGGGCGGGCTGCTCGTTTACTCGACCTGCACCTTCGCGCCGGAGGAGGACGAGGGGCAGGCGGCCGCCTTCCTGATGCGGCACCCGGAATTCTCGCTGTGCGACTGGGGGGAAGGCTACGGCAGCCCCGGCGAGCCAAACCGCTGCGGCGGCCTTCCTATCGCGGCGGAAAAGCTGCGGCGGATCTGGCCGTCCCAGGGGGGCGAGGGGCACTTCATGGCCTGCTTCCGGAAAGAGGGGGAGGCCATCCCCCTGCCGGAGCGCCCGCTGGCGTGCGGCGTGCGCTGCCCGGAATGGGAGGAGTTCGCCGCGCGGTATTTTCCGGATCTTGCCGGCAGCCCCATCCTGACAGAGGGCGGCCGGGTCTTTCTGCCCCCCGCTTTTCTGCCGCCCGCGGCGGAAAGGCTGCGGACGGTGCGGACAGGCGTCTTTGCCGGTACGGTCAAAAAAGGGCGGTTTGAGCCGGCCCACCACCTTTTCATGGCCTATGGGGCAGAGTGCGCAAACCGGGAACTGCTCTCCCTCGGCGACCCGCGGGTGGAGCAGTACCTCCAGGGGATGACCCTTCGGCCGGAAACGGCGGGGGAGGGCTGGTGCGCCGTCCTGATCGACGGCTTCCCGCTGGGGGGCGGCAAGGTGAGCGGCGGCGTCCTCAAAAACCACTATCCCAAAGGCCTGCGGCTGATGGGGAATCTTGCATTTTAGCCGGGTTTGTGCTATAATATATCGTTGGTGTCGAAACGGGGGATTTCGGATGGCCATTGTTTATCGGGAAACCAAGGAATTTGCGGCGGATGAGATTGAGCGGCTCTTTTTGTCTGTGAACTGGGAGTCAGGGCGCTATCCCGACCGGATCGTGCGCGGGCTGCGCAATTCGTCTGCTGTTATCAGCGCCTGGGACGGCGATAAGCTGGTCGGACTGGTACGCGGGCTGGATGATGGGGAAACCGTCGCCTTTCTGCACTATCTTCTGGTTGACCCGGCCTATCAGGGGCTGCAGATCGGACGCGGGCTGATGGAGCGGATTCTGAACAAATACAGCGGCCTGCTCTATGTCAAAATCATGCCGTCCGACCCGAAGACGATCCCGTTTTACCGGAAATTCGGTTTTGTGCAGTATGAGAACTACTGCGCGATGGAAATGAAGCGGCTGTGAGGCCGAATCGAACTGTGTTATTTTTTCCGCATGGAATTTTTTAGGAGGAGTATCATGTCAGGACATTCCAAATGGAACAACATCAAACGCAAAAAAGAAAAGACCGACGGCGCGAAGGCCAAGATTTTTACCAAGATCGGCCGTGAGATCGCAGTCGCAGTCAAGAGCGGCGGCGGCGACCCCAACGTCAACGGCAAGCTCCGAGACCTGATCGCCAAGGCGAAGGCCAACAACGTCCCCAATGACAACATCGACCGCATCATCAAGAAGGCGATGGGAGACGGCGACAAGAACAACTATGAGACCATCACCTACGAGGGCTACGGCCCGAACGGCGTCGCGGTCATCGTCGAGTGCCTGACCGACAACCGCAACCGCACCGCCGGCGACGTCCGCCACGTCTTCGACAAGTTCGGCGGAAACCTCGGCACCACCGGCTGCGTTTCCTTCGGCTTCAAGGAGAAGGGCGTTTTCGTCATCAGCAACGAGGAGGGCGCCTACGACGAGGACAAGGTCATGGAGGACGTCATGGACGCCGGCGCCGACGATTTCACGATGGAGGACGAGATGGTGGAGATCACCTGCGCCCCCGCCGATTTCTCCGCCGTCCTTTCCGCGCTGGAGGAGAAGGGGTACGCCTTCGAGACCGCCGAGGTCCAGATGGTCCCCGACAACTATGTGAGCCTTTCCGACGAGGAATCGCTCAAGAAGATGAACCTCCTGCTCGAAAAGCTCGAGGACAATGACGATGTGCAGAACGTCTGGCACAACTGCGACAACATTGACGACTACAACGGCTGATCTTGCCGGCAAAATGTGTTTTGGCTGCGGCGCTTGCAGGAGGACTGTGGGCGCCGCAGCTTTTGCCTTGCAGGAGCTCCCGTCGGCAGAGAGTTCTCGCAGTTTTCCACAATTTGTAACAGTTTTTTGATAAATCGCCGCATATTCCACAGATTAATTTTTAAAAAGGGATTGTTTTTCGACGGAAAATATGATATAATAACATCAAATTGGGCTTTTTTCAAGTGATCTCCGCAGCTGTCCGGCATATGTTTGGCCGTTCAGAGCGGCAGATCCCGGCAAAACAAGAAAGGTTTGGTGGTTTTATGGAAACGCAGCTTCCCCTCTTTTACGGACTATCGTTTTTAACGGTTGTCCTGGCGTTCGCCTTTGCGGCGTACCTGTATTTGTGGGTGAAAAAGCAAAAGACGAGCAACGCCAAAATCGAAGAGGTATCTCAGCTTATCAAAGAAGGCGCCAACACCTTCATGAGGCGGGAATACAAGGTCCTGGCCAAATTTGCGGCAGTGGCGGCCGTGCTCATTCTGGTCTTCCTTCCCTCGCCGATCTGGAACGGCAATTTCGTGGATAACATCTCGATGGCGGTCGCGTATATCGCGGGCACGGTTTTGTCGGCTATCGCGGGCAAGATCGGCATCCTGGTTGCGACCCTCTCCAACGGGCGCACAGCGGAAAGCGCGCAGAAGGGCTTAAAGCCCGCCTTTCTCATCGGCTTCCGCGGCGGCGCGGTCATGGGGCTGCTGGTCGTGGGCTGCTCCCTGCTCGGTGTGGCGGCTGTCCTGATGATCACCGGCAATTCCAGCATCCTGCTCGGCTTCTCCTTCGGCGCCAGCTCCCTTGCGCTGTTTGCCAAAGCCGGCGGCGGCATCTTTACCAAAACCGCAGATGTTTCCGCAGACCTGACCGGCAAAGTCGAGCTGGGCATCCCCGAGGATGACCCGCGCAACCCTGCCGTCATCGCGGACAACGTCGGCGATAACGTCGGCGACGTGGCCGGCATGGGCGCGGACCTCTTTGACTCCAACGTGGCGGCGATGGCTTCCGCTCTCGTTATCGCGCAGTCCCTTTCCGGCGGCGCGTACAACAACATCTCGATGGTCTTCTGCTATGCGATCCTCGGACTGTTCGCCTCCATCATCGGCATCGCGACGGCCAGAGTCGGGAAAAACGGCAATCCGACCCATGCGCTCAACTCCTCGACCTACGTCACGACCGCGATTTTCCTCGTCCTGACCGCCATAGCGACCGCGGTCTTTGAGGGCTTCTCCTGGCGCATCTGGGCGGCTTCCGCGGTCGGTCTGCTGGTCGGCGTCATCATCGGCATCACAACCGACTACTTCACCGACGACACCAAGCCGATCGTCCGCAAGGTGGCCCACGCTTCCGGCTCCGGCCCCGCGTTTACCATCCTGTCCGGCATGTCCTACGGCTTCATCTCCGCCCTCCCCGCCATGGTGGGCATCGCGGTCTCCGCGCTGGTCGCCTACCAGATCTGCGCCCCGATGGGCGAGGGCTACGCCATCTTCGGCATCTCAATGGCGGCGGTCGGGATGCTCTCCATCGTCGGGATGATTATTTCCAACGACGCGTACGGCCCCATCGTCGACAATGCCCGCGGCCTCGCGGAAATGGGCGGCCTGGGCGAGGAGACCATCCGCACGGCGGATGAGCTCGACAGCGCCGGCAACACGGTCAAAGCTGTCACCAAAGGCTTCTCCATCGGCGCGGCCGGCCTGACCGTCATCTCGCTGCTGGGCGCCTTTATGTCCGAGGCGAACGCCGCGCTGGCTGCCGCCGGACGGGAGCTGATCACCGGCTTTGACATCATGTCCCCGATGGTCTTCTTCGGCGTCCTCATCGGCGCTGCGATCCCCGCCGTCTTCTCCGCCATGCTGATCCTGGGCGTCGACAAGAACGCGCAGCGGATGGTGCAGGAGATCCACCGCCAGTTCAACACCATTAAGGGCCTGCGCGAGGGCGTGGAAGGCGTCAAGCCGGAATACGGCAAGTGCATCGGCATCGCCACCTCCGGCGCGCTGCGGGAACTGATCCCCGCCGGCCTGATGAGCATCGCGGCGACCCTGGTCGTCGGCTTTATCGGCGGCCCGCTGGCAATCGGCGGCTTCCTGCTCGGCAACATCGTCAGCGGCCTGCTGATCGCCCTGTTCATGTCCAACTCGGGCGGCCTGTGGGATAATTCCAAGAAGTACATCGAATCCGGCGAGGAAGGCGGCAAGGGCAGCGAGGCCCACAAGGCCGCTGTCATAGGCGACACCGTCGGCGACCCCTTCAAGGATACCGCCGGGCCCTCCATCAACACCCAGATCACCGTCGTCTCCCTGGTGGCCTCCCTCCTGTCGACCCTGTTTGTTATGTTCTCCATCTTCCATTGAGATCCGGAGAAGCAAAACCCCTGCGGCTCGCATACCGGCCGCAGGGGTTCCGTTTATTTGGTACTGTTTTTGAGTGGAGGACACTACTTCCGCAGATATTTGGCCGTCGGCTCGATTTCGCGGATGCTCGCCCCGACCTGAACGGTGTGCGGGGCGGAGAGGCTTTCGTCCGGGGCGGTCCCTTCCATGCCGGCGATGATCTCGTCAATGCCTTCCGCCGAGAGGGGAGTCCAGTGGGTAAAGAGGATGCCGCCGACTTTGCCGGGCCAGTGGTACTTGTTTCCGAGATAGATGTACTCGGTGCAGTATTTCCAGAACTCCTTATTGCACTCCACCCGGAAACCCATGCAGGGGATGACGGTGAAGCCGCCTTTCATGAATTGTTCCACCGAAGGGAAGTTGAAAGCGGAATGCTCATAGTGCCAGTCGCAGATGACGATGTCGCGGGTCACCTCGTCGGTCCGGTCAAAAGCGGGGTAGATGCCGAAGCGGTCCGCCTCCCACATGCCGATGCCGAGCTTCTGCGCGTCCAGCAGCCGGTCGCCCCACATCATCATCTGGATGCCTTTTTCGGCCAGATGGTCGTGCAGGATCTTGACGGTGCGGGCAAACAGGGCGGCAGGGTCCTTGCCGGCGCAGCGCGGGCAGGTCTCGGCCGCAATGTCAAAGACCTCATCCAGGCCGACATGGACGGTGTCGGCGCCTAAAGCCTCGATGATCTCGTCCATCATGGGGAAGAAGTAGTCGTAAATGCCGTCGTTTGACGGGCACCAGGTATAGACGTACAGGTCCGGCCAGGTCGCGTCGTCCGGCAGGCGTTTTGTTTCCAGAAACTCCGGGTGCTCGCGGAAAAGAGGCCAGGGGCCTGTCCCAAAGGGGGAATTCTCCGACTGGTCGGACTGGTGGCTGAGGCTCTGGATCAGGGGAATGGGCTTGATGCCGCAGCGGCGGCAGGCGGCTGCGATCGCCTGCAGGTCTTCGTAGGTTACGGTGCCGGTCGCGTACTGCGGAAAGCAGCGGTAAGCGTAACCGGGGTTCAGTTCGATGATGACCGCGTTAAAATCCATAGGGGCCAGATGATTTTCAATAAAGTCAATCAGTTTTCCCACAGCGTTGTGGTCGCCGATCCGGGCGTGGAAGCCCACAAAGGGTTTCGTGAAATCCAGTGCCATGTCGATTCCTCCTTACGTCAATTGGTTGAATATCCACTGAGAATTCCTGCAAAATGCAGGAATTTACTTATTATTATAACAAAATTTGCGGTGAAGTCAATCTCTTTTGCATGGTTTTGGAGATAAAATCTGTTAAGATCTTATTACAAGCTGCTTTGCTTTTTTCACTTGAATGAAATCCAAAATATTAACTTCGGATGCAGTTTGTGACAATAAATTACAAATTGATAGCATTTTATGTGGGGTTTCAATATTTATTTCATTTTTTCTTCGATACGTCTTGACTTTTTTTCTGTTTTATGATATATTTTATACAAAGAAGAGAGAGGTAGCAATGGCGTTACAATTTAATGTTTTGTAGCGCCGTTTCTTATTATTTTGTTGCTTAATGTGTCTGGCAGGATTTTGGCTGGTGCGCTGTGCTGGTTTTATGTCAGAGCATAATATTTTGAAAGAGGGTATCGTTTTATGAGCGCAACTCCGACCAAAGGATGGGCCTACTTTAAGTGGTCCCTCCGCCGCAACTGGAGCCTGTACCTCCTGGTACTGCCAGTGCTGATCTATTTCATCATCTTTCTGTATTGGCCGATGTACGGCGTCCAGATTGCCTTTAAGGACTTCTCTCCCGGCAAAGGGATTACGGGCAGCCCCTGGGCGATGACGGGCGGGGAGCTGGACCTGTTTAAGCATTTCAAGAACTTTTTCACCTCCATCCACTTTACCCGGACGATCCGCAACACCCTGACCATCAGCTTTTACTCGCTGGCGGTCAATTTCCCGATCCCGATCATCCTGGCCATCCTGATGAACGAGCTGCGCTCCCCGAAATTCAAGAGCGTCGTGCAGACCGTTACATACCTGCCGCACTTTATCTCGGTCGTTGTCATGTGCGGTATGCTCTGGATCTTCCTGCGCAATGAAACCGGTATGGTCAACCTCGCCATCAAGGCGCTGGGCGGGCAGTCCATCAACTTTATGAATGACGGGCAGTATTTCAAGCATGTGTACGTGTGGTCCGGCGTCTGGCAGAACGCCGGGTGGGGGACGATTATCTATATGGCGACCCTGTCCGGCCTGGACGTACAGATGTATGAGGCAGCCAATATTGACGGCGCCAACAAATGGCAGCAGATCTGGTACATCACCCTGCCCTGTCTGATGCCCACCGCCGCTATGCTGCTCATCCTTGACTCCGGCGCGATTATGAACGTCGGCTTTGACAAGGTCTTTCTGCTCCAGACAGATCTTACCCTGGAGGCATCCGACGTCATTTCTACCCTGGTCTACCGCAGAGGTATGCTGGACGCAAACTATTCCTTCTCCTCGGCTGTCGGTCTGTTTAACTCCGTGATCAACTGCATAATCCTGGTCACCGTCAACGCCATCAGCCGCAAGATCGGCAACGTCAGCCTTTGGTAAGGAGGGAAATACTGTGGCAGCAATCAGAAAAAATCGAATCAAACTGACGGTTGGCGACCGTGTTTTCAACGCCGTGAACCTGATTCTGATGATTCTCATCCTTGCGATCATCATCTATCCGCTGTGGTTCGTCGTCATCGCGTCCTTCTCGGACTCCGCCTCGGTGCTGGCCGGCGAGGTCTGGCTCTGGCCCAAGGGCTTCCATCTGGATTCCTACCGCCGCGTCTTTGCAAACTCCCAGATCAGGACCGGCTACCTCAACACCATTATCTACACAATCCTGGGCACCTTCGTCAACCTGGTCGGTACGGTCGCGCTGGCCTACCCGCTTTCCCGCAGGGACTTTGCGGGCCGCAATGTCATCATGCTCTTCCTGACCATCACCATGTTCTTCAACGGCGGTATGATCCCGACCTACCTCGTTTACCGGCAGATCGGCATCGTCAACACCCCCTGGGTCATGATCCTGACCGGCGCGGTCAGCGTCTACAACACCATCCTGGTGCGCACCTTCTTCCAGAGCCAGCCGTTTGAGCTCCAGGAAGCGGCGATGATCGACGGCTGCTCCAACATGCGGCTGCTTTTGCAGATTATCCTGCCCCTTTCCAAGCCGATCCTCGCCGTTATGGTCATTTTCTACGGCGTCGCGCACTGGAACGATTACTTCAACGCCCTGATCTACCTCAGCGATGACGCCTTAAAGCCGCTCGCTCTGGTACTGCGGGACATCCTCATTACCACCACAGAGTCCGCCGGCGGCCGCGACAATGCAGGCGCGGGCGCCAGCCAGGCGGAGCTCGCCCGGACTGCGGAATCGATGAAGTACGCTGTCATTATCGTCTCGACCGTTCCGATGCTCTGTCTGTACCCCTTCACCCAGAAATACTTCTCCAAAGGCGTTATGCTGGGCGCGATCAAGGGCTGATTTTTCACAGGCTGTACGGGGGATTTCTTCCGGATTTCCCCTATACGGATATACCAACCAATTATTTTAAGGAGGCAATCCACATGAAAAAGAGAGTTTTGGCCATGCTCCTGGCTGCCATGATGGCTGCCGCTATGGCGTCCGGCTGTTCTTCTAATGAAGGAAGCTCCACCGGCTCCACCGGCTCTGGCAGCGGCACTTCCACTGCTGAGGGCGATGGGAGCTACTTTACGATGGACCCCGCCGGCTATCCTGTTATGAATGAACCCACCACCGTTTCGATCCTGGCGTTCGGCACCACCCCCGAGGGCGCAGGCGCATGGGAGACCCCCAACGAGATCCCCTTCTTCCAGACCCAGGCGGAGCGCACCGGCATCAGCTTTGAGTGGCAGTATATGACCGACACCGCATGGGATGAGCGCGTCCCGATCCTCATCGCCGGCGACGACATGCCCGACGTCTTCCTCAAGACCCGTTTCAGCGACGCGGAGCTTGTCAAGAACGGCCAGGACGGCATGATCCTCGACCTGACCCCCTACCTCGAGGAGTACGCCCCTGACTTTTACTCCTACGCGACCGAGCGCGACCTGCTCCAGTACCTGACCATGAGCGGCGGCATCTGGGGCCTGCCCTACCTCTACGACTCCGAGGGCATCCGTCTGGCCAAGATCTTCTTCAACGTCGACTGGCTCGAGAACGTCGGCATGGAGATGCCCACCAACTGGGATGAGATCTACGACGTCCTCATCGCCTTCCGCGACCAGGACGCCAACGGCAACGGCGACGCCACCGACGAGATCCCCTTCGGCGCAAGCGACGTCTATGACATGTTCGCCATGATGTCCGGCGAGTTCGGCCTGATGAACCGCGGTATGTCGATGGGCTACAGCCTCTTCCTCGACGCCGATCCCGCCGATTCCACCGGCAACACCCTGCGCTTCTGGCCGGCCGACGACGCGATGAAGGACATGCTCCAGATGGCGAAGACCTATTACTCCGAGGGCTTCCTCCCCTCCACCTTCTTTGACGCCGACTACGGCACCCTTTACAACACCAACATCAGCCAGAACATCTACGGCTGCCACGACCTGTGGGCCACCTGCACCGGCGAATATGTCGACAGCTATATCGCGATGGATAACTCTCCCTCTGAACTGTGGACCGCGATCACCGGCTTCATCGGCACCAAGGGCGGCTTAGTCATCACCAAGGAGTGCGAGATCCCCGAAGCGATGGTCGCCTGGGGCAACTACCTGTACACCACCCAGGGCGCTTATGACTACTTCCTGGGCGTTGAGGGCGAGTCCTACATCTTCGACGAAGAAGGCCACACCCAGCAGACCGATCAGATCCTCAATAACCCGGACGGCCTGACCCCCGAGCAGGCGATGCTCCGGTACTCCATCTACTCCGGCGGCGCCAACCCCGGCCTCTGCACCGACGAGACCTTTAAGGGCGGCGAAACCTACTGGACCTCGCTGGAAGGCAATGAGAAATTCAATCCCTCCATCCCCGATGTCGTCTGGGAGAAGATCCCGCTCGATTCCACCCAGACCGAGCAGATCAACAACGTCTACGGCGATATCCAGTCTGTCTTTGAGGAGTACACCGCGTACTTCATCACCGGCCAGAAAGATATCGAAGCGGACTGGCAGGAATACCTGGATCGCCTGAACGCCGCGGGCATCGAAAGCTATGTCGAGGCTTACCAGGCTGCGTATGACGCGCTCAACGCGTAATTTTCCCTCATTTCAAAATAATGACAGCCAAAAGGAGCCTCTTCGGGGGCTCCCTTTGGCTATGCCATTGACCCCGCAGTAAAGGATGGTATTGTTTATGGAACAGAAAAGAATGCGCCTGGGCATCATCGGCACATCCGGCCGCGCCTGGGAGCTGATCAAGGAAACCATCGTGGACGTTCCGACCATTGAGATTGCAGCCCTCTGCGACCTGGTCCCCGCCAAAATGGAGAAAACCCTCGAGATTCTCCGGGAGAAGGAGTACCCCTTCACCCCCTGGACGACGACCGACTATCACGAAATGCTCGACAAGAGCAAGGTGGACGCGGTCCTCATCACGACCTGCTGGAACGAGCATGCGGAGATCGCCATTGACTGCATGAACGCCGGCATCCCCTCCGGCTTTGAGGTCGGCGGCGCTGCCTCCATCGACCAGTGCTGGGACCTGGTCAAGACCTATGAGAAGACCAAGACCCCCTGCTTCATGCTCGAGAACTGCTGCTTCGGGCGGTATGAGCTGGGCGTGCTGCGGATGATCCGCGAGGGGCTCTTCGGCGAGATCGCGCACTGCGAGGGCGGCTATCAGCATTTCCTCGGCAATGGCTTTGCGCAGGGCATCAGCGACCCGGAGAACTACCACCAGCGCTGCTTCCACAACCTGCACCGCAACGCCGAGCTCTACCCGACCCACGAGGTCGGCCCCATCGCCAAGTACCTGAACATCAACCGCGGCAACCGCTTCCTGACCCTCTCCTCCTTCGCCTCCAAGGCGGTCTCTTTGAACACGCTGGCCGGCAGAGCCTACGGCGACGGCCTCCAGAAGTTCATGGAAGGGGACTTCATCACCACCATGCTCAAATGCGCCAACGGCGAGACGGTCATGCTCGCCCACGACACCACCCTGCCCCGGCCCTATTCCCGCGGCAATGTCGTCCACGGCACCAAGGGCACCTGGATGGAGATCAACAAGTCCATCCACATCATCGGCCAGAGCCCGGACCACAAGTGGGAGGACATCACCCCCTACCTGGAAAAATACGAGCATCCCATGTGGAAGCACTTCCAGGAGAGCGGCGTCCACGGCAGCCACGACGGCATGGATTACCTCGAGATGGAGGCGTTTGCCTACTGCGTCCTGAACAACAAGCCGTTCCCGATCGACATTTACGATTCCGCCACCTGGATGGCCATAACCATCCTGTCGGAGGATTCCATCGCGCTGGGCAGCCAGCCGGTCGCCTTCCCCGACTTCACCAACGGCAAGTGGATCCACAGAGAGCCGGAGGAACAGCACCTCTATTCCATCTGAATGATTATTTTGCGGCAGGCTCCCGGTTTTGCGCCGGGGGCCTGTTTTGCTGTACAAAAATTTTTTCTCCTGCAATCAAAAGCGCCTTCTGCGCGGTCTAACAGGTGAAAAGGGAAAGGGGGAGGGCTGTGCGCCGGGAAGAATTCGCCGAGCGGGTCATCGCAATACAGGAGCGGCTCTACAAGACCGCCGTCCTCTGTCTCGGGAGCGACGCCCAAGCCGCCGAGGTGCTGGACGAGGCGGTCTACCGCGGACTCAAGGGAGCGGGGAAGCTCCGCCAGCCGGAATATTTTGAGACCTGGATGACCCGGATTCTCCTCAACGAATGCCGCCGGGAACTGAAGCGCCAGAGCCGCCTGCGCCCGCTCACAGAGCTGGAGGAGGGGGTGGTGGAGCCGCCGGATACCCTCCCCCTCAAGGAGGCTGTCCGCCAGCTGCCCGCCGCGCTGCGGGAAGTGGTGGTGCTGCGTTATTTTGCCGACTGCACCCTCGCCGAGACCGCCCGGATCCTCGGCATCCCGCAGGGTACGGTCGTCACCCGGCAGCGAAAGGCATTGTCGCTGCTCCGGTTGGAGCTGCTCGAGAAGGAGGAATTGCCATGAACAGCCGTCTGGAGGAACACCATGCGGAAGAGCACCGTGTGGGAGAATACCGTGCGGAAGAATACCGTGCGGAAGAATACCGTGCGGAAGAATTCCGTGCGGAAGAGTTCCGCAAGCTTCGTGCCGATCTGGAAGCCGCCGCTCCGGACCTCGGGGAGGCCGTTTCCCGGGCGGAGAAGCGGCTGCGGAGGGAGCGGACCTTTCGTCCGCTCGCCGGAGTCGCTTCCGCCTGCGCCGCCTTTGTGCTGCTGGTCAACTTCTGCTCGCCGGTCGCGCGCGCCTGCGCGCAGATTCCGCTGCTGCGGGAATTGGCGGCGGCCGTCACCTTCTCGCCCTCCCTCAGCCGGGCGGTGGCGGAGGAATACGTGCAGCCGCTGGACTTGACCCAGAGCCGGGACGGCCTGACTGTCGGCGTCTCCCACCTCATCGCCGATGACAGTCAGATCGTCGTTTTTGTCCGAGCGGAGACGGAATCCGGGGAAACGCCGCGTTTCCGCGCAATCATCCCCGGGCCGGCGGAAAACTTCTGGTCTGCTATCTGGCAGGGCGGCGCAGACTACGGGGAGCAGGGCGGCGATCCGGCCCTCCTCCCGATCTGCATCGGCATCCGGGAGGAAGCGGATGTGCCGGAGACATTTTCTCTTGTTCTGGAACAGCTGGACGGGGAGGGGGAGGGCGCCCGCTTCTCCTTCGAAATCCCGGTCGACCGCAGCCGCATCGTCCCGGCGCGGGAGTACCCGATCATGGAGACGGTCGAGCTGGACGGCCAGCGGATCCTGCTGGAAAAGATCCGCGTCTATCCGACCCGCCTGCGGCTCGATGTGCGCGGGGAGGAAGGGAACACAGCCTGGCTCAAGGGCCTCGACTTTACCGTCGCGGCGGACGGCTGGAATTTTGCGCCGCCCGCGGAGGGCGTCACCGCCGAAGGGTCGCTGGATGAGGGGGATTTTCGCTCGTTCTACGCCGAGAGCAGCTATTTCTATGGCGCAGAGCGGCTGACCCTCTCGATCACCGGCGCGGAGTGGCTCGACAAGGACCGCGCCGAGACGGTGGTCTATCCCGGCCGCGGCGAGGCCGAGAACCTGCCCGACGGGGTCCATTATGTGGGGAGTGCGAATGACGGGAAGATCCTTCTTTTCGATGTGGAACAGCAGGAGCCGGACACGGTTTCCGGCGTGTTTGATTTCACCTACTGCGACGCGGCGGGGGAGGAGCGGCAGCTTATCCGTGCGTATCCTGTCGGGCGGGACGTTGCCCCCGGCTGTTTCCGGCTGGAGCTGAGCCTCGAAGAAGATCCAGGGGAGTTCGTTGTCCTCCGCCCCCACATTTCCCGCAGGTGGGAGGCAGAAGAGGCGGTCCGGGTCAAAGTATCCTTGCAATAAATGTCAAAGGCGTGCCAGGCCCAACCTGACACGCCTTTTTGCTCCGTCCTCGACGTCCGGCGGAGCGTTACGCCCAAAAACAGGAATCCGCGCCGATTCTCCGGTCTGTCGGAATCTGCTTGCATGAGAAGGAATATGTCACCCTTCCTGTAATTAAAGTGCCATTATTGCATGACTCTGGTGCAGATGATTTGTAAATAATTTGTGAACAAGCGTGAAAACAGTGGGGATTTTTTCTGACAGGCAAAAAACGCGGATTTTCTTTCATTTTTTCTTCATATCCCCTTGACAATTGCAGAAAATCTGATATAATAAGACACAACGATTTTATTGCTTTAAAGCGGGTATGCTTTAAAGCGGATTTGAAAGGGGCCTTCCTATGGCAGTCAAGCTCATCCTGTTAATTGTCTTCTTCGCCGTCATGGTCGTCGTCGGGATCAAGGCGCGCAAGCACGCGCTGAGTGTTTCCGGTTTTGTGCTGGGAGGGCGCTCGGTGGGTCCGTGGCTCACCGCCTTCGCCTACGGCACCTCCTACTTTTCCGCCGTCGTTTTTGTCGGATATGCGGGGCAGTTTGGCTGGAAGTACGGCATCGCCTCCACCTGGATCGGCATCGGCAATGCTGTTTTGGGCAGCCTGCTCGCCTGGGTCGTGCTGGGGCGCCGGACCCGCATCATGACCCAGCACCTGTCCTCCTCGACCATGCCCGAATTCTTCGGCGCGCGGTTTGACTCCAAGCCTCTCAAGATTGCAGCCTCCCTCATCGTCTTCATCTTCCTCATCCCCTACACCGCCTCGATCTACAACGGCCTTTCCCGCCTGTTTGAGATGGCCTTCCATGTCCCCTACGCTGTCTGTGTCATCGCGATGGCGGCCTTTACCGGGATCTACGTCATCCTGGGCGGCTATATGGCGACCGCGATCAACGATTTCATCCAGGGCATCATCATGCTGGGCGGCATCATTGTCGTCGTCGCGGCGGTGCTGAACGGCCAGGGCGGCTTCATGGAGGCGATCGGAACCCTCGCCGAGCTCCCGAGCGACGTCCCCGCGACGGCCGGACAGCCGGGTGCCTTCACCTCCTTTTTCGGGCCGGACCCGACAAACCTCCTCGGGGTCGTCGTCCTGACCTCGCTGGGGACCTGGGGCCTGCCGCAGATGGTGCAGAAGTTCTACGCCATCCGCAACGAGAAGGCGATCCGCACCGGCACGGTCATCTCCACCATCTTTGCTGTCGTCGTTTCGGGGGGCTGCTACTTCCTGGGCGGCTTCGCGCGGCTCTTTGACGGCCCGGAAATCTACGGCGCGGACGGCGCGATCGTTTACGACAGCATCATCCCCCACATGCTCTCCGGCCTGCCGGATATCCTCATCGGCATCGTCATTGTCCTCGTCCTTTCGGCCTCGATGTCGACCCTCTCCTCCCTCGTGCTGACCTCCAGCTCGACCCTGACCCTCGACCTGCTCAAGGACAATGTTTTCAAGGATATGAAAGAGCACAAGCAGGTCTTCGTCATGCGGCTGCTCATCGTCTTCTTCATCGTCATTTCGGTCGTCCTCGCCCTGGATCCGCCCGCCTTCATCGCCCAGCTGATGGGCATTTCCTGGGGCGCGCTGGCCGGCGCATTCCTCGCCCCCTTCCTCTACGGCATCTACTGGAAGGGCGTGACCAAGGCCGCGGTCTGGGCGAGCTTCGCCTGCGGGGTCGGCCTGACCGTCGCCAACATGTTCTTCCACTTTATCGAGTCGCCCATCAACGCGGGCGCGGCGGCGATGGTGCTGGGCCTGATCGTCGTGCCGGTCGTCAGCCTTGTGACGCCGCGGATGCCGAAGGCCCGCCTCGCGGAGATCTTCTCCTGCTACCAGGAGGAGACCACCCTCCACAAAAAGCTGGTCGTGGGATCCGAAAAGGAAAACCGGGACTGAATCCAGTATCAGCAAAGGGACGGGATACCGTCCCTTTTTTTGCAGAAAGTGTAAATTTTCTCAAAAAACTTCTTTCCATTCTCTGAACTTTTTGGTATAATAAAAGAATCGAAACCCATCAACGGAGGAATTGCAACATGGATTTTATGAAGCTGCGCGAGTCGTCCGACCGGCTCTGCCAAAACCTTTCGTCTGTCATCTTCGGCAAGGAGGACGTCATCCGGAAAGTCGTCCTCTCGCTGCTCTGCGGCGGCCACATCCTGCTCGAGGACATGCCCGGCACCGGCAAAACCACCCTCGCCAAGGCCCTGGCCAAGTCGATCCGCTGCGATTTCAAGCGGGTACAGTTCACCCCCGACCTGCTCCCCTCCGACCTGACCGGCATCAACTTCTATAACCAGAAGGAAGGGGAATTCGTCTTCAAAAAAGGCGCCGTCTTCACCAACATCCTGCTCGGCGACGAGATCAACCGCGCCACCCCCCGCACCCAGTCGAGCCTGCTCGAGTGCATGGAGGAGCGGCAGGTCTCGGTCGACGGCGTGACCCACGCCCTCCCGTCCCCCTACCTCGTCATCGCGACCCAGAACCCGATCGAGGTGCAGGGGACCTTCCCGCTGCCCGAGGCGCAGCTCGACCGCTTCTTTATGAAGCTCAAGATGGGCTATCCCGCCCCGGATTTCGAGGCGAAGATGCTGACCGGATCGGTCAAGGCGGCCCCGCTTTCGGCCATCGGCCCGGTCCTGAGCGGGGAGGAGGTCCTCGCGATGCAGGAGACGGTCAAGGAAGTCCGGATCGGGGAGGCGGTCGCCGGCTATATCGTGCGGCTCGCCAACGCGACCCGCTCCCACGACAAGGTGAAGCTCGGGGTCAGCCCCCGCGGCGCGCTGGCCCTCATGCGGGCCGCCCAGGCCCACGCGGCGATGGATGGGCGGGAATTTGTCCTTCCCGACGACGTCAAGGCCACCCTGCCCGACGTCTGGGCGCACCGCATCCTCTGCAAGGGCTTTGGCATCGGCCAGAGCGCCGACGCCCCCCGCGAGATCCTCAAGACCCTGCTCCGCCAGACCGAGGCCCCGACCGAGCAGGCCTCCCTGTGAGCGGGGAGGGAGCGTTATGCAGCTGCTTGCCATCGCGGCGGTTTTGCTGGTGATCCTTGCCCTTCAAAACTGGGTCTACCGCAAATACGCCCTCCAAAACGTCCATTACCGCTGCTACCTGAGCCGGGATCAGGTCTTCGAGGGGGAGGAGATCGAGCTCGTTGAGGAGATCGAGAACCGCAAATGGCTCCCCCTGCCCTGGTTCAAGACCGAGATCACCGTCTCCCGCTGGCTGGATTTCGCGGGGGAGCAGTCCCAGGTGTCGGATAAAAGCCGCTATGTCCCCAGCTTTTTCAGCCTGAGAAGCTATCAGAAGGTCAGCCGGCGCTGGAAGCTCAAGTGCCTCAAGCGCGGCGAGTACGCCATCGACCGGGTCGTGCTGGTGGCGAGCGACCTTTTGGGCAATGTCAACCAGTCGGTCGGGGCGGAGGTCCACTCCAGCATCCTCGTCCTGCCGCGCCCGCTCGGGGAGATGACCGAGATCGAGACCCGCCACCTCACCGGCGACCGCGCCGTCCGCCGCAGCCTCATCGAGGACCCGTTTTTAAACGCCGGGGTGCGGGAATACATGGAATTCGATCCCATGAACCGCATCCACTGGCCCGCCACAGCCAAGGAGCAGAAGCTGATGGTCTTCCAGAACGATTCCGCCACCAGCCAGAGCGTCACCATCATCCTCAACATGCAGTCCCGCGCGATGGAGCACGGCGGCACGGCCATCGACG
>DVKD01000050.1 GCA_018716285.1 Candidatus Merdivicinus faecavium
TGCATAAATACCAAAGCGGCGCTGCGGCGCCGCTTCACATGTGTGAAAGGATGGGACGGATGATTACCAAAATTCGGAAACGTGACGGCAGAGAGGCTGCCTTCAGCATTGAGAAGATCGCAAACGCAATCTTCAAGGCGGCCCAGAGCTGCGGCGGGAGGGACTACGACACCGCCTTCTCCCTGGCCCAGCAGGTCGCCCAGTATCTGGATGAATCCGCCCTCCCCGACATTCCGACCGTTGAGGTCGTTCAGGACGCTGTGGAAAAAATCCTCATCGAAAACGGCCACGCCCTGACCGCCAAGGAGTACATCCTCTACCGTGCGGAGCGCAACCGTGTCCGCGAGATGGATACCCGGCTCATGCAGCTCTATGAGGACATGACCTTCCACTCCGCCGCCGAAAACGACATCAAGCGGGAAAACGCCAACATCGACGGCGACACCGCGATGGGCACCATGTTCCGCTACGGCTCGGAGGGGGCCAAGCATTTCAACGAGCTGTTCATCCTCTCCCCCGACCATGCCCGCGCCCACGTCAGCGGCGATATCCACATCCACGACATGGATTTTTACACCCTGACCACCACCTGCTGCCAAATCGACCTGAAAAAGCTCTTCAAAGGCGGCTTTTCCAACGCCCACGGCACGGTGCGCGAGCCGGAGAATATCCGCAGCTACGCCGCCCTGGCCCAGATCGCCCTTGAGTGCAACCAGAACGACCAGCACGGCGGCCAGAGCATCCCGAGCTTTGACTACTACATGGCCGACGGTGTGGCCAAGACCTTTGCCGCCGCCTACCGGCGCAGCCTGGGCAGCGCGCTCTCCCTTCTCGCCCATCCCGACGGCCCCATTGGCATCATCACCTCTGCGCCGCTTTCGATGGGGAACCTGTGCGCCTATCAGGAGGCGGAGCGGGAAGCCCTCCTTGCCGCCGGATTCTCCCCGGAAACTGTCGCGCAGGCCCAGTCCTTTGCCCGCAGCCAGGCCGAGGAGGAGACTGCCCGGGAGACCTACCAGGCGATGGAGGCCTTCCTCCACAACATGAACCTCATCAACTCCCGCGCCGGGGCCCAGGTGCCCTTCTCCTCGGTCAACTATGGCACCGACACCTCCCCGGAGGGGCGGCTCGTCACCGCTTCCCTGCTCCGGGCGACCGAGGCGGGCATTGGGGACGGCAAGACGGCCATCTTCCCGGTCCAGATCTTCAAGGTCAAGGAGGGGGTAAACTACAATCCCGGCGACATCAACTACGACCTCTTCCAGCTCGCGATGAAGGTCTCGGCCAAGCGGCTTTTCCCGAATTTCTCTTTCCTGGACGCCCCCTTCAACCTCCAGTACTACCGCCCCGGCGACCCGGACACCGAATGCGCCTATATGGGCTGCCGCACCCGGGTCATCGGAAACACCTACGACCCTTCCCATGAGATCGTCACCGGCCGCGGGAATTTGAGCTTCACCTCCATCAACCTCCCCCGTCTCGCCATCAAGGCAAACGGCAACGCCGGCGCTTTCTTTGAGTCCCTCGACCAGATGATTACCCTGGTGATCGACCAGCTGCTCGAGCGGTTTAAGATCCAGTCCGCAAAGCTCGCCCGCAACTACCCCTTCTTAATGGGGCAGGGCGTCTGGCTCGGGTCGGACAAGCTCGGACCCGACGACCCGGTCGGCGAGGTGCTCAAGCAGGGTTCCCTTGCCGTCGGATTCATCGGCCTGGCCGAGGCGCTCAAGGCCCTGACCGGCAAGCATCACGGTGAGAGCGCGGAGGCGCAGAACCTCGGCCTCGAGATCATCGGCTACATGCGCAAGCGGACCGATGAGGCTTCCGCCCAGACCGGCCTCAACTTCTCCCTCATCGGCACCCCCGCCGAGGGGCTTTCCGGCCGGTTTGTCAAGATCGACCGCAAGCAGTTCGGGGAAATTCCCGGCGTCACCGACCGCGAATATTACACCAACGCCTTCCACGTCCCCGTTTACTGCGAAATTTCCGCCTTTGATAAGATCCGCCGCGAAGCGCCCTACCATGCCCTCACCAACGGCGGCCATATCACCTACATCGAGCTGGACGGCGATCCCTGCGAGAACCTCGACGCCTTCGAGCGGGTCATCCGCTGCATGAAGGAGTCCGGCATCGGCTACGGCTCGGTCAACCACCCCGTCGACCGCGACCCCGTCTGCGGCTTTACCGGCATCATCGGGGAGGAATGCCCCTGCTGCCACCGCAGGGAAACGCCCGACGCCCCTTTTGAGCGGATCCGCCGCATCACCGGCTACCTGGTCGGCACCCTCGACCGCTTCAATGACGCGAAAAGGGCCGAGGTGCAGGACCGCGTCAAGCACGGCGTCGGCCAGATGGAACAACTTTAACCGAAAGGACCGATTTTTATGACCGCAGAACCGACCCATATCCGCATCGCCGGCATCGTCCGGGAGTCCATTGTGGACGGGGCGGGGCTGCGGTTTGTCGTCTTCGGTCAGGGCTGCCCCCACCGTTGCCCCGGCTGCCACAACCCCCAGACCCACGATTTTCAGGGCGGCAGCCTGGTCTCCATCAGCTCGATCATCGCGGAGATCCGCAAAAATCCGCTCCTCCGGGGCGTGACCTTCTCGGGCGGAGAGCCGTTTAGCCAGATCGAGCCCTTCGCGGCGCTGGCGAAGCAGGTCCGCGCCCTGCCCGGGAAGCTCGACATCACCGTCTATTCGGGCTACACCTTTGAGGAGCTTGCCGCCCTCCCCGGCGCCGAGAAGCTTTTGGGGCTCTGCGACTATCTGGTCGACGGGCCCTTCCTCCTCGCGGAGCGCGACCTCTCCCTCAAATTCCGCGGCAGCCGCAACCAGCGCTATCTCGACCTAAACCGCAGCCGCCTCGCCGGGCGGCCGGTCCCCGCAGCGGAGCAGCCGCCCCTCTCCCCCCGGCGTTTCGCCCCGAAAAGCGCCTTCTCCCGCCTGGGATAGCTGCCAGAACGCACAGAAAACAGCAAGCTCCCGGCCCATCCGCAACGGACAGGGCCGGGAGCTTTTTGTGCGCCCGATTATTTGGCCAGCAGGCCGACCTTTTTGTAAACCTTCTCCATCGTGCGGCGGGAGATGTTCGCCGCCTGCTCCGCGCCCTTGCGGTAGCATTCGGTGAGGTAGTCCTTGTTGTTCATCAGGTCCGCATACCGTTCGCGGACGGGGCGGAGGTGCTCGGCGACCGCCTCGCCGACGGCAGCCTTGAAGTCGCCGTAGCCCTTTCCGGCAAAATCGGCGGCAATCTGCTCCATCGTCAGGCCGGTGACGGCGGCGTAGATGGTCATCAGGTTGTTGATGCCGTCCTTGCCCTCCCGGTAGCAGACCTCCATCTCCGAGTCGGTGACGGCGCGCTTGAACTTTTTGACAATGGCGCCCGGCTCGTCGAGGATGGTGATGCAGCCATTGGGGTTGGGGTCGGACTTGGACATCTTCTTGGTCGGGTCGGCGAGCGACATGATCTTCGCCTCCTTGGCGATATACGGCTCGGGGAGGGTGAAGGTCTGGCCGTAAATGCCGTTGAAGCGGCTGGCGACGTCGCGGGTCAGCTCGAGGTGCTGCTTCTGGTCCACCCCGACCGGCACGAGGTCGGCCTGGTAGAGGAGGATGTCCGCCGCCATCAGCGACGGGTAGGTGAACAGCCCGGCGTTGATGTTATCGGCGTGCTGGGCGGCCTTGTCCTTGAACTGGGTCATGCGGGAGAGCTCGCCGAACTGGGTGTTGCAGGCGAGGACCCAGCCGAGCTGGGAGTGCGCGGGGACGTGGCTCTGGATAAAGACGACGCTCTTGTCCGGGTCGACGCCGCAGGCTAAAAGCAGCGCGTAGCAGGAAAGGATCCGCTTGCGGAAATCCGCAGGCTCCTGCCGGACGGTGAGGGCGTGGAGGTCGGCGATCATATAGGCGCTGTGGAAATCCTCCTGCATCTGCGCCCAGTTGCGGACAGCCCCCAGGTAGTTGCCCAGCGTAAAGACGCCGGTCGGCTGGATGCCGCTCAAAATCACTTTTTTCTTCTGTTCTTCCATCGGTAACAATCCCCTTTCAATCAGTGAAAATACGGGCGGAAAAAGGAAAAGCTTCTGCCCCACTCTTCATGGGACAGAAGCGAAAATCTTCTGCGGTACCACCCAAATTGGCGTGATGGACAGCCCATCTGCGCCCGCTCAGCCGCATCTGCGATGCGTTCCCGGGATAACGGGCAGGGATCCCGTCGGGCATTACTCAGCCGCAGCCTTTCGTCCCG
Source organism: Candidatus Merdivicinus faecavium (assembly GCA_018716285.1). Lineage (GTDB taxonomy): Bacteria > Bacillota > Clostridia > Oscillospirales > Ruminococcaceae > Merdivicinus > Merdivicinus faecavium. The sequence goes on from DVKD01000050.1 coordinate 4,249, forward strand.
CCCTGGTTGAGTCCATTCGCCGCCGCTTCCCTGCCGCGCTTCCACCGTCCGCGGCTCTCTGCGAGGGTTGATACGCCGGTTACTTCTCTCAGTCATCGGTTTTACAAGTTTCAGTATAGCACGGATGTCCGCGGATGTCAAGGCTTTTGCGCTCAGCCGCCCTGCTTGGAATAGAGGGTGCGGGTGCTGACGCCGGGGATCATCCCCAGCTTGCCGGAGAGGGCGCTGATCGCCTCGTTGGGCGCGTCGAGGACAACGCTGATGATGGAGAGCCCCTTTGCCCGGTAGGGCAGCCCCATCCGGCCGATGATATACTGGTTATACTGGTGGAGGAGGGCGTTGATCCGCTCGGCGGCCTCCGCGTCCTCCACCATGATGCCGATCAGGGCAATTCTGGTTTCCATACCCATCCCCTGACCTCAGCCGAGCTCCCGGATGCTCGAAAGGATCTTTTCGAGCCGCTCCTTGGCGCGGGCGAGCTTCGCCTTTTCGTTGTTGACCACCTTTTCGGGGGCTTTGGAGACAAACTCCTGGTTCTCCAGCTTGCCGGAGATCATGGCGATATCCCGCTCGCAGCTCTCGCGGTCCTTATTTAAGCGGGCGAGCTCCTTCTCCTTGTCGATGAGGTCGCCCATCGGGAGGTAGATCTTGGCCGAATCGGTGACGGCGAGGGCCGCGTTCTCGACCGAAAGCTTCTCCCCGACCGTGACCGCAGAGGCGGAGGCGAGCCGCTCGAAGAAGGAGACGCCCTTCTCAAAGGTCTCGGTGTAGCCGGTCTCGATGAAGAGGTGGGCCTTGCGGGAGGGCGGGACGTTCTTTTCGGCGCGGACGTTGCGGATGGCCTTGATGGCGTTCATGATCCGCTCGAACTCCTGCTCGTCCTCCTCAAAGCAGAGGTCCTCGCGGTATTCGGGGAACCGGGAGATCATGATGCTCTCGCAGTCGTTGGGAAGGGCCTGCCAGATCTCCTCGGTGATGAAGGGCATGAAGGGGTGCAGGAGCTTTAAGGTGTTCGCCATGACATAGACGAGCACCTTCTGGGCATTGAGGGAGGTCTCCCCGCCCGCCTGGAGCCGGGATTTGGAAATCTCGATATACCAGTCGCAGAGGATGTCCCAGAGGAAGTCGTAGACGTTCTGGGCGGCGACGCCGAGCTCGTATTTCTCGAGGTTCTCGTTGACCGATTTGACCAGGGTATTGTATTTGGAGAGGAGCCACTTGTCCTCCATCCGCAGCTCGGCGGGCAGCTCCGGCTTCTCGATCTCGTCGGAGAGGTTCATGAGGATGAAGCGGGAGGCGTTCCAGAGCTTATTGGCAAAGTTGCGGGCGGCTTTGACCTTGTCGTCGGAATAGCGCATATCGTTGCCGGGGGAGGTGCCGTTTGCGAGCATGAAGCGCAGCGCGTCGGCGCCGTACTCCTCGATGACCTTCAGCGGGTCAATGCCGTTGCCCAGGGACTTGCTCATCTTGCGGCCCTGGCTGTCCCGCACGAGGCCGTGGATGAAGATGTCCGAGAAGGGCTTTTTGCCCATATACTCAAGGCCGGAGAAGATCATGCGGGAGACCCAGAAGGTGATGATGTCGTAGCCGGTGACCAGGGTGGAGGTGGGGTAGAAATAGTCGAGGTCGCGGGTCTTATCCGGCCAGCCGAGGGTCGAGAAGGGCCAGAGCGCGGAGGAGAACCAGGTGTCGAGGGTGTCGGGGTCCTGGGTCATGTGCCCGCCGCAGCTGGGGCACTTGTCCGGCGCTTCGCGGGAGACGACCGTCTCGCCGCAGTCGTCGCAGTAGTAGGCCGGGATGCGGTGGCCCCACCAGAGCTGGCGGGAGATGCACCAGTCGCGGATGTTTTCCATCCAGTGGAAGTACATCTTGTCGAACCGCTCGGGGATAAAGCGGATGTCCCCGCTGCGGACCGCCTCGATGGCGGGGGCGGCCAGCTCCTTCATCGCGACGAACCACTGCTTGGAAACCATCGGCTCGACGGTGCTGTGGCAGCGGTAGCAGGTGCCGACCTCGTGCTGGAGGTTCTCCGTCTCCTTGAGGTAGCCGCCGGCTTCCAGGTCGGCGAGGATGGCCTTGCGGGCCTCCATCGTGGTCATGCCGGCGTACTTGCCGCAGTCGAGGACGTGCGGCTCGTTGGCGGTCGCCTTGCCGGAGGCGAACAGCTCGTCGGCGGCGGCCTTGTCCTCCGCGCCGGTCATATGCCCGTCGTAGGTGAACACCCGGACGATGGGCAGGTCGTGCCGCAGGCCGACCTCATAGTCGTTGGGGTCGTGGGCGGGGGTGATTTTGACGACGCCGGTCCCCTTCTCCATGTCGGCGTGCTCGTCGCAGACGATGGGGATCTCCTTGTTGAGCAAAGGCAGGATGACGTGACAGCCGTGCAGATGAGCGTAGCGGGGGTCCTCGGGGTTGATGGCGACGGCGGTGTCGCCTAACATCGTCTCGGGGCGGGTGGTGGCGAGCTCGAGCATCTCGCCGGTCTCCTTGACCGGATAGAGCAGGTGCCAGAAATGGCCGTCCTGGGTCTCATGCTCCACCTCTGCGTCGGAGATGGAGGTGTTGCAGTGGGGGCACCAGTTGACCATCCGGTTGCCGCGATAGATGAGGCCCTTGTCGTAGAGGCGCATGAAGACCTCCTGCACCGCGCGGGAGCAGCCCTCGTCCAGGGTGAAGCGTTCGCGGGTCCAGTCGCAGGAGGAGCCGAGCTTTTTGAGCTGGGTGACGATCCGGCCGCCATACTGCTCCTTCCAGGCCCAGGCGCGCTCAAGGAAGCCGTCGCGGCCGATCTCCTCCTTGGTGACGCCCTCCTTGCGCATCTGCTCGACGATTTTCGCCTCGGTGGCGATGGAGGCATGGTCGGTGCCGGGCAGCCAGAGGGTGCAGTAGCCCTGCATCCGCCGCCAGCGAATGAGGATATCCTGGAGGGTGTTGTCCACCGCGTGGCCCATGTGCAGCTGGCCGGTGATGTTTGGGGGCGGGATGACAATGGTGTAGGGATCCTTCCCTTCGTCAATTTCGGGGGTGAAATAGCCTTTTTCCTCCCAGTTTTGGTAGATGCGGTCCTCGAATTCCCGAGGATTGTACATCTTTTCGAGTTCTTTTCTCGGCATAAAGATGCTCCTTTCGTTGCATTTCTGATAACAAGGGGTGAATTGTAGGGGCCGGGTTTCCCAGCCCGCCGATATTGGCCTGGTTTTGGGCCGGGAGACCCGGCCCCTACAAAATGGAATCAGGTGGTTTCATCGGGATAAAAACAATCCTGTTCCCAGGTGAGGGGATTCTGGTCAATATACTGCCAGATTTTTTCGTATTCTGCCCGATTCCGGATGATGTGGTCGTGGAAAGACCGCTGGAAAACGCGGCGTCCGGATATTCCGTCCAAAGCGTTGATTTCTTTGGTGGCCTGATATTTGAACCATGCCATAACGGTGCTGATTGTAGGGGCGTCGTGAATTGATTCACGACAGTCTCCCGGCCCGCATAATTCCCATTCAATTCGAAAAATAAAATGAATGTGATTAGGCATAATAACATATTTTTCCCGTTGAACCATTGGGTACTTTTCCGAAATACGCTGAATCACATCGTCCGTAATCCAGCCGTATTTTGTTAACCGCGGGCCGGGCAACCCGGCCCCTACCAGAATTTCCGATAAAAACAGGGCACGGTTTTGGGTGCACATGGTCACAAAATACGCGGCGGGGCTGCTGTAATCCCAATTTTGCAGGCGGTTCTGTTTCCGCGATGGGCCTTCCATCACTTTTCTTCCGCCATATCCGCCACCTTTTCCTCGTCCGGGGTGGAATAGAGGGTGTAATAATGGTCGAAGATGACCATCCCGGGCTTGGCGCCGTTCGGCTTCTTGACGTTTTTCACCTGGGTGTAATCCACCGGGATGAGGGCCGCGCCCCGGGCCTTGGAATTCCAGGCGGCGATGGCGGCGGCCTCCTCCACCGTCCGGTCGGGCAGGTCGTTTAACTCCGTCCCCTCGGTGACCAGGATGACGTGGGAACCGGCGAAACCCTGCGTGTGGAACCAGATATCCCAGGGGCGCGCGTCCCGGCAGGTCAGCTTGTCGTTTTGCTTGTTGTTGCGCCCGCACCAGACGAGGTACCCGTCCGAGGTGCGGTATTTTAAAGGCGGCTGCGCCTTCAGAAGCTTATTCTTGTTCTTATAATTTTTGATATACCCCTGCTCGGAAAGCTCCTGGCGGATTTCCAAAAGCTCGCTCTCCCCGCTCGTGCGGGAGACCGCGTCAAAGACGCTGTCCACATAGGTCAGCTCCTCCTCCGCCTCCGCGATGAGCTTTTGCAGCATCTTCTCGGCAGTGGCGGCCTTGCGGTACTCCTTGTAGTAGTGCTGGGAGTTCTCGACCGGGGTGAGGGCGGGGTCCAGCTCGATGGCGATGGGGGCGTTGTCGTTGTAATAGTCCTCCACCGTGACCGAACGGTCGCCTTTTTTCATCTTCCAGAGGTTGGCCGAGAGCAGCTCGCCCTTCTTTTTGAGCTCCTCCCGGTCGGCGCAGGCGGCCAGCTCCTCCTTCTGGGCCGCGATCTTGCGGCTCAGGCGGTCGGTCGTGTTGATGAGCATCCGCAAAAGGTCGTTGGAGCGCTGCTTCATCCGCTCCAGCCGCACCCGCTCCGAGTAGAAGCTGTCGAGCAGGGCGCTCGGGGTGGGATAGGTCCGGCTCTGCATCAGGGCGCCGTACTGGGTCAGATCCACAAAGGAAAATTCCCGGGGCTTGCCGTCCTGGTCATAGACGGTGGTAAATTTTCCCTCCCCCGTGCGGAGGCTCTCCCGCAGCCTGCCGAGATAGAAGAAGAGCCGGTCCCACTGGTCTGCGGTCAGCGCGTTCTTGTCCGCGTCCTGGCCGCGGACGGCGTAGGCGGTCATCTCCCGGGCCAGCACCGAGGAAAAGCCCTCCAGCGCGCCCATCAGGCTTTTGGCGAGGTCGGCGCTCTTTTCCGAGAGGATCCGCTCCTTTAAAGCGGCGTCGTCTGCTTCCAGCAGGTTCAGCTTGCCCTGGCGGGGCGGCTCGGTGTAGCGGACGCCGGGCAGGATGGGCCGCACGCCGGACATTTCCTGGTCGACCCGCTTGATGGAGTCCATGACCTTCCCTTCCCCGTCGATGAGAATCACGTTGGAATGCCGGCCCATGATTTCCGCCGCCACCGTGATGGGGACCAGATCGCCCAGCTCATTGGTCGCCTCGAAATCGAGGTAGAGCACCCGGTCCATCCCCAGCTGGCGGACGGCGAGGAGCTTCGCGCCTGTCAGATGCTTGCGGAGGAACATGCAGAACATGGGGGGCGTCTTGGGGTTTTCAAAGGGCTGTTCGGTGAAATGGACGCGGGGGCTGTCCGCCCCGGCTGAGAGGAGGAGCCGCCCGCTCCAGCCGCGGGAGCGCAGAAGCAGGATCATCTCCTCCCGGGAGGGCTGGTAGATCCGGTCGACGCGGCTGCCAACGGCGGCCTGTTCGATTTCCGTCTTGAGCATGCGCAGGTATGCGCCGTCCAGTGCCATAAAATCTCCTTTCCAAAGAAAAACGCCTTCCGGGGAATCCCCAGAAGACGAGAAAGCTCGTGTTACCACTTCTGTTCGCCCTGGCCTCGCGGCCAAAGCCTCTGCCGGTACCATCATACCGTTCCGCTGTAACAGGCGGGCCTGTCGCAGCCTCATCCGCGGGAACCCGCGCTTCGGTGCGCCGTTCGGGGGCTACCTTCCTCTCCTGCCGCCTGTTTTCCTCCCAGCCCGAGAAAAATCCCATGGGAAAACTCTCTGAAAGCCCGTCAGGAGGCTACTCTCCCCGTCATTACGTTTTCATATAGTTTGATTTTAGCATATTTTGCAAAAGGTGTCAAGAGAAAAATACAGAAAAGGCGCTGCGTCAATCCTGCGTCCCGTAATCGTTCAAATCTCCCACCAGACCCTCGCCGTCGGTCAGGACGTGGGTGTAATTCTCCGGCGTCTGCCCGACCAAGATGGTGTCGGCAATCAGGTACTCGGCCGGCACCGTCACCGAGACCCGCTCCCCCGCCAGGAAGGCGTCGATCCGTGTCTCGAGCAGCAGGGTGAGCTGCCAGCGCGTCTGGTTGATGCCCGCCTCCGAGAAGCTGCTTTCCAGCCGCAGCGCGTAGCTGCCGGCCGGCAGGAAGCGGCAGCTTAGGGCGGGCCCCCGCCCGGAAAGGAGGGTGCTCCCGCTCAGCGTCCCGATCGGGATCGCGGCCTCTGCATCCGAAAGGACGGCCAGATTCTCGCTGAGCTGCTCGGAGAGGGCGAGGCGGAAGCGGTTGACGGCCGCCATGTTCCCGCTCGCTGAAACGATATTCCCATCTCCGTCCCGGCTGATTTCGACCATTTCGGATCCTGTCAGCCCGTCGAGAATGGCGGAAACGCCCTGATTCATCGCCTGCTGGGCCGTGATTTCCGCCTGGCGCGCCGCGATTTCCCGGGCAATCGGACGGATCCGTCCTTCCCAGATCAGCGCCAGCCCGGCAACCACCGCAGCCGCAATCACCAGAAAACGGCGGTACGCCCGGGGCATCGGTTTCCTTTTCCGCATTTCCGTCACCCTTCCCGCTGCATTTGCCCTATTCTATGCAGAAAACGCGGAAAATGCGACAGCCCCCATCCAAAAAAGGACAGGGGCGCAGCAAAACAGGAAATTTTTAGAAAGAAATATCGTTGGCGATATTGTAAAGATCCATCGGAAACTGCTTCTTCATGCTGAGCGCTTCCTGGATGTCAAAGTCGACGATCTCGCCCTTCTGCTGGGCGACAACGCGGTTGCCGATCCCCTTCTTGAGCAGCTCAACTGCATGGTAAGCCATCCGGCTCGCGACAACGCGGTCGGTGACAGTCGGGCTGCCGCCGCGCTGCACATGGCCGAGAACGGTGCCGCGGGACTCGATACCGGTCTCTTCTTCAATCTGCTTGGCGATTTCATCGACATGGCCGATTCCCTCGGCAACCATGATGATGAAATAACGCTTGCCAAGCTTTTTCGCCGCCTTGATCTTGGTCAGCAGCGCATCCATATCCAGACCGATTTCCGGAACACAGATAAAAGTCGCGCCGCAGGCGATGCCCGCGTTCAGGGCAATATAGCCGGCACGGCGGCCCATAACCTCAACGACGCTGCAGCGGTCGTGGGACTGGGCGGTGTCGCGCAGCTTGTCCACCATCTGCATGGTGGTGTTCATCGCGGTGTCGTAGCCGATGGTATACTCAGTGCAGGCGATGTCGTTATCAATGGTGCCGGGAATGCCGACGCAGGGGATGCCCGCGCGGGACAGGTCGGCCGCGCCGCGGAAGGAGCCATCGCCGCCGATGACGACAAGGCCGTCCAGGCCAAACTGCTCACAGACGCTCTTCGCCTTCAGCACGCCTTCCCATTCCCGGAATTCCGCGCAGCGTGCCGTGTACAGGCAGGTGCCGCCGCGCTGAATGATATCGGAAACGCTGCGCATATCCATCTCAACAAGATCGCCTTTGATCAGGCCGGAGTAACCGTCCTTAACGCCGAGGACTTTCATATCGCTTTTAATCGCAGCGCGAACAACGCCGCGAATCGCAGCGTTCATGCCAGGGGCGTCGCCGCCGCTGGTCAAAACGCCGATTGTTTTCACGTTCTCACTCATAGGTAACCCTCCAGATTTCCTTGATGAATCCAGTTCATGTAATCGAATACACTATCCATTTTAGTGTTTTTTTTGTCACTGTCAAGTGGATTCTGATACCTTTGGAAGATTCACCAAGTTTTCCCATCAGATTTTCAGGAGTTTCGTGAAGCTGGACTGCAATTCTTTTTCCTTTTCACGGGCAGCCGCTTCATTCTCACGGAGAACAAAATAGTAGATCTTGATCTTAGGCTCGGTTCCGGAGGGACGAATGACCGCCTTGCAGCCATTCTCCAGCTCGTACATCAGAACGTCGGATTTGGGCAGGTTGATGACCGTCTTTTCACCGGAAACCATATCGGTGTGGCTGCTCGCAAGGTAGTCGCCGAAGCCGAGGACCTTGTCGGGACCGATCTCCTTGGCGGGGTTGGCCCGCAGCTCCTGCATGATCTTCTTCATATCGGCCATGCCCTGCTCGCCCTCAAAGGCGAAGCTCTGCTGGGTGCAGAGGAAGTAGCCGTAGGTGTCATAGAGCCCCTGGAGGACCTCGACGAGGTTTTTGCCCTGCTTGGAGTAGAAGGCAGCCATCTCGCAGATCAGCATGGAGGCGACGACGGCGTCCTTGTCGCGGACGTAGGTGCCGGCCAGATAGCCGTAGCTCTCTTCAAAGCCGAAAATATAGTTGTCCTGTTCGCCCTTTGCTTCCATCCGGCCGATCTGCTCGCCGATGAACTTGAAGCCGGTGAGGACGTTGACCAGCTCAACGCCGTACTTCTTGGCGATAAACTCGCACAGGTCGGTGGTGACGATGGTCTTGACGGCGAGGGGCTTCGGAGGCATGGTGCCCATCGCGATCCGCTGGGAGGCGATGTAGTCGAGCAGCAGGGCGCCGACCTCGTTGCCGGTCAGGAGCTTGTAGTCGCCGTTCCATTTGACGGCGATGCCGACGCGGTCGCAGTCGGGGTCAGTCGCGAGGAGGAGGTCGGAGCCGGTTTCCTCACAGTATTTCATACCCAGTTCGAGGGCCTGCTTGATCTCGGGGTTCGGGAAGGGGCAGGTGGGGAAATTGCCGTCGGGCAGCTCCTGCTCCTTGACGACGGTGACATCCTGGATGCCGATCCGCTTCAAAATCTCGCGGACGGGCTTGTTGCCGGTGCCGTTTAAGGGGGTGTAGACGACCTTGAAGCCGCTGGTCTTGACAATTTCGGAGTGGATGGACTGTTTTAAGACGTTCGCGTAGTAGCTTTCGACGACCTCCTGTCCGATGTAGGAAATCATCCCGCTGGCTAAGCCCTCTTCAAAGGAAACGGTCTTGACGTCGTCAAATTCGTTGACCGAGAGGATGTTCGCGAGGACGGCGTCGGCGGTCTCGTTGGTAATCTGGCAGCCGTCGGGGCCGTAGGCCTTGTAGCCGTTGTATTTGGCGGGATTGTGGCTGGCGGTGATCATGACGCCCATCGAGCATTTGAGCTCCCGGACCGCAAAGGAGAGGGCGGGCGTCGGCATCAGCTCGGGGTAGATGTGGGCCTTGACGCCGTTGGCGGCGCAGACGCGGGCCACCTCTTTGGCGAAGACGTCGGATTTGATCCGGCTGTCGTAGCTGATGGCGATGGAGCCGTCTTTAAAATTCGCGTTGATATAGTCGGCGACGCCCTGGGTCGCCTTGCGGACGGTGTAGATGTTCATCCGGTTGGTGCCGGCGCCGATAACGCCGCGCAGGCCGCCGGTGCCGAATTCCAGGTCGCGGTAGAAGCGGTCGTTGATCTCCTCTTCGTTATCCCGGACCGCCTCGAGCTCTGCGGTGAGGTCGGCATCCTCCAGGGTCTTCGAAGTCCATTCCAAATACTTTGCATTCATTGCAAAAGTCCTCCATTCTCGACATTTTTTGCATTATTATCCAAAAAGCCGGCACATTTGACCTCTTTTATTATAATATAACCAAAAGAAATTGTCAAGCGCTCTACAGGAAAAACAGCGTTTTCACCGGAACTTTTTGCCATTTTCCAGCAGACGGCAAGGCCGTTTTGTGAATTCTATATAATTGGCCGGATACCAAAACACGCCCCGGAAAAATCCGAGGCGTGAAAGCGGGCGTCAGCCCAAAATCGAGATCAGAACACCTGCCGCAACAGCGGAACCGATAACGCCGGAGACGTTCGGGCCCATCGCATGCATGAGCAGGAAGTTGGTCGGATCGGTCTCTGCGCCGACCTTCTGGGAAACGCGGGCGGCCATCGGCACAGCGGAAACACCGGCAGAACCGATGAGGGGGTTGACCTTGCCGCCGGTAAAGATGTACATCAGCTTGCCGAACAGGACGCCGCAGGCGGTGCCGAGGCAGAAGGCGACCAGGCCGAGGATGACGATCTTGATGGTATCCCAGGTCAGGAAGACGTCGTAGGTGGTGGTCGCGCCGACGGTGACGCCCAGGAAGATGGTGATGATGTTCATCAGCTCATTGGTCGCCGTCTTGACAAGCCGGTCGACAACGCCCGACTCCTTCATCAGGTTGCCCAGCATGAGCATCCCAACCAGGGAAGCGGCGGAAGGAACGAGGAAGGAGACCAGCATCGTGACGATGATGGGGAAGATGATCTTTTCCGTCCGGGAAACGGGGCGCAGCTGGTCCATCACGACCGCGCGTTCCTTCTTGGTTGTCAGCACCTTCATAATCGGCGGCTGGATGAGCGGGACCAGCGCCATGTAGGAGTAGGCTGCGACCGCAATCGAGCCGATCATCGCCTCATTGCCGGTGCCGCGCAGCAGGGTGGTGGAAGTATAGATGGCGGTGGGGCCGTCCGCGCCGCCGATGATGGCGATGGAGCCGGCCTCCTGGGGGCTGAAGCCGAGGGCGATCGCCCCGACAAAGGTGAAGAAGATGCCGCCCTGGGCCGCCGCGCCGAGCAGGAAGCTCTTGGGGTTGGCGATCAGCGGACCGAAATCGGTCATCGCGCCGATGCCCAGGAAGATGAGCGGCGGGTAGATTCCCAAACTTACCCCCTGGTAGAGGTAATAAAGCAATCCGCCCTCCGTGTGGGAGCCGAGTCCTGCCAGGGGCAGGTTTGCCAGCAGCATACCGAAGGAAATGGGAAGCAGCAGCAGGGGCTCAAACTGCTTGACAATCGCCAGATAGAGAAGCACGCAGGCCACGCCAAGCATGACAATCTGCCGCCAGTCCGCGTTCATAAAGCCGGAGGTCGTCCAAATGTCGGTGACGCTGCCGGTAAAAATGTTGAGTACATCGCTCATCGTTTCAAGTCCTTTCCGTCATAAAATCGCATTCGGTCAAAAAGGCCGCGTATTTTCCTCCATACCGGCCCGGCCCCATGCGCCGCGGCTCTTCCGCACGCGTTTGACGCTCCGGACAACGTAGGTTTTCCCGTCGCCCTCCTCGGCCAGGATGGCGGAGATCGCGCCGGTGATGGCGGCGATGACGTCGTCGCTCACACCGTCCGCGGCGAACTCGACCGCCTTTTTGGGGGCGGGAACGGTGCGGACGGGAGGGGCGAGATCGGCGGCAGGCGCCGCGGGCTTGCTGTTCTTTGTCAGATTATCCATGACTTTTCCGAAGGCCCAGAAAATGATGATCAGCAGGATCAGCGCCAGAAATACAACGACAAAGCCGGTCAGGACGGTCGCCCAGGTTTCCGGCCATCCAAAGTTTTCCAAATTCATGTGTTCTGATCTCCTTTTTTGGAATTTTTATCTCAATCCCTTCCGGGAAGCTGCCCGCAGGGAAGTGGAAAAAGGTGGCATTCCGCCTCAACGCCGCGCGCAGAGGTTGGTCTCCCATGCCGGGAGATAGGTCTGGCGCCGCAGGAAGATGCGGTAGTCCGGCCCAAGGCGCCGCACCAGCAGCGGCAGGGCAAAGAGGTCCTCCCTGCGGTGGTAGGCCGCCGCAAGCAGAGCCGGCGCATCCCGGCGGATGGTTTCCCGTGCGCCGAGCAGCGCTTCGCGCTCAGCGCCCTCGACGTCCATCTTCAGGAAGGAGACCCGCCTGCCGGCGGAAAGGCTGTCCACCGACCGCGCCGCGACCTCCGTCCTGCCCCCGGCGTCAAGAAAGGAATTGCGCCCCGCAAGGCTTTGGAAGGAAAGCGTCCCATCCTCCTGCCAGCAGGCAGCCTGGATGAGCCGGACGTCGCCGGGCGGGAATGCCGCGGCCCTCCGTTCGAGCTTGCGGAAATTTTTCTCATCCGGCTCGAGGATGGTCATCGAGGAATACCGTCCGCCGGTAAAGCCGAGGAATTCCTCCGCCGTATCCCCGTCGTAGCCGCCGAGGTCGACGTAATCCTCATCCGGCCCGATGCGCAGGAGGCGGTACATTTCCTCCCGCGGCGTCTCGACCGGAGCAAGGTAGGACGGCTCGCCGCTCAGCTTGAAATTCACGACAGCCCGGAAGACCGCGCGGGACTGTTCATCCGCGAGAAGGCGGTAGGCCTCGTCAAATTCGGCGGCATGGGCTTCCAGGAACGCCGTATCGAACAATCCATCCCCAAAAACGGGCAGATCCGGCACAAGCAGCCGGTGCCGCTCCCCCACCCTGAGAATCTGGGCGATCAGCTCGGGCCGGAAGGCCGCAAAGCAGAGCAGCACAACCATCTCCCCGAGCTCCGATTCCAGCTCCGCAAGGGTTTTGAGGGGGAATCCGGCGAAGTCCCGCCTGCGCAGCCGGTCGTCGCTGACAAAGATGCCGCGGACCGGGATCCCGTACAGCCGGCAGGCCGCGAGGACCTTGAGCGCGCCGTCCCCCATCCCGTAAAGGACGACCGGACGGCGTTCTTCCTGCAGCGTCTCCCAGATGCAGCGTTCCCTGACAAAACTGAGCAAGCAAACTCCCCCATCTTAAGGATACTATTATTATACCGCGTTTTTTTCCGTTTGTCTACGTCTTCTTCACCATTTTTTCACGGATTTTTTCCATCCGGTTTGACCTGTGCGCGGCCATCCCCTTCCCCGAAAACAGAGGGGGCGACCTGTGCAGCCTCAAAACTTGCAAAGGTGATCGAGGCTTCTCCGTCCTCATAAAGCAGGGCGATTTTGCCGTCCTTCTGCTCGGTCAGGCAGGAGTATTGGAAGATCCCCCGGTTGACCGCGAAGGTATCGGCCAGCTCCATCGAGCCGTCCGCGTCCGCTAAGAAGGTGAAGATTCTGCCGTCCCGGCGCGCCTCCTCCCCGCTCGGGCAGGAAAGGAGGATCACCTGCCGGCCGTCCCGGCTTCTGCGGGAACAGGCAATCACCGAGAGGTTGCAGTCAGAATGGACGCGCATCCCGGTCCGAACCGCCTCCCCCCAGCGGTACCCGCCCTCCTGCCGGAAGGCGTCGGCGTAACAGAGAAAGCCGGTCCGGCTGCGGTAAAACATCCGCAGCCTGCCGTCAGCAAGCTCGACGATCTCACTCTCGCTCGAGGGGACAGAAAGGTCCGGGGAACGCCCCCAGCCATCTTCTCCCGCTTTCTTATAAATAAAGCTGGCGCAGAGCCCTTCCTTGGAAAAATGATAAAACGGGATCACGACCGTCCCGTCTCCAATCACCGTCCCCCGGCCGGGCGTGACGAGAAGCCCGGTTTCCCCCGGCCGCTTGATCTGCGGGTTTAAGATGGTATGCCGCCAGGAAGCGCCGCCGTCCTTGGAAATTGCCAGCCACATATAGCCGGTGTTGTAAACGTGCAGGGCGGAATCCCGGTAAAAGACGTTCTGCGCGACGGGCCGTCCGCCGTCCACCTGCTTCTGTGTCAAGGGGACGACCCCCCCTTCCTTCACCGCGTAGAGGTTGTACATCCGGTCGAGGGCATAGCCGGACTGGGCATGGTCCCTCCGGCGCAGCACGGGCGCGTAACCCTCCTCACCGAAGTCCCCGGCATAATAGGGGTAAGCGTCCTCCCCGTTCTCCGCCGGGTTTTCGTCCGTCCTGCCGTAATCGGCGGTCAGCGCCAGCCGCTGCACCCCGTCGATGGCGACATAGCCGGTGCCTGCGCCCGGAAAGCGGAAGCCCGCCCACTCGCAGGTGGTGACGCCGGTGGGGTTGACGTCCGCCAGCAGGTAAATTGCACCGTCGGTCCCCTGCACGGCCGCAGGGTCGATGACAGTCGTCGCGTCGGTCCCGGCAAATCCCGCGCTGTCGCCGAAATAGATGGGAAAACTGAAGCGCCAGCTTTCGCCGCCGTCTTTGGATATGGAGACGATGGTGTCCAGCCCGCCGCCGTCGATCGAAGTCTCATACCGGGCGTCCGCCGCGGCGAACAGACTGCCGTCCCGCAGGGTGATGAGGGCCGGGATCCGGAAATTCCGGCTGCCGCCTGTCCCGGATGGGAACGGCTGCCCCTTTGTCTCCCCTGCGGGAGGAGCGGACTGATTCTTCCATTCATGCATAACAATACCCCTTTCTGGCCCTTCCGCAGAGATGATCGCTAAGGGAAACAGCATTCCCCTCGTTTTGCCGGAAGGCCTTCGAGACTTATTATACCTTTCTTTACCCACTCTGTAAAGAATTTTTTTGCGGAGGCTGCCGAAACGTGATTGAAAAGCTTGACCAATTGACAAAAACCGCATCTGTTATACTGCTTTTTTCCATAAAAGAGACAGCGGGCAGGAAGCCGTTGGGCTTCCTGTCCGCTGTCTGCAGCTTGCCTGCAGTTGCGCTGTTTGTCTATAACATTTCTTTTTCAGCGCCCACTCTGGCGCATGGGCAGTCCTACTGCCGATATAAGCGCAATTATTCCGCCATCAGGTCGCAGACCGCGGTCGAGAAGGCGACCGGGTCCTCGATGGGGAGCCCTTCAATGAGGAGCGCCTGGTTATAAAGGAGTCCGGCGTAGCTCTTGACCTTGTCGGGATTCGAAGCGAACAGCTCCTTGAGCTTGGCGAAAACAGGGTGGTCGGCGTTCAGCTCGAGGACACGTTCGGCCTGGACTTTCTGGTCGCCGGGCATGGTGTTCAAGACCTTCTCCATTTCGAGGGAGATGCCGCCGTCGGCGCTCAGGCAGACGGGGTGGCTCTTTAAGCGGGTGGAGAGGCGGACGTCCTTGACCTTGCCCTCGAGGGCGTCTTTCATGAAGCGGAGCAGCTCCTTGCTCTCCTCGGCGCGGGCCTTGCTCTCCTCGGTTTCGGCGGTCTCTTCGATGCCGAGGTCCTTGTCGGCTGCGGAGCGGAACTCCTTGCCGTCAAAGTCGCGCATCATCTTGAGGGCGAACTCGTCGACGTCGTCGGTGAGGTAGAGAATCTCATAGCCGTGGTCCTTGAGCAGCTCGGTCTGGGGCAGGCGGTCGATCTTCTCGACGGTGTCGCCGCAGGCGTAGTAGATATACTTCTGATCTTCCTTCATCCGCTCCTTGTACTCCGCCAGTGTGACGAGCTTCTTCTCGGAAGAGGAGTAGAAGAGGAGCAGGTCCTGCAGGGTGTCCTTGTGGGCGCCGTAGTCGCTGTAGACGCCGTATTTGAGGGTCAGGCCGAAGGATTTGTAGAAGGTCTCGTACTTCTCTCGGTCCTTCTCGAGCATGCTTTTGAGCTCGCTCTTGATCTTTTTGGTCAGCCGGTCGGCGATGAGCTTCAGCTGGCGGTCATGCTGGAGCATCTCGCGGGAAATGTTGAGGGAGAGGTCCTGCGAGTCGACCAGGCCGCGTACAAAGCTGAAGTAATCGGGCAGCAGGTCGGCGCACTTGTCCATGATGAGGACGCCGCTGGCGTAAAGCTGCAGCCCCTTCTGGAACTCTTTGGTGTAGAAGTCAAAGGGCGGGCGGGACGGGATGAAGAGCAGCGCGTTGTAGGTCGCAGCGCCCTCGGTGCTGGAATGGATGGTCAGCAGCGGGTCCTGGAAGTCGAAGAATTTTTCCTTATAGAACTGGTTGTAATCCTCGGGCTTTAACTCGCTGCGGTTCTTTTTCCAGATCGGAACCATGCTGTTGAGGGTCTCGTCCTCGAGGACGGTCTCGTATTCGGCGGGCTTGTCCTCGGTGCCGGTGCCCTCCTTGAGGTGGCTGTGCTCGACCTGCATCTTAATGGGGTAGCGGATATAGTCGGAGTACTTTTTGACCAGCTCCCGCAGGCGGTAGGGCTCGAGGAATTCGTCGTAGTTTTCGTCCTCAGTGCTCGGCTTAATGGTGAGGATGATGTCGGTGCCGTGAGAAGCTTTCTCCGCCTCCTCGATGGTGTAGCCCTCCGCGCCGGACGACTCCCAGCGCCAGGCTTTCTCCGAGCCGTAGGGCTTCGTAATCACCGTCACCTTGTCGCTCACCATAAAGGCGGAATAGAAGCCGACGCCGAACTGGCCGATGATGTCGATCTCCTCATTCTGGTCGTTTTCCTTCTTAAAGGCGAGGGAGCCGCTCTGGGCGATGGTGCCGAGGTTTTCCTCCAGCTCCTCCTCGTTCATGCCGACGCCGTTATCCGAGATGGTGAGGGTGCGGGCGTCCTTGTCCGGGGTGATGCGGATGAAAAAGTCGTCGCGGCTCAAGCCCGAAATATCCTCGGTGAGGGCCTGGTAGTAGAGCTTGTCGATCGCGTCGCTCGCGTTGGAGATGAGCTCGCGCAGGAAGATTTCGCGGTGGGTGTAAATCGAGTGGATCATCATATCCAGCAGGCGCTTGGATTCTGCTTTGAATTCTCTGGTTGCCATTCTGTAATCAGCCTTTCTTGATATTCCTTCATGAAATTCTGGCACTCTATGATATTGAGTGCTAATCATTTGATTTCATTATAAACCCCCTTGACAGAAAATCAAGGGGGTTTGACATTTTTTAAAGAAGTGTTTACATTTTTGCAACATTTTTTCGCCGCTGGGACAGCCATTTTTCCAGCAGGGAGCCTGCCCAGGCCGCCGCAAGCCCGACCACCGCCCCGCCAAGGACATCGGACGGATAATGGACATAGAGGTACAGCCGGGAAAAGGCGATCAGCGCCGCGAGGACGAAGGCCGCCGCCCCCATTTTGCGGTGGTAGCGCCAGAGGGCCGCAGCCGCCGCAAAGGAAGCCGACGTGTGGCCCGAGGGGAAGGATGGGTCGCCCGGCGGGGAGATCAGAAGGCCCGTGAAGGCGTTCGCCTCAAAGGGCCGGACCCGCCCCACCAGCGGCTTGAGGAGCAGGTTGCAGACAACAAGGTTCACCAGCAGCGAAAGCGCCATCGCAATCCCCGCCCGCCTGGTTTTGCGGAAGCAGAGCAGCAGCAGGCAGAGCGCGATCCAGACGATTCCCGCATTCCCGAGGGCAGTGATCAGCGGCATCACGAAGTCGCCGAACGGGGTGCGCAGATACTGCTGAACTCCATCCAAAACCGCATTATCAAAAGCCAAAATCCATTCCAAGGCAACCGCCTCCCTTCTTTCTATCCAGTATAACCGATGCCCGAACATAGTACAAGGGCAAGCACAGATATTTTGAAGATATTTTACAGTTTTTCAAAAATAGCTTGACATATTTGTATGGATATAGTATAATAAACATAGAAAGCAATCGCTTCAGCTATTGCAACAGAAGGAGTGATCCATATGGCAAATACGCAGACAGTCATCACCATCAGCAGACAATACGGAAGCGGCGGGCGGTTCATCGGCCGCAAGCTCGCAGAAGCGCTGGACATTCCCTTCTACGACAAAGAGATCATCCTGCGTGCCGCAGAGGAGAGCGGGCTTTCCCGCGAGATTATGGAGCAGCTGGAGGAAAAACCCACCAACAGCCTCCTGTACACCCTCTCCCTCAATGCGGGGCTTCTGCGCGGGGGGACGGTCTCGCCCGAACTGCCCTTAAGCGACCAGGTCTTCCTCGTCCAGTCGGACACCATCCGCAAGATGGCGGACCAGGGGCCCTGCGTGATCGTCGGGCGCTGCTCCGAGTACATCCTGCGCGACCGCAAACGCTGCGTGCGCGTATACCTCTACGCAGACATGGACAGCCGCATCGCGCGGGCAACCACCTACTACGGCCTTCCCACCGACAAGGCGCGGGAAAAGCTCCAGAAGATGGACAAAAAGCGCGCCTCCTACCACAACTTCTACACCGGCATGAAGTGGGGGCAGGCGGAAAACTACGATCTTGCCGTCAACACCGCATCCCTCGGGGTAGACGGGACAGTCGAGCTGATCCGGCGGTTCGTCGAGCTGCGGGAGGCTTCCGCCCAGTAGCTCTTTTCAAAAACAGCCATTGCAGGACGATGGCTTGGACAAAAGCGAAGAATTTATAATGACCGGCCAGCGCCTTACGGCGCTGGCTTTCACTTTCTCAAGACGCAAAAGCATCACAGAAAACCGGGGCAGCCGAAGCTGTCCCCGATCCGAAAAATATGGGATATTAATAAGTAGACAGATTCTCGACAATCTGTTCCTCGGTGTAATCCCATTCCCACAGATCATAAATGTGGAGCTGGTACTCGTAATTCCGATCCGAGATGTACAGATATGCATCGGGCGGAAGGTCAAGCTGTTGGAGACGGTCCATCACCTCGCGCGCCTCCGCCGCGAACTCTTCCGCCCCCTCGTAGCTGCCGCCCAGGGTAACGTCGACGCTCAGGTAAGCCCCGTAGGCGTCGGAGTAGGTCAAGTCCGGATCGACCGGTTCGTTCCAGGGGACCATATTTTCATAGAGGTAAAAGCCGGTCGACAGGCGATCGATCGGCTCCCCTTTGAGCGCCTCATAAACGTCTTCCTCCAGCTCCTGGTTGATCCGGCTCTCCGCCTGCTCAATGGAGAGCATACTCTCCACATAGCGCGGAATGAAGCTCAGCCCGACGCTGCCGATAATGAGAAAGAAGCAGACAAACATGCTTAAGAAATCGTACCGCAGCTTCTCCCCCTGATAGATCAGGGTGCTCACAAGGATCTCCAACCCGATCAGGATCAGGATAACCGGCGAGAACTGCGCGACGGTGGCGAGCGGAAAATTCGGCACAAAGGCGTTGAGGAGAAGGCAGACGCCGGCTGAGACCAGGGCGAGCCCCAGCGTCAGCGTTCCTACCCGCCGGACCTTGACGGGCTTTACCGGGTTTACCGACTTGAAATCACGCAAGGGGCGCTGACCGGCGGGGTTTCCCGCCGTGGGATTTTCCGCATTTCCGGCCGCTCCGGCCGGCTCCTGCGGGCTGCTGTTCTGTTCAAAATCCATACTGATTCCTCCCGATTATTGCTTTTGCTCGCTCCGCTCGCCGGTATACTGGCGCAGTTCCTCCGGCTGCTTCTTTTTGCCGCCGCGCATAAAGCGGATGCCGAGGATAATGATGACAACGCCGATCACCAGCTGCGGCAGGTTGTAGTAGACGTCCCAAAGCCAGCCCACATAGAATCCCAGCCGTTCGAGGAGATCACTCAGCGCCGAAATGATGGAGTGGGCGAAGGTATTGTAGAGCATGAGCACGCCCACAATGACGAAGCACCAGCCGAGCATCGCATTCTTCTTTTCGAAAATCCTGAGCTTTGAGAGTTCCACCCCGTCCAGCAGCCCGAACATGAACGGGTCGGGCGCCGCCTTGAGTTCCTCCGGCGTGAGGGCAGTCAGGTTCAGGTTGTCAAAAAAGGCGTAAAACCAGACGACCGGCATTGCAAAGCAGATCGCGCCCATCCCCAGCAGGGTCGCGAGGGCCAGCGAACCCCAGAAGAGGAGCAGCAGGGTCATCCCCCGTTTCATCTTGCCCAGATACATGTGTCCCGCGCCCGGCATCAGCCCGAAAATAACCGCCAGCCCTTTGCTTTTCATAGTGTGCATTCTTCCTTTCTATCCCAAAAATTCTGTCCCTACTTCTCCGGGGAGCTGTTTCTCCGGGGAGATTGTTCCCCCTGGACCCCGCTGTTCATCCAGCTGTTGAGCCCGTTCATCAGGTCGTTTAAGCCGGACCCCCATCCGCCGACAGTCTGACTGACGGACTGTTCCCGCTGCGGACGGCTGTTAACCCAGTCTGTCGAAAACTTAAAGAGCCCCCCGTTGCCCAGAAGCAATCCATTCCAGATGACAAGCGCCATTGCCGCCGCGATCGACACCCGCATGAGCCGTCCGAAGAAGAGCATCCGCGTCCTGGGGCGAAGCTTCTCCATCACAGCCGGCGCGACCGGCGCGGGGGGTGTCAGCAGCTCTTCCCCGCTGAGCAGGGCAGCGTAGCGCTCGACGCAGCTGTCGCAGAAGTCGAGGTGCTCGCTCACTTCCATCCGCTGCTCCTCGTCAAGCTCCTCCCGCACCAGGGCGGCAAGCCCCTGGTCGCTTAAGCAGCCGCTGGGAAGAAACAGCTTGAAGGACGCGGGCTGAACAGCGCGCGGGGCGGCGGGCTCGATCCGGAGCTCTCCGCCGGGATCCCCCTTTACCGCCTGTACGCCCCCGCAAGAGCCGCAGCCTTGCAGACGGCCGGATTCGTCAAACGGTTTCATACAAAAATCCCCCTTTCGGTCAAAATAGCTTTCAGCTTCTTTCGCGCGCGGTAGAGCTGTGTCTCTACCGTCTTGGGCGGCCTCCCCAGAAGTCCCGCGATCTCGTCGAGGGATCTCTCCTCGAGAAAATAGAGGACGGAGACCTTGTGGTACGGCTCCTCCAGCCCCCGGATCGCCTCTTCGATGATCCGGGCGGAATCGCGGGTGATGCTTTGCTCCTCCGCCGACCCCTCCGCCCGCAGGGGGAGGGCTTCGAAATCATCGGTGGCGTCGACCTTGCGGTGATAGGCGGAGCGAAGGAAATCCTTTGCCTTGTTTGACGCGATCCGGATAAGCCAGGGTTTGTAGTTGTCGCCCCGGTAATCGTCGATATGCTGGTAGGCGGAGAGGAAGGTGTCCTGGGTGAGGTTCTGTGCCTCCCCGTAATCCTTGACCAGCTGGTAGCAGACGGTGAAGACGAGCTTTTCGTACTGGATGACAAACGCTTCGAAGTCCTTTTCCTGCATGCTCTCTCCATCACCGCCTTTCTCGAACCGCTTCACCAATAGGAACGCGGCGGGCAAACGGAACACTTCAAAACATTCAGAATTTTTTCAGAAAAATTGCCGCGGCGGGTAAATAACCGCAAACTCAAAGCGCTGAGAAGGCCGCTTCCATCCGTTCGAGGGAGAATTTCTCCTCCCAGGCGCAGGCCTCCTCGAGGGCAGCGATGTTTTCCTCCGAATACTCGAGCTCCCTCGAGCAGGCGGCCGCGCTGCGGAGCCGGTCCTCCGGGGAGAGGGTTCCGGCATCGAGCAGCGTACCGCCGTCGAGGAGCAGAATGGTCAGGGTGAGCAGGGCGGCCAGCTTGATTTTGCTCAGGAAGTCGCCGTCATGGACAGATTTGAGCAGGTAGCGGAACAGAAAGTAGACGGCAAGGTTTTCATAAGCCGCATCCCCGCTGCATCGGGCTGCAAGGACGCCGGGCAGGCGGGCGCACAGTTTCTCAATCCGGCCGGGCCAGCGCGGGTCAAAGGGCTCGAGCTCCAGAAGCAGGGAAAGGAGCCCGCCGCAGAGGGAAGAAAGTGCGCCCTCTTCCGCGCTCCCCTCCGGCAGGACGGCGGGGGCGTCGGGATCCGGGGGGAGCCCCTCGTCGAGCCGGTCCTGAATCTGCGCGCCGAATTCAAGCAGCCGCGCCATCCGCTCCCCGAAGGGCCGCGCGCGGTCCTGTACAATCCGGAACGCCCTCTCCCGCGCGGCAAACAGGGGCCGGAAGAGCGGAGGCTCCTCCCCGCCCTCTTCCGGGGAATCGAGGAGGACAAACCGCGCGGGGGCGGCGGTGTCGAGGATAAGGGCGGCTGCCGCCTCGCAGCAGAGGCCGAGGCCGCTCTCCCTGTGGCCCCCGAACTGCTCGTGAAAGCGCGGGTGTTCGGAACAGATGGCGCAGAGGGCGTCTTCCCCGCAGTTTATGTAGATTTCGCAGAGGTTTTCGGGGGTGAGAAAGACGCAGCGCTCCCCCTTCAGGCGAAAGCACAGCGGGTCGCTCCCCCAGTCGATCCCCTGCCGGAGCCATTCGCCGAAGGGGCCGGAAAGGCCGCGGTAACGCGCGGCGCTCTCCGGGTCGATGTCGATTTCCCAGCCGGCGCAGCAGGTCTCCCTGCAGTCCGAGGCAAGGCAGCGGAATCGGCTGTAGTAGTCCGGTCTGTATTCAGGCATGGGGCCCTCCTTTGCCGGGCTATTTCCCGACCCGGGCGGCGAGTTCCAGCCCGGTTTTGGTGGTGGCAAGCCCGCCGGCGGCCGTCTCGCGCAGGGATGCGGGGAGCTGGCGGCCGACCCGGTTCATCGCCTCGACCGCGTCGTCGAAAGGGATGTGGCTGCGGATCCCCGCGAGGGCCATATCGGCGGCGCAGAGGGCCCCGGCCACCCCGCCGGCGTTGCGCTTGATGCAGGGGATCTCGACGAGGCCCCCGACCGGGTCGCAGACAAGGCCGAGGGTGTTCTTGATGGCGATCGCCGCGGCGTCGAAGCTCTGCTCCGGGCTTCCGCCCAGCATCTCAACGACGGCAGCAGCCGCCATCGCCGCCGCCGACCCGCACTCCGCCTGGCAGCCGCCCTGCGCCCCGGCGAGGCAGGCGTGCTCCCCGATGATCTGGCCGACAAGCCCGGCGCAGAGCAGCCCGTCGACCATCTGCTCCCGGGTGAGGCCGAGAGTTCGGCCGGTCGAGAGGACGGCCGCCGGGACAATCCCGCAGGAACCGGCGGTCGGGCAGGCGACGATCCGCCCCATCGAGGCGTTGACCTCCGAGCAGGAAAGGGCGCAGCCGACCGCGAGGGAGAGGGTCTCCCCCAGGATGGAGCTGCGGCGGTAATGTTCATAGCGGTATGCGTCCCCGCCGGTCAGCCCGCTCACCGAGCGGACTTCCTCCGCGCGGGCGGAATCGGCCGCCTTTTCCATGACCGAAAGCATCCGGTCGAAGCGGGCGCGGACCTCATCCCCGGGGACGCCGGACTGCTCCGACTCCCGTTTGACGGCGATCCGGCTGAGCGGAAGGGATTCCTCCCGGCATGCTGCGAGAATCTCTTTGGCGTTCATCTGGCTTCTCCTTTCCGCCCGCCGTCGCTTTCGTCGATGGGCAGCAGCATTTTGACCCGGACGACGCCGGGAATCTTGCGCACCTCCGCGGTCAGATCCTGGCCGCAGAGGCTGTCGAGTTCCATGTACATCCTGGCGGTCCTGTCCTCCCGGCTGCGGGTGACCCGCATGTTCCCGATGTTGATCTCCCGTTCATAAAGGAGGGTGGTGATGCGGGATATGACGCCGGGCGTATCGCGGTGGGCGGTGATGAGGATGGGGCGCTCGCCGGTGAAGCGGACCTCCATCCCGTCGATGCAGCTGACGACGACCTGCCCCCCGCCGATGGAGGAGCCGGTGATCTCAAAGGTCTCGCCGCTGCCGCTGGTGATGACAAACTTGACCGTATTGGGGTGGACATCCTCCCCAAGGTCGGTGGGGATAAAATCGTAGGCGATCCCCTTCTGATCGGCGAGGGCAAAGGAATCGCGGAGCCGCTCGTCCGACGGGTTTAGGTTCAAAAGCCCGGCTAACAGCGCCTTATCGGTGCCGTGGCCGCGGTAGGTGGCGGCAAAGGAGCCGTGCAGGTACATCACAGCCTTCCGGATATCGCCGCCGGCAAGCTTGTAGGCCATCTTGCCGAGCCGGGCCGCCCCGGCGGTGTGGGAGCTGGACGGCCCGATCATGACCGGGCCCATAATGTCGAAAAGTGAGGGGGTGGGCATCGCGTATCATCCTTCCTGGAAAATCCCGGACGCGGCGCGCCCGGGCGGGATATCTGTTTTAGTATACCACATTTCCCCGCCTTTTCCAACCGGATTTTCCGAGAGGCTGCGGGAAAGATTATTTTTTGGTAAATTCGGGCCTTCCCTCCTTGTGCTTTCGCAGAAAATGCGCTATAATAGGTTTGATACGGAAAGATATTCTTGGAGGAAATTCATACATGGACGATCTTTTTACCGAACTGGGCAGACAGATCAACAACGCCACCAAAAAAATCCTGACCCCTGAAGAGATGGCCAGCCTCAAGGCGGACGTCCGCAAGGCCGGGCAGGATATCTCCCAGGCCGCGCAGGATGTGGCGCGGGAGGTCGGCAAGGCTGCCGGCACCTTCTGGAACCCTCCCCGCAGCGGCACAGAGGCGCCGCCCCAGTGGAGCACCTTTTCCCCGCAGGACGCGCCCGCGAGGAAGCCGCCTGCTCCCCCCCGCAGAACCAGGCAGCAGCCCTCTCAGCCGGCCGGGCAGCGCGAATTCCGGAACTTTTCTCCCGCACAGGCCCCGGGGAAGGCGGGCAAAAAAACCAAATGGAAAAAAGCGGATCCCGGCGGGATGGGCGTCGCAGCCGTCATCCTGCTGGGAATCGGCCTCCTAACGCTGGGAGGCGGCTTTGAAGAGCTGTTTTCCTTCAGCTTTTACAGCCCTATCGCGTCGATTATCAATACGGCGTTTGCATTCGTCCCCTCCATCGGCTGTTTGACCGCTTCGGGCATCTGCTTTGGCAGGATGCGGTATCTGAAACGCGCCCAAAATTATCAAAAGCAGCTCAAGGGGGTCGATTACGCCGCCGTCAAGGACATGGCGCAGTTCTTCTCCCTGCCGGAGGACCGGGTCCGCAGCGACTTAAAACGGATGATGAGCGACGGGATGCTCCGGGACTGCTATTTTGACGACCAGCAGACCTGCCTGATCTTAAGCCGCGAGGTGTACGACCAATACCTCGCCCTGCAGGAGAATCTACGCCAGAAGCAGCTCGAAGCCGAGCGCGCCGCAGCGCTTCAGCAGGAGGATCCCGACGCCGCAGCAGCCGAGGAGCTCCGCCGGACCGGGGAGGAATACATCCGCAAGATCAGGCAGATCAACATCGACCTGCCTGAGCAGGAAATCTCGGCAAAGCTCGACTCCCTCGAGAAAATCTGCACCCAGATCTTCGACTATGTGTCCAAAAATCCCGAAAAGATGCCGCAGATCCGCAAATTTATGAGCTACTACCTCCCCACCACCCTCAAATTCTCGGAAGCCTACCGCGATCTCGAGCTCAAGGCTGTCCAGACCGACGAGATCCAGGCGACCAAGGCGGAGATCCGCCAGGCGCTTGACAACATCAACCTCGCTTTTCAGAAGCTTTATGCAAACCTGATGCAGAAGGATCTGATGGGCCTTTCGGCCGATATTTCCGCCCTGGAGACCATGCTCTCCCAGGAGGGTTTGATCGACAACGACCTGAGCATCAGCTGATTCGGCATCTGCCGACGAATCTATTGTAAAGGAGCACCCCCGATGAACGATTCCCTCGAAAAAACCCCCGTCCCCACCCCCACCCTCACCCTCGACCTCGAGCCGGAAACGCCGGCCGCCCCTGCCGCTCCCGTCCTCACGCCGGATGAGCCTGCCAAGGTCCTCCCGGCCGAGCCTGTTCTCTCCCCCGAAGAGGAGAAAGCCGTGCAGGAATTTATCCCGAAAATCGAGCTCTCCAACTCCAACCTCATTGTCCAGTACGGCTCCGGCGCGCAGAAAAAGATCGCGGATTTCTCCGAAAATGTCCTGAGCACCGTCCGCACCAAGGACCTGGGCGAGGTCGGCGAGATCCTCGGACAGGTTGTGACCGAGCTCAAATCCTTTGAGATCGAAGAGGAGGACAAGGGCTTCTTCTCCTTCTTCAAGCGCTCAGCCAACAAGATGACCGCCATGAAGGCGAAATACGAAAAGGCAGAGGCCAACGTCGATCGGATCTGCGAGGTCCTCGAAGGCCACCAGGTCCAGCTCCTCAAGGACGTCTCGCTGCTCGACAAGATGTACGAGATGAACAAGGCCTACTTTAAAGAGCTTTCGCTCTACATCATCGCCGGCAAGCGCAAGCTCGAGCAGGTGCGCACGACCGAGCTTGTGGCCCTGACCGAGCGTGCTGCTCAGACGGGCCTGCCCGAGGATGCGCAGGCTGTCAACGACTTAAACGCCCTCTGCGACCGGTTTGAGAAGAAGATCCACGACCTCGAGCTGACCCGGATGATCTCCATCCAGACCGCGCCCCAGATCCGCCTGATCCAGAACAACAACACCCTCATGTCGGACAAGATCCAGTCGACCCTCGTCAACACCATCCCGCTCTGGAAGAGCCAGATGGTGCTCGCCCTGGGCGTCGAGCACTCCCGCCAGGCGGCTGCCGCCCAGCGGGCGGTCAGCGATATGACAAACGAGCTGCTCCGCCGCAACGCAGATACCCTCAAGATGGCGACTATCGACACCGCCAAGGAATCCGAGCGCGGCATCGTCGATATGGAGACGCTGCGCCACACCAACGAAAGCCTCATCTCCACCCTGGACGAGGTTATCCGCATCCAGGAGGAGGGCCGCCAGAAGCGCCGGGAGGCCGAAGCCGAGCTGCTCCGCCTCGAGGGCGACCTCAAACAGAAGCTGCTGTCCATCAAGGCGTAATCTCATGCAAAGAAGGCAGTCCTGCCAAAAACAGGGCTGCTTTTTTGTTTCGGCTGTCCGAAGGCAAACGCCTAAAGCCGCAAGAGGGCGGAACACGCATGTTTAGAAAAAGTTTTCAATTTTGGCTGACTTAACAAAATGGTCTATATTTTTCCATTCAGATATGGTAGGATAAACTTGCGGACCGAAAAATCAAATGGGAGGAGATGGACACATATGGAAAAATCACATTCCGGAGAGACGCGCTTTTTGCCCGGCGGCAAACCCGGCGCGCTGTTTGAAGCCAATATCGAAGGCTGGCTTCTGCGGATGGAAGAGGAGAACCCGGCGCTGTTCTCCTACTTTCTGGCCCGGGAAGAGGGCCGCCGCCCCCTGGTGGCGTGGTACGGGGAATTCCCGGGAAAGTTTCTGACGGCTGTGGCGGAATGCTACGCGATGACCGGCGACCGCCGGCTCCTGCCGGTGGGCGGACGGATTGCGGAAATGCTGCGCAAGGTGCAGGACGCGGACGGCTATCTCGGGCCTTACCGCCGGGATCAGCGCATGGTGGGCTTTACCCTCGATCACCCGAACGAGTGGCCGCTGTGGGACATCTGGGGCCACTACCACTGCATCTATGGGCTCTGCCTGTGGCACGAGGCAGTGGGAGACCCTCATGACCTGCAGACCGCACGGAGGGCGGCGGACTACGTCATCGGCTACTTTGCGCAGCCGGGACGCCGCTACGTCGACGCGGGCGCGCCGGACCAGAACCTCGCCATCGCCCACGGCTATCTCAAGCTCTACACCCTCACCGGCGAGGAAAAATACCGTGCGGAAGCCGACCGCATCATCGACACAGAGTGGAAGGACGAATCCGTCGGGGACTGGCGGGGCGCCGCCTTGTCGGGGCAGGAATTCTACCAGATGCACAAACCCCGCTGGGAAAGCCTGCACAGCATCCTGGCTATGGGCGAACGGAGCCGGCTTACCGGCAATGCAGAGGACCGGCTGGCCTTTACCCGCATCTGGGAATCGATCCGCAGGACCGACCGCCACAATGACGGCGGCTTTTCCTCTGGAGAAGGCGCCTGCGGAAATCCCTACGACCCGCGGGCGGTGGAAACCTGCTGCACCGTTCTCTGGATGGTCTACACGACGGAGTACCTCCGCCTGACCCGCGACTGCCGGGCCGCCGACGAGCTGGAGCTCTCCCTTTGGAACGCCTACGCCGGGTCCATTCTGAATCACGGCCGCGACTTCACCTACGACACCCCGATGGATGGGCGGCGGGTGCCCTCCTCCTTCGTACTGGCGTGGCAGACTCCCGCCGGGGGCACAAACCTCAACTGCTGCCAGATGAACGGGACGCGAGGGTTTGGCCAGTGGGGGCGATGGGCGCTGCTCTCAAACAAAGAAGGGCTCTACTGCAACTATTACGGCGCTTGCACCGCGGAAATCCCCCTGCCGAACGGCACGCAGGTCAAGATGCGTCAGATCACCCGCTATCCTCTGGAGGGGCAGATCGAAATCCAGCTCTCCCTGACCAAGCCGGAGCATTTTGCCCTGTTCCTGCGGAACCCGTCCTGGTCGGCTGACACGAAAATCCAGGTAAACGGCGCAGAGATCCCGCCCTCTGTCCCCGGCAGCTATACCCGGATCGAACGGCTGTGGCAGGACGGCGACCAGATCCGGCTGGAACTCGACCTGACCCCCCACTTCTGGGAAGGCCAGCGGGAATGCGCGGGAAAGGTTTCCGTTTACTGCGGCCCCATCCTCCTGACAGCGGACAGCATGCTCTCCGGCGACCCCTGGATCGCCGACCGGACTTTTTCACGGGAGAGCCTCCGCTCCCTCCGTCTGTACGAAAGCGGGGAGACATCCGCCTGGTTCTGCGCGGACGCCCTTTTGGAGGACGGAACTCCTGTCCGGCTGGTAGACTTTGCCAGCGCGGGCAGTCAGGGGCAGGAATATGCGTCCTGGCTCCGTGTCCCGGAAACCACAGAGACAAAAGAATAGAAACCGATTCGAAAGCCGCCTGTGCCTTTGGCTGCACGGGCGGCTTTCTTCTGTTGCGGCAGAATTCTCTGAAATCCGCCGTTTAGCCAAAAATACAAATGATTCCCTCATAAAAAAATAAAAATAGCCAAATATTGAATTTTCATTTTTCCCCAAACTGTATTTCCGCAGAAAGAATGTCTGCGAGGAAAGAAGTGAAAAGGTCGATTTTTATTTTTTGACAGGCATTTTCAAAATAGCGCTGCCGATATTTATGTTTTTGTACAAAATGCTGTTGTAATTCGATATGGAAAATTCGCTGAAAAAATTTCACTTTAATTAGGCCAAAATATATATCTCTACAAATCCATGTCAGCCATTTATAAAAATCCATCCATGCTATAATATAGGTAATGGCAGAGGATGGGAAAGGGAGGGCAGCCGATGTCAAAAACGGTCATGCTGAACACAATTTTACGCTTTTATCACTCCCCCGGAGACTACGTCATGCCGGCGAAACACTCTGGAATCGAGCTGGTCTTTTACCGCAAAGGCACCGGGACCACCATCATTGACGGCATTCTGTACGAGTATGGTCCAAACTCTCTGGCGGTCATCCAGCCGGACACGACCCATGATGAAACCACCATTACCTCATCCGACGTACTCTTCTGTATCTTTGACGCGGGCGAGGAGACGGTCTCCGGCGAGAGCGCCTTTTACCGGGACAAAGGCATGGTGACAGCGGATATCTACGATCTGATGTGCCGCATAGAATCGGAGATGAAGCTCAAGCAGATCCACTACGAAGAGCGAGTGAACCTTTTGCTGCGGGAGCTTCTGATCGTCATCCGGCGGATGGAGGACCAACGCACCGACAGCCGGGGCATCATCAACTATGTAAAGCGGCTGCTCAGCGAGAATCCCGGCCACAACGTGGATTTCCACATCATCGCCGAAAGCGTGGGATACAGCTACGACCGCTTCCGCCATCTGTTCCGCGAGCAGACCGGGGTCTCCCCTTCCCAGTATCTGCTGAACCTGCGGATCGCCGAAGCCAAAAAACTTCTGGAAAACGAGTTGCTCCCCATTTCCCGCGTCGGAATGCTCTGCGGCTTTCAAAACGTCTCGAACTTTGTGACCATGTTTCATAAAAAAACCCGGGTCACGCCGATGCAGTACCGGAAGCTGGTAATCGAAAATCCGGAGCGCGATGTGCTGAGCCTGATCGGCGAGGAGGATTCCCGGATAAACCGGTAAGATGATTACTTTGGAGGAGTGACGCCTGTGATTCCTGCAATTCTGCACACCACCGACCTCTTTCACCCGCACGGAGACCCGGATGATCATTTTGATCTGGCGTTACAGTTTGCCCTTTACGCCGGCGGGAAAACCGTGCTGCGGCAGATCGTCATCGACCATCCGGCGCGCACAGCCACGCAGGATGAATATTCCCCGGCAGCGGCCGCAGTGGCGCAGATGAATGAAATCACCGGGAAATCTGTCCCCTTTCGCGTCGGCTGCCCCCAGGGGGTGCGTTCCCGGTTTGACAGCCTGGGGGAGCTCCCGGAAACCCGGCGGGGCGGCATAAACGCGATTCTCAATACCCTGCGGGAATCGGAGCTGCCGGTGCGGATCGTCGCCGTCGGGGACTGCAGCGATATCGCCGCGGCCTTCCGCACGGATCCGCAGCTCTTCCGGGAAAAGTGCCAGCGCGTCTACATAAACGCCGGGACCGGCTGCATCACCGAGGGGCGGGAGCGCGAGTGGAACGCCGTGCTCAGCCGGGCGGCCTACGCAGCGATGTTCGATCTGCCCTGCCCGCTCTACTGGTGTCCCTGCTTTCACATGATCCAAAAAGAACCGGACTACTTCGGCCCCTGCAACGAGGGGGAAAACGGCAGCGTCTTTCTGGCGGAGCAGGCTCCGCTCTTCGACCGGATGTCGCTGCGGGTGCAAAACTTTTTCCGCTATATGTTTGAGCGATCCAACGATCCCTTCTGGCTTACCTGGCTGGACCGGAAAGGCCCCTCCCCCGCCCTCGAGGAGGAACGCAGGCAGAAGCGGCGGTTTTACTCGACGGCCAGCATCTTCCACGCGGCAGATCAGGCGGTGGAACCCGACGGCAGCGTAACCGGCTGGAACAGGGCCAGGGATCCTGTCTACACATTCGAGCCCGTAGAAGCGGCGTGCGACGACTCCGGCGTGACCAGATGGCGCTACGCTTCCTCTGATACGGGAAGATACGTTCTGAAGGTTTCCAGATCCCGGTATGCCGCCGCTATGGCGGAGGCTCTGGGCCGGGAGCTGGCTTCCCTTGATACCCTGACTGCGAAAGGAGAACCGACATGATCTTTCATCTGGACGACAACGGCGCGCTCCTCCAAAACCCCGGCATGGGCTGGGTCATCCACCACAATGCGATTTCGGAGCAAAAGGACCCAAACGAGCCGGACCACTACGAAAACCTCGGCAATGTGGCGCTGCTTTCCTACTGGGCCGCGCTTGAGCCGGAAGAGGGCGTCTTCCGCTGGGAGCGGCTGGACGCCTCCATCGCGGCATGGACTGCCCGCGGGAAAAAGCTCCAGTTCCGCATTTCGACCGACCCCATGCTGTATGCCGGGCAGGGCGACGGGGCCCCGGCCTGGCTTTACGACCGGTATCAGGTCCCCAGCCAGAGTGTGCGGGAGGACGGCTATGCCGCGCGTTACCCGGATTACCGGAACCCGGTCTATCTGGAAAAGCTCCGGAACTTCCTGACGGCGCTGGCGGACCGTTACGCCGGGAATCCCGATCTGGAGACGGTCGATCTGCGGGGATACGGCGCCTGGGGCGAGTGGCACAGCGGCTTCCAGCACCCCAGCCGGGCTGAGCATGCGGCGGCCCTCCGTGGGATCATCGACGCCTGGTATGACGCTTTCGGCGGGAAAAAGCCGCTCATCCTCTCCTGCTCCTACGAGTGGATGAACAACCGGGTCCCCGCCCTGCACGCGCCGCAAAGCTACGAGGAATACCTGGCATGGTCCGGCTTCGACTACGCACTCTCCAAACCGGGGATCTCCCTGCGCCGGGACGGCATCGGCGGCGCGGTGAAGATCTGGGATACCCGCATCATGCGGGAGTACTACGCTTCCGGGCGGCGGCTGCCCATCATCTGCGAGTACTTCGACGGCTACAATAAGAAACTCCCGCTGGGCGGCGTGCGGGGCTACAACGTGGAGGACTCTGTGGAAGAGGCCTTGATGCTCCACCCAAACTACATGATGCTCATGTGGGACAGCGTCGACTTTTACGAAAAACGTCCCGACCTCATCGCTCACGGTCTGAAACGCATGGGATACCGGCTGCTTCCGGAACGGATTGAGCTGCCGGACAGCGCCTGCCCCGGCGAATTTTTCTTCATCCGCCACGCCTGGACAAATCTGGCGGCAGGGCGCTTCTGCAGCGACGGATGGCTGGAATTCAGGCTGCGGGATGCCGGCGGACGCAGGTGGGAAGCTGTGCGGGAAAACGGCTTCGACGCCGGTTCCCTGAGCGAGGGGGAACACCGTTCCTTCCTGACGCCCATGCTGGTCCCGAAGGACGCGGCGCCCGGCGCATACACGCTGGAGCTTGCCCTGTTCGGATACGGCGGCCAGCCGATCCGGCTTCCCATTGAGAACCGGACTCCGGATGGATTTTATCCTGTAGCGGCGCTGCAGGTGAAATAGTCAGATTTCGTCCGGCAGCCAGGCGGATCTGGGCTGCACGGTACGAAAGGCTCATACGAATCAACCCTGATACACCGGAAAGGAAGAGTGACATGAAAAAATTTACGGCAACGTTTCTCGCACTGACAATGGCTTGCGGCATGCTGGCGGGCTGCGGCGAACTTCCCGCGCTTCCCGGCGAGGAGAGCCAAAACTCCTCGCAGCCTGCGGAAAGCTCCGCTGCCGCCGCTGCGCCTGAGGGCGAAACAGAGTTCGACGGCGTAACTGTAAAAGTGTGGGGCGGCGATCTGCTCAACAACCCCGAATTT
Organism: Candidatus Merdivicinus faecavium; assembly: GCA_018716285.1. Lineage (GTDB taxonomy): Bacteria > Bacillota > Clostridia > Oscillospirales > Ruminococcaceae > Merdivicinus > Merdivicinus faecavium. The sequence continues at coordinate 36,187 of DVKD01000050.1, forward strand.
GAAACCTTCTGGGCGGAAAACGCCGGCGGCATGCAGTATGAGGTTGTACAGGCCGACGACGTCAAGATGATGTCTATGGTGGCTTCCGGCACCGCCCCGGACGTCTGGATCCTTTCAGCCTTCAGCATGGGCTGCATGTATGCCGCCCGCGGGCTGTACGAACCGCTGGATACTTATATCGAAAACAGCGATGTTTTCAGCATGGACAATTTCGCCGACGTCGCAGGGCTTTACCGTTTCGACGGCAAAGAGGTCGGACAGGGCGCTACTTACGGCATCGTAAAGGACTGGAGCCTTGATAACCAGCTTTTCATCAATAAAAATGTGTTCAACGACTGCGGCATCCCGATCCCTGACGACAAGACGACTTACAGCTGGGACGATGTGCGCGGCTGGGCCAAACAGATGGTCGAGTTTGACGAGGAAGGCAACCAGACCCGCTGGGGCTTTGCCAGCACAAACGACCTCTATCAGCTGATTACCGCCCAGCTGGGCTCGATCGGCAAGAGCCTGTGGTCCGACGACCTGCGCTCCGCCAATATTGACACCCCCGAGGTCCGGGAGGCGTTTGAATACTGGGCGGATATGTATCGCTCGGGCGCGGCTGTCAGCGTGCTGAGCAGCCCCGCAGACTGGGGCGGCGACTCCTTCATCGAAGACAAGGTCGGCATGCTGAACCTGGGCTACTGGTTCGGCAACGGCACCCTGGCCCTGAACGAAAATGCCAAGAATCACCTGGACGACTATATGCTGATCCAGGCCCCCAGCCTGGACACTTCCAAGCCGGCTAACGCCTGCCTCGCCGGCGTCGGCGGTTCCATCTGGGTCGGCAGCCAGCAAAAAGACGCGGCGTTCCGCTTCTTGGAGCTCTACCTGGGCGGCGAATGGGCGGAAAGGATGGCGCAGCGCGGCTACGGCAACCCCGCGCAGCTCGACCTCATTCCCCTGCTCCCGCAGGAAACCGCTTTCCAGAAACAGACCTTTGAGGCCAACAACTACGGCATCGAAAATATGATCACCCTCAAGACCAACCCCTATGTCACCAGCCAGGGCATGTCCTCCACCTTCTCCCAGTACTTCAACGAAGTGCTGTACGACCGGATGACAATGGACGACGCCATCGCCGGCATGCAGGAAGAATTTAACATCATGATCCAGGAAGGCCTGGAAATCTGCGGCGTCCAGTAAATATAAGGATCCGCACGTCTGTCGGTTCCGGCGGCGAACCTCGCCGCCGGAACCAATTTACGAGTGGTAAGAACTGATAAAGAAAGGAGTGGCGCGCAATGCAGCAGCAGAAATCCGGTCAGCGAAAACGCTTCAAACTAAACGAAAGGAAACGGGACGCCATCTTTTTCTATATTCTGGTTGCCCCGTTTGTCATCATGTTTTTCGCCATCAAGGTGGTCCCCTTCATCAACGGGCTGTACCTGAGCTTTACAAACTATACCGGCTACAACTACGGGCGGCAGGAATTTGTCGGGCTGAGAAATTATTTCCGCGTCCTGGTGGATGACCATGCCATGCGCGCACTGGGCCAGACCTTCCTGATCGGGGTAATCACCGTTCCCCTGGGGCTGATGGTGGGCCTGTTCAGCGCCATGCTGCTGAACAAAGCGCGGAGAGGGCTGGGGATTTTCCGCACCATCGTCTATCTTCCGGCCATCATCCCCACAGTGGCCACCGGCCTGATGTGGAAAATTATTTTTAACAAAAACGAGGGCCTCTTGAATTTCCTGCTGGCGCCCTTGGGGATCGAGCCGATCAACTGGCTGGGGTACGACTACATCCTGGCAGCGCTCATCATTATGATGACCTGGAGCTCCACGGGCACGCTGCTCTTAAACCTGGCGGCGCTTCAGAACATCCCCGAAGCGCTTTATGAGGCGGCTTCCATCGACGGGGCAAACGGCTGGAAAAAATTCTGGAAGATCACCATCCCCATGATTTCGCCGGTGCTCTTTTTCAATCTGCTGATGGGAATCATCAACGGCCTGCAGCTGTACGCGCAGCCGGTTCTGCTGGCTCCCGGTACCAACGGCGTGCTGAATCTGCCGTTAAAGCCCACCTACACCTATATGGTCCATGCGTATCAGCAGATTCTCGGGTACTCCCGCTTTGGCTACGGCCTGGCTATGATCTGGATCCTGGTCATCCTCATCAACGTATTGACGGTAATTGTCCTGAAAACACAGAAATACTGGGTTTTCTACGGTGGAACGGAGGATTGAAATGGTACAAAAACACAAACTTGCCAGCAGTATTTTATCCTACACCATGCTGGTGCTGGTCAGTATCATCTTCATCTACCCGCTGTTCTTCCTGCTCGCAAACTCCCTCCGCCCCTATATCTCCAAAACGCCGGTGCTCTTTTTCACCGAGTTTCATTTTGAAAACTACTATTTCGCAGTGGCGATGATCCCGTTTTTTCAGTATCTGATGAACACCATCAAAATGGTGCTTATCACAATCATCGGCACCCTGACCTTCGACTTTCTTTTTGGCTATGCATTCGCGCGGCTCCGCGCCCCGGGGAAAAATCTCATTTTCAAGCTGGTGCTGCTCCAGCTGATGATCCCGGGCATTGCCATCCAGATCCCCCAATTCGTTTTTTACAACCAGCTGGGGATCATGAACTCCTATTGGGTGTTCATCCTCAACGCCGTTGCCGGCGGCGCGTACACGATCTTTCTGGTCAAACAGTTTTTAACCTCCTTCCCCCTGGAAATCGAGGAAGCCGCCAAGATTGACGGGTGCAGCAGGGTAGGCATCATCTTCCGGATCTTCGTACCGCTGTCCAAACCGCTGCTGGGGCTTTTGTTCTTCAACGGCTTCAACGCCTCCTGGAACGACTTCATGGGGCCGCAGATGTATCTGACCGCGGAAAAATATCCGCTGGCGACCGCCCTGTTCGGCAACGTCTACTTCCTGCCCAACAAGCCGGAGGTCACGCTGGAGCCGCTGACGATGGCCGCCTGCGTACTGTTTACCATCCCGGTTGTCGTCGTGTTCTTTATCCTGCAGAAATACCTGGTGCAGGGCATCGTAACTACCGGCATCAAAGGATGAAAGCCGGGAAAACCCGCTATGAATTACCACAAAGAAATGAGGAGCCTTTATGAGCGCTGAAATCAAAATTCTGTTTGACACTGATATCGGAGGCGACTGCGACGACGCCGGCGCAATGGCTGTGATGCACGAACTGGCCAATCGAGGAGAATGCGAAATCCTCGCCGTAACCCACTGCTGCGCGGGGCCCTATAACGCTGGGTGCATCGACGCGATCAACCGGTATTTCGGGAGGCCGGACATCCCGGTGGGGGTGTTCCACCCCGAGGACAGGGTGATTACCCAGTGGCGGGACGTTTACGCCCGGTCAGTGGCCGAACGCTTCCCCAACCGCTTTTCCGATGGGGCAAAATGTCCCGGTACGGTCGAGGTCATGCGCAGGACGCTGGCGGCTGCCGGGGACGGCGAGGTCACGCTCGTCGTGACGGGGTCCCTCTACTCCATGCGCCGGCTGCTGGAAAGCGTGCCGGACCGGGAAAGCCCTCTTTCCGGCGCGGAGCTGATCCGCCGCAAAATCTGCCGCACTGTGATTATGGGCGGGCGTTTTCACGATCAATGGCCCGAGTCCATTGTCCTGGGGGAAGGATATGTGGTAGACGCCGAATTTAACATCGCCTGCGACATTCCCGCCGCGCAGAAGGTATGCGACCAATGGCCGGGAGAGCTGATCTTCTGCAGCTATGAAATCGGTCTCGCCCTGCACACTGGCGTGCGGCTGCAGACTCATGCAAACCCGGAAAACCCCGTTCGCGCCGCTTATGAAGTATGGGGGCAGCAAGGCGGCGAGGTGGGCCGGGAAAGCTGGGACCTGGCCACCATGCTGTACGCCGTCCGGCCCGATGCGGGCTATTGGAAGCTCCATGAATACGGGCGGGTCCGGACTGCGGACAACGGGGTCACGACCTGGGAAAAGGATCCCTCTGTACGGCACACCTACCTTGTAGAAAACGCGCCGCTAGAGGAGATCCGGCGCATTTTGGACGAATTCCTGGACGCCGACGAGAGGCGCCGGGATAAAAGTGCGGAAACTGCGGCGAAGGAATAAAATACTGCCAGCCTCGGACGCCGCACAGGCAACTGCGGCAGCGAATCCCCCGGTATCGCGGCAATTGCCGGAATACCGGGGGGTTGCTGCGTATCAAGAGATTGGCATCAGCTCTTCGCCGAGTACTTACGGTCAAAGATCCCGTTCCCCCAAACCCGGTACAAGTATCGTAGTAGTGTCGTAGTAACGAAATTTTCCGGGACAGCAAAAGCCCCGACCTCACGACAAATGCCGTAAAATCGGGGTTCATGGGTTTATGCTACAAAAATGATACCCGCTGAAAATGAGGATTTGGGCTTCAGAAGAGATGCGTTTTCATTTTTACAGCATAATTTTCTGATTTTTCTTTTTGGATGTCCCATTCTATAAGAAAGGGCAACCCCGAAAAGATGGCTTGAATCCTCAGTTTTTAGCATAGAAACGGCTCTGTTATTTTTATTTTTGGAGGTATTGCTTTGTTGGTTACTTATTGCCTTTTCTCTCATAACCTACGGTCAAAAAATCTTTTGCGTTTACATGGTATTTTGCGCTTATGAGTATGAACACACAAGCCATATAGTTATCTCTTATAATTCCTATGCTCAACGCCCATGTGGTTTTATGCTGTGTGGACGTTTACTATTTCACCCCCTGCTTGGGAAGAAAGGGAGTGAGTAAAATGATGAATACAGAGCAATACCGGAGCATATCGAGCGTGCTTCCAATGCCTTTTGTAAGATTGTGCTTTATCATGCGGCGCTGGGTGCTTACAAGAAACTGCAGAAAAGCAGCAGTTTGAAGTGTCCCTTGACTATCTTCGTGAGTTTGATTTTGAGCCCGTTATTACAACAGACGAGTATTTCGTGAAATACGATGTGCCTACCGCTTTTATCGTTCGCGGAAAAACAGTCATTGTGGAAAGCGAACAATTAGCAGCCGCGCTTTTGCGGTACTACCTCGGTTACAACGACGAGGAAATCGGCAAGATGTGCGATATTAGCCGAAGCGCAGTCTTCCGCAGGCGAAAAATTGCCTTGTGCTTAATGCAAAAAGAAATGGATGCGTTAAAAGATGATATTCAAGATTACTTCAAAGCGCAGTTAATGGAAGCCCTACCCAAATTTCGCTTTGACAGATGACAAGTAGCAAAAACGAAAAAAGCCGTCAAGGATAAACTTCGCGTCCTTGACGGCTTTTTCCCGTCTTTGCCGTTGGGTAGTCAAGAGGGCGCAACCGATAGACCGCTTGCGCCCTTAAATCATTAGGTAGTGTCAAGTATTTTTCGCAAAATGGTTTGCAGGGCCTGGCATGAGTGAAGTCAGCCAGCAAAGGAGGCGTCCTCAACAGCGGCCTCCAGGTGCTTCATGTTCATGTACTTCTTGTTTGCCCCACTGGGTGCCAGCCACATGGCGCAGCCGAGCACAGACTAGCATAAGGGCAGAGTTGCCGTCCGGGAAACTGCCCACCACACGGGTGCGGCGGCGGATTTCCCGGTTGAGGCGCTCAATTACATTGTTGGTACGGATGCGAGTCCCGTGTTCGCTGGGAAAATCGTAGTAAGTAAGTGTTTCCTCTATGCCGTCCTCCACCTTTTTGGCTGCCTCTTTCAGTTTCAGCGAGCGTAGTTCCTCCACCACAGCTTTTGCTTTTTCTCTGGCGGCTTTCTTACTCTCTTGGGCATGGATCGCTTTAAGCATCTTGGCCACCAGGTTTCCCTTGGATCTCGGCGTAACAGAGAACACATTGCGGTAAAAGTGAACAGTGCAGCGCTGGTATTTGGCCTCAGGGAATACTTCACCCACAGCCTCCAGCATACCAAGACACTTGTCACCAACGATAAGTTTCACCCCGTCCAAGCCACGGTTGCGGAGCCACTGGAAGAAACTGACCCAGCTAGCCTTATCTTCTTTCATCCCTTCAGCAGCGCCGAGAACTTCCCGGTATCCGTCCTCATTGACCGCAATTGCTACCAGAATGGCCACATTTTCGAACTCTCCGCCCCAGTTGCGGCGCAGATAGATCCCATCCACATAGACATACGGGTACCGCCCACCCTGCAGAGGACGGTTTCTCCAATCCTCGATGTGGACATACGCTTTCTTGTTCAGTTCACTGATGGTGGAGGGGGAGACTTTGCTACCCCACAGCACCTCCGTAATGTCCTCCACACGCCGAACGGATACCCCTGCCAGATACATCTCGATGAGAGCCTCTTCCACACTGCTCTCTCTACGGCGATACCGCTCAATGATGGCAGTTTCAAAAGAAATTCCTTTGAGCTTGGGCACCTTAAGGGTGACATCTCCGGAGGTTGTGGTGAGGTTACGACTGTAGTGACCGCTGCGGTAGCCCTGGCGCTGTTCACTGCGCTCATACCGGGCAGCTTGAGTCAGTTTATCCGCTTCGGCATCCAGCAGCTCATTAAGGGTTGGATGTATACTAAAAAATAGGACAAGTATGGTAAAATAGGAGACAAGGAAAAAAGAAAGGAAGGAAGAAAATGGCAAACTCAAAAGCA
>DVKD01000051.1 GCA_018716285.1 Candidatus Merdivicinus faecavium
CTCATGAAGGATAGGCCCCCTTTTCCGGTAAGTTTTGTGTGGTAACTTAACTATACCCTATGAAGACCCTATCCTTCTACTCTTTTTTCCTTTTTCTTCTCCTGCTGTCCAATATCTATTGTACTCCTACAATATTTTTGTATATATAATGAAGAAAGTCCCTTGCACAGAGGAAGAAAACTTGTTATAATGGAGAAAACGGCAGAGTGAAAGGGGGAGCTTTTGTGAAACAGTGGAAGAGACGGGCGGTTTCCGCCCTCCTCGCCGCAGCGGCCTGCGTGAGCTTTGCCGCCCCGGTCTCGGCCGGGTGGAAGCGCGACGGCGCCGGCTGGTGGTACGAGACGGAGGACGGCTGGGCCCAGAACGAGTGGAAATTCGTGGACGGGAAGTGGTACTACTTCGACGGCTCCGGCTATATGCAGACCGGGTGGCTGTTCGAGGGAGGGGAACGCTACTACCTCCGCGAAGCCGGGGACCCGGGCGGCCCGGAGGGGTCGATGGTCACCGGGTGGTTTGACCTGGACGGGGAACGCTACCGCTTCGGCGGGGACGGGGCGGCGCTGGACGGCTTTTTTGAGGAGGACGGCGTCCGCTATATGGTGATGTCCGGGCTGATTCTGGACAGCTATCGGATGGATCTGCTCTCCTATGAGGTCCCCGACGGCTGGACAGCCGGCTGGCTGTGGGAAGGGGTGGAGATCGCGCCGGAGGAGGGCGCAGAATCGATCCAGGCCAGCTATTTTCCGGGGATGGACGGCTATATTTACTACAAATCCTTTGCGGAGCTGCGGCGGGAGCTGCCCGCGCACCTTGCGGAAAACCTGGAAAACGGCCCGCGGAGTGCCAGCGGCATCCGGGTGACGGCCCGCAGGCTGACGGGCGCGGCGACGCCGGAGGCCCTCGCGATTACCCGCCGCTGGCGCGAGGAGGACGGGACGGTTTACAAGGGGAAATCCTACTGCCTCTTTTTTGAGGGCGGGACCCTCACCGCGATTTTTATCGTCCCGGAAGCGGATTTCGACCGGTATGAGGAGGCCGCCGACGACTTTGTCCGCAGCATCCGCCCCAATTGAGGGCGGCAGATGACAGATGGAAAGAAGGGGTCTGTATGAAACGATGGAAAAAGCGCCTGGCTGCCCTCGCCCTCGCCGCAGCGGCCTGCGTGGGCCTGGCCGCCCCGGTCTCAGCTGGGTGGAAGAAGGACGGCGCCGGCTGGCGGTATGAAACAGCCGCGGGGAGTTCTCTGCGCGGCGTGTGGGAAAAAATTGACGGCTTCTGGTACTGCTTCGATGAAAACGGGTACATGAAAACCGGCTGGGAATGGTGGGAAGGCGGCTGGTACTACCTGACGCCGGATTATGTGAACCGCTATCCCGCGGGCGCGATGCTGATTGACGCCGAGATCGTCTCCGGCGGCAAGCTCTACAAGCTCGACCGGGGCGGCAGGATGCAGAACGCTTTTTCCCACATCGGCGGCGGGTACAGCTACCGCTTTGCGCCGGACGGGAGCGTCGTCAAACACCGCACCGCGGATATGTACCGATTCAGCGTCCCGGAAGGCTGGCGAATCCTGGACCAGCAGGCCATGCTGCCCCTCTTTCTGGAGCTCGGCGGCGCGTATCTGCTCTACCCGGAGGCGTGCCAGGCGGACATCGACCGCGGCGAGCAGCCTGCAGTGATGATTCGGATTTATGAGAGCCCCGCAAAACCGGAGGAGTGGAACAGCAGTGCGGCGTCTTTCCGGGAAGGAATGTTCAGCGTGAGCGCCGGCGAAACGCTGACAGACGCCTGTGAATGTGAGACGGCGGCGGAAGCGGCCCATCAGCTGGCCTACCGCAGGGAGATCCGCGGCGCGGATGGCGAAGAGAGGGTGGAGGAAGCCGCCCTGTTCGCGCAGGATTACCTCTCGGTTGGGGTCTATTTTGAAGCGCCGGAAACGGCCGCGGAGGCTTACCGGGAAGATTTCCGGGCGTTCGCCGATTCCTTTGCCCTCCTGCCGGAGGAGGAGATCCCGGTCCTGCTCGAAAACCGGTACGGGGACGGGGCGGTCTGGGAGTTTGACGGCAGGGGCTACCGCCTCCGCCGGGCGGACGGCAGCTATGCGGCCGGATGGGTTTGCCGCGACGGGTGCTGGTACTACCTCGGGGAAGACGGGTACCGCCGCACCGGCTGGCTCGAGCTGGCGGACGGGACCTACTACCTCAAGTATGACGGCCGGATGCTCACCGGGGCGGCGCAGATCGGCGGGCAGCTCTGCACCTTCGGCGGGGACGGGCGCCTGCTTTGCCGCGAGGCGCTGAATTGATTGGGGGCGCATTGCCCTTTCCAAACCGGGCAGCTTTGCGCTGTCCGGTGTTTTTTGTGAATTTTTATTAAACATTTCACAAAAATTATGCAGAAATTTTCGATTTTGTGAAAGGTCCACATAGATTTCCCGAAAAGTTTTACGCCCAAAAGACAGATTTCGCGGAAGATTGTCTTTTTTCATTCTTGTGCTGAATGTAAATATGTGCTATAATACAAATATCGAACAAGGGTTTTTTATACACAATAGATAAGCCCTGCGAGACGCGCAGCCGGGACCCGAATTCCGCCCTGCGGGCAGACCCAACTCAGAATTAAGGAGCGATATGACATGAGACAGTATGAGGCAAGCAACATCCGAAATGTGGCCGTCGTCGGCCACGGCAGCAGCGGCAAAACCAGTCTGGTGGAGGCGCTCCTCTACCGCACCGGCGCGACCGACCGCCTGGGCAAGGTGGCGGACGGCACCACCGTCTCCGACTTTGACCCGGAAGAGATCAAGAGAAAGGCCTCGCTGAACCTTTCTATCGTCCCGATCGAGTACAACAACGTGAAAATCAACCTCCTCGACGCGCCCGGCCTCTTCGACTTTGCGCTTGGCCAGGCCGAGGCCCTCCGCGCGGCGGACAGCGCCCTGATCGTCATCTCCGGCAAATCCGGCGTTACCGTCGGCGCAAAAAAGGCCTATAAGGCGGCCGCAAAGCTCGGCAAGCCCCGCGCCATCTTCATCAGCAAGATGGACAGCGACCACGCCGATTTCTACAAGGTGCTCGAGCAGCTCAAGGCGGCCTTCGGCCCCTCCATCTGCCCGCTGGTCGTCCCCTTTGTCGAGGACCACAAGGTCAAATGCTACGTCGACCTCATCGGCATGAAGGCCTACTCCTATGAGAGCGGCCACCGCGCCGAGGTCGTCCTCCCCAACATGGGCCACCGCGAGGAGGGCCTCATCAACGCCATCTCCGAGGCGGTCGCCGAGACGGACGAGGAGCTGATGGACAAATACTTCTCCGGCGAGCAGTTCACCATGCTCGAAATGATCCGCGGCATCCGCTCCGGCATCAAGGACGGCTCCATCACCCCCGTTTTCTGCGGCTCCGCCACCAACCTCGAGGGCCTGAGCCTCTTAGGCGGCGCGATCGTCTCGATGTTCCCCTCCGCAGAGGAGGCGGCGGGTGAGGAAGGGCTCGCCGAGGACGGCAGCCCCGTCGAGGTGGCCTGCAGCGCGGAGGACCCTGCCGTCGCCTATGTCTTCAAGACGGTGGCCGACCCCTTTGTCGGCAAGCTCTCCTATGTCAAGGTGGTCGCGGGCAAGCTCTCCGCAGACACCGAGCTCGTCAACATGACGACCGGCCAGCCTGAAAAGCTCGGCAAGCTGATGATCGTCCGCGGCAAGAAGCAGGATGAGGTGAAGGAG
>DVKD01000052.1 GCA_018716285.1 Candidatus Merdivicinus faecavium
GCCGCCCTTCGCCATCAGCTCGGCGTGGGTGCCCTGCTCAACGATGTTGCCGCCGTCGACGACGAGGATGTTGTCGGCGTGCTGGATGGTCGAGAGCCGGTGGGCGATGATGAAGCAGGTCTTGCCCTTCATCAGTTCCTGCATCGCCGCCTGGATCTGGATCTCGGTCCGGGTGTCGACGTTAGAGGTCGCCTCGTCGAGAATGAGCATCTTGGCGTCGAGCAGCATCGCCCGCGCGATGGTCAGCAGCTGCTTCTGCCCCTGCGAAATGTTGACGCCATCCTCATTTAAGTAAGTCTGATACCCGTCGGGCAGCTTGCGGATGTAGCTGTCGATGCGGGCGGCTTTGGCGGCGGCCGATACTTCCTCAATGGTCGCACCCGGCTTGCCGTAGGCGATGTTGTCAAAAATCGTGCCGTTGAAGAGCCAGGTGTCCTGCAGCACCATCGCGTAGGAGAGCCGCAGGCTCTTGCGGGTGACGTGCTGGATGTCCTTGCCGTCCACCGAAATGACGCCGCCCTGCGGGTCGTAGAAGCGCATCAGCAGGTTGATGAGGGTGGTCTTGCCCGCCCCCGTGTGCCCGACGATGGCGATGGTGCTGCCGGCCGGGGCGTTGAGATTCAGGTCGCGGATGATGATCTTATCCGGGGTGTAGCCGAAGCGGATGTGCTCCATCCGCACATCCCCCTTGACATGGTCGAGGACGACGGCGTCCGGCGCGTCGGCCGGCTCGACCGGTTCGTCCAGCAGGCGGAAGACCCGCTCCGCCGCGGCGCAGGCCGACTGCAGCTCGCTCACGATGTTGGCCATCTCGTTGATGGGGCCGGAGAATTTGCGGGAATAGAGGACAAAGGTCGAAATGTTGCCCAGCGTGATCTTCCCAAACAGGTAAAGCAGCGCCCCGAAGACGCTCACCAGCGCCAGGGAGACGTTGTTGATGAAGTTGACCGACGGGCCGGTGACGCTGCCGTAATAATCGGCGCGGTAGAAGGCGGTGACCGCCTCGTCGTTTTTCTCGTCAAAGCGGCTCTGCATGACGGCCTCCTGGTGGTAGGCCTTGGTCGTCTTCTGGCCGGAGACGATCTCCTCGGTAAAGCCGTTTAGTTCCCCCAGCTTCTCCGAACGGGTGTGGAAGAGGGGCCGGACCTTCTTGACCCGGTAACGGGTGAAGAGGATGGAGGCCGGGATGGTGACGAAGAAGATGGTCACGAGCGGCGGCGAGATGCGCACCATCATGATGAAGGAGCCGGCGACGGTGATGACGCTGGTGCAGATCTGCAGCAGGTCGTTGGAGAGGGAGGCGTTGACGACGTCGATGTCGTAGGAGATGCGGCTTAAGATATCGCCGGTCTGGTGGCGGTCAAAGTAGTTGACCGGGAGGTCGGCGAGCTTCTCGAAGACCTCCTTGCGCATCTGGTAGACGATCTTCTGGCTTAAGACGATCATCAGGGCGGAGAGGATGTAGGACAGGATGGAGGAAGCGATGTAAAACACCGCCATCAGCCCGCAGTAATAAAAGACGACGTCAAAGTCCACCGCGCCGGGCCCCGGCTCGATGGCGTTGATCGCGTAGCCCGAAAGGGCGGGGCCGACCAGGGCGAGCAGGTTGCTCCCGATGGTCAGCATGAGGCAGCAGAAGACGATGGCCTTGTGCTGCATGAGGTATTTCCCGAGCCGCAGAAGAATCTTGCTTTTGGGCTGGGTGGTGTGGTGGTCGCGCTTATAGTATTTAGCCAATGTCCCCGCCTCCCATCTGCGACTGGCTGATTTCGCGGTAGCTTTCGCACTCCTCCATGAGCTGCTCGTGGGTGCCGTAGCCGATCTCCCGCCCGTCCTCGAGGACGAGGATGTGGTCGGCGTGGAGGATGGAGCTGATCCGCTGGGCGATGATGATGGTGGTCGTGCCGGCGTACTTCTCCCGCAGGGCCTGCCGGAGCTTGGCGTCGGTCTTGTAGTCGAGGGCGCTCGAGGAGTCGTCCAGGACGAGGATCTCGGGGTCCCCCGCGAGGGCGCGGGCGATGAGCAGCCGCTGCTTCTGCCCGCCGCTTAAATTGGAGCCCTTGATGGCGAGCTCGTAGTCAAACCGGCCGGGCAGCGCGTCGATGAATTCGAGCGCCTGGGCGTCCCGCGCGGCCTCCTCCAGCCGTTCGAGGGGGATGTCCCTGCCGAAGGAGATGTTCTCGGCGACAGTGTCGGCAAAGATCACATCGTGCTGGAAGACGATGCCGAACTTGGTGTGCAGCTCTTCCGGCGGGATGGCGCTTACCTTCCGTCCGTCGATGCGGATCTCCCCGCTGTCCGCCTCGTAGAGGCGCATAAGGAGATTGATGACCGCTGTCTTTCCCGCGCCGGTCGCGCCGATGATGCCCAGCGTCTCCCCTTTTTTGAGCGAAAAGCTGATGTCGGTGAGGGTCCGCTCGGTGCCGGTGTAGGAAAAGCAGACCTTGTCAAAGGAGACGTGCGGCGGGTCTTCTTCCGCCGTATCCTCCGGAATCACCCGCAGGTCGGGGCGGGTGTTGAGGACCTCGGCGATGCGGTTTGCAGAGGCGATGCCCTTGGAACACATGACGAAGATGCGGTTGATGGCCATCAGGGCGTTCAGAATGATGGTGAAATAGCTCATAAAGGCGATGATCTTGCCCGCCTGGCTGACGCCGGCGTCCACCCGGAAGGCGCCGACCAGGATGACGAGGGTGAGGCCGAGGTTCAGGAAAAGGTTCATGCTCGGGTTGGTGACCGCCATCGTGAGGCCGGCCTTCTTTTCCCGGCGGACAACCTCCGTATTGATCCCCTCGAAGCGCCCCTTCTCGTAATCGGTCTTGGACAGGGCCTTGATGACCCGGATGCCGATGATGTTTTCCCGCACCACCTGGACCATCCGGTCGATCCCCTTCTGCAGGCTCGCGTAGAGCGGGATGCCCTTGCGGGAGACGCAGACGATGATGACGGCGAGCGGCGGCATCATGGCGATGAGGACCATCGCAAGGGCCGGTTCGAGGGTTAAGGTAACGGCGACGCCGCCCAGCAGCAGGATGGGCGCGCGGATCCCCATCCGCTGGAGCATCCCGATCATGCTGTGGATGTTGTAGCTGTCGGAGGTGACCCGCGAGATGAGCGACGGGATGGAAAAGCCGTCGATCTGGGCGCAGGAGAGGTCGGAAATCTTGTGGAAGAGGTCGTGGCGCATGTTGCCCACCACCGATTTGGAGACCCACCCGGCGATCCGGTTGGCGGCGATGTTGGTCGTCCAGGCCATGACCGCGCAGAAGAGCATGACGCCGCCCCAGAGGAAGATCTGCGGGACGCTGCGCAGCGGGATGATGTTGTCGATGATATAGGCGAGGAACCAGGGGATGAGCAGGTCCATGATCGCGCCGACAAATTTGATGAACATCCCGCCCAGCATCTTGAGGGTATAGGGCCTTATATAGTAAAGGAGCATCCTCACGGCTTTTCCTCCTTCCGGTCCGGGGCAAGCCGGTTTTCGGCGTAAGCTGCCGCCCGCTCGAGCACCCGTTCGAGCAGCGCGTCGAGGGTCTCGCGCTCCTGCTCGGTGAAGCCGTCGGTCAGGTAGTCCCGCCAGTCGGCCAGCACCCGCTGGATGAGAGGGAGGGCTTTCTCCGCCTTCTCGGTCGGATAGACCCGCAGGACGCGGCGGTCTTTGGTGTCCGGTTCCCGCCGGATGAAGCCGTTTTGCTCGAGCTGGGCGAGCTGGCGGCAGACGTTTGACTTGTTGACCAAGATCTGGCGGGCCATCTGCTCCTGCGAAATGCCGGGGCTGCGGCAGGCGCAGGTGATGTAGATGTACTGGCCGCCGTTTAAGCCCAGTTCCTCAAACCGCTCGGAGCGGTAAAGCTGGGCGCAGCGCGCGGTGCGGCTGATGCAGCGCATAAAGCTGTCCATACTGCTTCCTCCCAAGGGTGAATTCCGGTATGCCGGCGCATGTGCGTCGTTCGTTGCGCACGCATAAGTTGCGCATGCAACATACCTTCTTCAGTATACCCCTGCCGCCGGGAAATGTCAAGGCGGGCGGGGCGAAAAATCGCGGAAAGTGTCACGAATCGGTCACGAAAAATTCACCCCTTTTCCCGCAGATGTGATATAATATCTTTATAAAATCAGAAAAGAGGAATCGCTTTGAACTGGCTTCGCAATTTTATGATGGGGCGTTACGGCGTCGATCAGATGAACGTCGGCATCCTGGTGGCCATGATGGTCTGCACCCTGCTTTCCTCGCTGACCGGTTTCCTGCCGCTCTACCTGCTCGGGATCGCCCTGATGTGCTGGGCGATCTTCCGCATCCTCTCCCGCAACGGCGCGGCCCGCGCGCGGGAAAACCAGAAATTCCTGGTTTTCTGGGAGGCGGTCAAGGGAGTCTGGCACAGGGTCAAGAACTGGTTTGCGACCTGTAAGCGCCGCTTTGCCGACCGCAAGACCCACCGCTATTTCCGCTGCCCGAACTGCAAACAGACCCTGCGCGTCCCCAAAGGCCGGGGCAAGATCGAAATCTCCTGCCCGCACTGCCGCACAAAATTCATCAAAAAGAGCTGACCGTTTCGCCAAAAAAACATCCGGACCCCGCGGCCCGGATGTTTTTCTTTTCCGTATCATCTGCGGCTATCCTCCGCAGTCAAATTGCCGCGGCGAGGATCTGGGGCAGGACTTCCCTTCGCACAAACTGCCGGTACGCCTGCTCCTCCCCGCTGCGGGGGGTGAAGAGGGATTTCCCTGCGGCCGAGTTGTCCGAGACGTTCAAAATCGCGGCGGCGGGGACGCCGAGCAGCCGGGCCGCTTTGAGGACGGCGGCGCTCTCCATGTCCAGCGTGTCGTACCCCATCGCCCGGATGGCGGAGATGTGGCCGTACTGCGCCGCGATGGTATCGGTGCAGAAGACCCGGGCGCGGTGCCATTTCACCCCGTTTTTGCCGCAGATTTCCTCCGCCGCTGCGGCAAGGGCGGCGGCAAGGCCCGGATCCGGGTACGCCCGCTCCCCGAACGGGTCGCGCAGCAGGCTGCCCGACAGGTAGCGGACCGCCCCGTCCCCGCTCGCCGCAAATTCCGGGAGGACAATGTCCCCCACCCCGATCTCCGGCGCAATCGAGCCCGTCGAGCTGACAAAGAGAATCTTCCGGCATCTCCCCGCCAGCCCCAGCAGCAAAACGGCGTCCATCGCCGCCGGCGCGCCGAAGCCGGTCTTCAGGTAGGTGATGTGCCTGTCCCCGCAGGAGACCTCCCAGATCCCGTACTGGTACAGGGGGCTCGCCTGTACGACCTCGGTGATGGCGGACGGTTCGAACATCCGCTCGGGGCGCCAGCCGGGCGAGAGGATCACGCTGCCGCAAATCCGCGCCGGGTCAATCCCCAGCGTGCTGCGGCAGATCTCCTCCGGCGAACTGCCGAACCTCCGCATGTCCGCGAGCAGGGAATTCCCGCCCGTCATTTCTCCGTCCATTCCGCGTATTTTTTGACGATCTCCAGCAGCAGGTCCGGGATGAGGGCCATCTGCTCGGCGACAACGTACTCGAGCCGCCCGTGGGCGTTGTGATCCCCGGTAAAGAGGTTCGGGCAGGGCAGGCCCATGTAGGAGAGCCGGCTGCCGTCGGTGCCGCCGCGGACGGGAAGGATCTTCGGCTCGACGCCGAGCGATTCCATCGCCGCCCGGGCGTTGTCGATGAGGTGGAAGTGCGGGAGGATCTGCTCCTTCATGTTGTAGTAGGAGTCCCGGATGTCCAGCTCGACCGTTCCTGCGCCGTACTTGCGGTTGAGGTAGGCGGCCGCGTCGCGGAAATTCTCCTTTTTCTTCTCAAAAAGCGCCCGGTCGTGGTCGCGGATGATATACGCGCATGCGGCCCGCTCGACGCTGCCGTTGATGCCGTCGAGGTGGTGGAAGCCCTCCCGGCCGGAGGTGCAGGCCGGGTCCTCAAAGACGGGGAGCATGGCGTGGAACTCCATCGCGAGGAGGATGGCGTTGACCATTTTCCCCTTGGCCGAGCCGGGGTGGATGCTCTTGCCGTGGATGACCACATCGGCCGCAGCCGCGTTGAAGGTCTCGTACTCGAGCTCCCCCGCTGCGCCGCCGTCGACGGTGTAGGCGAACCGCGCCCCGAAGCCGGGGACGTCGAAATGGTCGGCCCCTTCCCCGATCTCCTCGTCGGGGGTGAAGGCGATGCAGATTCTGCCGTGCGGGATCTCCGGGTGGGCGGCGAGATGCTCCGCGAAGGCCATGATCCCCGCGACGCCCGCCTTGTCGTCGCCGCCGAGCAGGGTGTCGCCGCCGGCCGTGACGATGGTCAGCCCCTTGTACTCCGCGAGCTCGGGGAATTCTGCGGGAGAGAGGACGGCGTCCCCGCCCAGGACGATCTCCCCGCCGTCATAGTCCCGGATGACGCGGGGCTTTACATCTTTTCCCGAAACCGCGCAGGAGGTGTCGAGGTGGGCGATAAAGCCGATGGCCGGACAGCCCTCCCGCCCGGGCGTCGCCGGGAGATCAGCGTAGACGTAGCCGAACGCATCCTGCCGCACGCCGGAGAGCCCCAGCGCGGCGAGCTCCTCGGCCAGCAGCTTGCCCAAAACGAGCTGCCCCGGGGTGCTCGGGTGGGCGCCGGACTCCGGGTCGGAGGTGGTGTCGTAGGTCACATAGCGGAGAAACCGCTCCAAAACAGTCTCTTTCATTGCAGTCATCCTTTCCAAACGCTAAAAAATGCCGGGGATCCAGTGGGCGAGCGCCAGCCCCAGGGCAAAGGAGCAGGCGTTCGCAATAAAGGCGTAAAGCCAGAGCTTCCGCACCTTCTGCTTTTCGCCCAGGGTCAGGGCCAGGACGCCCCCCTCCACCGCAAAGACGACGAGCTCAAGCAGGACGTAAAAAAAGGTAAAGGCCATCTGCCCGCTGTAGAAGTTGATGAGGTTCAGGCTGACGTTCAGCAGCACCTGGGTCACCACATTGACCCAGATCAGGGTGCGATAGGTCCGCTTCCCGCGGAAGCGGAAGAGGAGCGCCACGAGCAGCTCGGCCGCGATGGTCAGCAGGATGCGGGCCACGAGGGAAATCAGCTCCCAGCGGTAGTCATAGGAGGTGCGCACCGCAAGCCCCTCCCCGGTCAGGGACGCGGTGAAATAGCTGTCAAAGGCGTACCGCTCGCAGACGCCGCTCGAGACAAATTCGCCGGTGTCGGGGAAATAGAGGAGGATTTTGAAGCGCTGCGGCGGGTAGTAGGTCCAGGCGAAGGTATCGGTCCCCTCGCAGGGCCAGCAGATCTGGAGGAAGTAGTAGCCGTCCGGGTCCTCGTACTCAATGAACTGCCGGAAGACCTCCTCGTCGCCGTACCCATCATAGTAATGATAGGTATCGGCATCCGCGGGGTCGTAGGCGCTCTGCGGGCCGGTGGAATCCCGCTCCGAGAGGAGGGTGCCGTAAAAATCCCGGCCGTCCGCCCCCTCGACGGTGACGGTGACCGAGGGCTTCGGCCCCATATCCGCCGAAACGGTGAGCGGCAGGACAAAGACGGCGGCGAACAGGCAGGCAAGGAAGGCGAGCAGGGTCTTTTTCATCGGGAACACTCCTTTCGCGCATGCGGCACTTCCTTATATACGGAAAAAGCGCCAAAAAATGCTCTTTACAGGAGTATCTTACCACATTTTTGCCAAAACAGCAACAACAAAAGCGTTACAAACCCATACACGCGCGCCTCACAGGCATAAAACAGCAGCGCCCGCCCCCAGAGGTTAGAGGGGCGGGCGCCTATTTCCAAAGACAAATCCGGTGAGAGGGATTACGCCTTTGCTGCGTTCATCTTAGATGCAATCTGGGCTTTCTTTCTCGCAGCCTTGTTCTTGTGGATGATCCCCTTTGCGGCGGACTGGTCGATCACCTTGTAGGCAACCTTGACAGCATCCTGCTTGTTGGCGGCATCCTGCTCGATGGCGGCGTTGGCATCCTTCAGAGCGGCTTTGAGCTTACCTTTGAGCATTCTGTTCTGGAGATTCTTCGCAGCGGCAACTTTGACGCGCTTTTTCGCTGACTTGATATTCGGCATAATTTGCACCTCCTTCACATAAAGTTAGCCCGCTTCACGCAAACTAACCGAGGATTGCGCTTTCCAGCGTTTTGTCCCTGCCGCTCCACAAGCGCATTTGCATCCGCGCATGCGCCCAGACACGGGGAACGGCATAAGACAGCTTTTATATCATACCATTTTTTTGGAAAAAAAGCAAGAGGTTTTTCCGAAAAAAATCCCTTTGTTCGGAAAAATGGGACTTCCTCCAAAACAAGCTGAAAAGGAGCTGATATTTTGAACATTCGCACCGACCTCGCAGTAGAACGGCTCGACCTTTCCGCACCGCTCCCATCCGGCGCGGCCTGCCGGGAGCTTCGCCTGCACGGCGTGCCCTGCACCCTGGTGGAGATCCGCGGGCAGCAGGCGGCCCGGGCCGTCGGCAAGCCGGAAGGGCGGTACTACACCCTCTCCTGCACCCCTTTTGCCCGCACGCCGGAGGACTTTTCCGCGGAGGTAGAAGCGGTGGCCGGGGTGATCGGGGGCCTGCTGCCCCGCGAAGGGACCGTCCTGACCGTCGGGCTCGGCAACTCCTCCATCACCCCGGACGCTCTGGGGCCGGAGACGGTCCGGCTGCTGCTGGCAACCCGCCATATCGACGGGGAGAGCGCCGCCCTCGCAGGCCTGCCCGGCCTGCGGCCCGCCGCCGCGATCGCGCCCGGCGTCCTCGGGCAGACCGGCATGGAGACCGCCGAGATCCTCTCCGCCCTGGTCCGCGAGATCCGCCCGGCGGCGGTCATCGCGGTCGACGCGCTGGCCGCGGGGGATTTTTCCCGGCTGGGGGCGACCGTCCAGGTCAGCAACAGCGGCATCTCCCCCGGCTCGGGGGTAGCCAACCGCCGCAAGGAGCTGAGCGCCGGGACCCTCGGGGTGCCGGTGGTCGCAGTCGGGGTGCCGACGGTGGTGGATTATCCGGGCAAATCGGGCGCGCCCATGATGGTGACGCCGCGGGAGGTGGACGTGATCATTGAAAACGCGGCGAAAACCATCGCCTTCGCCATCAACCGCGCCCTCCAGCCGGAGCTTTCACTGGAAGACCTGCTGGCGCTGGTCAACTAGGCGCCGGTCAGCTGATCTCCTCCCAGCAGAGGGCGGCGCCGCCCTCTGCCGAACGGAAACGAAAGGTGAGGCTGCACCGGCCGCGCGGGCCGGGAATGAGGATGCCCGCAGGCCGCTGGGCATCTAAAATCAGGCGGGAGTCCCCGCTGCGCACCTCGGCCCGCAGCTCCCCCCTGTCCGGGCCGCCTTCCAGCCAGAAACGGTAGGGCGCCGCTCCGTCGAGCCGCAGTCCCCGTTTCACAAATCCGGTGCAGGCAGATACCTGGACGCTGTACCGCGCCTTTCCCCGGGAGGCGGCAAAAAACAGCGCCCGCTTCACTTGAAACGTCAGGAGGCCGCTCTCCCACAGCCGGGAGAGGAGCAGCCCCAGCAAAATGACCGCTGCAAACGCAGCTGCTATCCAACCCATCCGATCTACCCCTCAAAATTCATGTACCGGCGAACTCCCCGCAGCTGCAAGCAGGGCGGGAGGCGCTGTGTCAAACTGCAGCCGCCCGAAGGCCTCCGGCGGCATGACCTTCCGCAGGAAGGGAAGGCTCTGCTCCAGATCGTTTGCCCTTCCGCCGATGACCGGGTCGGTGAGAAGGCGGAAGCCAAAGTCGCTGTACAGCTTGATGGCGCGGCAGCTCCCCGGCTGGGTGTGCAGGCAGACCGGGAGGTCTTCCTCCCCAAGCGGGGCGAGGACGGCCGAGAGGAGCGCCCTCCCCAGCCCGCGCCCTCGCGTTCCCGCTTCACCTTGAACCAGTGGACGGTGTTCACCCGGCCGTAGGCTTTCCAGACAAAGCAGGTGCCGGCGACTTCCCCGTCCGGGGCGCAGAGCAGCCTGCACCTCTCAAAAAAGAGGTCCCCGTGCGGCGCGTAGACCTGCGCGAAATACCGCTCCATGTACGGGCGGTATTGCCGGGCGGTCTCCGGGCCGTCAAAGTGCAGGTCCATCCAGAGGGGCAGCTCCTCCCGCCGGGGCGGGCGGAGGAAATACCCGTCCGGGAGGGGAGAAAACGCCTCCCGGACGGGCCGGCGGCAGGCCATAAACAGGTTGCCGTCCGGAATTTCAGCCGCCATCCCGCTCACTCCTTTTCAAAGCGGAGGCAGATCTGCCCTTCCCGCGCGGGATTTTCCACCGTCAGGACCAGCCGCCAGACTCCGTCGCCCCAGACCGGCGAGAGCTTCGCATCCGCAACGGGGATCCACTCGGAAAGGGCGGAGAGCGCCGCGCCCTCCCAGCTTAAACGGAGCCTGCCCTCCCCGCTGTCGAGCAGGACGCTGTCCGGGAAGACCTCGGGCTCTTTGGCGGTGAGCAGGTTGAGGGTGAGGGTGTTCTGCTCGCCCGCAAAGGTCCAGTAGTCGGCGATTTCCACATAGGCGGGCGCCTGCGCGCCTGCCCCGCGGACCAGTCGGTAGCTGCGGCGGTAGGAAGAAATTCCCGCCTCCGCGGGATAGGCCGCGCGCAGCTCGAGGGAGAAGTCCGCCTCCCTGTCGGAGGCGCTGTAGCGGACGTCCTCCGCGCGGAACTCCGCGCCGGGACATTGCATCTGCCCGTTGATGGTGGGGAGGTTGTGGTACTGGGACTGCATCGTCCAGATCCGGTAACGCTCATCGCTGAAGGTCTGGCGGGTATACACCCCGACCCCAGCGTCAATGAGGACCGGTTTGCCGTCCAGATAGAGGACGCAGGAGCCGACGTCGTTGTGGTTGTGGCTTTCGGCGTTATGGCCGCCCTTGGCTGCAAGGTAGAGCCCCTCTTTGGAGGCGTTTTCCCGCGCCGCCATCACCTGGATGCCGGGGAACCAGACGTCCCGCTCATAAGGCGGGGTGAGACCGCACGCGGCCATCTCCTTCTGGGTGAAAAGGCAGGGCAGCATCCGGCGGAGGGAGCCTTCCTGCATCCGGTAACTGCGCGAGGGGATGCCCGCGGCGAGACCCATCAGCTTCTCATCCCCGATGCACCTGCCGTAACGGTAGACCATGCAGCTCGAAATGTTGACCCGGGCGCCGCCGTCGGCAAAATTGACGAAATAGTCCCCGTCGATGTGGGCGCGGTAGAGGAAGCGCCCGATCTCCCCGATCAGTTTCTCCCGGAAAAGGTCGATCTTGCCGCCTGAGGCGAGGAAAAGCTGCTCGAGGCAGTCAAAGAGCGCGCCGCCCGCAGCCCCCCAGTAGGAGGTGCCCTCATCGCAGCCGCCGTCCTCATGGTAGGCGGCGAGGAATCGGTCGAGGCAGGTCAGAATCTTTTCCAATGCAAGCCGGCGGCGGGTTTCGTCCCGCTCCCCCAAAAGGAAAACGGTGATCAGGTTGGACAGGATCCAGGGATTCCAGTTATTGACCGTCTGATGATAGCCCATCCACCAGAAATCGCAGCGGGCCAGGAAGGGCTGTTTGATCCGCCGCTCCATCTCGATGTCAATCCGGCGGCTCACCTGCCAGCTGACGCTGTCCAGCAGGCCGCCCATGAGATACTGGATCCAGGTGAGAAGGGCCGCAGTCTCGCTCGCAAACAGGTCGATGTAAGGGTCCTCGACGTCGGGCAGCATCAGCTGCATCGCGCCGGGGACACCGCTGTAATTTGCCCCGTTGTGGGCGGAAACTCCCCAGAAGGATTCTTCGCAGATGCACCAGATGCCGTTGACGATGTCGTTGGCAAACCGCCCTTTCCCTTCGATGCACTCGCCGATCACCAGCCATTCCAGGGCGCGGCGGCGGGCAAAATGCGGTTTTTCATAGATCTCCCGGTCGCCGCTGCGCCGGAATTCCATAAAGGCGGCTGCGGAGAGGAAGGGCCACTCGTACCCGAGGAAGCTCTCCGCCTTCTCAAGGCAGAGCGTTTTCAGCTCCTCGGGGACCTTCTCCCACTCCTCCCTTTCCGCGCGCTTCGGGTAAAGCCGGGTGGCGGAAGCGGGCGGGAGGCAGGCGGAGAGGTCGTGCGTGTTCAGCCATTCTGTCAGGATCATGCCGGATCAGTCCTTTCTTTGGTGAGGATCAAAATTTGCGGAAATCCCCCCGCACAAACCGTTACGGGGGGATTTTTCCGAATCCATGCTACCGCTGTACGCGGCCGGAGCCGTCGCCGCCGGCCAGCTTCTCGACCTCCGCGACGCTGACGCGGTTGTAGTCGCCCTCGACCGAGTGCTTGAGGGCGGAAGCGGCTACCGCGAACTCGACGGCAGCCTGGGAATCCTTGCCGGAAAGCAGGGCGTAGATGAGCCCGCCGCCGAAGCTGTCGCCACCGCCGACCCGGTCGACGATGTGGAGATGGTACTGCTTGGAGAAGCAGTAGTTCTCCCCGTCATAGAGCATGCCGGCCCAGTCGTTGTCGCTTGCCGAGATGGAGGAGCGCAGGGTGATGGCGACCTTCTCGAAGCCGAAGCGGTCGGCCAGCTGCTTGGCGACCGACTTGTAGCCCTCGTGGTTCAATTTGCCGCCGGTGATGTCGGTGCCCTCGGCCTCGATGCCGAAGACGTCCTTCGCGTCCTCCTCGTTGGAGATGCAGACGTCGACGTACTCGCAAAGCTTGGTCATCGCCGCGCGTGCCTGGTCGCGGGTCCAGAGCTTGCCGCGGTAGTTTAAGTCGCAGGAGATCTTGACGCCCTTCGCCTTGGCGGCCCTGCAGGCCTCGAGGCAGATCTCGACGAGGTTCTCGCCCAGGGCGGGGGTGATGCCGGTGAAGTGGAACCAGTCGACGCCCTCAAAGATGGCGTCCCAGTCAAAATCGGAGGGCTTGGCCTCCTGGATGGCCGAGTGGGCGCGGTCGTAGATGCAGACGCTGCCGCGCTGGGAAGCGCCCTTTTCGAGGAAGTAGATGCCGACCCGGTCGCCGCCGCGGACGATCTTCGAGGTGTCGACGCCGAAATAGCGGAGCGAATCGACCGCCGCCTGGCCGATGGCGTGCTTGGGAAGCTTGGTGACGTAGGCGACGTCGACGCCGTAGTTGGCAAGGGAGACGGCGACATTGGCCTCGCCGCCGCCGAAGGTGGCCTGCATCTGGTCGTTCTGGAAGAAACGGTAATAGCCGTTGGGGGCAAGGCGGAGCATCAGCTCGCCGAAGGTGACAACTTTCATCAGAAATCCTCCTCAATATATTATTTCTGGACAAGATGGATGGCGAAGCCGCAGATCTCCTCGGAAAGGTAGATCGCCTTGAGGTTCTGCTTCGCGTCGTATTTCGCCGATTCCCAGTTGAAGGCGACGCCCTTGCGCTCGAAGAAAGCGACCGCGCGGGAGACGCTGTTGGCCGCGATGGCGATGTGGCCGTTTCTGCCGAGGTAGGGGCTCTTCATCAGCTCGACCGCGGTCCCGGCGAAGACGGAGCTGTTCCCCTCCTTGGCGGCAAAGCCGAAGAGCGTTTCGAACATGGCCGCGCCCTTCTTCGCCTCCTCCTCATTCCCGGCGTTGATGCCGATGTGCGCCAGCTCGAAGCCGAGCATCAGCCGGACAGCGCCGCGGGTCAGCTCAGTGATGGCGGCGTAATTGCCGGCCTTTAAGAGGTCCTCGGAGACCATAAAGCTGCCGCCGCAGGCGATGATCTTGGGGAAGGCGAGGTAGTCGAGGAGATTTTTCTCATTGATGCCCCCGGTGGGCATAAAGCGCAGCTGGGTGTAAGGGGCGGCCATCGCCTTGATGGATTTGACGCCGCCGTTTGCCTCGGCGGGGAAGAACTTGACGACAGTAAGCCCCAGCTCGATGGCGGCCTCCATGTCGGAGGGGGTGGCGCAGCCGGGCAGGATCGGGACGCCCTTTTCCAGGCAGTAGGAGACGACTTTGGGGTTGAGGCCCGGGGAGACGATGAATTTCGCCCCCGCCTCGACCGCCTCGTCGACCTGCTTTGTGGTGAGGACGGTGCCCGCGCCGACCAGCATGTCGGGGAAGGCTTTGGTCATCCGCGCGATCGCCTCCTTGGCGGCGGCTGTGCGGAAGGTCACCTCCGCGGCGGGAAGCCCGCCGTCGCAGAGGGCTTTGGCCAGCGGTTCCGCCTGCGCGGGATCTTCGATCTTAATGACGGGGATCAGCCCGTAGGACTGGATCTCGTCAATCATGGTTTTGTTTGCCATGAAAACATCATCCTTTCTGAATTTTATCTTCTACACTAAGCATAGCGTTTTTTCTCAATGTTCTCAATTCCCGTACATCACCAAAATTCGCGGCAGCAATTTAGAAGTTTTGTTCACTGTCAACGTTGAAAAAAGCCGTCTGCCGGCAAAATGAAGATAAATTGTAAAAAATTCTCGATTCGACCGAATTTTATTGGAATTCCCATCCTTTTTGCGGTATAATAGATTCAGATGTGCGCCGCAAAAGCAGTTTTGATCCCGTTTGTCCGCGCAATGCATGCGCATTGGCGCGGGCAAACAAAACAACGATCTGTAAAATTCGACAGTTTTATACAAGAAGGAGGCGTTCTCTATGGCGGGAGTAGATCTTGGAATCGACCTGGGAACGACAAAAATCATTATTTACAGGAGAGACAAGGGCATTGTGCTGGAGGAGCCGAGCGTGGTCGCCTACAACACCCGTTCGGGCAAGGTCGTCGCCGTGGGCCATGAGGCGCTGGCGATGCTGGGCAAGACGCCCGCTTACATCCAGACCGAGTGCCCCATCCGCGACGGGGTCATCTCCGACCACAAATACACCGAGTATTTGGTCAAGGAGTTTGTACGCAAAGTTACGAAAAGCTACCTCATCAAGCCGCGGATCGCCATCTGCATCCCCTCCGCCATCACCCATGTCGAGGCGCGGGCCGTCGTCGACGCTGCGATGAGCGCGGGAGCCCGGCAGGTCTACCTGGTGGACGAGCCGCTGGCCGCCGCGATCGGCGCGGGGATCGACGTCGTCCGGCCGGAGGGCCACATGCTTGTCGACTCGGGCGGCGGCACGACCGACGTCGCCGTCATTTCGCTGGGCGGCATCGTCACCGCGAATTCCCTGCGGGTGGCCGGCAACAGCTTTGACGAGGCGATCGTCAAATACATCCAGAACACCTACAAGCTCGCCATCGGCACCAAGGTGGCGGAGAACCTCAAAAAGGAGATCGGCTGCGTCTTTGACCCGGAAGAATCGGTCACGGCGACGGTCAAGGGCCGCAACCTGCTGACCGGATACCCGGAGCAGATCACCATCACCCAGACCGAGCTTTTCGAGGTGCTGCGCCCCTTTGCGGCCGAGATCGTCATGGCGGTGCGCAGCGTGCTCGAGCGGACGCCGCCTGAACTCATCGGCGACATCCATGAAAACGGCATCATCCTCACCGGCGGGACCTCCCTCCTGCGGGGGCTTTCCGAGCTGATCGAGGAGAACACCGGCATCACGACCCGCCATGCCGAGGACCCCATCCGAAGCGTCGGCATCGGGACCGGCACCTGCTTCGAGTGCATGAGCGAGCTGAAGGAAGGCTTTGAAAACGCCGCGACCTACTCCCACTGAGGAGGAGCGCTTTTTCCCAAAACAGGACAAAACCGCCGCCCGGAAGGCTTTATCCGGGCGGCGGTTTTCCGCCTGTATGGCGCGGCGCGCAATCAGTCGAGGCGGAAGACCTCGGTCATCAGGGGCTGGGCGCCTGTTTCGGGGTCCATTTCCATCACCATGACGTCCTCCATATAGCGGTTCCAGCGGGCGACGACCGGGCTCTCCGCCTGGACGCGGGCGGCATAATCCCGCCCTTTCTCACATTCATAGTAGCCGAACAGGTCGTTCCCCACATTCCAGATGCTGTAGTTGCAGATGCCGGCCTCCTTGAGCAGCGCCTTCATCTCGGGCCAGATCTCGTCGTGCCGCCGCTTGTACTCCGCGAGCATCCCATCCTTCACGACCGCCTTCCAGGCATAGCGTTCCATAAACACTCCTCCAATCACCGCATGATTTTCTCCATTTTACTGCAATATGGACGAAAAAGCAAGCGTTTCTCTTTACTTTCAGACAAAAAAACGGTATACTGTTGATAAGATCAAAACACGGCGGCCGGCCCGCCCGCGCAGAAAGGAGCCCATCATGACCCTCGCCCCGAAACAGATTTCCCTCGCCGAGACCTGTGCCTACCTCGGCTGCCGCGGTGACCCTCCGCCCCCGCTCAGGCGCCAGGCGGAGGAAGGCATCCGCGCTGCAGCCGCAATTGCGCGGCCGCGGGCCGTCTGGCGGGAGTTTTCCCTTACAGAGCTGGAACTGCCGGGGGAGGATATTGCGGCCCACCTGTCCGGCTGCCGGCGGGCGGTCCTCCTCGCCGTCACCATCGGGCAGGAGGCGGAGAGCGCCCTCCGGCGAATGCGGAAAAACCGCCTTTCGGAGGCCGTCGTCCTCGACTGCGCCTTAAGCGCCGCCGCTGAAGCGGCCTGCGAGCAGCTCTGCGCGGAAATTGCGGCCGCATATGAGGCGCGCGGGGAACGCCTCACCTCCCGTTTCAGCCCCGGGTACGGCGATTTCCCGCTCTCGTTCCAGGGGACGCTGCTCGACTGCCTGGACGCGGGCCGCCGGATCGGGCTGACCGTCTCCCCGGACGGGCTGCTCCTCCCCCGCAAATCCGTCACGGCCGTCGCCGGCGTGCTGGAAGGAGGGCGCGGCCCATCGCGCCGCCCCGCCGCTTCCGGCTGCCGGGACTGCCCCCGCTATGAAGCCTGCCATATTCGAAAGGAAGGGATCCCCTGTGGAAAATAAGCTGACAAACCTCCTCGCCCGCAAGCCGTTCGTCCTTTTGGACGGCGCGATGGGCACCATGCTCCAGAAAGAGGGCTTAAAGCCGGGCGAACGGCCGGAGCTCTTCGTCCTCCAGTATCCCGAGAAGGTCGCCGCCGTCCACCGGCAGTACCTCGAAAGCGGGAGCAGCATCCTCTACACCTGCACCTTCGGCGCAAGCCGCCGCAAGCTTGCAAAGAGCGGAACCGACCCCGAGACGGTCATCCGCGCCGCCTTTGCCGCCGCAAAACAGGCCGCCGACAGCTTCGCGGGGGAGCGCCCCCTCATCGCCCTCGACATCGGCCCGATCGGGGAGCTGCTCTACCCCGCCGGGATGATGCGGTTCGAGGAGGCCTACGAGCTTTTCAAGGAGCAGCTCCTCGCCGGGGAGGCGCTGGGGGCGGACCTCGTCGTCTTTGAGACGATGACCGACCTCGCCGAGATGCGCGCCGGCATCCTCGCGGCCAGGGAATGCACAAACCTCCCCATCCTCGCGACCATGACCTTCGAGGCGGGCGGGCGGACCTTCACCGGCTGCTCGGCCGGGGCGATGGCCCGCACCCTCGAGGGGCTCGGGGTGGACGCGCTGGGGGTCAACTGCTCCCTCGGGCCGGACGCGCTGCTCCCCATCGCGCGGGAGATCGCCGCTTCCTCCTCCCTGCCGCTGGTGGTCAAGGCAAACGCCGGCCTGCCCGACCCGCGGGACGGCAGCTACGCCCTCTCCCCTGCGGATTTCGCGCGGCAGATGGCCGCCTTCGCGGAATGCGGGATGCGCTTCGCCGGCGGATGCTGCGGCACCACCCCCGCCCACATCGCCGCCCTGCGGGAGGCCCTCGCCCCCCTCTCCCCCGCGCCGCAGAGAAAGCCCGCGCCCGCCTTCTGCTCCGCCTCCCGGGTCGTCCCGGCGGACGGGGTCCGCATCATCGGCGAGCGCCTAAACCCCACCGGCAAAAAGCAGTTCCAGCAGGCCCTCCTGGACGGGGACATTGACTACATCCTCGACCAGGGGCTGGAACAGGCAGACGCGGGGGCGGAGCTGCTCGACTTAAACGTCGGGATGCCCGGCGTCGACGAGCCCGCCCTCATGCGGCAGGCCGCCGAGGAGCTCCAGAGCGTCCTCTCCCTCCCGCTCCAGATCGACTCCTCCGACCCGGCCGCCATCGAGGCCGGGCTGCGGGCCTTCCACGGGGTCGGGATCGTCAATTCGGTCAACGGGGACCGGGAGACGCTCGACGCCGTCCTTCCGCTCGTCAAAAAGTACGGCGCCTTCGTGATCGGCCTCACCCTCGACAGCTCCGGCATCCCCAAAACCGCCGAAGAGCGGCTGGCCATCGCCCGCCGCATCCTGGACGCCGCCCTTTCTTACGGCATCCCGCGGGAAAAGGTGCTCATCGACTGCCTCACCCTCACCGTCTCGGCCCAGCAGCCGCAGGCAGCCGAGACCCTCCGCGCCGTCCGGATGGTGCGGGAGGAGCTGGGGCTTCAGACCGTGCTCGGCGTCTCCAACATCTCCTTCGGGCTGCCGAACCGGGAGCTCTTAAACGCTGCCTTCCTCACCGCCGCGCTGGAAAGCGGGTTAAACTTCCCCATCCTAAACCCCAACGTCTCCGCCATGACCGACGCGGTCGCCGCTTACCGGGTGCTGCACGGCCTCGACGCGGGCGCGGCGGACTACATCGGCCGTTTCGGGGGGCAGGGCGCGCGTCCGGCTCCCGCCAAAGCGGCGTCCGGCTCCCGTTCCCTCCCCGAGGCGGTCAAGGCCGGCCTGAAGGAGGAGGCGCGGGCGATCACGGAGCGGCTGCTGGAAACGGAGGACCCCTTCTCCATCATCGACGGGATGCTCATCCCGGCCCTCGACGAGGTCGGGGACGGATTTGAGGCGGGCGCCCTCTTCCTCCCCCAGCTTCTGAACGCAGCGGCCGCCTCCCAAGAGGCCTTTGCCGCCATCCACAGCAAGATCGCCGCGTCGGGCGGCGCGCCGGCGTATCGGGGCAAGGTTCTCCTCGCCACCGTCAAGGGGGACGTCCACGACATCGGCAAGAATATCGTCAAGGTGCTGCTCGAAAACTACGGCTTCCAGGTCCTCGACCTCGGGAGGGACGTGCCGCCCGAGAGGATCGTCGAGACGGCGGTGCGGGAGGATGTGCGGCTGGTCGGGCTCTCCGCCCTCATGACCACCACCCTGAAAAGCATGGCCGAGACCATCCGCCAGCTCCGCGCGTCGGGCCACGACTGCAGGATCATGGTCGGCGGGGCGGTGCTGACCGAGCAGTTCGCCCGCGAGATGGGCGCCGACTTCTACGCGAAGGACGCCAAGCGCTCGGCCGACATCGCCAGAGAGGTGTTCGGGGAGGAGACCCGATGAAGCCGGTGCGGGAATATCTGAAGGAAAACCGCCTCCTCTTCGACGGCGCGATGGGCACCTGGTACCGCAGCCTCTACCCCGGCCGGGACACCCGCTGCGAGCTCGCGAACCTCTCCCACCCCGCCGACGTGCTGGCCATCCACCGCGCCTACCGGGAGGCGGGCGCGCGCGCCCTCAAGACCAACACCTTCGCCGCCAACACCGCCGCTCTCGAAACGGACTTCGGGGCGGTGCGGGAGGTCCTGCGGGCGGGCTACGCCCTGGCGCGGGAGGCCGCCGGGGAGGAGGCTTACGTCTTCGCCGACATCGGGCCGATCCTCCCGCCCGCGGGGACTGCCGCCGGTCCGGCGGGAGAGGGGGCGGCGGAATACTGCCGCATCGCGGAGGTCTTTCTCGAGATGGGGGCGGAAAACTTCCTCTTCGAGACCTTCCCATCCTCCGAGGGCCTGCGGGAGGCGTGCGCCTTCATCCGCGCGCAAAAGCCGGACGCCTTCCTCCTCGTCTCCTTCGCGGCCGCGCCGGACGGCTTCACCCGCCAGGGCCTTCCCGCGCTCCGGCTGGCGCGGGAGGCGGCGGAGTACGCCGACGCGGTGGGATTAAACTGCATCTCCGGCCCGGCCCATCTGCGGCGGCTCGCCGCCGGTCTGCCCGCAGGGGCTGTCCGGTCGGTCATGCCCAATTCCGGCTACCCGTCCATCATCGGCGGGCGGACCTATTTTGAGACCGGCGCGGATTATTTCGCAGAGCAGATGGCAAAGCTTGCTTCCTCCGGCGTCCGGATCCTGGGCGGCTGCTGCGGCACCACCCCGGACCATATCGCCAAAACGGCCGCCGCCCTCGCCGCGGCGCAGCCGGACAGGGAACCGGCCGCCCCAGAAGCGCCCCGGGCCGCAAAAAATGCGCCCGCCAACCGGCTGCGCGAAAAGCTCGCCTCCGGGAAGCGGGTGATCGCCGTGGAGCTCGACCCGCCCGCCGACGCGGACGGGAGCTTTTTCATGGAGGCCGCCGCCCGGCTGGGGGCCGCCGGGGCCGACGCAATCACCATCGCCGACTGCCCGGTCGCCCGGGTGCGGGCCGACAGCTCGATGCTCGCCGCCAAACTGAAGCGCGAGCTCCAGATGGACGCCATCCCCCACATGACCTGCCGCGACCGCAACTTGAACGCGGCCAAGGCCCTCCTCCTCGGCCTCGCGATGGAGGGGGTGCGGAACATCCTCGTCATTACCGGCGACCCGGTCCCCGGCGCAGACCGCGACGAGGTCAAGGCGGTCTTCAACTTCAATTCGGCCATGCTGGCCGGGTACATCCGCGACCTCGGGGAGGAGGTCCTGCCCGCCCCCTTCCTGGTGGCAGGGGCCTTAAACGTCAACGCCCGGAATTTCGACGCGGAGCTGCGCAAGGCGCTGCGCAAAAAGGAAAACGGGGTGCAGATGCTCCTGACCCAGCCCGTTTTCACCGACGAGGCCGTCCAGAACCTCCGCCGCGCCAGGGAGGAGACCGGGCTCTGGATCCTGGGCGGGCTGATGCCGCCGGTCAGCTACCGCAACGCCTGCTTTATGCACAACGAGATCGCGGGCATCCGCCTGTCGGAGGAGATCCTCGCCCGCTACGAGGGGCTGGACCGGGAGGAGGCCGGCCGGCTCGGCGTCTCCCTCTGCCTCGACACGGCGGAAAAAATCGCGCCTTACGTCGACGGCTACTACCTCATGACCCCCTTCAAACGGGTCGACCTCATCGAGGAGCTCATCCGCGCGCTGCGGCAATGACCGGCCCTAGCGCAGCTTTTTGCTCAGATAGAGGACGAGGTCGTCGTCGTTTGCCACCGCCTCCCCCTCCGCCGCCAGGCGGTCCCGGTACCAGACGCCGCTGCCGTCGGGGATGTAGCCGCGCTTGACGTACATCCGCTGGGCGGAGCCGTAGCCGCTGTGCAGCCCGACCCCGATGGTCACGGCTTCATAATCCCGCGCTGCGGCCTCTTCGGCCGCGTCCATCAGCGCCTTGCCGACCCCCTGGCGGCGGTAGGGCGCGATGACATTGAAATCGCTGATTTCCGGCAGGCCGCTCCCGGCGAAGGGGCCGTGCTCCGGCGCGTAGACCAGATTGACATACCCGACCGCCCGGCCGTCTATTTCGGCGACAAAGGTCGCGCGCTTCCCGGCGGCCTCCTCCTCGAGATACCGCCGCCAGACTTCCTGCCTGGGCTGCCATCCCTGCGCTGCAAAACCTTCTGATAACGCCTGAATATCCTCAGGCTGCATGGAACGAATTTTCATGTAGATTCCCTCCTATTTGTTCTTTTTGCATTATAACAATTTTTTCGGAATAAATCAACAAAAATTCAGTAAGATACTTGCGAAATTTTCCGTTTTCCGCTATAATATAGGCAATATTACCGGCTTTGCGCCGGACCAAGGGGTGCTTGTACAGTTGAGAACGGAAAATATCGATTCCTATCTCGCCGGGATTCTCACCCGGGACTACGGACTCTCCTCCCCCGCCGTCCGCGAGCAGAAGGGCGGCTGGTCTGCCCGCGCCTTCCGGGCAGATGCGGCGGAGGGCGCCTTTTTCCTCAAAGTATACGATAAGACGGAAAAAACGGCGGCACAGTGGACGCGCAATCTCGCCGACTACCTCCGGTTCATGCGGGAATTGGGGGAGAAGGATCTGCCCGGACAAGTGCCGGAGCTGATCCTCACCGCAAAGGGCGGACTCTGGCAGGAAGGGGAACGGTACCTCTGCCTCCTGACCCGCTATATCGAAGGGGAGACGCTCGGAGAACGCCCGCTTTCCCGGGAACAGGCCGCCGGGCTCGGGAAAATTCTCGGCCGCCTTCACTGTTTTGTTCCCGCCATGCCGCGGCCGGGCCGCTCGAGTTCCCTGCGGGAGAACTTCCTAGTTCCCTTTGCCATCCAGCTGTTCGACCTTCTGGACAGGATGAGCAGCCTGCCCCCGGACCTGGAGACAGTGCTCTCCGGCTGCCGCGGGCGGCTTCTGGCGCTCTGCGACCATCTCTGCCGGCTCTCCCACCAGATGCGGCAGACCCCCTGCCTCATGGTGCCCTGCCACACCGACATTCACGGCTGGAACCTCATGCAGGGCGGGCAGCTCGTCCTGCTCGACTGGGAGGGGCTCAAATACGCCCCGCCGGAAGCGGACTTTTTCTCCCTGACTACCATGCCGCATTTTGACGCCCTGTGGACCGCCTACTGCCGGGAGCGCCCGGGCGCCGTGCTGGACCGGGACCGGCTCGAATTTTACCGCGTCCGCCGCAGGTGCGAGGATATCTGGGAATTCATCGCCCGCATTCTCTACGACAATCCGGACCCCGCTCTCCGGGCCGAATCCCTGCAAATGCTCGAAAAGGAGTGCGAGGCGACAAGCGAAAGGAGGCTGCTGCATGCGGAATGACCAGGAGATGCTCACCCTTTTTCTCGATTTTGCAGCCGCAGACCCGCGGATCCGCGCGGTCGGGATGGAGGGCTCCCGCCTAAACCCGCAGGTCGTGCCGGATGAGTTTCAGGATTTTGACCTGACCTATTTCGTGACCGACCTCGAGAGCTTTACCCGGGACGACGGCTGGCTCGACCGCTTCGGGGAGCGGCTCATCCTCCAGAAGCCGGAAGGGATGGAGCTCTTCCCGCCCGAGGAACCGGGGTTTTCCTACCTGATGCTCTTCGCGGATTTTAACAAGGCCGACCTCACCCTCCGCCTCCTCAGCGACCTGCCCGCCTATCTCTCCGAGGACCGGCTGCGGACCATCCTCCTCGACAAGGACGGGCGCGTCCCCGCACCGCCTGTCCCCACCGACGCGGATTACTGGGTAACCCCCCCGACCGCGCGCAGCTTTGACGACTGCTGCAACGAATTCTGGAACCTCTCCCACTACGTGGTCCGGGGGATATGCCGCGGAGAGCTTTTTTACGCGGCAGCCCATCTGGAGGCGATGCGGGAGGAGCTGTTCCGGATGCTCGGCTGGGAGATCGGGCTGCGGCGGGGCTTTGGATTCGGCCTGGGCAAGCGGCAGAAATTCCTCCCGCGCTATCTCGACGCAGAGCGGATGCGCGCCCTCGAGGGGAGCTGTGATACGGGCTCCCTTGCGCGGGCGGAGGCGGCGCTTCAGACGCTCCTCTCCCTTTTCCGGGAATCCTCCCGCCGGGTCGCGGAGGAGCTCGGCTGCCCCTATCCGGACTACGACGGAAAGGTCAGCCGCTACCTCGATCATTATCTTGAAAGGATGAAGACAAATGCTGTTAATCAAAAACGGGACGGTCAAAACGATGGAAGGCCCTGACATTTTAGGCGGGGAGGTGCTCGTCGACGGCGGGAAGATCGCCGCTGTGGGCAAAAACCTCCCCGTCCCGGAGGGGACCGAGGTCTTCGACGCGGCGGGCTGCATCGTCGCCCCCGGCCTCATCGACGGGCACTGCCACATCGGCCTGCACGAGGAGATCATCGGGGCGGTGGGGCTGGACATCAACGAGACGACCAGCCCGACCACCCCGCAGCTGCGGGCCATCGACGCCATCAACCCGATGGACGAGGGGCTCTCCGAGGCGCTCAGAGCGGGCGTCACCTGCGCCGTCACCGGCCCGGGCAGCGCCAATGTGGTGGGCGGCACCTTCTGCGCCATCAAGCTCTTCGGCAAGCGGGTGGACAAGATGATCGTCAAGGACCCGGTCGCCATGAAGGCCGCCTTCGGCGAGAACCCCAAGCGGGTCTACGGCAGCAAGCAGCAGACCCCTGTCACCCGGATGGCCACCGCCGCCATCCTCCGCGCCCTCCTTTACAAGGCGCGGGACTACGAGGAAAAATGGGCCGCCTACGAGCGCGGAGAGGCCGAAAAGAAGCCGGATTTCGACCTGCAGCTTGAGGCCATGCGCCCGGTGATCCGCAAAGAGATCCCCCTCAAGGCGCACGCACACCGCGCCGACGACATCTTCACCGCCCTGCGTATCGCCAAGGAATTCGACCTCGACATCACCCTCGACCACTGCACCGACGGCTCCCTCATCGCCGACGAGCTGGCCGAGGAGGGGCGTCCCGTCCTGGTCGGGCCGTCGCTCGGGAGCAAGTCGAAGATCGAGCTCGCCAACAAAAGCTTCGAGACCCCCGGCATCCTCGCCCGCGCGGGGCTCAAAACGGCGATCATCACCGACGCGCCGGTCATCCCGCTCGCCCACCTCCCCCTCTGCGCCGGGCTTGCGGTCCGCGCGGGGATGGACGAGAAAGACGCCTGGAAGGCGGTCACCATCAATCCCGCCGAGATCGCCGGCATCGCCGACAGGGTCGGCAGCCTCGCCCCGGGCAAGGACGCGGATATCGCCGTCTTCCGCGGCAACCCCTTAACCGATGTGGGCTATCAGACCGCGGCCGTCTTTGTCGACGGCGTCCGCAGGGTCTGACCTCCCTTCTCCATTGCAAAATTCGCAAACCCGCGGCAGGGGACGGCTTCCGGCTGTCCCCTGCCCGTTTTCTGTCCAAATGCGCGCAATTTTCGCGGCAGATTCACAAAATCCGCCTTGAAAAAAAGCGCGGAACTTGGTATAATAAACTATTCACAGGTTTTTCCTGCCAACGACAAAGGAGTGACAATTATGATGGACAGACTGCTCGAACTGCTCAACACCGACGCCCGGATGGACGCCGGCACGCTGGCGGTCATGCTGGACACCACCAAAGAGGAAATCGAACGCCGCATCGCCAAATACGAAGAAGAGGGCGTGATCCGCGGCTACAAGCCCCTGCTCGACTACGAAAAGATCGACACCCAGTACGTCGAGGCGGTGATCGAGCTGCGGGTGACCCCGAAAAAGGATTTCGGCTTTGAAGAAATCGCCCAGAAGGTCAGCCAGTACCCCGAGGTGGACAGCGTATACCTGATGAGCGGCGGCTACGACCTGCACGTCCGGGTCGTGGGCAAGACCTTTAAGGATGTCGCCATGTTTGTCGCCCAGCGGCTGGCCCAGCTCGACGGAGTCGTCTCGACCGCGACCCATTTTGT
Source organism: Candidatus Merdivicinus faecavium (assembly GCA_018716285.1). GTDB lineage: Bacteria > Bacillota > Clostridia > Oscillospirales > Ruminococcaceae > Merdivicinus > Merdivicinus faecavium. The sequence continues at coordinate 25,133 of DVKD01000052.1, forward strand.
CCTCTCCCGCTACAAGGACCGGGGCGTCTATATGACCGACATGCCCGGCGATGAGAGGGGGAACATCTCGCTTTGATGGACCTCGAAAAAATGCTCTCCGACCGCACCGTCTCGTTAAAGCCCTCCGGAATCCGCCGGTTCTTTGACATCGCAAACGAGATGGAGGGGGTCATCGCCCTCGGCGTCGGCGAGCCGGACTTCAAGACCCCCTATTCGGTGCGGCAGGCCGCCATCCAGAACCTCCAGCACGGCCAGACCCGCTATACCGCAAACGCCGGCCTGTCGGAGCTCAGGCGGGCGATCTCCGACTACCTGAAGCGCAAATTTGACCTTGCCTACGACAAAAAGGACGAGATCCTCGTAACTGTCGGCGGCTCCGAGGCCATCGACCTCGCCATTCGCGCATTCTTAAACCCCGGCGACGAGGTCCTGATCCCGGAGCCCTGCTTTGTCTGCTACTCCCCCATCGTCACCCTGACGAGCGGCGTGCCGGTCTCGATTCAGACCCGGGAGGAGGATGAATTCCGCCTCACCCCGGAACAGCTGGAAGCCGCCATCACCCCCAAAACCAAGATGCTCGTCCTCCCCTATCCCAACAACCCCACCGGCGCCGTCATGCGCAGAGAACACCTCGAGGCAATCGCCGAGGTGATCCGCCGGCACGACATCATCGTCCTGTCGGACGAGATCTACGCCGAGCTCACCTACAACGGCCGCCATGTCTCCATTGCCTCCCTCCCCGGAATGAAGGAGCGCACCATTGTGGTCAACGGCTTCTCCAAGACCTTCGCTATGACCGGCTGGCGGCTCGGCTATGCGGCTGGGCCCGCTGCCGCCATCAAACAGATGACGAAACTCCACCAGTACGCCATCATGTGCGCCCCCACCACTGCCCAGTACGCCGCCATCGTGGCCCTCGACCACTGCGAGGAGAATATCCGCCAGATGCGGGAGGAATATAACACCCGCCGCCGCTTTGTCGTCGACGCCTTCAACAAGATGGGCCTGCACACCTTTGAGCCGGAGGGGGCCTTCTACGTCTTCCCCTGCATCAAGAGCACAGGGCTGGGGTCGGAGGAGTTCTGCGAGCGGCTTCTGTATGAGAAAAAGGTCGCCGTCGTGCCGGGCAACGCCTTCGGCGACAGCGGCGAAGGCTTCATCCGTGTCTCCTACTCCTACTCGGTCCAGCATTTGAGCGCCGCCCTCCGGCGGATCGCGGAATTTTTGCAGGAACTGAAAGGGGAATGAATTTGATCGCGTGCCAGCTTGTCCCCAGCTATGAGGGGAACCGGATCGAAGAGGCGGTGGAACGCCTCTTTCTCCTTCTTGGGCCTGACGCCGCGCCCCGCCCCGGGATGCGGGTGACAATCAAGCCGAACCTTCTGATGAAGCGCCGCCCCGAGGACGGTACCACCACCCATCCCGCCGTCGTGCGGGCGGTGATCCTCGCCCTCAGGCGGCGCGGTGTGACCGACATCACCATCGCCGACAGCCCGGGCGGGGTGTACACAAAGCCGATCCTTTCCGGCATCTACCAGGCCACCGGGATGGAGGCTGTCGCCAAAGAAACCGGAGCGAAATTAAACTTCGACCTCTCGGCTGTCCACTGCCCCCAGCCGGACGGGGCGGTCTGCAAGGCTTTCGACCTCATCGCGCCGGTCGCGGAGGCGGATTTCGTCATCTCGCTGCCCAAGCTCAAATCCCACTGCATGACCGGCCTGTCGGGCGGGGTCAAAAACCTCTTCGGCTGCATTCCCGGCCTCACCAAGCCGGAGTTCCACTGGCGCTACCCGAAAGAGGACGATTTCTGCAACATGCTCCTCGACCTCTGCCGGACGGTAAAGCCGGGCCTCACCCTGGTCGACGCCGTCGTTTCGATGGAGGGGGACGGCCCCTCCTCCGGCGAGCTGCGCCAGACCGGCTTCCTCCTGGCGGCGGACGACCCTTTTGCCCTCGACCTGGCCCTCGCCCGGGCCATCGGGCGGGAGGGGAACTCCATCCTCACCATCCGAAACGCCCGGCAGCGGGGCTTCTGCACCCAAAGCGCCGCGGAGCTCGCGATCGCGGGCGACCCGCTGCCTGTCTTTTCCGACTTCAAGATGCCGCGGAGCCGCACCGTCGACTTCCAGTCGAACATCCCGAAGCCTCTCCGCGGGATCGCGAAGCCCGTCATCGCGCGCTTTTTCACCCCCCGGCCGGTCATCGATCCGAAGATCTGCGTCGGCTGCGGCAGATGCGCCGAAAGCTGCCCCGCCCACACCATCACGGTGGAAAACCGCAAGGCGGCGATTCACCGGGAAAACTGCATCAAGTGCTACTGCTGCCACGAAATGTGCCCGGTTCACGCCATCTCGGTCAAGCGGAGCCGGATTTTGGAGAAACTGTGACATGGAAATCATCTGGGACTGGAACGGCACCCTTTTCGACGACGTTTCGACCGGCCCCGCCATCCTCAATCAGATGCTTGCAAAGCGGGGAAAGCCGCCTTTGCGGGATCTTGCACACTACCGGGAGATTTTCCAGTTCCCGGTGGAAAATTACTACCGGGCGGCGGGGCTGGATTTTTCTTCCGAAAGTTTTGAGAGCATGGCCGCCGACTACATCGCCCTTTACCCCATCGAAAGCCAAAACTGCGGCCTGGCGGAGGGGGCGAAGGATGCCCTCGCCGCCTTCCGGCAGGCGGGATTTAGGCAGAATATCCTCTCCGCCTCGGAACAGGGGCTTTTGGAGCGGCAGCTTGCAAAGTTCGGCATAGAGGGGTATTTTTCCCATGTCATCGGCCAGAGGGACGGATACGCTGTGGGCAAGACGGAGCGGGGCCTCGAGTGGCTGCGGGAGGAAGGCATTTCTCCGGAGGACTGTATCCTCATTGGGGACACGGACCACGACGCGCAGACGGCGGAGAAGCTCGGCTGCCGGTGCATCCTCCTTTCCTGCGGGCACCAGTCGCGGGAACGGCTGGAAAGGACGGGGGCGGAAGTGGCGGATTCTCTGCATGAAGCGGTAAATTTCATTTTGACAATGAGATAAGGTGAAACTATGAGCATTCTGGATGCGTTTGATCCCCTTTCGCCCGAGGTGATCCGGCCCACCGAAATGTTTCAGCGTTTGGACCATTGCCCGGAATTTTTTATTGTGCCATTTAAAACCAGAATCATTGATTGTCTGCTGTCGCAATATGGCGCAGAACAAATCTGTTTGGTTCATGGAAATCTCCCTGTTTGCCGCTTTGATTACCGTGGACATATTTTGGGATGCTACCCGACCCAGCTCGGCGGCCCGGCTTCTGTCTACTTAATGGAGGATCTCATTGCGAAAGGGGCAAAAAAATTCCTCTTTTTTGGCTCCTGCGGTGCGCTGGATGAAAGCCTGGCCGCCGGGCATCTCATTATCCCCTCGGAAGCATACCGGGATGAGGGAACCAGCTACCACTATCTTCCCCCTTCCGATTATGTGGAAATCCCCACCGCGCCCAAACTGAAAGCGGTGCTGGACAGGCTGGAACTCCCCGAAAGGAAAGGGAGCCGCATCCTCGTCGAAAAGCCGGTGGAGCTGGACGACCGCTCCAACTGGAGCCGCCAGTTCGACTGGCTCATGGATACCTGCCTGCGCATGAAGCGCGCCTTTCAAAAGCACCTCGACACCCGCTGAGAGGGAGGAATTGCCATGCCCATCCTCTACCACGCCTCCCCTGTCCCGAATTTAACGGAGCTGACGCCCCATGTTTCCAACCACGGAAAGCCCCTGGTCTACCTGTCGGACCGGCGGGAAAGTGTTCTGGTTTACCTCAGCAACCCGGTGGAGCGCCACTGCCTCCGCACCGGATTTGCCCATAACGGCCCCTTTTACAAATTCGCCTCCTACGGCTTTTCGCCGGAGGGAAAGCCGGTTTTGGAGGAATACTATCCGGACGCTTTTGCGGACACCTTCGCCGGGGTTTCCGGCTGGATCTACCGGGCGGAATGCGCGGGCTGCACCCCCCTTCCCGGCATCCCGGGGGCCTTTGTCAGCGAAGCGCCGGTTCTGGTCGCCGGCGCGGAATTTATCCCGGACGCTTACGCGGAGATCCTGCGCGCAGAGCGGGAGGGGCTTCTCCTCCTGCGGCGGTACGGGGACCACTCCCCGAGGAAGCTGCGCTGGATCGCGGTGATGGCCGAAACTGAATACCAAAACGCGGGGGACCGCCCGGAATACCGGGATTTCCTGCGGGCAAAATTCCCGCACCTCCCCCGCTGAAGCCTTTTACAAGGAGGGTTCCCATGAAACGAGATGAAAAGCTGTATAACGTCCTCTTCCCCCTCTGGTTCCTGCTCCTCGTTCCCATCTCCTGGCTGATCGTGATCCCCGCAAATTTTGTCATCGACCTTCTGGCGCTTTTGCTCGCCATGAAGCTTCTGCGGATGCCGGACATCGGGAAAAACCTCAAGTCCGCCGTCCTCAAGAGCTGGCTTGCAGGCTTCGCGGCCGACCTTATCGGGGGCGGCGCAATGTTTTTGAGCGTCCTTGCGGGCGAATTCCTGCCCGACCCTGTCCGAAGCTGGGTGTACCACAACATCACCGAAGCGGTGATGGTAAACCCGTTTTCGAGCGTCGGCGGCTTCCTCTGGACGGCGGTCTGCGTAGCGCTGGCGGGCGGCATCATCTATCTTTTGAACCTCAAATTCTGCCTGAAAAAGACGACCCTCGACCTTGCGCAGAAACGGAAGCTCGCCCTCGCGATGGCGCTTGTCACCGCGCCCTACCTCTTCTTTGTGCCGACAGCCCTGCTCTATCGCTGATTTTCAGCCCTGATTTTTCTTTTTGACAAAAGCGGAAAGGAGTATCCACATGCAGCAAATTACCCTGCGGGCAGCAGCAAAGCTCAACATGACCCTCGACATCACCGGCGTCCGCCCCGACGGCTACCACCTTCTCCAGATGGTGATGCAGACGGTCAGCCTCTACGACACCCTGACCCTCCGCCGGGAGGAGCGGATCTCCCTCCTCTGCGACCACCTCCCCAACCCGGACAACCTCGCCTGGCGGGCGGCCGAAGCCTTTTTTGCCCATACCGGCGTTAAAGGCGGGGTGCGGATCACGCTGGACAAGCAGATCCCCGTCCAGTCGGGCATGGCGGGCGGCAGCGCCGACGCCGCGGCGGTTTTGAAAGGCTTAGACATCCTCTACGAAACCCACCTCGGCCTTCCCGCCCTGCGGGAGCTCGGGCTTTCCCTCGGGGCGGACGTGCCCTACTGCCTGATGGGCGGCACCGCGCTTGTCGAGGGGATCGGCGAGCAGGTCATCCCCGTCCCGCAGATGCGGACGGGCGCCTTTGCCATCCTGAAGCCCGAATGGGGCGTCTCGACCGCCGCCGCCTTCGCCGCCTACGACAATGGCATCCCCGCCGACCGGCCTAACCCCTACCGGGTGATCGACTGCCTGATGAAGGGGAAGCTCAAATCCGTCTCCCCCTATATGCGCAACCTGCTCGAGCAGTCGGCCGACCGGTATCCCGAGATCTCCGAGCTCCGCCGCCGTCTGCTCAAAAACGGGGCGCTGGCCGCCCAGATGACCGGGAGCGGATCGGCGGTCTTCGGCCTCTTCCCCGACCTGGCGGCCGCAAAAGCCTGCGCCGCCGCTGCCGCGCGCCCGGACGAGCGCTCGTTTGCGGCCGAGCCGGTCCCCCAGGGGGTCGAGGTCCTTCTCATGGAATAAAGCGGGAAAAACGCGCCATACTCTTGCCAGAACCTCGGAAAGGACGGCAAGCATATGGACAACACCGCAAAATCAAACCACTCCCTCTCCTTCTGGGTGCTGACAGTCACCCTCACCTTCCTCTTCGGCATTCTCCTCGACAGCTTCTCCGGCTTCCAGCGGGAGTGCCGGGCGCTGCAGGAGGACGTGCTGCGGCTGCACATCCTCGCAAACTCGGATTCGCCCGAGGACCAGGCGGTCAAGCTGCTGGTGCGGGACGAGCTCCTCGCCCGGACGGGAGAGCTTTTCAACAGCGCCTCCTCCCTGGACGGGGCGGAGCGGCTGGCGGAGCAGAACCTCGCCGAAGTGGAAGAAATCGCACAAGAGGTGCTGCAAAAGCAGGGCTTTCACTACTCCGCCCGCGCGCGGGTGACGGAGCTTTTCTTTGACACCCGGGTCTACGACGGCTTCACCATGCCGGCCGGGCGGTACCATGCCCTCCAGATCACCCTGGGCGAAGGGGAGGGCCACAACTGGTGGTGCGTCCTCTACCCGCCGCTCTGCGTCGGGGCGGCCAGCGAGATCGAGGAGGAGCTCACCTCCTTCACCGACGGCGAGCGGCAGGTGCTGGAGGCGGAGCCGGAATATGAAATACGGTTTTTTCTGGTAGAAGCAGCCGGGCGGATCGGGCAGTGGCTCGCCTCCCTCGGCTTCGGAAAGGCGGAATGACAATGCTGCGGATCATCGAAGGCGGCGCAAAAACCGGCAAATCCACCCGGGTGCGGGAGGAGCTGCTCAAAGCTGCGGAGCAGGAGGAAGCGGAAGGCCGCCTCCTGCTTCTGGTGCCCGAACAATTTTCCTTTGAGACAGAGCGGGAATACCTCGACGCGCTCGGACTCGCCCGCGCGGGGCGGGTGCGGGTGGCAAGCTTCGAACGCTTCGCCGCCGACCTCTTCCGCGAATTCGGCGGGATGGCCGGGGACTATGCGGACGACGCCGCCCGCCTCACCGCCATGAAGCTCGCCCTCCAGCAGTGCCGGGGGCAGCTTTCCGCCTACGGCCCGCTCGCCGGGCGGCCAGACTTTCCCCAGCAGATGGTCGGGCAGGTGGCGGAGTTTAAAAACGCCGGCCTCACCGGCGCAGACCTCGAGCTGGCCGAAGCGGGCGTCGGGGACGGGCCGCTCAGGGAGAAGCTTTCCGACCTCTCCCTCCTCTGGTCCCTCTACGAAGGCATCCTCGGGGAGCATTACATAGACGGCCTCGATTCCTTGAGCCGGGCGGCCATGCTCTGCGCCGAGCACCGCTGGTTTGCCGGGCGGAAGGTCTGGCTCGACGGATTCAAGAGCTTCACCGCGGTGCAGGAGCGGCTCATCGGGCTCATGCTCTCCCAAAAGGCCGAGGTGGCCGTCACCCTCCCCATCGGCGGGGAGGACAGCCGCTTCTTTGTCCCGCAGGAGACGGCTAAGCGGCTGCGCGCCCTCGCGCGGAAGGCCGGGGAACAGGCCGCAAGCCCCATCCGGCTGGACCGGGACGGCTTTGCTGCGCCTGAGCTCGCCCATTTTTCGAAAGAAGTGCTCCGCTCCAACCCCCGCCCCTTTGCGGGGGAAAACCGCGCCGTCGAGTGCGCCGCCCTCTTCCATGAATTCGACGAGGCGGAATTCGCGGCGGCCCGCGTCCTCGCCTACGCGCGGGAGGAGGGGTACGCCTTTGAGGAGATCGCGGTGCTGGTCCGCGACCTGCCAAAATACGGTCCCCTGCTCGAGGCGGCCTTTGACCGCTACGACATCCCCTTTTACATGGACCGGGTTGAGAGCGTCGACGTCCTCCCCCTCTTCCGCTTTGTGACCCACCTGATGCAGGCGGCGGCCAAACGGCATGCCCGGGAGGAGCTGCTCGCCATGCTCAAATGCGGGCTGCTCCCCCTCTCTCTTGGAGAGATCGCCGCCTTTGAGAGCTACACCTATGTGTGGAATGTTGACCATCACCAGCTGCTCGAGCCCTTTTCCCGCCATCCCGCCGGCTACGCCGCCCAGCCGATGACCGGGGCGGAGTCGGAGGAGCTCGCCGCCGCCGAGGCGGTGCGGCAGCAGGCGGTGGGGTGGATTTCCTTTTTCCTCGAGCGGTACGAGGCGCTTTGCTCCTGGCCCCGCGCTCTCTACGCCGTCCTCGAGCGGATGGACCTCCCCGCCCGGATCGGGGAGCGGGTCCTCGCCCTCGCCAAAGAAAACCGCCAGCAGGATTCGGACGACCTCCGCAGGAGCTGGGAGGCGCTTGCACAGCTGCTCACCGTCATGGACCGGGTACTCGCCGGTCAGCGGCTGGACCTGCGGGATTTCTGCGCCCTCTTCACCGCCGGGGCGGCGGGCTGTGAGCTCGGGCGGATCCCCCAGACCCTCGACAGCGTGCTGGTCGGCAGCGCCGAGCGGGTGCGGCTGCGGGGCAAGAAGGCCGTCCTCATCCTGGGGGCCAACGAGCGGGAATTCCCGCTCCTGCCTTCCTCCGGCGGCGTCTTCACCGAGCAGGAGCGGGAGCTTTTGGCCGCCCACGGCTTTGCCCTCTCGGGTCAGGGGGAGGAGGCGCTGCTCGAGGAACGGTTCGTCGCCTGGCAGGCGCTCTCGAGCCCGTCCGAGCGGCTGGCCGTCACCTTCTCCCTCGGCAACCTCAAGGGGGAGGAGCGCCGCCCCTCCGCCATCGCGGCGGGATTCCGGGCAATCTTCCCGGGGACGCCGGTTCGCTGCCCGCAGGATTTCCCGCCGGAATTTTTCTGCCGCACCCCCCGCACCGCCTTTCTGCAGGCGGTCCGCAGGGGGAAGGACGGCTCTGCCTTCGCCGCCTCCGTGCGGGAATACCTCAAAACCTCGCCGGAATACGCCGCGCGGCTTTCCGAGCTTGCGCAGATGCAGGATGAGGAACGCCTCAAAATAAGCGACCCCGCCCTGACCGCGCGGATGTTCGGCGGGGAGCGGAGCCTCTCCCCCTCCCAGATCGAGCAGTTTTACAGCTGCCGCTTCCGCTATTTCTGCCGCTACGGATTAAAGCTCAAATCGCGGGGCAGGGCGGAGCTCGACCCCCTCTCCCGCGGCAGCATCATCCATTTCCTGCTCGAGGAGGTGCTCTCCCGGAAGGATTTCTTCACAATGGAGGAGGACGCGCTGCGCGCCCTGGTCGAGCGGCTGCTCTCCGACTACCTCGAGCAGGCGATGGGCGGGCAGGAGCAGAGCCGCCGGTTCCTCTACCTTTACCGGCGGATGAGTGAAAACGCGCTGCGGCTGCTGCTCGCTTTGCGGGCGGAATTTGCCCAGACGGAATTTGTCATCGCGGGGCTGGAGGAGCCGGTCGCCCCCGGTGGGCGGATCGCTCCCCTCTCCATCCCGGTCGTTGGGCCAGACGGGCGGGAGGAATTCCTCTCGGTCACCGGCAAGATCGACCGCATCGACTGCTGGGAAAAGGACGGGCAGGGCTACGTCCGGGTCATCGACTACAAGACCGGCAACCGGGAATTCTCCCTCGACGAGGTGGCGGAGGGCTTAAACCTGCAGATGCTCCTCTACCTCTTTTCCATCTGGCGCGGGGGGAAGGGGGAGCTATCCGGGCTCCGGCCGGCGGGCATCCTCTACCTCCCCGCCGGCGTCCTCGAGCCGCACCTGGCCCGCGACGCGGGCGCGGAGGAGCAGCAGGCGGCCAGGGAGGAGGGTTTTGCCATGAACGGGCTGCTTTTAAACGACAAAACCGTCCTCTGCGCGATGGAGAAGGACCTGGCCGGCCGCTTCCTGCCCGTTTCGATGGGCAAAAACAAGCTCAAAGGGGAGAAATGGCTGGCCGCACTCGAGGATTTCGAGAACCTCGAGTGGTATGCGCTAAAGCTCATCCAGGCGATGGCCGGGGAGCTGCTGGCCGGGGAGATCGCCCCCAACCCCATCCAGTGCGGGCAGCGGCTGCCCTGCCGCTACTGTGAGTTCCGGGCAATCTGCGGGTATGAGACGGCCGACGGGGTGCGCGCCCCGCGCAAAATGACGCTGGAGGGCATTGCCGCCGTCCGGCAGGCTTCGGAAGGAGGAAACAAGCTGTGAGCAGACAGTGGACAGCCGAACAGCAGGCCGCGATGGACCTCCGGGGCGGGGGGATCCTCGTCTCGGCGGCGGCGGGCAGCGGCAAGACCGCCGTTTTGGTCGAGCGGATCATCCGCCGCATCACCGGCCCGGAGGCGATCCCCGCCGACCGGCTGCTGGTCGTCACCTTTACCAACGCGGCCGCCGCCGAGATGCGCGGGCGGGTCGACGCCCGGCTGCGGGAGCTTCTTTCCGAGCGCCCCGGAGACCCGCTCCTCGAGCGGCAGCTCATCCGGCTGCAGCGGGCCAAGATCTGCACGATGGACGCCTTTTTCGGCGGTCTTGCGCGGGAGCATTTCGAGCAGCTGGGCATCTCGCCCGGCATCCGCATCGCCGAGGAGGCGGAGCTGTCCGACCTCCGCGCCGGGGCGATGGAGCGGGTGCTCGAGCTCTCCTACGAGGAGGCGGACCCGGATTTTCTCGCCGCCGCCGATTATTTCGGGGAGCAGAGCGACTACCGCCTGACCGAGGAGGTCCTCTCCCTCGCCGGGAAGGTCCGCTCCCTCCCCTACCCGGAGCGCTGGTTTGCGCGGCAGCTCGCCGCCTACCGCGGCCCCGGCCGCCCCGAGGAGAGCGAATGGGGGCGGCAGCTGCTCGCCCGCGCGCAGTCCCACCTGCGCAACGCCGCCCGGGTAAACCGCCGCATCGCCGCCATCCTCGCCGGGGATGAGCTGCTCCACAAGGGTTACGGCGCCGCCATCGCGGCCGACGGTGCCCTCTTTGCCGAGGGGCTTGCCATCGCGGCGCGGGGGGAATGGGATGCGCTCTACCGTTTCCTGCGCGCCTCCTCCCTGGGCCCCATCGGCCGGGCGCCCAAGGGGACGGACGCGGTCCGCAAGGAGGAGGTTTCCGCGCTGCGGGACCTCACCAAGGACTTCCTCTCCGCCGCGCGGGAATGCCTGCCCGGCTCGGCCGCCGACTTTGCGGAGGACTGCGGGAAGCTTCTGCCGGTCCTGCGCGGCATTTTCGGGATGGTCAAACGCTTTTCGGAGGAATATTTCGCCGCCCGGCAGGAGGCAAACCTCGCCGATTTCCCGGACATGGCCGCCTTTGCCCTGAAGCTCTGCGCGGGTGAGGACGGAAGCCCCACCGCCTTCGCGCGGCAGTACGCCGAAAGCTTCGACGAAATCCTCCTCGACGAATACCAGGACACCAACCGCCTCCAGGACGAGATTTTCCGCGCCGTTTCCCAAAACGGGGAAAACCTCTTCTACGTCGGCGACCTAAAGCAGAGCATCTACCGCTTCCGCAGCGCCGACCCGACCGTTTTCGCCGAAAAACAGGCGCGCTTTTCGGAGGACGGCTCCTTCCCCGCCCTGCTGCGCCTTTCCAAAAACTTCCGCAGCCGGGAGGGCGTCCTTGCGGCGGTCAACTGGGTCTTCTCCCAGATCATGAGCGAGGAAGCCGGCGGCGTCCGCTACGGGGAGGAGGAGGCCGTTCACCCCGGCGCGTCCTACCCGGAGACGCCTAAGCCCTCGGTCCATCTTCAGCTTTTCGACTTAAAGCAGAATCCCCAGCTCGACAGCGCCCGCCTCCTCACCGAGGCGGAGCAGACCGCCCGCCGGGTGGCGCAGATGCTGCGGGAAGGGTATCCGGTCACCGAAAACGGCTCCCTCCGGCCCTGCCGCCCCACCGACTTCGCCATCCTGCTGCGCAGCCTCAAGGGTGCGGAGGCAATTTTCTGCGAGGCGCTCCGGAACGAGGGAGTGGAGGCCGCCGTCAGCTCGGCGGAGGGGTACTTCACCTCCCGGGAGGTCCTTTCGATGATCAGCCTTCTGCAGGTGCTCGACAACCCGATGCTCGACATCCCGATGGCGGCCGTCCTCCTCTCCCCGCTCGGGCGGTTTGACTGCGGGGAGCTTTCCGCCCTCCGGCTCGGCCACCCCGACGAGCGCCTTTACGCCGCCCTGCTGGCTGAGCGGGAAAACCTGCCCAAGGCGGGCCGCTTTCTCACCCTGCTCGAGCATCTGCGGGAAAAGGCGGCGGTCAAGCGGGTGCGCGCCCTCATCCAGTACATCTACGACACGACCGACTTTCTCGAGATCATGGGGAGTTCGGCCGGTCGGGAGGCAAACCTCAAGCTGCTGCTCCAATACGCCGGCGACTACGAGCGGTCGGGCCGCAGCGAGCTGTCCGGCTTTGTCGCCTACATCCGCCGGATGATGGACCGGGGGGAGGATTTCAAGGTGGCGAACCCCCTCTCCTCCGAGAACGGGACGGTGCGGATCATGAGCGTCCACAAATCAAAGGGGCTCGAGTTCCCCATCGTCATCCTCGCAAACTGCTCCAAAGCCTTTAATCTGACCGACTTAAACCGCCCCGCCGTCTACCACCCCGCCCTCGGCTACGGGATGCAGGTGGTCGACCGCCGGACCCTCAAGCGCTATCACACCATCCCCTCGGCGGCCGTCCGCCAGCGGGAGCGGGAGGACGCGGTCTCGGAGGAGATCCGCCTGCTCTACGTCGCCATGACCCGCGCGCGGGAAACTCTCATCTTAAATATCACCGAAAAGAACCTCGACAAGCGGCTGCGGGAGACGGCGGCCCTGCTGACCGGCGCCGAGCCCCTCGACCCGAGCGCCGTCTTACAGATGTCCAGCTGGAGCGAGTGGCTGCTGGCGGCATTTCTGCGCCACCCCGATTTGGAGCCGGTCCGGCAGCAGTACGGCCTCTCCCTCCCCGTCATGGAGGGGACCTTCCCGCTGCGCCTTTGCTGGTCCCCCATCCTGGAAAGCGGCCCGGCCGAAGCCGGCGAGACGGGAGGCGAAGCGCTGCCGCCCGATCCCGCCCTCACCGCCCGGATCGCCGCGCAGGCGGACTGGCGCTACCCCTGGCGGGAGCGGACCAGGATCCCGGCAAAGCTCGCCGTCACCGACATCGTCCGGCGGGAGGAGGAAGAAGGCGGGAGCATCCGGCTCCCTCTCCCCGCCTTCACCCGGGAGGCGGGCTTCTCCCCGGCCGAGCGGGGGAGCATCTTCCACCGCGCCCTGCAGTTTGCCGACTACGCCGCCGCCCGCGAGGACCCCGCCGCCGAACTGAAGCGGCTCGAGGAGGCGCGCTACCTCACCCCGGAGGAAGCGGCTGTCGTCCCGCTGACCGCCTTTTCCGCCTTTTTCCGTTCGGAAACGATGGGTCGTATCCTCGCGGCCGACCGGGTCTGGCGGGAGTACCGCTTTTTTGACACCGTCCCGGCCTCCCGCGCGGGCTACCCTGGGGAGGAGGAGATCCTCATCCAGGGTGTCGCCGACTGCCTCTTTGAGGAGGACGGCGCGGGGGTGCTGCTCGACTACAAGACCGACCGGCTTGGGCCGGAGGAGCTCGCCGCCCGCTACGCCACCCAGCTTGCCCTCTACCGCAGAGCGCTCTCCCCGCTTTTCCCAAAAGGCATCAAGGAGTGCATCCTCTATTCCCTGTACACAGGCTGCCCGGTCCCGCTTCGATTGGAGGAACTTTTATGAACCGGATGAATGCGATTGCGGAGAGATTTTCCCGCATCCCGGCTGTCCGCGCCGTCGTGCTGGGCGGTTCCCGCGCGACCGGCACCGCCGGGGAATCGTCTGACCTCGACATCGGCATCTACTACGACCGCAGCCTGCTCGACTATGAGGCGCTCAACGCTGCCGCGCAGGAAATCGACGACCTCCGCCGGCCCAACCTCATCTGCGAGGAGGGCGGCTGGGGAGAATGGGTCAACTGCGGAGGATGGCTGACCGTCGGCGGGACGCCCACCGACCTCATCCTCCGGGATTTTTCGCGGGTACAGCTGGCTATCGCCGACACGGACGCCGGCCGCGTCACTGCTCATTACCAGACCGGCCACCCGCATGCCTTTTTAAATGTGATGTACCGCGGCGAGCTGGCCCTCTGCCGCACGCTGTTTGTCCGCGGCGCGGAATTTTCCGCCTGCAAGGCGCACGCGGAGGAATATCCGGAGGAGATGCGGCGGGCGCTGCTCGATCTGTTCGGGTTCGAGGCGGGGTTTTCGGCAGAATTGGTGCGGAAATACGCGGAGAGCGGGGATCTTTCTTATGTCGCAGGGCACCTGTTCCGCGGAGTGTCGGCCATGAACCAGGCGCTGTTCGCCTGGAATCGGGTCTACTGCCTCAACGAAAAGCGCGCTGTCCGCCGGGCAGCCGCCCTCCCCGCGTCGCTTCCGGACTATGAAAGGCGCGTCGGGCAGGCTTTTGCCCTGCTGGGGGAATCGCCCGCCCGGTCTGCCGCGGTTTTCTCCGAGCTGGCGGAGGAGCTGGAGGCGCTGTGCCGTCAGCCCTGAACTGTTCCGGCAAAATAAAAAATTCCCGGCACGTCCTTGTCGAACGTGCCGGGAATTTTTTATGCCTGGGATCAATATTTGGGACGGGCCACATAGGAGGTGTGGAGCACCTCATGGGCGACGTGGCTGCCGGGCTTCTCCAAAAACTCCGCGTAGAGCTTCTGGATGGCGGGGTTGTCGTGGGATTTGCGCAGCGCCATCTTTTCGTCGGTGCTGTAAAGCGCCTTGGCCCGCAGGGCCTTGAGGTCGACAAAGTTGCGGACAGAGGCAGGCTGGATGGGCTGGCCGCCGCCGTTGACGCAGCCGCCGGGGCAGGCCATAACCTCGATGAAATGGTAGTCTGCCTTGCCTTCCTTGACGGCGCGGAGGACTTTCTTCGCATTCACGAGACCGGAGCAGACCGCGACTTTAAGGGTCAGGCCGCCGACGGTGTAGGTTGCCTCCTTGACGCCCTCGGTGCCGCGAACCTCGTTGTAGACCAGCGCTTCGCCCGAAGCATTGCCGCCGGTCAGCCAGTCGGCTGCGGTGCGGAGGGCCGCTTCCATAACGCCGCCGGTCGCGCCGAAGATGAGACCGGCGCCGGTGTCGATGCCGAGCGGAGAATCGTAGTCCTCATCGGGGAGAGCGGTGAAGTTCAAGCCGGCGGTATCGATCATGCGGGCCAGCTCCCGGGTGGTCAGAGCGATATCGACGTCGGGGACGCCCGCCGCGGACTGGTTGTCGCGGCCGACCTCGAACTTCTTGGCGGTGCAGGGCATGATGGAGACCATCACGATGTTCTTGGGATCGACCCCGATCTGCTTGGCGTACCAGGTCTTGGCGACCGCGCCGAACATCTGCTGGGGCGACTTGCAGGTGGAGAGATTGGGGATGAACTCGGGGAAATAGTGCTCGCAGTACTTGATCCAGCCGGGCGAGCAGGAGGTGATCATCGGCAGGACGCCGCCGTTCTGGATGCGCTCGACCAGCTCGTTTGCCTCCTCCATAATGGTGAGGTCGGCGGCGAAGTTGGTGTCGAAGACCTTGTCAAAGCCGAGCCGGCGGAGCGCCGCGACCATCTTGCCTTCCGCGTTGGTGCCGATGGGCATGCCGAAGGCTTCGCCGATGGTGACGCGGGTAGCCGGGGCGGTCTGGACGAGGACGACCTTCTCGGGATCGCCCAGGGCGTCCCAGACTTCCTTCGTCTGGTCCTTTTCAGTGAGGGCGCCGGTCGGGCAGGCGACGATGCACTGGCCGCAGGAGACGCAGGAGGTCTCGCCCAGCGGGGTCTCAAAGGCGCAGGAAATGTTGGTGGCAAAGCCGCGCTCGTTGGCGCCGATGACGCCGACATCCTGCCACTTGCGGCAGACGGCCGTGCAGCGGCGGCAGAGGATGCACTTGTTGTTGTCGCGGATCATGTGGGGGGCGGAGGTGTCGAGCTCGTACTCGTTGCGCGCGCCCTTGAAGGCGTCGACATCCTCGACGCCGTAGTCCTTACAGAGCTTCTGGAACTCGCAGTTGCCGCTGCGGACGCAGGCCAGGCAGTTCTTGTCGTGGCAGGAGAGCAGCAGCTCGAGGTTCTGGCGGCGGGAATCCCGCACCTTCTGGGTGTTGGTGAAGACTTCCATCCCCTCGCTGACCGGGTAGACGCAGGCGGTCACAAGGCCGCGCGCGCCCTTGACCTCAACCATGCAGATGCGGCAGGCGCCGATCTCGTTGATGTCTTTGAGGTAGCAGAGGGTGGGAATCTGGATGCCGGCCTGATGGGCTGCTTCGAGAATGGTGCTGCCGGGAGCAACCGAAACCGGGATATTGTTAATTTTCAGGTTGACCATTTCCATGACTTGAGCCACACTCCTTTATTTCTTGACGATCGCGCCGAATTTGCACTTCTCGATGCAGGCGCCGCACTTGATGCACTTGGCCTGGTTGACCACATGGGGCACCTTGACCTTGCCTTCGATCGCGCCGACCGGGCAGGTGCGGGCGCAGAGGGTGCAGCCTTTGCACTTGTCGGTCAGGATGGTGACCTGCATCAGATGCTTGCAGACGCCGGCGGGGCACTTCTTGTCCACGATGTGGGCGAGATATTCGTCGCGGAAGTAGCGGAGGGTGGACAGGACGGGGTTGGGGGCTGTCTGGCCGAGGCCGCAGAGGGAGTTTGCCTTGATGTAGTAGCAGAGCTGCTCCATCTTGTCGAGGTCTTCTAAGGTCGCCTCGCCGCGGGTGATCTTGTCGAGCATCTCATAAAGCCGCTTGGTGCCGACCCGGCAGGGGGTGCACTTGCCGCAGGATTCGTCGACGGTGAACTCGAGGAAGAACTTCGCGATGTCGACCATGCAGGTGTCCTCGTCCATGACGATGAGGCCGCCGGAGCCCATCATCGAGCCGATGGCAATCAGGTTGTCGTAATCGATCGGCACGTCGAGGTGCTCCGCCGGGATGCAGCCGCCGGAGGGGCCGCCGGTCTGGGCAGCCTTGAACTTCTTGCCGTTCGGGATGCCGCCGCCGATCTCCTCGACGATCTCGCGGAGGGTGGTGCCCATCGGGACCTCGACGAGGCCGGTGTTCTTGATCTTGCCGCCCAGCGCGAAGACCTTGGTGCCCTTCGACTTCTCGGTGCCCATCGACTTGAACCAGTCGGCGCCCTTGAGGATGATCTGGGGGATGTTGGCGTAGGTTTCGACGTTATTTAAGACAGTGGGCTTCTGGAACAGGCCCTTGACAGCCGGGAAGGGCGGACGGGGACGGGGCTCGCCGCGGCGGCCCTCGATGGAGGTCATCAGCGCGGTCTCCTCGCCGCAGACAAAGGCGCCGGCGCCCAGCCGCAGGTCGAGGTCGAAGTCAAAGCCGCTGCCGAAGATGTTCTTGCCGAGCAGCCCGTATTCGCGGGCCTGCTTGATGGCGACCTGGAGACGGTGGACGGCGATGGGGTACTCCGCGCGGACGTAGATGTAGCCCTGGGAAGCGCCGATGGCGTAGCCTGCGATGGCCATCGCCTCGATGACGACATGGGGGTCGCCCTCCAGGACGGAGCGGTCCATGAAAGCACCCGGGTCGCCCTCGTCGGCGTTGCAGCAGACGTACTTCTGGTCAGCCTGGTTGGCGGCCGCGAAGGACCATTTGCGGCCGGTGGGGAAGCCCGCGCCGCCGCGCCCGCGGAGGCCGGACTCGAGAATCTCGTCGATGACCTGCTGGGGGGTCATTTCGGTCAGGACCTTGCCCAGCGCCTCGTAGCCGTCGACGGCGATGTATTCGTCGATATTCTCGGGGTTGATGACGCCGCAGTTGCGCAGCGCCACGCGGTGCTGCTTGGCGTAGAAGTTGGTCTCATTTAAGGATTTGACATTGCTTTCCTGGACGGTTTCCTTATAAAGGAGGCGCTTGACGATGCGGCCCTTGAGCAGGTGCTCCTCGACGATCTCGGGGACGTCGGAGGGCTTTACCTCGGAGTAGAAGGACCCCTCCGGGTAGACGATCATAATGGGGCCGAGCGCGCACAGGCCGAAGCAGCCGGTTTTGACGACCTTGACCTCATCGGCAAGGCCGGCGGCGGCGATTTCGGTTTCCAGGGCATCAATGATCTGCTGGCTGTTGGACGACGTGCATCCGGTGCCGCCGCAGACCAGGACATGAGAACGATACATGAAGCTGCCTCCTTATTTCAAATTGCTGATGCTGCCGATGGTGTATTCCTCAACAACTTTGCCGTTGACCAGGTGTTCGGTCACGACACGGGCAGCTTTGTCCGCGGTCATTTTTACATAGGTGGTTTTCTTTCCGTCCGGCTCAAACACCTCGACGACGGGCTCATACTGGCAGATGCCGATGCATCCGGTCTGGGTGACCATGACGTTCTCGAGGCCCCGTTTGGCGACCTCATCGGTAAAGGCGGCCAGCACCGGGCGGGCCCCCGCCGCGATGCCGCAGGTCGCCATGCCGACGACGACGCGGATGTTGTCCGGGGAATCCTCTTTCCGCAGATGCACGTTGCTTTTTACCCGTTCGCGGATTGCCCTGAGTTCTTCCAGGCTTTTCATTTCTAATCATCCTTTCGTCCAATTACGGAGTAGCGGGGCTGCCGAACAATTCGGCCTCCCCTTCTGCCAGGGATGCGCGGATAAAGTCCGCGACCTCCGGCGCATTTAAGGGAACGTCCTCGAGGACTTCCTTCAGTTCTCGGGTGTCCAGGGTGTAGACCCGCTCATCGTAAGAACGCCGGTAGACGAAGTCGCGGTCCGGGTTCATGGTGATGAGGGTCAGGATGGTGGCGTTCATATCGCCGATGGGCAGCATGTCGATGTGGTCGGTGCGGTAGCTCGCCGTCGTCCGGGTTCCCTTTCCAAGCTCCGAAACGATGGAGAAGCTGCCGCCGGTCGCCTCCGCCGACATTTTAAAGAAGGGCACCCCCAGCCCGACCTTGCGGGTCGTCCGGGTGGTAAAAAAGGGGTCCATCACGCGGGCAACCTGCTCTTTGCTCATGCCGCAGCCGTTGTCTGCGATGGAGATCTCAAGAAAGCTGTCCGCCGTCCGCTGCTCAACCGTGATGGTGATGAGCGAGGCGTCCGCGCGGATGGAGTTCTGTGCAATGTCCAGCACATTGAGAGACAGTTCCTGCATATGTTCCCTCCTTCCCTGCCGTCTTAGCAATCAGGCGCCGTATTTGGCGAGAATATCGTCGATATCGTCGGGGAGCAGCTTGCCGTAGACCTCGTCGTTGATGGTCATGACAGGGGCAAGGCCGCAGGCGCCGATGCAGCGGCAGGCGTCGAGCGAGAACTTGCCGTCCGGGGTGCATTCGCCGCCCTTGATGCCGAGCTTCTGCTGAAGACGGTCGTAGATGTCGCCCGAGCCTTTGACGTAGCAGGCGGTGCCCAGGCAGACGGAAATCTTGTACTGCCCCTTCGGGTAAAGGGAGAACTGGGCGTAGAAGGTGACGACGCCGTAAACCTCCTCGAGCGGGATGTCAAGCCCCTCCGCGATGGTGGTCTGGACCTCGATGGGCAGGTAGCCGTAAACCTCCTGCGCCTGCTGGAGCACCGGCATCAAAGCGCCCGGCTGGTCCTTGTGAGAAGCGATGATCTCCATGAGCTTCTCTCTCTGTTCCGGCGTGTCCTGGAAGAGGACACCCGCTTTTTTACTGGACATATTTCATAGACCTCCTTGATGGTAACGGCCTCATCCGGTCTGCGGCCTCGCCGCCGCAGAGCCGATGTAACCGTTTTCTGCGTTACAAAAAAACAACACACATTTTTTATGATTATACCACATTTCCACAAAAAATGCTAGAACATGCACCGCAAAACCTTGCTTTCCTTTTTTAGGTGGTTTGAACAAAAAGTTTTTTTGATGATTTGCGCTCTTGCATACTGTATCAAAACCATATATAATAGAGGGAAAGATACCCGGCAAAAATTGTCTGTTTCAAACTAATTTGGACCGGTGTTTTTTCGCCAAAGACTAACAGCAGGAGGGATTCTTCATGAATGTACAGGACATTATGCGGGTGCTGGACGCCGAACTGATCTGCGGGGCGGAGAACCTCGACGTTGAGGTGCACGAAGCCTGCGGCTCGGACATGATGAGCGACGTGCTGGCCTACGTCAAGGACCAGGCCGTCCTCCTCACCGGCCTTGTCAACATCCAGGTGGTGCGGACCGCCGATATGATGGATATGGTCTGCATCGTCTTCGTCCGGGGCAAAGAGCCGGACGCGGACATGATCGCCCTCGCCGAGCGCCGGGGCATGGTGATGCTGCGGACCCAGCACCGGATGTTTACAGCGTGCGGCCTGCTGTGGGAAAATGGCCTGCGGGGAGGGGGAAAAGCGAATGAACACACTCAAATGGACCTATGACGTCGACGGAAGCGACTTCACCCGCGCGGGGGAAGCTTCCTCCGCGGTCAAGAAAAACCTGCGCAAGCTGGGCGTCCCCCCCGAAGTGATCCGCAAGGTCTCCATCGCCCTCTACGAGGGGGAGATCAACATGGTCATCCACGCAAACGGCGGGGTCATCACCGTCGAGATGACCCCGGAGCGGATCGACATGGTGCTGGCCGATACGGGGAAGGGGATCCCCGACATTGAGCAGGCCATGAAGGAAGGCTGGTCCACCGCCCCCGACGAGGTGCGTTCCCTGGGCTTCGGCGCGGGGATGGGACTGCCCAACATGAAAAAATACTCCGACGAGATGCGGATCGACTCCACCGTCGGGGTGGGGACGACCGTTTACATGACGGTATACATCAAATAACCCCGGCAAGGCCGCTTTCCCGCGTGCGAATATGGCCGCGGCGGGAGCGACCGCCCTGTTTTGGATTCTAAACAGACCGGCGCATACCGGCCAGACAGGATGGGAGGTTTTCCATATGCAGGAATTTTTCCACTCGGTGACGCTCGACCGGGACAAGTGCATGGGGTGCATCAACTGCATCAAGCGCTGCCCGACCGAGGCCATCCGGGTGCGCAATAAAAAGGCGCACATCATCCCGGAGCGCTGCATTGACTGCGGCGAGTGCATCCGGGTCTGCCCGCACCACGCCAAACGGGCTATCTATGACCCGCTCGAGGTCATCGGGCAGTATGAGTATGCCATCGCGCTGCCGGCGCCGTCCTTCATGGCGCAGTTCAACAACCTCGAGGACGTCGACATCGTCCTCAACGCCCTGCGCGATTTCGGCTTTCACGAGGTCTTTGAGGTAGCCAAGGCCGCCGAGATTGTCTCCGCCGCAACCCGGATCCTGATGAAGGAGGGGAACCTTCCCCGCCCCATCATCAGCTCGGCCTGCCCGGCGGTGACAAGGCTCATCCGGGTGCGCTTCCCGGGGCTTATCGACCACATCCTGCCCCTCCATGCCCCCATCGAGGTGGCGGCGCGGCTTTCCAAAAAGGCGGCGGCGGAAAGGACCGGGCTCCCGCCCGAAAAGATCGGGGCCATCTTCATCTCCCCCTGCCCCGCCAAGGTGACGGCGACCAAGATGCCGCTCGGGACCGAAAAGAGCGCGGTCGACGCCGTCGTCGCGGTCAGCGAGATCTACCCGAAGCTCGTCTCGGTCATGAAGGAGACCGCCTCCCACCCGATGGAGCCGCTCACCGAAGCGGGCAAGATCGGCCTTTCCTGGGGGAGCAGCAGCGGCGAGTGCTCGGGGCTTTTAAACGACAACTACCTCGCCGCCGACGGGATTGAAAACGTCATCCGGGTCTTGGAGGACCTCGAGGACGAGAAGTTCCGCGACGTCGATTTCATCGAGCTCAACGCCTGCGCCGGCGGCTGCGTCGGCGGGGTTTTAAACGTCGAGAACCCCTATGTCGCCAAGACCAAGCTCTACCGCATCCGCAAGCACCTGCCGGTGAGCTTAAACCACATCGACGCGGTCGACCCCGGCCTTTTGTGGGACACCCCGCTCGAATATGTCCCCATCCTCAAGCTCGACGACGACGTCTGGGCGGCGATGGAGAAGATGGCGCGGGTCGAGGAGATCTGCGCCTCCCTCGAGGGGCTCGACTGCGGCTCCTGCGGCGCCCCCTCCTGCCGGGCCCTCGCCGAGGATATCGTCCGGGGGATGGCGTCGGAGGAGGACTGCATCTTCCGCTACAAGAGCGGCATCACCACCCTCTTAAAGGACCTGCACAAGCTCGAAAACTACATCCCGGCCCCCTTCCGGGCGGAAACCGGCGAGGACGGCGGGAAGGACAAGGAGGATACCCCATGACACCCATCGCATTTGCGGAAAAATACGGTCTCCGGGTCGTTTCGGAAGGCAGCGGCGGCTGCCGCGAGATCGAGGGCGCGTACCTGAGCGACCTTTTGAGCATGGTCATGGGCAGGGCGCAGGAAAACGACGCCTTTGTCACCGTCATGGCCAACTTAAACACCCTCGCCGTGGCCGTCCTCGCCGACGTCGCCTGCGTCATCCTCTGCGAGGGCATCCATTTTGACGACGCCTGTGTCGCGCGGGCCAAGCAGCAGGAAATCTGCGTCCTCGAAAGCGACGAGCCGGCCTTTGCGCTCGCGTTAAAGCTCGGCCGCGAGCTGGGGAAATGCTAGCCCCCTACGACCTCCACCTGCATTCGGCCCTCTCCCCCTGCGGGGAGGAGGAGATGACCCCCAACAACATCGTCGGGATGGCACAGGTCCTCGGCCTGTCGGCCATCGCGGTGGCCGACCACAATGCGGCCCGCCAGCTCCCCGCCGTGCAGAAGCTGGCGGAGGAGGCGGGCATCCTCCTCGTCCCCGCCATCGAGGTGACGACCGCCGAGGAGGTGCACGTCCTCTCCCTCTTCCCGAGCGTCGAGGCCGCCCTCGCGATGGGCGAGGAGCTGTACGCCGCCCTGCCGCCCGTCCGCAACAAGCCGGAGATTTTCGGCTACCAGCGGATCCTCAATGAGCTGGACGAGCAGGTCGGGGAGCTCGAAAAGCTGCTCATCAACGCCACGGCCTTCCCCATCGGGACGGTATTTGAAAAGGTGCGCGGCTACGGGGGGCTCCCCATCCCCGCCCATGTCGACAAGAGCGCAAACTCGGTGCTCGCAAACCTCGGCGTCATCCCCCCCGAGCTGGACGCGCGGGTGATCGAGATCAGCCCCCGCGGGATCGACCGCGGCTTTGTCCCGCCGGACGGGGAGCGATACCAGATCATCACCGATTCCGACGCCCACGACCTCGAGACCTTCTGCGCCCACGAGCCGCGCGCCCTCGAGCTTGCCGAATTGACGGTGGAGGGCGTTCTCACAGCATTGGAGGGAAACAGATGACGAGACTTTTCTTTGTCCGCCACGCCCAGCCCGAGCACAGCTGGACAGACGACCGCACCCGCCCGCTGACCCCGCAGGGGATGGCGGATACGGCGCAGGTGCGCGCGTTTTTTGAACAGGTACAGCCGGACGCGGCCTACTCGAGCCCCTACCGCCGCAGCATGGACACCATCCGCTCCGCCGCGGAATACTGGGGGATGGAGATCCGCACCGACGAGCGGCTGCGGGAGCGGGAAGGCGGCCCCGATGGGAGCGGCCGCGCGATGATCGAAAGACGCTGGGCCGACCGGGACTTCCACGAAGCGGGCGGCGAATCCATCCGCATGGTGCAGGACCGCAACGTCGCCGCCGTTCTGGACATTCTGGCGGAAAATCAGGGGAAAACCGTCATGATCGGCACCCACGGCACCGCTTTGAGCAGCATCCTCAACCATTTTGAGCCGGACTTTGGCTGCGCCGAATTTTTCCGGCTCAAGCACTGGATGCCCTGCATCGTCGAGCTGGACTTCGCGGGGCAGGACTACCTGGGGAGGACGGAGCACCTTTTCATCACCAGGCCGTAAAAGGAGACCACGATGACATCATACGACAAAGATTTATATGAAGCGGCGAAAGCCGCGGTAAACCCCCGCCAGCTCAGCCCCTACGCCGAAGCGGGCGGGGTCGGCGCGGCCATCCTGGCTGCGGACGGACAGATCTACACCGGCGTCTGCATCGACACGGCCTGCTCGATGGGCTTCTGCGCCGAGCACGCCGCGGCCGCCGCCATGATCACCGCCGGGGAATCGAAGATCCTCGCCGTCGCGGCGGTGGGGTCGGACGGCGGGGTCATGCCGCCCTGCGGGAGGTGCCGCGAATTTCTCACCTGCCTGCACCCGGACAACCGCGCGGCCCGGGTCCTGCTTCCCGGCGGGGAAAGCTGCACGCTCGGCGACCTTCTGCCCTTTGACTGGAAGAATTTTGAGGAGGGATCCGCATGAAAAAAGCATGGTATTTCCTGACGGCGCTTGCCCTGACCCTCTCCCTGTCCGCTTGCGGCGGGATGGGAACATCCGTGCCGGATTCGTCCGTAACGGAGAGCGCCCCGGAGGAGAGCATCCGGCCGGAAGAATCCGCCTTGGAGAGCATCCCGGCGGAGAACGCCCCGCCGGAGGAAACAGAACCCTCCGAGATGGAACCCTCCACAGAGGAAAGCGCCCAGGAAACCTCGCCCGGCGGGCTGGACGCCTGCACGGCGCACACCCCTTCCTATCATTCTATCAGCGGGGAGCTGATGGACTATGTCGGGAAGGAAGGCGCTCACGCCTGGGCGGAAAGCGTCGCCCGCTCCAATCCCGAACAGATGACCATCCTGGCGTTCATCGAGGAATATGACATTCCGAAAGAGCAGTTTATCGCCCTGACGCAGGGCACCGTGACCGACGATTATCTGGAAGTGCTCGGGATGACCCGGGAGGAGTGCTACGAGGAGTTCGGCTACACCGACCAGCAGATCGACGCCCTCTATTCCGGCGACCAGGCGGCGGTGGACCGGGCCTTCTGCGGGAAGCTGGCGCTTTTTAACGAAGCGGATGGTCAGCTCTACTCCATCGACTGGCTGGCGGAGCACACGGCCGAGGATTACCTCGCGGCGGGGTTCCCGCTGGAGGAGGTTGACGCAATTTTAGAAAACACCTCCATCCCCGGGTACGACTACCGCGCCGACCTGGTCGAGGTCATCATCCCTGTTCTGGAGGAAGCAAAGAAGATGAAAGCAAATGATTAAACTTGTCTGTCCCGCCGAGGCCGATTGGGAAAAACTCTGCGAGATGATGGCGGAATGGACTGCGTCGGGGGAGACAATCGTCCCCTACTCCATCCGGGTCTGCGACTGCAGCGACCGCGAACGGTACCTGTCGGTGTTCGTGCAGGAAGAACAGGGCGTGCCAGGGCATGTCCCCGCCTCCACCTATTTCTGCCTGGACACCGAACGGGACGTCCTGGTCGGGGCGGTCAACATCCGCCACCGCCTGAACGAGTCCCTCCTGCAGGACGGCGGGCACATCGGCGACGGCGTCCGCCCCAGCGAGCGGCGCAAGGGGTACGCCACCCGCATGATCTCCCTGGCGCTGGACAAATGCCGGGAGCTCGGCATCCGGCAGGTGCTGATGACCTGCGGCAAGCAGAACATCGGCTCCGCCAAAAGCATCCGCAAAAACGGCGGGGTGCTCGAAAATGAAATCGACTGCGGCGGGGAGACCATCCAGCGGTACTGGATCGACCTCGCCGGGACAGGAGGAAATGGATGAACAAAATCGGCATTCTCTGCGCGGGGGACGACGAGCTCGCCCCCTTTCTGCCGGAAATCGAGGGCTGCGAAACCGTCCGGAAGGCGATGCTCACCTTCCACTGCGGGAAAATCGCGGGGATGGAGGCGGTCGCCCTCTACAGCGGGGTCTGCAAGGTCAATGCGGCCGTTGCGGCGCAGATCCTCATCGACCATTTCGGGGTGGACGCCATCCTGAACGCCGGGACGGCGGGGGCGCTCGACCCGTCGCTGCGCGTCTTCGACACCGTCGTCTCGACCGAAAGCGCCTACCACGACGTGGCGGCGAACATCCTCACCGAATTCCACCCCTGGCTGCCGGACGTCTGGTTCCGGGCGGATGAGAAGCTGCTGGCGGCGGCGCGCAGGGCGGCCCGGGGGCGGGAGGATGTCCGTTTCGGGCGGATGGTGAGCGGCGAGCAGTTCATAAACGGCGAACAGCGCGAACAGATCCGCGCGGCTTTCCGCCCGCTGACCGTCGATATGGAGACGGCTGCGGCAGCCCACGTCTGCCACGTCAACGGTATCCCCTTTCTCGCGGTGCGGAGCGTCACGGACAATGCGGACCACGACGGCGCGGAGAATTTTGAGGCAAACTGCAGCCGCGCCGCGCAGCTTTCCAGGGATCTGGTGCTCGGGATCCTGGCGCAGCTTGGGGAGGATGGGCCGGCATGACCGTTCCCCGGCAATTTTGATCTTCAGAAAGGAAGCAGACAGTATGGATTTGCAGCAGATTCGGGAATACTTTGGAGAGGACCGCTTCGCCACCGAAGCGGCCGGCGCGGTGATCGAGGAGGCGGAGGACGGCTACGCCCGCTGTTCGATGCCCCTCGCCAAAATCCACCGCAACGCCCGCGGGGCGGTGATGGGCGGCGCCATCTTCACCCTGGCGGATTTCGCCTTCGCGGTCGCCTCCAACTGCGCAGGGACCGGGGTCGTGACCCTGACAAGCCAGATCTCCTACCTTGGGACCGCCAAAGGCGAGCGGCTGATCGCCGAGGCGCGGCGGGTCAAGCAGGGCCGGAGCACCGGCTATTACACCGTCTCGGTGCGGGACGAGCTGGGCAACCCGGTCGCCGAAGTGACCGGGACCGGCTTTGTGGTACAGCCGAAATAGAGGGACGCCATCATGCAGAACGGATACAAACGGCTCAAATACGCCTGCTACACCACAAACCTCTCGATGTCTGTCATCAGCGCGCTGCAGCCGCTGCTTTTCCTGACCTTCCGGGAGCGGTACGGGATTTCCTACTCCCTGCTGGGGCTGCTGGTGCTGGTAAACTACTGCACCCAGCTGGCCATCGACCTTGTATTTTCCTTTTATTCCCACAAATTCAACATTGAAAAGACGGTGCGGCTCATCCCGGTGATCACGGCGGTCGGGCTTTTTGTCTACGCCCTCGCGCCGGTCCTCTTTCCGAACGCCGTTTACGGCGGACTGATGCTCGGCGCGGTCATTTTCGCGGCGTCGGGCGGGCTTTCCGAGGTGCTCATCAGCCCGGTCATCGCGGCGATCCCGGCGGACAACCCCGACCGGGAGATGAGCAAGCTGCATTCCATCTTTGCCTGGGGCGTCGTCGGGGTGGTTATCGTCAGCACCGTCTTCCTCACCCTGGCGGGGACGGAGCGCTGGCAGCTGCTTGCCATCCTCTGGATGCTCGTCCCGATGGCCGCGGCCTTCCTCTATCACGGGCAGAAGCTGCCCGCAATGGAGCGGCCGGAAAAGAGCAGCGGCGCGCTCAGGCTGGCGCTGCGGAAGGACTCCCTCCTCTCCTTCTTCTGCATCTTTGCGGCGGGGGCGAGCGAGTGCAGCATGTCCCAGTGGAGCTCGAGCTACCTCGAGCAGGCGCTCGGGATCCCCAAGGCCTTCGGCGATATTTTCGGGGTCGCGCTCTTCTCGGTCATGCTGGGGCTGGGGCGGAGCCTGTATGCGAAATACGGCAAACAGATCGGCGGCGTGCTGTTTTTCGGCTCGGTGGGGGCGCTCGTCTGCTATCTGACGGCGGCCTTCTCGAGCGTGCCGCTCATCGGGCTCCTGGCCTGCGCGCTGACCGGCTTCTGCGTCTCGATGCTCTGGCCGGGCAACCTGATCGCCGCGACGGCACGCATCCCGGGCGGCGGGGTCGCGCTCTTTGCCCTGATGGCGGCCGGCGGCGACCTGGGCGGCTCGGTTGGGCCGCAGCTCATCGGGCTGGTGGCCGACGCCGCGATGGAAAACGAGCGGCTGCTCAATTGGGCGGCCGGGCTCGGTCTCACTGCCGACCAGCTCGGGATGAAGGCCGGGCTGCTTGTCGCTGCGGTTTTCCCGCTGCTGGGCGTCTTCCTCTGCGGCATCCTCTGGAAAAAGCTGCGGGCCGGCAGCAAATCAAATTGAATCTACAGACCGCTTCCGCCGGGATCGCCCCGGCGGAAGCCTTTGCGCATCCAAAAAGGGGGGAAGCTTATGAAACCGTTCGTCCACCTTCACCTGCACACCGAATACAGCCTGCTCGACGGGGCCTGCCGGATCGCGGAGCTTCCCCGCCGGGTCAAGGAGGCCGGACAGACGGCCTGCGCCGTCACCGACCACGGCTGCATGTACGGGGCGATCGATTTTTACAAGGCCTGCAAGAAAGAAGGGGTAAAGCCCATCATCGGCTGCGAGGTCTACGTCGCGCCGCGCAGCCGATTTGACAAGGTCTTCCAGCTGGATAACAGGCCCTACCACCTCGTCCTCCTCTGCGAGAATCAGCAGGGCTATCAGAACCTCATCAAGCTGGTCTCGGCGGGGTATATCGAGGGCTTTTACAGCAAGCCGCGGGTCGACCTTGCGCTGCTTGCGCAGTACCATGAGGGCTTAATCGCCCTCTCTGCCTGCCTGGCCGGGGAGATCCCGCGCAGGCTCACGGCCGGGGACTATGCGGGGGCCAGGGAAGCCGCCCTCCGCTACCGGGATATCTTCGGGGCGGGCAATTACTTCCTCGAGGTGCAGGACCACGGCATCGCGGAGCAGAAGCGCATCCTCCCGCTGCTGCGGCGGCTGTCCAATGAAACCGGCATCCCCCTCGCCGCGACCAACGACTGCCACTACCTGCGCCGGGAGGACGCGCGGATGCAGAACGTCCTCGTCTGCATCCAGACAGGCAAAACGGTCGGCGAGGAAAACGACATGGCCTTCCCGACCGAGGAGTTTTACCTCAAGAGCCGGGAGGAAATGGAGAAAGCGCTGCCGGATTTTTCCGACGCGCTCGACAACACCGCCGCCATCGCGGCCCGCTGTGAGGTGGAGTTTACCTTCGGCAAGACCCAGCTCCCCCACTTCACCTCGCCCGACGGACGGAGCTCGGACGAGTACTTCGAGGACCTCTGTACCCGCGGGCTCAAAAAGCGGTACGGGACGGTCACGCCGGAGCTCAAAGAGCGGTTCGACTACGAGATGGGGGTAGTCCGGCGGATGGGGTACGTCGACTACTACCTCATCGTCTACGACTTCATCCGCTACGCGAAAAGCCAGGACATCCCGGTCGGGCCGGGGCGCGGTTCGGGGGCCGGGAGCCTTCTCGCCTACTGCATGGGCATCACCGGGGTCGATCCGATGAAGTACCAGCTCATCTTCGAGCGGTTTTTGAACCCCGAGCGGATCAGCATGCCGGATTTCGACATCGACTTTTCGGACGAGCGGCGGGGCGAGGTCATCGACTACGTCGTGCGGCGGTACGGCGCCGATCATGTCGCCCAGATCGCCACCTTCGGAACAATGGCCGCCAAGGCGGCGGTGCGGGACGTCGGCCGCGCCCTCGGGATGAGCTACCAGGCGGTCGACCGGGTGGCCAAGCTCATCCCCGGGCGGCTCAAGATCACCCTCGACGAGGCATTGCGGGAGGAAAAAGCCCTCAAGGCCCTCTGCGACGCCGACCCCCAGGTGCGGGAGCTGCTCGACATGGCCAAACGGGTGGAGGGGATGCCGCGGCACGCCTCGACCCATGCGGCCGGGGTGGTCATCACCGCCGAGCCGGTCGACCATTACGTCCCGCTGGCAAAAAGCGACGAGTCCATCGTCACCCAGTTCCCCATGACCACCTTGGAGGAGCTCGGGCTGCTCAAGATGGATTTTCTCGGGCTGCGCAATCTCTCGGTTATCGACCACACCGTCCATGCGGTGCGCAAATCCGATCCGGACTTCCGCATCGACCGGATCTCCCTCGAGGACCCGGAGGTCTTCGCCATGTTTTCCCGCGGGGAGACCGAGGGGGTCTTCCAGTTCGAATCGGCCGGGATGCGGCGGATGCTTATCGCCATGAAACCCGCCTCCATCGAGGACCTCACGGCCGCCACCTCCCTCTACCGCCCCGGACCGAGCGGGTCGATCGACACCTATATCCGCAACCGCTTCCATCCCGAGCTCATCCGCTACAAGACGCCGCTGCTCGAGCCCATCCTCCGGGTCACCTGCGGGGTGCTGCTCTACCAGGAGCAGGTCATGGAGGTCTGCCGCGCCCTGGCGGGCTACTCCTACGGCCGCGCCGACCTGGTCCGCAAGGCGATGGCCAAGAAAAAGGCCGACGTCATGCAGGCCGAGCGGGAAATCTTCCTGCACGGGAAGCGCCGGGAGGACGGCAGCGCCGAATGCCCTGGCGCCGTCGCAAACGGCGTGCCTGAGGACACTGCCAACGAGATCTTCGACGAGATGGCGTCTTTCGCAGAATACGCCTTCAACAAGGCCCATGCGACCGCATATGCGGTAGTGAGCTACCAGACGGCCTACCTCAAGTGCCACTACCCGCGGCAGTATATGGCGGCGCTGCTCACCTCGGTCATCTACTGGACCGGGAAGCTTACCGAGTATATCGGGGAATGCCGCGGGCTCGGCATCGAGATTCTTCCGCCCCACATCAACCGGAGCACCGGCTCCTTCCGCACCGAGGGGGAGGGCATCCGCTTCGGGCTGCTGGCCGTCAAGGGGCTGGGGCGCTCGGTCATTGACAACATCGTCGCGGAGCGGAAGGAAAACGGCCCCTTCACCGGCTTCTTTGACTTCTGCAAGCGGCTTTCCGGCAAGGAACTGAACAAGCAGGCCCTTAAAAATCTCATCCGGGCCGGGGCCTTCGACTGCTTCGGGGCGGCCCGGCGGGAGCTTGTCGCGGTGCATGAGCAGGCGATGGACGCTGCCGCAGGCTACGCACGGAGCCATCAGGGCGGGCAGATGAACCTCTTCGAGGCGGCGGCGCTGGCCGAGCCGGAGCTCGCCATCCCCAATATGGGGGAATACCCGCCCGGCGAAAAGCTGCGGATGGAGTACGAGGCCCTCGGCTTCTACCTGACCGGGCACCCGCTCGATGAGTACCGCGCCCTCGCCAGGCGCTACAAAATGGACGAAGCCGCCGCCATCACAGCCGAAGAAAGCCGCTACCGCGACCGTCAGACGGTCCGCCTGCTCGGCCTGCCGGCCGGAAGGAAGACGATGAACACCAAATCCGGGCAGATGATGTGCTTCCTGACCCTCGAGGACCGGAGCGGCGGGATCGAGGTCATCCTCTTCCCCACCGTCTACCGGGACTGCCGGGAGCTGCTCGAGAAGGAGGAGCCGCTCGTCATCGAGGGAAGGGTCTCGCTGCGGGAGGACGAATCCCCCAAGGTGCTGGCCGACCGGGTGATCGGCCTTGCCGCCTTCCGGGAAGCGCAGCCGGCAGGAACGCTCTACCTCAAGCTCAACGCGGCAAACGACCGGCGGATCCCGGCGGTGCTTGAGCTGCTGGCCACCCATCCGGGCCGGACGCCGGTGCGGCTCTTCTTCGCAGACGATAAAAAATACCACTATCCGCCCGGCCGGCCCGCAGTCAGCGGGGACAAGGCCCTTTTGGAGGCCCTGTCCGATCTGCTGGGGGGCGAAAACGTCGCGCTGCGGTAAGGCGCGCTTCATGACGGAGGCAAAGCAAATGTGACCGGCATCAAGACCGGCTCCCTGTCGGACGACTACAACCTCATGGTCCTTTACAGGCAGCACGGCAAGGAATTTTTGATCGTCAGCCTGGGGTCCAGCTCGGACCCCTCCCGCTATGACGACGTCACCCACATTCTCAACAC
Source organism: Candidatus Merdivicinus faecavium (assembly GCA_018716285.1). Lineage (GTDB taxonomy): Bacteria > Bacillota > Clostridia > Oscillospirales > Ruminococcaceae > Merdivicinus > Merdivicinus faecavium. The sequence goes on from DVKD01000052.1 coordinate 56,290, forward strand.
GATTGACGAGTCGGACTATCTGGCCGGTTAACCGGCCCATACAGGAAAGGAGCAATCAGCATGGATTGGAGAAAAAATTTTGACAGCATTCCCGAATGGGAGCGGGTGGAGGTCTCCTCCATCTGCCGTGTGCCCGCGCACACGCGCTGGGAGGCCTATTCCTCCGAGGAGGAAGCTGCGGCGGGAGGGCAAAATTCCGCGGGCAAGCTTTCCCTAAACGGGGAGTGGCAGTTCCGGCTCGAGGAATCCCCGGAAGATGTCGGGGATTTTTACCGGGAAGGCGCGGAGCTTCGCGGCTTCTCCCCCATCGCGGTGCCGGGGAGCTGGGAGCTGCAGGGATTCGGCAAGCCGATCTACACCAACGTCCCCTACCCGTGGGACTACAAGGCCGCCGGCCCGCAGATGATCCGCCCTTCTCTCAAAACAGCGGAACAGCTCCCCAACCCGCCCTTTGTCCCGGCGGAGAACCCCACCGGCTGTTACCGCAGAAGCTTCACCCTGCCCGAAAATTTCGCGGGCAAGGAGGTCTATCTGCGCTTTGAGGGGGTGGAGACCGCCTTTTACCTCTGGGTCAACGGTAAGCCGGCGGGCTACTCGGAGGACAGCAAGCTCCCCGCCGAGTTCCGGGTGACCGGACTCCTCCGGCCGGGCGAAAATACGGTTTCGCTCGCGGTGCTCCGCTTTTCCAAGAGCAGCTACCTCGAGGATCAGGATTACTGGCACCTCTCCGGCATCCACCGGGACGTCTGGCTGATCGCCAAGCCCGCCCTCTGCATCGAGGACTACCAGATCACCGCCCTGCCCGACCTGCACCGGGGCGGCGGCGAGGTCACAGCCGACATCCGCGTATCCCGCCAGCCCGGGTTTGCCGACTGCCGGGTGCGGCTTTCCCTCTACGACCTGAACGGGGAAAAGCTCACCGAGGGGGAAGGCCCGGTCATGCCTTCCGCCCAGTACCGGACCGACCGCTTCCCCACCGCAAATACCGGGAGGGTGAGTCTCACTCTCCCGCAGGTGCAGCTCTGGACGCCCGAAACCCCGGCCCTTTACTGGGCGGCCGTAACCCTGATCGGCCCGGACGGGGCGGAATGCGACTGGGAGAGCTGCCGCATCGGCTTCAAGAAGATCGAGGTCATCGACGGGGTCGTGCATCTCAACGGCCAGCGGCTCATCATCCGCGGGGTCAACCGGCACGATTTCTGCTGGGAGGGCGGACGGACGGTCAGCCGCGCCCATATGATCGAGGAGATCCGGCAGATGAAGCGGATGAACATCAACGCGGTCCGCACCTGCCACTATCCAGACTGCCCGGAGTGGTACGACCTCTGCGACGAGCTGGGGCTGCTGCTCGTCTGTGAGTGCGACATTGAGACCCACGGCGTCATGGGCGCGCTCACCCACGACCCGGCCTGGGCGGGCCAGTTTTTGGAGCGCGCGGTGCGGATGACGGCCAATTACAAGAACCACCCCTCCATCTATTCCTGGTCGCTCGGCAACGAGAGCGGCACCGGCCCCAACCATGCGGCGATGTACGGCTTCGTCAAGGAGTACGACCCCACCCGCCTCTGCCAGTACGAAGCGGGCGAGCCCGGAAAAAATATCTCGGACGTCCGGGGGAACATGTACGCGACGGTCGATTCCATCCTCAAGATGCTGGCGGATCCCGCCGACAGCCGGCCCATCATCCTGGTCGAATACCTCTATCAGATTGCGAGCAGCGGCGGCGGGATGGAAAAATTCCGCGATCTGCTCGAGCGGTATCCCCGGTTCCAGGGCGGCTATATCTGGGACTGGCAGGACAAATCGCTGGTGGGAAAGACGGCGGACGGGGAGAAGTTCTTCGCCTACGGCGGAGATTTCGGCGAGCCGGTCGTCGAGTGGCAGAACCCGCCCTACATGACCAACAACGGCGTCGTGCTGGCCGACCTCACCTGGAAGCCGGTGGCGTATGAGGTCAAGGAGGCCTACTGCCCCATCTGGATGGAGAAGCCGCGCGCCTTCTCCGCCTGGGAGACGGCTGCGCCGGATCTCCGGTTTGTCCTCAAAAACCGCGCCATGACCGAATGGGGCCGGGATTTCCGCTGCGAGGCGGTCCTCCGGGAGGACGGCGCCGAAATTTCCCGCTGGGAGCTCTCCCTCCCCGACCTCGCCCCGATGAGCGAGGCGGAGGTCGAGGTCGCGCTGCCCGTCAGCCGGCGGGCGGGGCACGAATACCACCTGGAATTCTGCTTCAGCCGCCGCGCGGGGAACTGGTTTGCCGCCGTAGGCGAGGAGATCGGCTTCCAGCAGTTTGCCGTCGCAGGCGGGCTCTGCCGCCCTGCCCTCCCGCCCGTCACCGGGGCGGCCGCTTCCCTGTCGGAAGCGGATGGGGTGCTCCGGGTGACGGCCGACAACTTCTCGGCGGCCTTTTCCAGAGAGACAGGCGGGATCTGTTCCCTCCAAAAGGATGGGAAGGAATTCCTCGCCGGGACCTCCGCCCCTGCCCTTACCCGCCCGCGCACCGGACTGGACTGCTGTCCCGGCTGGGGCTGGCACGATCTGCTCGCCCAGTTCGAGGGGATGACAGTTTCGGCGGAGGAGCCGGTTGTCCTCACCGGCCGCGACCGGGTGCGGGTCGAGTTTCCCTTCGCGATGCGCGGGAAGATGGAGGCCGCCGGGCGGCTTTGCTACACCGTCCGGGAGGGCGCGGTCGAGGCCGCGCTGAACCTCAGCCTGCCCGACGCGCTGCCCGCCCTCTCGCGGGTTGGCCTGATGCTCCCCATCGCGCCGGGATTTGAGCAGATCACGGCCTACGGCCGCGGCCCGCAGGAAAACTACGCAGACCGCAATTTGGCGGCCCGGGTGCAGGTCTGGGAGTCGACTGTCACAGAGCAGCACTTCCCCTTCAGCCCGCCCTCGGAAAACGGCGGCCATGAGGAAACCCGCTGGCTCGCGCTGCGGGACGGCGAAGGCCGCATTTTCCGCGTGAGCGCGGAAAAGCCGTTCCACTTTGACATCCGGCACAATTCTGTGGAGGAATATCAGGCGGCGCACGAACACGAGCTGCCCGCCCACAGCGAGAGCTGGCTGCACATTGACGCGGCGCACGGTCCCATCGGCTCGGATATGGCCTGGAGCACAGCCATGCCGGAAGAGTACCGCCTGAAAGGCGGCGCCTACGCCCTTCTCTTCACTATTGAAATCCGTTAACACATGACAGGGGGCAGGATGTTCCTGCCTCCCTTTGAAAAATTTCTGATTTTTTTGAAAAAAGGTGTTGACAAACGGCGGCTTCTGTGTTATAATCATTATCGTTGTCACGAGAGACAACAGAAGATGCGCTCGTAGCTCAGTTGGATAGAGTGTTTGACTACGAATCAAAAGGTCGCGGGTTCGAATCCCTCCGGGCGCGCCATTCCACAAGCCGTAAGTCACGGCATTTACGGCTTGTGTTTTTTCTTGAAGAAAGTGCTTGACATTATCGCCGTTTTGTGATATAATAGTTAAGCTGTTATGAGGACCAACTGCCGGGGCGTAGCTCAGTTTGGTAGAGTGCTTGGTTTGGGACCAAGATGCCGCAGGTTCGAGTCCTGTCGCCCCGACCATTTAGGGGCAAGGGCAAATTTGCTGGTGTAGCTCAGTTGGTAGAGCAGCTGATTTGTAATCAGCAGGTCGGGGGTTCGAGTCCGTCCACCAGCTCCACTTTCTTCTAACTTAATATGGACGAGTTCCCGAGTGGCCAAAGGGGGCAGACTGTAAATCTGTTGCTTTTCAGCTTCGGTGGTCCGAATCCACCCTCGTCCACCAGGTTTAGTGGTCGATTTTACTGTCGGCCACTTTTTTCTTAGGTTTTATCGGGGTTCGCGGGCTTTTTTGAGTCGCGAAACAGGAAGCCTGTTCCATTACTGTCACCTCCTGCTCCAACCGAAAAAGAAGCAAAAAGCGAAGTCAGATTCTGAGTTTTTCAGGATTTGGCTTCGCTTTTTTTCGTTTTCACCCCATTTTCTCAGAAAAAATCCGCGCCGGGGATGTAGAAGTTCCCGGCCTTTATATAGATAGATTGCCCAAATGCTCAAAAGGCCAAACGCCGGAAAGAAAAAAATCCTTTCTATGACGGCGCAGCTTGTCACGCGGCGAAAGAGTTTCGCCATCCAGCAGTATCGAAGGATACTCTGCGGCCGCGGCCTCAGCCTTTGATGGCGCCGACCATGACGCCCTTAACAAAGTACCGCTGCAAAAAGGGATACAGCAGCAGGATCGGAAAGGTGGTGACAACGATCAGCGCGTATTTGATCAGCTCGACGATCTGGGCGGTCTCGTCCATGCCGGTGTTCCCGACCATGTCGCTGACCTGGGTCGCGTTCAGAATGTTGCGCATGACCAGCTGCAGGGGGAATTTTTCCCGCGTCTGGAGGTAGATCGAGGCGTTGAACCAGGCGTTCCAGTGCCCGACGCCGTAATAGAGCACCAGCACCGCCAGGGTAGGCAGCGAAAGCGGGAGCATAATCCGCAGCAGGATCCGCAGGTGGGAGGCGCCGTCCAGCCGCGCCGACTCAATGAGGCTCTCGGGAATCCCCTGGAAGGCGGTCTTCATGATGATCAGGTTCATAGTGCTGATCGCGCCGGGCAGGATCAGCGACCAGAGGGAGTCGAGCAGCCCCAGGTCACGGATGTTCAGATAAGACGGGATCAGACCTCCGGAAAAATACATGGTAAAAATGATGAGAAAGGTAATTCCGTTTTTGAGCATGGGCCCCTTCAGCGCCAGAAAATAAGCCCCCATAATCGTCAGCGTAATGTTAAAGGCCAGCCCCACCGTCAGGACGATCAGGGTGTTGACAAACCCGCGCCCGATCATCGGGTTGGAAAAAACCATCTCGTAGGCGGACAGGGTAAAGGGCGGGATGGGCAGCCAGAGCGCGCCCAGCTGCTTGGAAAGCTCCCCCGGGTCGCTGAAGGAGGCGATGACGACATAATACATGGGGTATGCGGTGACAAAGATGAGCAGCAGCATGAAAATGGTGTTGCAGACGCGGAAAATGCGGCTTCCGATTGAGCGTTCTTCCATATTCTTCCCCTCCTACCACAGGCTGACTTCGCTGAGCTTCCGGCTGACCCGGTTGAAGATGAGGATCAGGCAGAAATTGATGACCGAGTTGAACAGGCCGACCGCCGAGCTGTAGCTCCACTGAAAGTCGGTGAGGCCCTTGCGGTAGACAAAGGTCGAGATGACGTCGGCCGTCTCGTAGATGCCGGAGTTGTAAAGCAGGATGATCTTCTCAAACCCGACGTTCATGATGCTGCCCAGCCGCAGCAGGAGCATGATCACGACGGTGGGCAGGATGCCGGGCAGGGTCACATGGACCGTCTGCTGCCAGCGGTTTGCGCCGTCGATGCGGGCGGCCTCGTAAAGGCCCTGGTCGATGCCGGTCATGGCCGCGAGGTAGATGATGGCGCCCCAGCCGACCTCCTGCCAGATCCCCGACAGGACGTACACCGGCACAAAGTACTGCGGCCGGGAGAGCAGCGTCACCCGCTCCATCCCGAAGAGGGAAAGCAGCGCGGTGACCGGCCCGGTGTCGGAGGTGAAGATGTGGATAAGGCTGCATACGACGACCAGCGAGATAAAGTGCGGCATATAGGAGATGGTCTGGGTGATGCGCTTAAATGCGCTGCTCTTGATCTCATTCAGAAGCAGGGCCAGAATGATGGGCGCGGGAAAGCCGAAAATCAGCGAGGACAGGCTGATGACGATGGTGTTGCGCAGAATCCGCCAGAAATAGTAAGAGCCGAAAAAGTCGATAAAGTGCTGGAAGCCGAAGGAAGGCGCCCAGTCGCTCCCAAGGATCCCCACCGCCGGGCTGAAATCCTTGAACGCGATGATGACCCCGTACATCGGCTTGTAGCAGAAAATCAGATAATACAGCACAACGGGGATGATCAGCAGATAGGCGTCGTAATACAGGCGGAAATCCCTGCGGAGCCGCCGGCCCAGGGATCGGTTGGAAACGGGCATGGAGAACCCTCCTTTAGAAATTTAGCGGCGGGGCGGCAGGCGCGCCGCCCCGCAGGATGCGGCCCGAGTCAGCGGGCGTTGAATTCGTCGAGCGCGTTCTGCTGCAGTTCGAGGACCCGGTCGATCCCCAGCTGCTCGAGCATTGGGAGGTAGTCGGTCTCGAATTTGTCAAGCGGCTCCACGCCGGTAACAAATTTGACGAACATCTCGTCCATGTAAGTGTTCAGGTCGCTCCAGAGTTTGGAATATTCGGCGGAGTTTTCTTCTGCAATCGTGGTCGGTGGAAAAGCGTATTTTGCAGCATCGGTGTTGGTCCAACTTTCGAGGGCTTCCTGCTGCTGAGGACGTGCACCATATTGCCGCATATAACCTTCGTCCTGCACAAAAGCATCAGTGGCCCAAGAACGTGTATATTGCGCGAGCGCCTGCTGCATGGTCCAGCCGTCGGGGTTGTGGGTAATCAGCTCGGTGTAGGTCGGGACGCCGTCCACCATCGTGTAGCTCTCCCCTTCGATGCCGAAGTTGAAGAGCATGTGGCCCTCCTCCGTGTAGCCGTAGTTTAAGAATTGCGCGGCAGCCTCCTTATTTTCGCAGTTTGGGGTGATGACAGCCATATGACCAGTAACAGGATTGTCGTAATAAGTACTCTTGGCTTTATCTCCTTCTTTTGCAACTAACGGCCCAAAGCCAGTAATGCTAAAGTCTTTACCCTCCATTGTCTGAAGGTAATTTCCGATGCCGCCTCCTACAGAAGCACCAGATACGCCGGAAAGGCCGTTCATCAAATTGGAGTCCTTCGTACTCGAGTTAATGGTATTAAAGTTCTGATCCAACAGTTTTTCCTCATAAAGACGGTTGAGATAGGCCAAAACATCTTTATACTCCTGTTCTGCGCGGCCATAGTGGACGACATTGTCAACCTGATAGAAGTCTCCCTTTACCAAGCCAAAACCCGATGTAATCATACCATAGTTAACCCAATGTCCTAAAATGGTATTCAGTTCTCCTGTGGCGGGAATAGTTGCACCCTTTTCATCCCGGAAGGCAACCAGAACTTCATACAATTCGTCAGGTGTCTGAGGTTTTTCAAGCCCAAGTTCGTCCAGCCAGTCATCGCGAATGACCATACCGGCAGCCGTAAGAAGATACTCGCTGCCGCGGATAAAGGGGAAACCAACAATGTGACCATCTACACTAGTCGTGCTTTTGCGATACAAATCGTTGCTATCCAGGACGGCCTTGAGATCAGGCGCATTTTCCTCAATCAGATCTTCAATGGGATAGATAATGCCATCTTTTATAGCTTTGGTAGGTCCACCAGAATAGGTTGTAAACTTCCAGTTGATGATGTCGGGCAGATCTCCAGAGGCAAAGAGCAGGTTGAATCCATCATTGCCGGACGGATGCTGGACTTCCAGCGTGACCCCGGTGGCCTCCTGCCAGGCCTGGCCGAAGGGGGTGGCGCCCAGATCGGTGGCGTTGACGGTGACGGCGGCCTCCTCGCCGATGGCGTAGGTAAAGGTAGGGTTCCCTTCCAGCGGGTAGGTGACGCCCGCGGCCCCCTCTTCCCCGCCGGATTCCGCAGACGAGGCGGAGGCGGCCGAGGATTCGGACGCGGACGGCTCCGAAGCGGTGGAGGAGGATGGGGAATCGCTGCACGCGCTCAGCGAGCCGGCGGCTGTGATGGCGGCCAGGATCAGAGAAAGCTTTTTCGAGACTGTTTTCATGGTGTTCCCTCCTGTTTCATGTTTTGACGTGCTTATCGGCGCCGGGCGGCGCCCGCTGCGCCTTTTTGTGCTTTCAGTATAGCCGAAGCGGCGCCAAAATCCAAGAGACAATATCTCCCAGGCCGGACAAATCGGGAATCTTTGGGGCCAAAAAGGTGCCGTTTTGTCCGTAATCTGACATTCTGTCCGTTTTTTAGCAAAAAAATCCTTTGTTTTTATGAAAAAAATCTGGTACAATGGACTTATCACCGGAAAGGCAGGCGGCGAACGTGAAAATAGAGCATGATACAATTTTTCGAAGAAAGGGCGTGGCGGTCAGCTGGGCGGCTTCCTACCTGCTGATTCTGCTCATCCCGATCCTGGGCGGATTTGTCAGCTCGAGCTACACCTCCCATGTAATCCGGCAGGAGATCCAAAACGCAAACCAGCTGATTCTGAGCAACCTGCAGGACCAGATCGACGAGCTGATGGAGGACGAGAAATCCGCCCTCTCTTTCCTTTACGCCAATTCCCAGCTGAGCGCGTTTACCGCGATCGAGGAGGGGGACCCGTACTTTCACTATGAGGCGCAGGAGCTGATGGAACTGCTGTCGGCCTATCAGGTCTCGAATCCGGGGCTCGATATCCTGATCTATTACCCCAAGCGGGATTATGTCCTCTCCCCCCGGACGGCGAATTTCAGCCGGTATGCCTACAACGGGAAATTCTTTTACCTGAATGATCCCCCCAGCTATGAGGAATGGATGAAGAAGCTTTCCGCCCAGTATCACAATGAATTCCTGATCGCCCCCGATCTGAGCATCCTCTACGAGGGCAACTGCCTGATTTTTGCAACGACTGCCCGGTACAACCTTGCGGAGCCGGTGAACATCTTCATCACCGTCCCCTTAAGCCGGATCGCCGGGCTGACCGACCATCTGAGCGAGGAGTACCTGCTCCTTTCCGACGAAAACGGGGAGACGGCGGCCGTCTTTTCCGCCGACGGGGAGCTGCAGCGCCAAAGCTGGCCGGCGGAGGAGGGGTTCCCTATGATTTCGGTCACAGCCGCCTCCGGCCAGAGCCGGTGGCAGTTTACCGTCAGCACGCCGGAGACGGCCTTCTGGCGCCAGGCGCGGCAGACCGCCATGCTGAGCGTCGCCTGCCAGGTCGTCTCGCTGCTTCTGGGAATTTTCTTGGCGATGCTGCTGCTGCGCCGCAACTACCGCCCGGTCTCGCGGATTGTGGAGATGCTGGGCGGCAAAAAGCGCGGGCAAAATGAGTTCGAGCAGTTCCACCAGGCCTACCAGCTTCTTTCCGACGAGAACCACACCATTCGCAGCACGCTGGAGGAACAGAACCGGCTTTTGCTGGAGAGCTACCTGCTTTCCCTGCTGAAGGGGCGGCGCCCGCATGTCTCAGAAAGCGACGCGGACAATTTTTTCGAATTGAACCTGCGCGGGAACCGCTTCGGGCTGGCCGCGATCCAGCTCGTGCTGAACGGGGATCCGCAGAAGGACGAAAGCGCCTTCCGGCTGCTGCACGCTGTCTTTTCCGGGCAGGTGCAGCCGGCGCGCTTTTACAAAACGGAGGATGGGCCCTTCCTCTATTATCTTTTCCCGCTGGAAGAGGATGCAGCCGCCTGGAAGAGGGGGTGCCTGGCCGCCCTGCACCGGACGCGGACAATCTGTGGGGAGCATGGTCTCCCCTTCCAGGCGGTGGTGAGCTGTGCGGAGGAGCCGCACACCCTCTATCTGGACACAATGGAGGCGCTGGAATATGCGAGCATTGTCGGCGCAGGGGGGATCATGGACAGCGGGGAGATCAAGGAGTATGAAGAGCACTTCCGGGTGGAGGCGGAGGAGCGCAGGCGGGAATTCACCGAGGCGGTCCATCGGGGAGACGCGGCCGCCGCGCAGGAACTGCTGGAAGCCTTTTACAGCCTATACTGCCGCCAGAATCTGCCGTTTTCGGTGGTGCGCCTCCAAATGACCGGCGTTATGAATCTGCTGGTCGAAATTTTTTACCCGCTCGCTGAGGAAAACAGCCAGAGGCTGAATCTGCTCACGCGTGTGGAACGGCTGATGTCGGACACCAACGAGGCGAGCTTTTGGCAGGAGCTGCGGCAGCTTACAGCCTGTGTCTGCCACGCGGTGCGCAGGCAGAATCAGCTCGAGGTGGCGGATCTTTCCCAGCAGGTACAGGCCTACATCCGGCAGCATTACGCGGAGGATTCGCTCAACATCAGCAGCATCGCAGCCGCCCTCAGCCGGTCGCCCAAGTACCTCTCTCGCCTGTTTAAAGAAGAAACCGGACAGGGCATTCTGGATTATATCGGCTGCGTGCGGGTTGAAAAAGCCAAAAAAATCCTGGACCAGCGTTCTGTCTCCTGTGAGGAGCTGGCGGGGATGGTGGGGTTTACCAACTCCCGCACCCTGCGGCGCGTCTTTTTGAAAATAACCGGCATGACGCCGGGCCGGTACAGCCACAATCTATCGGACCAGGAAAAGGACGGCCCCGACGGCGAGGATGGGGAGTGAGAAAAAGACGGGCGGCAGGCGTTTCCGCAGGATACTAAGGGCTGCCTTTTTCACAGAAATCGAGCAAGCGGAGCGGGATTCCGAGGTTTACAGAATTCCGCTCCGCTTGCTTTGTTAGAAGTCCGCGTCGCTTTTTGCGTTAAGAATGTTTTGGCACGTAAATATGCGGCATTTCCAAGAGGCCGTAAGAGATGAGATCGTGCTGCGCAGGGGCAGGCCGCCGGTATTTTTGGGCCTTTTTCCAGTCGGTTGGCCAGACGTTGTTGCGGGGACGTCCCGGATCATAATGCGGGCCCAGCAGATTGCGCAGGCTCCCACAGACCCGCAGCAAAACCTTGTTTTCTCCCGGACGGAGATATGGGTGCAGAGGGATGGGACCAAAGAGGCTTGCCTGATCCACGCCGAGAAAGGTGTCGTTTATCCAGACCGCACAGCAGCTGCTTTCGGTTTTCGGAAGCTCCAGCCAGGCGCGATCGCAGTGCTCGGGCAGATCAAACGAAAAGGTATAGCAGCATGCTCCCTCGTAAAAGGGCCTCCCCTGTTCTGTCCAGCTGCCAAAATTTAGGGGAAGCAGAGGATGCAGGCGCCATTGCGTCTCTTCCGGGAGGACGGAAAAATCTCCCCGCAGGTAGATTGCCTCCGGTTCCAAACGCACATCAAAGCGGGGCGCGGTCAAAAGGATCTCATTCTTTCCGGGCTGAATGAGATCGCCGATTTCGGCGCACCAGGCTGTTTTCTCCAACCAGGCGGACGGCAAAGACCATTCCGCCTTGCGGCCGTTGCAGGACAGCCCGTAAAAACTGCCCCGTTCCGCAATCAGTTCGACCGGCGTCCCCGGGAGCCAATCTGAACTGACATAAAAAGTATAGGCAAGCGAAAACCCGCTTCCTTCCGGGAAATGGTTCTGATCCATGATGCGGGAGCGGAACTGAATGCTGTTGTCCCACGGATTTCCCGGAAACCCGCGCTTTTTGAACAGCACATCCCCGGCTGCAATGACTTGGATCTCCTGATAACAGTCATTGCCAACAGTCAGCGTGCAGTAGTCAATCGGAAAAACGTTCTTTCCCTCCGGATGCAGCGCAGACAGCCGCACCGGCACCTCCCGCATGGCGGAAGGCAGGCTTTCCTGCGGCCGGGCAGAAATTTGCTGCGAAAAATCAGACACCAGCAGGAGGGATTCTCCGGGATGAAGCTCCACCATCACTGGACCGCTTTCTTCCGGTCCCTGTTTGCCGGTCCAAAGATCCCAGTGCCGGAAGCAGGGTTCGGGAAGATACAGCTTCCGGCAAAAATTCTGCCGACTGCTGTTGACAAAGAAATACAGCACCCTTCCATCCGGCAGGACCCGCCGCCGATGCGCGATTCCCGCCGGAAGCGGCTCCCGGCAGATGCGGTTGGAAATCTCCTGGCGCAAACGGGTTTCCAGCTCCTCATAGCTTTTCGCGATGAAAAAGCCTGGCTGCCCGGTAATCTCATCCCAACCGGAAGGATTTTCCTGCCCTTCAATATAGGGTCCGGGCTTGCCCCAGCACAGAATCTGTCCGCCCTGGCGAAGATATTGCAGCAGCAGGCGGCGGGTGCATTCCCGCATATTGACCATATTGCCGTTCATGAGGAGGACCTGGTATTTTTGGAGCCCGACAGTCAGAAAACCGTCATCGGCACAGCTGTTGTTTTCGAGGATGAACTCGTCGCCAAGGTCAAAATCCCACTGCCCGTCTGTAAGGCGCTGCAGCATCTCCAGATAGCTGCGCATCTCCGGGCTGGTAACAGGCACTTTGTATGCCAGGTTGCCCAATTCCATTTCCGGCGGAACCAGAAACCCCGCCGTCGTCGGCTGAAGCACCAGAATCCGCTGTTCCGACCGCCCGGCGGACAGTATAAACTGCGCGCGCGCCACATAGTCGTTGAGCTGCGTGTACTCCCCCCACCAGGGCTCCCGCCAGTCAAAGGACTGCGGGTGGTCCCGTTTTCGGGAACCGGCAATGCTGTTGAAAGAAAGATGCTGGTTGATAAAGGTGACGCCGTTCACCAGCAGCCAATCCGCCATCCGCTTAAAATCCGGCAGAGAGGCGTCCCAGCCGCCCGCTCCGTATGTTTCGCAGAGGGTTCGTTCCTTGCCGAATTGGTTCGCGACACTGGAAATCTCCAGGACGGTCAGCAGGAGCGGGTCGTCCGGCTGATATTTGACTACATCCGTTTGCAGCATGTCGATGCCGGGCCACTGCATGTGCTCGTAATTTGCCATTACACAGGGTGAGGTGGCAACACCAACGGCAAAAGGCCAGTAGTTTTCCATAAAATGTCCGGTCCAGGCGATATGATGACGGCCGCACCATTCTCCCATCGGTTTGATAAAATTCTCGGTCCAGAGCATGCGCAGGGTCGTGTAATAATCATATCGGATCTTTTTGGCAGGATACCGGTACCAGCTGCATTCGACATCCTGAAACAGCGCCGCCATGTGGAGAAGGATGCTGTAGCCGTTGCGCTCTTCAAACCGCGCCGCGATCCAGTAGCTGAAGGGAAGATTATTTTTGTTCCCAAAGTTATAGATCGTACTGCCGGTAATGGCGGGCTCGTCGCTGAAAGCAGCAGGAATGATTTCACCAAAGTCCGCGCCGAAGCGGGCATAATACTCCTCGTATGTACAGTCCAGGAACGCTTTTGTGACTTCCGGGCGGAGCAGGTCGACGTTGGCAAAGCCGCCGAGCCAGGAGAGCAACTGCGGCTCCTGCTGCCGGATCACCATGACCGTATCCCCATACCGGGGCCATTCGGAAAAAGGGATTTCCGTCAAATCTGCCGTCAGCACCCAGCTGCCGTCTTTTTGCTGGAGAGCAGCAATTTGATAAATTTTTCCGCCCTGCACGTCCGTTTCCCGCAGATCTTCTACTTTTACGATCCGGTATTCCGCGGAAGTAGAGAAACAGTCCGGCAGTTCTGCGGGCACATGTCCGCCCGCAAAACTGGACGGGTAGGAGTTCTCATCGTAGATGTAAAGCTTGAGCCCAAGCTCTTTGGCTTTCTCCAGCGCGTACCCCCAAAGCGAAAACCATTCTTCGGACAGGTATTCGGTGATCAGGCCCGGGCGGGGATGCACAAAGGCGCCGCCAAAGCCGTGCTTTTTGTAATCCTCCAGCTGGAAGTCGATGGTCTCCCGCGTCACTTCGTCATTCCAGACCCAAAAGGGGGCGGTGCGGTATTCTGCCGGCGGGTTGAGGAAGCCGGCTTCCATCCAGTTATGTTCCATAAATTTCTCCCTGTGCGGCAGCGCTCAGCAATTGCGCTGCACATAGTTTTCCGTTTCTTTCTGTGTGAGGACCTGCCATTTTCCGTCTTCCCGGCGCAGCTCCAGAATATCGCAGTGCGCAGGGCAGCGGTATTCCAGATCCCCGATCCGAAAATAGGTCAGCCCGCAGGCGTAAACCGACTGGAGCACCCCTTCCGCCCGCCGCGCAAAAAAGACTTCCGCGTCACTTTCATATCCCCAGTCCAGCTGTGTGACGACAGGATCCTTGCAGAATTTATTGTAGATGACATCCTCAGAGTCCAGCAGGACGATAAAATCTTCCTGCCCGCAGGAAGTTTGAATCTCCAGACAGCTGTCCATATCCGTACAGACAATGCCGTTTGGGTAGGACAGATCCAGCCGGCGGGCGGACACAATATTCCGGCACCCTTCGTACGCTTCCAGCAGACTGAGGAAATTGCTGCTCAGCATCAGATCGTTTTGAATGGTGCGCCGGGAGATGACAGCGGGAATGTACGCTTCCTCCCTGCGCATATCTTCTCCTGCATATTCCCCCATGCAGATCCATGCCCGGCCAATCTGGGCGGTGGTATGGCGGGTAAAGTCAGTGCAGCGGAAGTGAATGTCCGAGCGGTTTACGATATGGTGACGGTCAAAAATTTCCCAATCCGCATACCAACCCATGACGGGGAAGGGATCGGCGGCCGTCTGATCAATCATGCTTCCGAAGCCGTAGTCCTCTGACGGCCGAAGATTCAGCCCGCCGGTTTTTACAGTGCCGAAGTGAGAATACGTGAATTTGGCGTGATCCTTTCCGCCCACCACCTTGAAGCTGTCGACCGCATAAAACTCCTCCCCTTCGATGGGAACCATCAGAACTGTGCGCTCAAATTGAGGAATATCCGCCAGATTTTTCCCATCCATCCGCATGACCTGGGCTGCGCGTCCGATTCCCCACAGAGTAGTCCTGCCGCGCGAATTATTGCGCTGGTAGCGCCCATCCACCATGACCGTATTGTGCGCGCTGGGGAGGCGGTACCACAGCGCCTGCGGGGTCTGCCATCCGCCGAACATGACTGGCGGGTATCCGAAGTCAGGCATCAGGTCCAGGCCTTTCGCATACATCCCGATGGTCATGCCTGCACTCTGGGCGTGGCCGCCGCAATACGCATAGTCCATCCACATGGCATATGCCTCCGACTCTCCCCGCAGGATGGCCAGGCAGAAGTTTTCCTTGTTCAGGCTGTTGAGCTGGATTACGGGGCCATCCTCCCGGATGCAGCGGGCAACTTCTTCCTGGATCTGTTTCCCATTCTCTGCTCGAAGATCATGCGGCAGCCCTTCCACTGAAAAGCCGTTTTCCCGGTACAGGATTTTGAGAAAATCACGGTCCCCGGTTGTCTGGTACAGCTTCCAAAACAGGGTAAACATCCGCGGTTCCGAAAAATCCACCGCATAATAATGCGGATCCAGCACCGCAAAGCGGCTGCCGTCCCCTGTGCCGGGATAATACTGCTGATGCAGGCACCAGGTATCGATGTGAAAGCGAAAAGTTTGATGCAGAATGGGGTAAGCCGCCATCAAACGCGCAAAGAATCCTTCTCCATAGTCCAGAAATTCTGTCAGCAGAAGGGCGAGTCCTTTGGTAGACATGGCGGAATAGCCGGCCACTCCCTTTTCCCCCTGTACGCCGTCCACCTGGGTGTTATTTTCGACGATTTTCCCGATAGCGGTGAGGATCTCCTCTTCGGGGCAGCCCAATACCGCCTGTATGACAAGCTGGGTCAGCTCGGTGTGGGGCGGATTGCTGCGGATTTTTTCCGGATGTGCCAGCACTTCCCGCAGGATGCGGGATTCAATGTTTTCCTGTACAGCGGAAAAATCCGGTTTTTTCCAGCCGGTTTCCAGCCCCTTCTGTTTGAGGAATCCTACAAGGGACCGATCTTCCCGGATGGCCGGGAAAACCCGATCGTAGGCCAGCACCAGTTCTTTTATTTCTGTCGTGGAGTCAATACAGTAGGAAACATAGCCCTCCGCCGTATGCGGCAGCTCATAAACCAGCCCCTCACGGTCGAAATCAAAGAAAGGCAGCAGATCCGCTACCCGATCGAGCAGGACGCCGGCCTTGTGCGCGTAGCGGGTATCGCCGGTATAAAGGTAGGCTGTGGAAAGGGCTTTGAGGCCGCCGACGACATGCTTTTTCCACCGGGAGTAGATAAGGTAATTTCCGATAAAACGCCAGCAGTGCCCGTCCCGGCGGTATCCTTCTCCATCATCCACCCCGAAATCCCGCAGAGCCCCGGAGGGATCCTCTTCATTATATAAAAGGCTTTCATCCGCATTTTCCCGGCGGAAGATCCCCTGCCTGTCTAATCCGGACTGATAAAACTTCCAAAAGTCATTTTTGGGAAAAAGCGCGTGACAGTGGGGGCACTCCACCTTCCAGGGGTGCCTCTCGGGGTCATGCCGCCAGAAATACATTCGGACGTCCTCCCCGCATTGGGGACAGCGGCCGTCTGACCACACCATCCAGGAGCGGGTGATGGTGTGGGAAGGCATCAGCTGCCAGATTTCCTCGTCGCTCATGCACAGGAATGGTTCCGCTTCCCGGATGGCGGTCTGCACCGCTTCCGGAAGCTGCGGGGCATTTTGAATATTTGCGCGGATATGCGCCACGGTGTCCGGCCCGAAAAAAGTGCTTGCTGTTTTCATATATGAGACCTCCACGGATTTCCTTGGTGGATAAATTCTGCCAACAGGAGTGCTCCTGTTGGCAGAAAAAGGACTGTTCTCTTTTCCAGAGCCCGCTTACTTGAGGGAATCCCACCACTCATTGGCTTCTTCCACAAGGGTGGAGCCGCCCTGGGCCATCCAGTTGTCAACAAATTCATCGAACTTGTCCACAGACCATTCGCCTGTGATGATCTTCTGGAAGTATTCCGCCTGCATATTCTGCAGATCTGTCATATACTGGGCGGCAGAGGGAAGCGTCGCGTACAATTCATTGACATAGAAATCCCTGTCGAGGCCGTTTTCTTTGCCCCATTCCCAGTTCTCCGGGCTGAGGGTGTCCATGTACTCGAAGGGGGTGATGAACTGGAAGAGCGTGCCAGCTCCAGCTTTCGCCTGCTTGGTGGTATCTTCCGCATACTCCCCGATCATGCCGGGCGCGCCATTCTCCTGGTAATCCCACATCTCGCCCTGAATGCCGAACCGCATGGTGTAGAAGGTTTCCAGGTCCTGATAGAAATAGTCGGCGATTTCCAGGATCTTGCCCAGCTTGTCCGGCTCTTCCTCCAGATTGACGCTGAAGCCGTCATAACCGCCGCCATACATATTGGCGACCGGCATTCCCTTTTTGCCGTCAGGGCCTTCCGGCAGCGGGCCGACGGTCACATACGCATCCGGGTTGGCCAGTTTCATCTCATCCACAGTGGCGCCTGCCGCCGTAGGCCCCCAGTGATAGTAGTTGCCGAGCTGGCTTGCAGCAACGCGTCCGGTCGCAAAAACAGTGGAGATCGCCCAATAGCCGCCCTTGTTTTCGCCGGTAACAAATTCCGGATCGATATATCCTTCCTGATACCATCTCTGGAGGGTAGTCAGCGCGTCCTTGACGCCGGGCAGAGTGGAAGAATAGACCAGGTCTTCGCCGTCCTCTGTCTGCATCCAGATGTCGAGCGGCGCGCCATATGCGCCGTACACGCAGGTGAATGCAGTCTGAGAGATGCCGTAAGTATCGTTCTGCCCATTGCCGTCCGGATCTTCATCACGGATTTTCTGGAGAACAGACTCCATTTCCTCAATGGTAGAAGGCGCTTCTACGCCGAGCGCGTCCAGATAATCTCCGCGCCAAAACAGTCCCTGCCGCAGGCGGGTATCTTCCTTATAAATGGGAAGCGCGTAAATAGCTCCATCGACAGTGGCGTTTTGAAGGGCGAGGGGTGCTTCCTTCTCGTAAAAGCCATAGATATTTGGGCAGTGGGTCTGAATCACTTCCTCCGGGATTTCCGCCAAAACACCCTGGCTTACAAAGGAGCGGTAACGGTCATTGTTGCTGATGCGGATCTTATCGGGGATGGTGCCGCCGCTGATGAGGATGTTGAGCTGTTCGTCCCAGTTTTGTGCGTCAAGTGCGATAAATTCGATGTTTACATCGAACATCTCTTCCCAGTATTCCAGCATTCTGGGATGCTCGTCGAGGGTTTCATACACGTTGGATGTCCAGGTAATGGTGTACTCCTTACCATCGATCGGCTCGTAAGGATCGGTAGCGGCCGCAGTGTCGGTGCTGCTTTCCGAAGTGCCGGAGGATGCAGAACCGGCAGTCGAGGATTCTGCAGAACTTCCGGCATTCTCATTTCCGCAGGAAGCGGTGAGAGAGGCCATCAGCAGGGAGGCGGTCAGCAGGGAAAGGACTCGTTTTTTGTTCATCATATTCACCTCATTAAAAAATTTATGAGTTTACAGAGCCGCGCTGGCGGGCCTGTAATTTCCTGGTTCAGCCCTTCAGGGAGCCAATCATGATGCCTTTCATAAAATATTTCTGCAAAAACGGATAGACCAATAAGATTGGCAGTGTTGCGACAATCGTTGTCGCCGCTTTGACAGACTCCGGATTGGTAAATACCTGGGTCGCGGAATCCGATGCGGTATTCATATAGGCTGTCGTGCCCTCGATAATGATTTTGCGGAGCAGCTGCTGCAGCACCATCAGATCGGGATTGGAGACATAGATCATATTGTCGTACCAGGAGTTCCAATGGGCAACTGCCGTCCACAGCCCGATTGTGGCGATAACCGGCATGCTGAGCGGGATAAGGATGCGTACAAATATCTTAAATTCATTTGCCCCATCAATTTTTGCCGATTCCTCCAGTTCCTCCGGGAATGCCATAAAATTGTTGCGGATAATCAAAAGATTGCTGCTGTTGATGAGGCCGGGGACGATGTAAACCAGGAAGCGGTTGATCAGCCCTAAATTTTTGATCTGCAAATACGTGGGAATCAACCCGCCGCTGAAAAACATGGGAATGACTACAAAAAGCGTCCAGAAGCTGCGATGCGGAAAATAGCGCTTAGACAGCGGGTAGGCTACCAGCATCGTGCAGAACACCTGAGAAAAGGTGCCGATCACAGTGCGGAAAATCGTAACCAGGAACGCCTGGCCAAAATTGTCATTCTCAAAAACACGGGCATAGTTGGAAAGGGAGAATTCCTTCGGAATCAGAGAATCAAAAGTCAGCTGGCTGACCGTAGTGGGGGTAAACGACAAGCTCAACAGGTAGAGAAATGGATACAGCGTAGTAAAGCAGAGCAAAACCATCACCAATCCGTTAATCAGGCTGAATATCCGGTCGCCCTTTGTTTTATGAAGAATCATAACGCACTGCCTCCTACCAAATACCGTAATCGTTGACCAGCTTGGATATTTTATTTGTGACCAGCACCAGGATCAGCCCCACAACATTTGTAAACAGATTGACGGCGGTGGAGTAGCTGTACCGCAGGTCCTGAAGGCCGACTTTGTAAGTATATGTGGCAATAACCTCCGCTTTTGGAAGGACCGCCGCATTATTGGCCATGTTGTAAATCTGGTCAAAATCATCGCTGATAATCCCGCGGGATCCCAGAATCAGCAGGATCGTTACGGTCGGCGCAATCCCCGGCAGCGTAATGTGCCACATCCGCCGCCATCTGCTGGCGCCATCCAGGTAAGCCGCCTCATAAAGCTCCGGGTTGATAGAAGAAATGGCCGCCAGATAGACAACCGTTCCCCATCCCATATCTTTCCAGACACTCGTGGCAATCAGGACCGGACGAATCCAGTTTTCGTCACCCAGAAAAAAGATCGGTTCAAATCCCAATGCCTTCAGCAGAATATTGACCGGGCCGGAACTGGGAGAGAGCAGGTTCATAAAAATCGAGGTGAGGATAACCCAGGAGACAAAGTGGGGCAGATAACTGATGCTCTGCACCGCCCGCTTAAACCATTTGCATTCGATCTCATTGATCAGAAGGGCCAGAATGACGGGAGCAATGAAGCCCAGCACAAATTTCCAGCTGCTGATAATCAGGGTGTTGCAAAGAATTCGGAGAAAGCTTGGGGTTCCGAACAGCAGTTCGAAATTTGCAAACCCGATCCACGGACTTCCCATGATGCCTTCCATGACTTTGAAATCTTTAAAAGCCAGCGTGATGCCGTACATGGGAATATAGGAAAACAGAATAAAGAAAACCACAGCCGGGAGAAACATCAGCACCAGATATTTATAGCGGATGTATTTGCGGAATTCCGCTTTGGAAAAAAATCCGCTGCTCTGGGAAGGGCCGGGGGCTGCTTTTCCCTTTCTGCTTCTGCGCGCAGCCTTTCCAGGCGGAAGGCTTTGCTGTTTTAGCGAAGACGTCTGCATTTTGAAATGCTCCTTTCTGACTCGTTGTGCATTTTTTTCGGAATGGCTTTATTATAGCGATCGTCCCAGAAATTTGCAATAAAAAATATTTGCTATAATCCCACTTTTTTCTCATTTTATATATTCGTATCGATTTTTTCTATTTTTCAACAAGTTATCATATAATTTATTGAAATTGTACTCAAAACCATTCGTTTTACCCATAAAAATGCCATCTCCTTTCTTATGAGACGAAAAAATACAAAAAGCGAAGAATAACTATCAAATTTTTATCATTTTCTTGCATTTCAAAAAAGGCTGTGCTATACTGTTCGCATCCAAAAGGCGGTGATACTATTGTGTTATTTTGACTGCAACTGCCGGGCTGGCTTTGAGACGGTGCCTGTCGTAAAGTTCAGCCGGACGACCGGGGAGCTGCTCCGCGAGATGGACTTTTTCGGCATCAACAAGGCTCTGGTGATGGACAGCGAAACATTTTACGACCGTCCGACGCCCCGGCCGATACGCAGCGACCGGCTGCTTCCCGTTTTGAACTTTCTTCCATATCGGAATGTCCAAGAGCTTTCCCGTGAAAACCTCAAGCAAACAATCTGTGAAGGAAGATACGCAGCTATCCGTTTCCAGCCGCTGAAAGGACGGTACGGATTGGATGCCGAGCTTTTTCACGAGGAGCTTCTGCTGTTTGAACAGATGCGTCTCCCCATGCTGCTGGACCTGAATGTGCCCGGTCAGGAATACTTTTTGGATTACGGCGCTGTCAAACGGTTTTTGCAGGGCGTTCCGGAGCTTCCGGTGATCCTGATGAACACATCTTACCGGATCGATCTGTCTCTGTATCCTTTGATGGAACAGTTTCCCAAACTCTGTGTAGAAACGTCCGGATACCAGGGATATCATGCGATCGAGGAGCTGGTGGAACGCTTCGGCTCTCGGAGGATCGTCTTTGGCAGCCGTTATCCGTTTTACTATCCCGGCGCCTCCCGCTGCCGCGTGGAGACAGCGGAACTGTCTGAGCAGGACCGGAAACGGATTGCCTATCAGAATCTTCAGGAAATGGTGGAGGCGGTTCGCTATGATTGAATGCAGAAAGTTCGGTTACTCCATTCTGGATGCGCATGCTCACATCGGCTATTCGTTTGACGGATACCGGATGAGTCCGGAGGAACAGCTGCACAGCATGGATATACTGGGAATTGAAAAAATGCTTGCTTCCAATCTGCATGCCCTCTATTTTGATCCGGTCCAGGGCAACCGCGAGATGGCGGACGTAGCTGCCCGGTACCCGGAACGCATCCTCGGTTATGTGGCGGTAAATCCGCACCATATGGAAGGCTGGGAGGCATATCTGAATGAAATGCTCGCCCTTCCCAACATGGTTGGCATCAAGCTGCATCCGGATTTCAACAGCTATCCGACCAACGGGCCGCAGTATCACCGGATTTATGAGTACGCAAACCGGCACAGGCTGCTGGTTTTGAACCATTATTTTGGAGATGTCAAAACCATTGTGGAACTGGCGAAGAGCTACCCTCATATGAAAATGATCTGCGGACACCGGTGCGCTTACCCGAATCTGGATGAAATCCGGTATCTGCGGGATAATCTGGCCGACCGGCGCGATATCTATTTTGACACAACCTCTTCCTGTGTCGCCTACGGCGCAATCGAACGATACTGCGAGTATCTGGGAAGCGAACGGATTCTATTCGGTACGGATACCCCCTATTTTGATCCCGCCTATCAGGTCGGGCGATTTTTATGGTGCGGGCTGAATGACCGCGACCGGCGGAATATCCTGCGCGAAAATATGTGGAATTTGATTACAAAGTGAGGTATAATAAGAAATGCTGGAACAGAAACGATTTGATCAGACAATTCGGGTTACTCCCTGGGCGACTCAAACCAACGCCAAGCGTCCCAAGCCGTATATGGAAGAAACCATGCCGCTCTTTATCACCAAAGCAAAAGGCGCCCAGATGACCGATTCGCTGGGCAATGTTCATACGGACTTCTTTTGCGCATGCGGCCCAATCATTCTTGGATACGCAAACGACGAGGTAGACGAAGCGGTCAAACGCGAAATCGACAAGGGCTTTCTCTTCAGCGCCGCCTCCATCCAGGAGTACGAACTTGCAAAAGTTTTAACGGAAACCATCCCTTCCATAGAATGGGCCAAGTTCATGAAGACCGGGGGGGACGCGACCACTGCCGCTGTGCGGCTGGCCCGTGCTTATACCGGCAAGGAAGTGATCTTACAGTGCGGCTACCACGGCTGGCACGACTGGTTTCAAATTGCAAACGGCGGAGGGCGTCAGTCCGGTATTCCGGAGGCGTTGCGGCCGTACACCATTCCCTTTGCCTACAATGATTTCGACTTTGTAGAAAAAACTGTCCGCGAAAATGACAATGTTGCCGGAATTATTCTGACACCCTATGATTTCAAAATTGAACCGCAGGATAATTTCCTGCAAAAACTGCGCAAGCTCTGCGATGAGAAGGATATTGTCCTGATCTTTGATGAAGTTCTTTCCGGATTCCGAGTGGGCATTCAGGGGATTCAGGGGATTTGCCGGGTGCAGCCGGATCTCTCCACCTTTGCGAAGGCCATCAGCAACGGCTACCCTCTGGCTGTGATAGGCGGCAAGCAGAAATTTGCGGAGCTGCTCAACCAGAACCGCACCGGCATCACCAATACCTACAACGGGGAAACGCTTTCCATTGCGGCTGCTCTCAAGACAATCGAAATTATGAAGCGGGATCAGATTCACCGGAAGATCTATGCAGTTGGAGACCAGATCATCCAAGGGCTTCAAAATATCATCCGCCGCGGCGGATATCCCTGCTCCGTTTATGGCATGGCTCCTTTGATCCGGCTGTATGTGGAGACAGATTCGGAGTCATTCAATGCGGAAACCATGCTGAAAATTTCCAGGGATTACATGAAAGAACGGCTGTTTGTCCGCGAACACGGCGGTGTCTGTTTCTATCTCAATGCCGCACATACCCCGGAAGACGCTGAAAAGGTCATTTATTTTGCCGAAAAATTCCTGAAGCAGTATCTGGGATAAGAAAGGAAGGGCCATATGACGGCAGTCAGATCCAGAAAGTTCTACCAAAAACTCATATGGTCCTATACCAGCCTGACCCTCGTGCTGCTGCTCCTGGTCGGAAGCAGTTCCTATGCATTTTTTAACTGGAACTACAATCAGGAAGTCAAACGGACAAACGAACAAATGCTGGAGCAGAAGGCTTCCAGTTTGATGACGGGCATCGTGGAAGAGCTGACCGGAATCAGCTATAACCTTCTTTCCAACTACCAGGGGCGCAACGAGGTGACGCGCCTTTTCGATGATGAACTGCGCCCGTCTGATTGGAAAATTACAGAGGCATACCTCTGCTTAAGCAATATCGTCCGCCAGAACAGCCGGCTGATCGAATCGATCTCGGTATATTATCCGGATGCAGGATTATTTTTGTCGACAGTCAGCGGAAGCAATTATCTGGATCGGGATAATGCGCAGTGCCGGGAAATGATCCGGCAGATCGAACGCCGCATGGAAACTGGCCAGTCCATTGCTTATGAACCGTCATTTGATATTTACCGCGACAGTGAATCGCGTTCAGAATCCCGGATTACGCTTTATACTTCCTACCCCTATTCTCCGTATACTGCGGGAGAAAAAGGGCTGATGAGTATTGCGGTGCATAATTCTTATATTGCGGAATTGCTCAACGGATCAGATCCGAATAATGGAGATCTGATTTTCTGTATCACAGAGAGCGGCGACTTGATCAATGCGGATGAAGCTGGCACAGTCCAGGAACTTTTGGCTTCCGATTCTTTTCAGAAAAAGCTGCAAAGCGGCGACAGCTTTCGCTTTCGGTATGGCACAAATCACTACATTTTCTCAAGCAGCATGCTCGATCGTTTTGGAACGGCTCCGCTCCGCACCGGATGGCGTTTTGTCCAAGCGTCCCCGCTGGACAATTTCTATGGGCGGAGCAGATCGTTTCTGGCCTTTTTGATTATAATCTGCCTGGCTATTGTCCTCCTCGGCATGATCCTGGCAAAAGTTTTCAGCAAAAATCTCTATCGCCCCCTTAAGGATACCGTGACCCGCATTGTGCAGGATACACCGCCGGCAGCCCTGGAAAACGAGTATGAAATTATTAACAATTATGTCGCCGCGCTTCACCAAAAGGCTTCCAGCAATCAAGAGCTCGTTTACCAAACTGTCATCAACAGCCTTATCACCCGGCAGCTGGATATACAGGAAATTGACCGGATGCTATTTTCAGCTGATATTGAGTTTGAGCACCCTGTCTTTCTCGTAGGCCTCCTGTCTTTCTCACGGCAAAACTCTGAAAAGGACAGCTATGCGCAAACGCTGCTGCTCACGAACCGGCTGTGCAGGCAATCCGGCCCGACCGGCAAAATCTACGCGGTTTTGATGGAAAATGAAACCATCGGCGTGCTGTACAACACCAGCGATGCAACCGCGCAGGCGGCTGAAGCACTGTTTTCGGTGGTTCGGAAGAATTGCTCCCGTGCATTCCGCCTTCTGGTAAGTTCGCCCATCCGTTCGGCAGAGTATCTGCACAACGCATACGCCGTGCTGAAGCAGATGGACCGGTATGTTTATTTCTTCCCGGAGCAAACGCTGTTTTTGGAATCAGAGCTCTATATAAAGGAGCTTTCCTCCCGGGAGTTTCCCATCCCCATAAAGACGCTGCTGCCTCCGCTGTTAAAAAATCACAGTCTGACTGAAATTCAAAACCTCCTCGAGCGCCTCCGGGATGAGATCGGGGCAAAAGATTATTCCTTTGAGACCTGCAACAGCAAGATCATCGAAACCATTTACATGCTGACCGAATATATCCGGCAAAACCATCTGGAGAAGGATCTTCCGCCGGAAACGATTTACAGCAGGCTCAGCACCCTGCCGGATATTTGCGCATTTATTCCTGCATTTCTGGAAATTGTTTCAGCAGCCGACCAGCTGCTGAATATGCGCAGCCAGAATCATAATCTGGATGTTGTTCGCAGGGTCCAGGAGTACATTTACGCGAATCTTCAAAATGATATTTCTCTGGATGATGCAGCACGCACTGTCTCGCTGTCTCCGCCGTATGTCAGCCGCATTTTCCGGGACATTGTCGGTATCAATTTCGTATCATACGTAAAAAAGTGCAAAATGGAACGGGCCTGCGAACTGCTGCGGCAGGGCGAAATGAATGTCGATCAAGTCGCTGTCTCATTAGGCTACAACAGCACGGCCTATTTTATCAAAAACTTCAAGGACAGCTACGGCGTTACTCCGAAAGCCTATCAGAAGAGATGGGGAGAAAAATAGGAGGGGCTGCCGGCTCGCGGCAATTTTCCAGAAAGGGAAAGAATGATGATTGAGCTTCCAAACAGCAGCGTAACATTTCAGACCTCCCACACGCTGGTACAAAAGCTTTTCGATGAAGCAGAGAACAAATGCAGAATTAACAGAAAGGATTTTTTAGGACGCACGGTTCTTCTGGAAGGGGGCGGCTATGAAAAAATCTTTTTGGAAACACAGCCGATGGGCGGGGAAATGTACGCCAAGCGGGACCTTCGCGTCGGCCTCAATAACCAGCTTCTCTTTATGGAATACCAGCGGGCAGATGGCCGGATGCCTGGCAGCATCATGCGGCGGGACGGCCGGCTCATCCCTGAATTCAACAAGCTGTCCGGTTTCTGCTTTCCCGCTCCGGCGCTCAACCTCTACTATCTGACCGGCAGAGATCCGGATTACCTGAATCTGCTCGGTTCTGTACTGGAGCGTTTCGACGCGTATCTGTGGCGCACCCATGATACCGACGGAGACGGGTGCCTGGAATCCTGGTGCACCTTTGATACCGGCGAGGACCATGCGGTCCGTTATGAGGATGCGCCGGAGCCGTGGTCCGAGGAGCACCCTCCTGCCGGATGCCGTATCGTCCCTATGGCTTCTATGGATGTGATGAGTTTTTCCTTTTCCGCCCGGGATATTTTAAGCAGGATCTGCCGGATCCGCGGAGATGAAAAAGCGGAGGAGCTCTGGCGCAGAAAAGCTGAGGAAGTGCGCGCAAAAATCCGCACATACTTATGGGATGAAGCAAAAGGGGCCTGCTTTTACCGCGATAAGGAGCATCGGCCCCTTCCGGCCATGCTCCACAATAACCTTCGGCTGATGTACTGGGGAAGTATTTCCCCTGATATGGCGCATCGTTTTGTTACAGAGCATCTGCTCAATCCGCAGGAATTCTGGACTCCCATGCCGCTGCCCTCTGTGGCAGTCAACGACCCGCAATTCCGCAATATTCCGACCAATAACTGGAGCGGACAGCCGCAGGCCCTCACCTACCAACGGGCGATTCGCGCGTTGGAAAACTATGGGTATGACGATCTGATTCCATACCTGGGGTGGAAGCTGATGGAGGCGATCGGGGAACGCTGCGTATTTGTGCAGCAATATGACCCTTTTACCTCTCAGCCATCCGCTGTGGCACTGGAAGGGGAACAGGATGCGTACGGCCCGGCCATGCTGGCGGTCCTGGAATATATTTCTCGGATATACGGCGTACATCGGGAAGGAGAAACTCTGTATTGGGGCACCTATGGTCACGGAGAAAGTTTATATGCCCAGGAATGGGGAGATGATACTTTCCGTCTGGTTCAGGATGACAGCCATGCAGAAGCCTACATAAACGAGCGGCAGATTTTCTCCGCTCCAAAAAACTGCAAGATCCTGACAGATCTAAAAGGGAACATCCTCCGCATCTCTTCCGGCAGCCTTTAAGCAATTGTCCGCGATTTTCATGCAGCGCTTTTACAGGGAGGGGCAGGCTTCCCCGCCCTTACGATCATGACGAGGCAAGCGATTCCTTTACGCTGAAAAGGGAGGGATTGTATCGAGCAAACAGATGAAATTGAGCATATCCCCAGGTTTCGTGGCCGATTTTACCGTCGGCCACTTCTTTCGTTTTCATCCTGGCAGAGCGAATGACGTATCGTAATGCAAGCAAATTGCAGGCAAGCCAAGGCGCACACCGAAATCATGGAAAAACCGTCATCAGCGCCTGGCTGATCACCCGGAAGCAGGGCTCATCATTTTATTCTGCTGAAATGGTATCAGGGTAGTGACTTTCTCTTCACATTGTGATATACTGTATTTGTATCGGGTTCAATGCCAACTTTTTGCAACACGCGCCTGAAGCTGCTGGAAACATCTGCAGCAGCGCCGCGCACTGCGTTGGATTGATCAAAGCCCGGAAAAGGAGACGCTGGACCTTCCCTTTTCCGCCCGGAAGACAGAAAAGAGAAGGGTTCAGACCGCGGCGGAATCCCCGCTGAATTAAATCCGTCAAAGCAAAAGGAGGTTCTTTTCATGAAAAAAGTAAAAGTAGCTGTGATTGGCTGCGGCAATATTGCATGCAGCGCCCACATCCCGGCGTACACGAACAACCCGGACGCGGAGATCAAATATTTCTGCGATATTATCCCGGAACGCGCCCGGGCAGCCGCTGAAAAATACGGCAGCGGCATCGTCATTGAGGATTACCATGACGCCCTGGCCGATCCGGAGGTGGAAGCCGTTTCCGTCTGTACCCCGAACAACATGCATCCGGTTATCGCTATGGACGCCCTCCGCGCCGGCAAAAACGTCCTCTGTGAAAAGCCTGCCGCCCGCACCTATCCGGAAGCGCTGGAAATGCAGAAAGTCCAGCATGAGACCGGCAAAGTCCTCAACATCGGCGTGGTCAACCGGTTCAACGACGGGGTCAATATCATTAAAAAGATGATCCAGAGCGGCGAACTGGGCGAGGTTTTCCACGTCTATGTCAGCTTTCGGGCATCCCGCTCCATCCCCGGCCTGGGCGGCGCCTTTACTACCAAAGAAATCGCAGGCGGCGGCGCCTTAATCGACTGGGGCGTCCATTATCTGGACATTGTTATGTACTGCTGCGGAGACCCCTCCCCCAAAACCGTCACCGGCGAAACCTTCTGCAGGCTGGGCAAGGATATGGAAAACTATGTCTACACCAACATGTGGGCGGGCCCGCCCAAATATGACGGCACCTATGACGTAGACGACTCCGTCACCGCGCTCATCCGCACCGAAGGCCCTGTCATCACCGTCAACGGGGCCTGGGCGCAGAACATCTTTGAGGACGAATGCTACATCGATTTCATGGGGGACAAGGGCGGCATCCGTCTCCAGTACGGCAAGAGCTTCAAGCTCTACACCGCCAAAAACGGCGCGCTGCTGACCTCCACGCCGGAGTACATTTCCCATGACCATTTCCAGACAGAAATTGATTCCTTTATCCGCTGCATCCGCACCGGTGAAAAGCTCCCTTCTCATATCGACACCGTGGCAATCACAGCCAAGATTATGCAGGGGATTTATGATTCGGCCGAGCAGCATCGGGAAATCGTATTCTAAATGCACGATTGGGCGCGAAAGGCATGCTGCCGCATAAAGAAAACGCCGCGCTGCCGGCGGCGGGGCTTTAAGCCGCAATCAAACGCCGGTTGCGAGCGTCCTTGAAGAATGGGCTTCCATGAAAAAGGGGGAAAATGCAATGACTCCCAGAGAAAATATCCTGCGTGCTCTTCGACGTCAGGATCCAGACTATGTGCCGTGGGGATTGGATCTCTGCGAAAGCCTGCGGGCAAAATTAAAGGAAGAGCGCGGGGCGGACGACTTTTATGCCTATTACCAGCTGCCTTATCGGTATATCGGGATCGGCCCGACCCGGCTTCCGCCGCAGTTTGACGCATTCTACCCTTCCGGCACCCTCCCTGCGGATGCCAGCATTGACGAATGGGGGGTCGGATATGTCCCGGCAAATTTTGCGCATTTTTCTTCCATGCGGCATCCGATGGAAAGCTTTACCACTTCCCAGGAGGTCTGGAATTTTCCCGAGCCGGACTTTTTAGCGGACTACCGCTGGGAAGGCGTTGCCCAAAGGATACAAGCCGTCAAAGATGCCGGATATTTGGCGGTATATTCAGCTGTTCAGGTGTTTGAGCCGGCATGGTACCTGCGCGGCCTTGAAAATATGCTCATTGACCTCTATGAGGAAAATGAGATCGGGAAGGCCTGTTTAGAGCGAATTTGCCGGATCCAGCAAGCAATCGCCGCCAAAATGGCGGGAATGGGCATTGACATGATCGTGTTCGGAGATGATGTGGGAACACAGAAAAGCATGATGATGTCCAAAAAAATCTGGCAGAATCAGATCCGGTTTACAATGGAACGCTGTATCGCGGCGGCAAAGCAGGTTAACCCGGACGTTCTGGCTTATTACCATTCCGACGGTAACATCCTGGACATTATCCCGGATCTCATTGAGATCGGAGTGGACGTACTGAATCCTGTACAGCCGGAATGCATGGATCCGGTGAAGATAAAAGAGATGTACGGCAACCGCCTCTCCTTTTGGGGGACAATCGGAACCCAGACTACCATGCCATTCGGCAGCGTGAAAGAGGTAGAAGAAACGACCCGCCGCATGATCGAAACTGTCGGAAAAGGCGGCGGATTGGTGATCGCTCCGACCCATTTGCTGGAGCCTGAAGTGCCGCTTGAAAACATCGACGCCTTTTACCGCACCGTGCGTACATACGGAAAATACCGTCCATCAGAATCTCCTGAACCTTCGCGCGGCAGGACCTGAAACCCGCAAAAACCGCACAGACAACAGAACACCGTTATTTAAGCACGCCAGTCCTTTCCGAACGGGCGTGCTTTTGCTGCCTCTAGCAGGGCATTGCTGCGAACCAGTCCACGCAATCGCCTTCCCTTTTGTGGGAATACATGGAACCGGATTGCGCAGAGGACCATCGACAAATACTATCCGTAAAGGCCTATTGCCGTAAATCAAAAAAACAGCCTGGAACACGCGTCCGGGCTGTTTTGTATGTCTGCGCTGAGTTTTTAGGGGCGGTTATACACGGATCTCCTTCACGAGCTGCGCGATCTTCTGAAACTTCTCATATGCAACGCCGGGCGGGCAGCTGTCGCTGTTGGCGAGGACAAATCCCCTGCTCTTCATAGCGGCGCAGAGCTTTTCGCAGTATGGGAGCAGATCTTCCACAGAATCCTGCAAAAACTGCACCGGCTCGATTCCGCCGATCAGGCCGACGGAAGGCGGCAAAACTCTGCCGGCTTCCTCCATTGTCACATTCCCGGTGGGGGGCGGCGAGATGGACTCAATGGCTGTCACGCCCTGCTCGGCAATGGGCAGCAGCAGGTCCTTGATGTGCCCGCAGGCGTGCTGGATGTAGAGCTTCCCGGATTCCCGCAGGATTTTCACCCATTCCGTGATCTCGGGGGCGATGTATTCCCGGTACAGGGCCGGGCTCAGGTTGGTGGTGGAGCTATCCTCCCAGGAAAGGCAGGCTTCGATTTTGCTTTCCGCCGTGTATTCCACCGTTTTCCGGTTTTTGGCGGCGATCAGTTCCACCAGTTCCCGCACTTCATCCGGGTAGTCCATCGTCAGGTAGATCAGGTTTTCCGTTCCCACGAGGTGTTCCACCATATGCTGGTAGGCGGATTTCATCTCGGCGCCGATGAGGGCGACGTGCAGGCCGTCCTCCCCCAGGGCATCGATCTGGCGGTTGACCTCCGCGATGTTGTCCATAACTTCCAGGTCCTCATAAAGGGCCATCGCCGCCGGGAAATCCTCGATCCCCTTGACGGGATGCTCCGTCAGAAACCAGGTGTTGGATTCGGACACGTAGGTGTAAACGGAATGCAGCTCCCCTTTGGGCGTATGGATGGTGATATACCGCTTATTTCCCTGCGTTTTTTCCGTCACCGAGCATTCCCGGGGGCATACAGTATAAGCGGAAATAAATCCCCGCAGGAGAGGATCTGCCCCCATCGCTTTCAGATATTCCAGCTGCCCCTTCTCCTGGGTCTCCTTAGGCAGAAAATCAAAGTAATAGGCGAGGAAGGGGGAAAACGGGACGTGATCCACTTCCTCCCCGCGGATGGCCGCCAACAAGCGGCGCTTCGGCGTCATTTCCATGTACGCTCCTCCTTACCCTCTCACAAAGACCGGGATGACGTCCAGCGGGGCGTCCGCCAGGACCGTCCGGCCGCCCTCGCAGGTTTTGCCGGTGGACTGCTCCGTCCAGCGGGCGCCTGCGGGCAGGTAGACCTCCCGCTCCCGCGCCCCGTATTCGGTTACCGGGGCCACCAGATACTTTTCGCCGAACAGGAACTGGTCCTTGATCTCCCACACCTTTTCGTCCTCCGGGAACTCGTAGAAGAGCGGCCGCATCACCGGCGCGCCGGTTTCGCTCGCCTCCTGCATCAGCCGGCGGGTGTAGGGCCGCAGCTCTTCCCGCAGTTCAATATATTTTTTCATGATCTCATAGTTTTCTTCCCCATAAGACCAGATCTCGTTTTCCGCGCCGCTGGCGCACCGCCCGCCGCCGGTTTTGCTCAGAGGAGCTTTATAGGGGCTGCGGTTGCCGTGGAGGCGCATCACCGGGCAGAAGGTCCCGTACTGGAACCAGCGGATGAGCAGCTCCTGGAACTTGGGGTCCCGGATGTCCCCGTCGTGGAACCCGCCGATGTCGGTCGTCCACCAGGGGATGCCGGCCATCGCCATCTGCAGCCCGCAGACGATCTGGATTTTGAAGGACTCGAAGGTGGAGGGGATGTCCCCGGACCAGACCAGAGCCCCGTACCGCTGGCTGCCGGCCCAGGCGCAGCGCACCAGGCTCACTACGTCCTTTTCCCCGGCTTCGGTCAGGCCGTCGTAGATCATCTTCGCGTACCACATGGGGTACTGGTTGCCCACTTCCAGGACGGAGCCCTGGTGGTAGCGGTAATTCTCAAAATCGTAGCTGGAATATTCCGGCTCGGCCACGTCCAGCCAGAAGTCCCTGATGCCCTTGCTGTAGTAATTCTCCCTGAGCTTGTCCCAGACGAATTTCCGTGCGCCGGGGCTAGTCATATCCGTAAAAGAGGTGGGGTCGATCATCAGCATATTGATCTTCACCCCGGATTCCGAGGATACCAGGTAGCCCATTTCCTTCATGTGCTGGTAATCCGGCGCGTAAACCGACACGGTGGGCCAGATGGACACCATGAGCCTGGTCCCCATCCCTTCCAGCTCCCTGACCATCCCCTCCGGATCCGGCCAGTATTCCGGGTCAAAGGCCCAGGTGCCTTCCAAGGTCCAGTGGAAAAAGTCGGCGACGATAACGTCCAGGGGAACGCCCCGCCGGTGGTATTCCCGGGCGACAGAAAGAAGCTCCTCCTGGGTCTGGTACCGCAGCTTGCACTGCCAGAACCCCAGCCCGTGCTCCGGCATCATGGGGGGCTTGCCGGTGACGGCCATGTACTGGGCGTGGATCTCAGCCGGGGTATCCCCTGCCGTGATCCAGAAGTCGATGGCCTTGGTGCTTTCCGCTTCCCATTCGGTGATATTCATGCCGAAGGACGCCCGCCCGACAGCCGGGTTGTTCCAGAAAAACCCGTACCCCAGGCTGGACACCACAAAAGGCACGCTGGCCTGAGAATTCCGCTGGGCCAGTTCCAGGAAGCTGCCCTTTAAGTTGAAAATGCCGTTCTGGTACTGGCCCATGCCGAAGAGCTTTTCGGCCGGGTCGGACGCGAATTTTAAACTGGCTTTGAAATTCCCGCCGGAAAGGGTTTTCAGCTCCCGGGTCCGGAGCCCCAAGCTGCTGTGGCGGTCGGATTCCAGCTCCCGCAGGAGGGTTTTTCCCGCGCTGTTTTCAAAGATCAGTTTGCCCTCCTTGCTGAGGATGACCCGGATTTTGCCATTTTCCATGACGGCCCCGTCGCCTGCGGTCCGTTCCTCGGAGTTGACCTTCTGGGTTTCCGCCTCTTTTTCGTTCCGCGTCAGGGTGATCTGTACATCCTGCTCCGGCTGGGGGAGCAAGGCCCAGTTTTCCTCCGGGAAGTCTTTGAGCCGGGTGACCCGCACCCGCAGGCTGTTCTTCCCAAAGGCCTCGATCTGCATCCGCTCTCCGTCATACTCCCGGATGAGCTTGTTGTCCGCAATGTATACCATATCACTGCCTCCTTTTGTGCGTAAAATGGCGCTGCCTGTGTGCATTATGTTATCTCTATCATACCACAGGCTTTTCCAAAAGCGTTAGAACAAAATTGACATCCAGCCGGCGAAATTTTTGCTCCCAAAACATCAAATGTGCATCTTATCTAATTGTAAGAAATTTGTAAGACTCATCCTGTTGAATATGGATAAATTAAACGGTATAACAAAAACAACAGAAGGAGACGCCAGCCACAGTATCCGCAAAAGAAAGAGAGGGATTTTAATGAGCCGCATCCGAAAATCCGCCGGTATTCTCTGCCTGACCGCAATCCTTTTCTTTTCTTCCTGCCAGAAGCAGGAGGACACGCTGCCCAAAGAGGAATACGTGCAAGGAATGGACTACCAGTACATGTACGATAACCGGCCGATGGCGGAAGCGCCGGAGGGGTACTATTTCAGGGTCAGCGATTTCCTTTATTATATCGGAAAGGATACGATGGAGCCGGTCCCGCTCTGCAGCAAGCCAAACTGCCTGCATCAGCAGGAACAGGACCCCGAAAAGGTGGGGACTGCGGCGCCTTTTTCCGGGATCCCCGTGCGGAACCCTTGTTGGCCTATTATGATGGGGCTGTGTACCTCACCGCCTTAAAGGATCCCTTTGACTCCAGCGGCGCGATCGGCCTAATCCGCGTCAAAACAGATGGGACGGAACGGGAGACGGTCCTCGAACTCCCGGAGAACAGCGGCGTCTGTCTCATCC
Organism: Candidatus Merdivicinus faecavium; assembly: GCA_018716285.1. Classification (GTDB taxonomy): domain Bacteria; phylum Bacillota; class Clostridia; order Oscillospirales; family Ruminococcaceae; genus Merdivicinus; species Merdivicinus faecavium. The sequence continues at coordinate 90,007 of DVKD01000052.1, forward strand.
ACCGCGGGTATCTTTACTATACGGTGGATACCTACAACATCGAGCTGGACGCAGATTACGGCGTTTACCGTCAATCGTTACAGGGCGGCAAGCCGGAACTGATTTACAAAGGGCAGTGGGAGCAGGGCAGTATCCGATCTCTGGCAGCATACGGCGGCTATCTCTATATCGAGGAATCCGTTTCCTACTTTGACCAGCAGCGCGTCGTATTTGAGGTGCTGGTACAGGATTTGCGCACAGGAGAAACCGGCCCGGCGTTTGCCCACCCGGAAATGGCCGACCCCATGATGCCCAAATTCCTGAACGGGAAAATCTACAATTCCATTTACCACAATCAGGACCTGGAGGATTCTGCGGAGCATTATTATGAGCATTTTACCTGCGACCTGGACGGCGGGAACAGGCAGCCTGCGGATTTTCCGTCAGACCCCACCAAGGCCTACCGCACCGATGCGGACAGCATCTGGTATTACACCATTCCCTGGCAGCGGGATCAGCCGCTTGTGCTGCGTCAGCTGGACGAGGAGGGCAATATATTAGCGGAATGGCCCGCGCCGGATTACAGCGCTTCGGCTGAGATGATCCCCGGCGGGAAGGAGCATTTTTTCTTTACCGACTGGGAAGAAACCGGGGAGGGAAACAGGGAGTTCGTCCTTTCCTATATGGAAAAGAACCCGGAGGACGGCATCCTGAAGCCGCAGGTCTGCATGCGGATCCGTGAGGAAGATTACCGCAAAGCGATCGTGCGGAATTAGGAGGCGGAAAGATGGAGCTTTCTCTGAGCGGCGTCAGCAAGACCTACCGCAGCGGCAGGGTGAAGGCCGTCCGCGACTTTACCGCCTCCTTTGGGCCGGGGGTTTACGGGATCCTGGGGGCAAACGGCGCGGGCAAATCCTCCCTGATGAACATCATCACCGGCGCCCTCCGGCCGGACAGCGGGGAGATGCGCTGGAACGGCCTGCCTGTCCGGGAGCAGCTGTCGTCCTACCTCTCCGTTTTGGGGTATATGCCCCAGCAGCAGGGGCTCTACCCCAACTTTACCGCCAAACAGTTTCTGTGGTACATGGCCGCCCTGAAGGGGATCAAAAAGGAAGACGCCTCCCGGCAGATCCCGGAGCTGTTCCGGATGGTGAACCTGGAAAGTGGTGCAAACCGCCGCCTGGGGACATTTTCCGGCGGGATGAAGCAGCGGATCTTGATTGCACAGGCGCTGCTGGGAGACCCGCAGCTGCTGGTGCTGGATGAACCCACCGCGGGGCTGGACCCGAAGGAGCGGATCCGCAACTGAGCGGGATGCCGGAAACCCGGACGGCGGAAGAGCTGACGGCCCTTCTCCCCCTGTATGACAGCTTACACCGGCAGTACGCCTGGTCAGCGGGGTACCCCGCCTATCTGGATTACGTACAGGAGCAGGCGGAGACCATGCAGCGGGTCAATATTTTCGGCGGGGCGGAGAGTTTTTCCGGCAGGAACGCGGCCAAGACGGCGGCGGATTTTGAAAAATGCTGCGGCCTGCCGGTCACGGTGGGCAACGACCGCTATCTGGAGGCGGTGAACGGGTTTTGCGCCGCCGACCTGCTGGCGGTGCTGTTTCTTTTAGCCGTCACTTCTATCCTCTTTTTGGAGGAGCAGGAAAATGGCCAGACCCGGCTGCTCCGTTCGACCCGAAACGGGCGTCTGACGACAGCCTGGGCCAAGCTTGCTGCCGGCATGCTGCTGGCGGCCGCCTGTGTGCTCACCTTTTACGCCGAGGTCCTGCTGCTGTCCGGCGTGTTCTATGGTTTTCCGGAGTGGGGGCGGTGGGTGCAGTCAATCCGCAGCTTCCGGGAGTGCAGCGTTCCTCTGACGGTTATCCAATACCTTCTGCTGTTTTTGCTGCAAAAGGGGGCGGGGTGTGCCCTGCTGGTGCTGGCCTTCGCCTTCCTCACCCTGCTTTTCCGCAGCGGCAAGCTGGCGTATCTCGCTGCGGCGCTGACAGGCGGGGCAGAATTCTTGTGCTGCCGCCTGCTGCACCCGGCCTCCCTCTTCAACCCCCTCAAATTTCTCAACATCTTTTATATTCTGAATCCTGCCAGGATCTATACGGAGTACGTGAATCTGAACCTGTTCGGCCAGCCCGTCGGGATACGGGGCGGTTTGGCAGTTTTCTGCGCGGCAGGCGCGGCGCTGCTGATTGGCGGGGTTTGTTTTTTGACGCTCCATCCGCCGGAATGGAGATGGCGGGGGCTTTCCGTCCGGCACAGGCCCCATCCGGAACGCGGCAGCACCTCCCTGCTCTTTCAGGAATTTTACCGGGTCGTCTTTACGGGCAGGGGGATCTTTGTCTGGCTCGCGGCGGCGGTGCTGATTTTCGCCTGGTGCCGGGAACTGCCGGTGATATCGATGAACTACCAGCAAGCGGTGTATAAACAATACATCACCCGCTTTGCGGGGGAGCTGACGCCGGAAAAGGCAGAGGAAATTGAGGCGGTGGAGGACGATTTTCAGAATCTTTCGCAGGAATTTGCGAAGCTGCAGGCAGCTTATGCGGCCGGGGAAATCAGCCGGGAGCAGTATGAGGAGGAAACCTGCGCCTGGCAGTACTTCAGCGCCCAGCGGCGCGATTTCCGGGCCTTTTACACCCAATACCTGCAGGTGCGCGCTTTGGAGGAGCGCGGCATCACGCCGGTGCTGCTGGACAAAACCTCGACTGCCTATCTTTTTGAAAGCAAAAAACGGGGTGCGCTCTCCTTTGCCGTCATGGTTGTGCTGCTCCTGCTGGCGGTCCTGCCTATGGGCGGCTCCGGAGAAAACATGCGCCGGCTGATTTGCAGCACGGCAAGGGGGCGGAACGCGCTGTTTGGCCGGCAGGTGGGGCTTGCGGCCGGCTTTTCGGCTTTGATGGCAGCCGGGCGGTGGGGGCCCGTATGGTGGGATCAGCAGCGGCAGTACCCCATCTGCTGCTGGGACGCGCCGATCCAGAATCTGGAGCCCTATATGGAGCTGGATATTCCCCTGACGGTGGGCGGCCTGCTGGCCCTGTGGATCGGGATGCAGCTTTTGGGGGCTGTGGTATACGGCGGATGGTTTTTGGTTCTTACCCAGATGAGCGGCCGTCCGACGGTCGGCGCGTTGGCCGGGCTGCTCCTGATTGCGGCGACATGGGACGGGTCTGCGCTCTTCCCACAGCTTTCCTTTTTGAATCCGGCGGCAGTATACTGCCCGCCTGCGCCCGTGATGCTGCGTTTTTGGCCCGTTTGTTCCCTGGCGCTTCTGGGGGAATTCGCGCTGGCTCTGCTGGCGGGAAGATCTTTATGCAAAAAGTGACGGCGGCGCTGTACCCCTGCGAGATATTTCGAAATCAATGTTTTTTATCTTGCATCATGAAAATTTAAGGGGACATTGACAAAATAATTTATTTATTGTATAATAATGGTATAAATCAGTTGCTGCGGCCCTGAAAGAGAAAGGAGCTCTGAGAACCGATGAGATCGACGCACCCTGCTTCACCTACGGCCCATAAAACGCGGAGGGCCCTCGCCCTCCTGCTGGCCGCCCTCCTTCCCCTCCTTCTCCTCTGCGGCTGCCGGGAGGAAACGGACGCGACGGTCTTCTCCCTCGCCGACTCCATCACCGAGGGCATCTCCCTCGAGCAGCTCCCCTGGAATTCCTCACCGGAGGAGGCCGCGAAGCTTTTCGGCGTGGACGACCCGACGGCCGAGATTCCCGTCCGGCTGACCGACCTCGGGCGGGACGCCGTCATGCGGCTCTGGTTTGGGGAGGAGGGGGACGCCCTGGAGCGGATCTCCTTTACCATCTCCTTCCCGATCGAGGAGCTCGAAGAGATCGAGGCGGCGCGCGCTGCCCTGGAGGAGACGCTGATCGCGCGGTACGGCGGCAATTTTGCCCAGCTTTCGGTCAACCACATCTGCAATGGGCGCTATCCTCTCGGCGAGGAGGAATGGCTCAACACCTCGCTCAGTCTCGGCACCATCGAGCCGGACGGCCCCGACGGGCAGCCCGCCTGGCTGTTCGGCCTCTCCTTCATTCCCCGCCGCTACTCATAATCCGCATTCTCTCCCTGATTTCCGGGGAGAGAATGCTTTTCTTTTCCGCTGATTTATGGTACAATATTGGCAAAGGCTTCCCGGCGGAAGCATCCGGCAAAATAACGCAAACAACGGCTGGCGCATTTCCCCCTGCGGGACGCGCGTCCCCGAGTGAAAAGGAGTATGTGATTTTATGAGCAATCCGAACGTAATCCTGCTGATCGCGGACGACCTGGGCTACGGCGACCTGTCCTGCTACGGCGGCGTGGGCGCCCCGACGCCGAACATCGACGCCCTGTGCGAGCAGGGCGTCCGTTTTGCCGACGGCTATTCCACCTCGGCTGTCTGCACCCCCGCGCGGTACAGCGTCCTGACCGGGGAATACCCGTTCCGCAATCCGGACACCCACATCCTGCCGGGCGACGCCCCCTGCATCATCGGCAAGGAGCAGGGCACCCTGCCCAAAATCTTCCAGAAAGCCGGCTACCGCACAGCGGCCATCGGCAAGTGGCATCTGGGGCTCGGCAGCGGCGACCTCGACTGGAACAGGCCCATCAGCCACACCCCCAACGACGTCGGGTTCGACTACTCCTACATCTTCCCGGCCACCAACGACCGGGTCCCCTGCGTCTACGTCAAAGACCGCCTGGTCGAAAACCTCGACGAAAATGACCCCATTGAGGTTTCCTACGCCCGCGAATGCCCCTACGACGATATCCCCACCTCCGAGCGGAACCCGGAGCTGCTGCGGATGCGCCACTCCAACGGCCACAACAACAGCATCGTCAACGACGTGGGCCGCATCGGCTTTATGCGCGGCGGCGAGAAAGCCGTCTGGCGGGACGAGGACCTGGCGGAGCGCTTCCTCGCCGAGGCGGAGGGCTTCATCAAGGCCGACCCGGACAAGCCCTTCTTCCTATATTACGCCCTGCACCAGCCTCATGTGCCGCGCGTCCCCAACGAGCGGTTTGCCGGCAAGAGCGGCCTCGGCCCCCGCGGCGACGTCATCATGGAGATGGACGACTGCGTCGGGCAGCTGACCGCCTTTTTGGAGAAGGAAGGGCTGCTGGACAACACCATCCTCATCTTCACCAGCGACAACGGCCCCGTGCTGGACGACGGCTACATGGACGACGCGGAGCGCCGCAACACCATGATGCAGCACCGCCCCGCCGGCCCGCTCCGCGGCGGCAAGTACAGCAAGTTCGAGGGCGGCGCCCGGATCCCCCTGATCCTCTCCTGGAAGTCCCACACCCGTCCCGCCGTCTCCCACGCGCTGGTCAGCCAGGTGGACTTTGCCGCCTCCTTCGCCTCCATGCTCGGGGTCGATCTGGGCGACTGGGCGCCGGACAGCCGGAACATCCTCGACGCCCTGCTGGGCGAATCCATTCAGGGCCGGGACGAAATTTTCGCGGAAGCGGTCAATAAGAGCCACTTCCTCCGCCGGGGAAAATGGACCTACATGGAGCCGTCCGCGGGCCCTGCTCACGACTATGTCACCAACACCGAGCTGGGCAACTCGCTCGACCATCAGCTCTACAACATGGACTACGACATCGGGCAGCGGACCAATGTCGCCGAGCTCCACCCCCACCTTGTAGAGGAGATGTCCGCCCGCATCGCCGAGATCCGCGCCTCCTCCCGCACCCGCTGAGCCCCATCCAACCTGCTTAAACCGCAAAAATGCCGCCCGATGCAGCAATTTCGCATCGGGCGGTATTCCTTATCCCTGTTTACAGGCTGTTTTTGAGGATGGAGAGGATCTCCGCGCGGTCGAGCACCTTGTACCCGCCGTTCATCACGAGGGTGGCGTCCGCGATGCCTTCGAGCATCTCCTCAGCTGCGCCCAGCTCGGAGATGTTCATCACGAGGCCGAGCTCCCGCATCCAGCTTTCCATCGCCCGGAGCCCCTCTTCGGCCACCTGTTCGTCGGTTTTTCCGGCGGGATCCACATCCCAGACGTTTACGGCGAAGCGTTTGAACTTCTGCAGGCCGTAGGGCAGGATGTACCGGTAATACGGCAGGGAAACCGCCGCCAGCGTCATGCCGTGGGTGGCGTTGGTGTAGGCGCCCACCGCCTGGCCGAGCATGTGCACCATCCAGTCGGTGCTCTTCCCCTTGGCAACCAGGGTGTTGAGCGCCCAGGTTGCCGTCCACATGATGTTGCTGCGGGCTTCATAATCCTGCGGGTCCTTGTTGGCGATCCGGCTGGAGTGGAGCAGGGAGCGCATCAGACCTTCGCTGATGTAGTCGCTCACGTTGTCGTCCTCGCCGGAAAAATACTGCTCGCAGATGTGGTTGAAGATGTCATAGATGCCGGCGACCATCTGGTAGCGGGGCAGGGTCAGGGTGTATTTCGGGTTCAGAATGGCAAACCGCGGCATGATCTTCTCATCGGCGAAGACATGTCCGATCTTCTGCCTGGTGTCCGGGTTGGTGATGACCGCGCCTGCGTTCATTTCGGAGCCGGTGCCCACCATTGTCAGGACGCAGCCCACCGGCAGGGTCTCGCAGTCCGGCTCCTCGAATCGCAGGTAGTATTTCTCCCAGGGGTCCTCCTTGCAGTTGACCGAGACGGAGACCGCCTTCGCATAGTCGCAGACAGAGCCGCCGCCGACCGCCAGCAGGAAGTCCGCCTGATGCCGGCGGGCGATCTCGATCCCCTCGTAGAGCTTGGGCAGGGTCGGGTTGGGCATGACGCCGGCGATTTCGGCGACATCCTTGCCGTTGTCCCTGAGGATCCGGACGACCTCGTCGTAGATGCCGTTTTTCTTGATGGAGCCGCCGCCGTAAATGAGGACGACCTTCTTCCCGTATTTCGGGAGCTCCGTGTTCAGATAGCCCAGCGAATCCTCGCCGAAATAGAGCTTTGTCGGGTTGCAGTAAGAAAAGTTTCCAAGCATCGTATTTCCTCCTCCATTGTGTTCTGTGTCCGGTATGCTGTAAAAGCAGCCTGTCGTTGCGCTTTCAGGCGCTCGCCTGCGAGCAGGGGCAGGGGTGTCTCCCCGTCACGACGACCTCGCCGTCCGCGCCGGGGATATCCCGGATGATCTCGCCCACAGCCGGGACGAGGATGCGGCCGGAGAGAGGATTTTTGATGCTCAGCACCGGCGTCGTGATGTCGGCCTGCACCTCGGAACGCTCAAAGGCCAGGTCGCAGCCCTCCATCCCGCAGTTGATGAGCTTGAGGCCCCTGCAGTAGCAGAGCGGCTGGGTGCCGATGATTTTGCAGTTCTCAAAGGTGACGTTCTCGCAGTACCAGGCCAGGTACTCGCCCTTGACGACGCTGTCCCGCACCACCACGTTTTTGGCGTGCCAGAAGGCGTCCTTGGTGTCAAAGACGCACCGCTCAAAGACCGCGTCCTCGATGTACTGGAAGGAGTATTTGCCCTTCATCCGCACGTTTACAAAACGCAGGCCGGAGGAGCGCATCATGAAGTACTCGCTCTCCGCGCCGCAGTCCTCCATCTCAAGCCCCCGCACCGACCAGCCGAATTCCGGGGAGACGATGTCGCAGCCGCGCATCTTCACATCGGCGCACTCCCGCAGGGCCTTGATGCCGTGCAGTTTGGTGTCCGTGATCTCGATATGGTCGGAGTACCACAGGGCCGCCCGGCAAAGTTCCGTCATCTCCGAATCCCGGATGACGAGGCCGTGGTCGTGCCAGAAGGGGTAGCGCAGGTTGAAAAAGCAGCGCTCTGCCTGCACGTCTGCGCATTCCTTAAAGGCGCTCTCGCCGTCGGCCGGGCCGTCAAAGAAGCAGTCCTTTACCAGCAGGTCCCTGCTGCCATAAAGGGCGCGCTCCGCGTCAAAGGTTTGGTTCTGTATCGTTGTCATCACAATGCCTCCCTGTCAATTCCTGCTTACACTGCCGGCCGCTCTTTTCTGTATCTGATAAACCAGATAATCCAGGCAGTCAATCCGTTTTTCCTCCCGGTGTACCCGGGCCAAAAGCCGGCGTCTGTGGAGGGAAAGCAGCGCCAGCTGCTCTTCCGTATTTTCTTCCTCCAAAAGCTGCAAAAAACGCGCGACAGTCTTACCGTCGCATCCGGCATCCCGCAGATTTTGGACCAGCGCCTGATCAGCTGCGTGGTTCTGCATATGTCCTCCCCGCCTTTCTCCCGTTATATTGTCGCCGCAGCCTGTTTTCGATGTCATAACACCATTCCGATTTCCACAATTTTAGTATAGCAGGATTTTTGCCATATATCAAATACTTATTATCAATGTTACATCATAATTGAAATGAATGGAAAATCGTGCTATACTGGGAATAAAGGAGGCGGTATTCATGGAACTGCGCGTGCTGCAATACTTTTTGGCGGTAGCCAGGGAACAAAATATCACAGCGGCGGCAAACTCGCTGCATCTATCCCAGCCCGCCCTGTCCAGGCAGCTCAAGGAGATGGAGGAGGAGCTCGGAAAACAGCTGCTGATCCGCGGCACAAAAGGCTCGCGGAAGGTGCTTTTGACAGACGAAGGGATGATCCTGCGCAAGCGCGCGGAGGAAATCCTCTCCCTTGTGAGGCGGACGGAGGAAGAGATTACCTGCTGCGACGAAACGATTGTGGGCGACGTTTATATCGGCGCCGGAGAGACGGACATTGTGCGGCTGTTTGCAAAGACCGCAAAAAAGCTGCAAAAAAGGTATCCGGATATTCACTACCAAATTTCCAGCGGCAACGCGGAATATGTGCTGGAATACCTGGATAAAGGTCTCATCGATTTCGGTCTCCTGTTCGGCAGCGTCGATCCGCAGAAATATGAATCCATCCCGCTCCCGATCAAGGACAGCTGGGGCGTGCTGATGCGGCGGGATGCGCCGCTGGCGCAAAAGGAGGCGATCTCTCCGGAGGATCTGTGGGATCAGCCGCTGATCATCTCCCACCAAAGAGGTTCCGATCAGTATCTGGCCCGGTGGCTCAGGCGGGATATTTCCCACCTGCACATTGTAGCCACCTACAACCTCGTCTTCAACGCCTCGCTGCTGGCGGACGAGGGGCTGGGATATGCGTTCTGCCTTGACAAGCTGATCAACACCCGGGGGAGCAACCTTTGCTTCCGCCCCCTCTCCCCCAGGCTGGAAGCCTCTGCCTGCATTATCTGGAAAAAATACCAGGTCTTCTCCAAAGCGGCGGGCGTGTTTCTGGAATACCTGCATGATTTGATTGAGAAGGGAGGCTGATGCCGAAAACGGAAGCAAAAGGCGGTCCTGATCTTCGGACAAGTTATCCTGCTCCCATGCCGAACGCCTGCATCTCGTCCGAATCGCAGACAGAATGTCCCGCTGCGCCTGCTGAAGGATGCGCTTCAGTGTTTGCACCGCCTCCCAAGATCCGATATTCCAACAAGGTCACCTTGTTTTTTCAGGAGGAATGAATATGGAACTGCTGCTGACACCCTATCCCGCTGCGGTGCGGGAAAAAGAGGGAAGCTGCCGGGGAGGCCTTTTCCCCGCATTTGAGACGCATGAAAATCCGCTTTTGGAAACAGGGGCGCGAATGCTGGGAACAGGCGGGCGAATCCCGGTGATGCTCGCGGATGCATCCGCCGATCCCAGCGAGTCTGCCGCCGATCCGGAGGGATACCGCCTGACGGTTTCCGCCGGGGCGGTAACCGTCGCCGCTTCCGCGCCGGCAGGGTGGTTTTACGGGATTGTGACCCTTTGCCAGCTCGTCCGCCAGTTTGGAGACACCCTCCCCTGCCTGGATATTTCCGACAAACCCCGGTGGAGGCACCGGGGTGCGCAGATTTCCTACGCCCAGATGAACGCGGCTTACCGCCCGGAATATCTGAAGCGCTTTCTGGACAAGATGGCCATGCTCAAAATCAACCATGTCTACCTCTACCTGGAATGGCGCTTCCAGTTTCCCTCCATCCCAGCCGCCCACCTGGAAGGATATCTGGCCCCCGCAGACGCAAGAGAGATGGCCGCCTATGCGGCCGCCCGCAACATCACCCTGGCGCCGCAGCTCAACGTCATGGGACACAGCAGCGACCTGCTGGGGGCAGAGGTATTTGAGGAACTGAAAGAATACGACCCGCAAACGCAGGACAGCGAAACCGGGGGCGGCTCCGCCCTCTGCCCCAACAATCCCAGGACGCGGATGCTGGTAGAAAAGGCTCTGAACGACATCATGGACGCCTTCGACAGCCCCGTCATTCATGTGGGCGGAGACGAGGTAACTGAGCTGGGGATCTGCCCGCGATGTGCCGCGCAAAAGAAGGACGCCGGGACGGCCGGGATCTATCTCGACTATTTCTGCTGGATCCGGGATCTTTTGCAGAAGCGAGGCCGAAAAATGGGAATCTGGGGCGACATGATGGCTCAGTACGCCGGTCTCAACCCCCTTTACCCGCCCAGAGAGGCGATCGTCCCCACCGAGCGCTTCCTCGAGCTGCGGGACAGCGCCATCGTCTACGACTGGAGCTATGACGGCCCGGCGAAGGAGTCGATTGATTCTTTCGCCCAGAACGGCTTTTCGGTCATCTGCTGCACCTCGGCACACGGAGCCAGCACCGCCTCTCCCTGGCTTGGGCAGATCAAAAATCAGTATGACTACCTTAAGGACGGATTCCAGCCCGGCGTTGAAGGCGGACTGGTCACCGACTGGATGTTTGGATACGGTTATCACGGCGAAGAAATGGGCGCGCTGTACGCCTCTGCTGAGGCCATGATGTGGCAGGGCGCGGCGGACGGATTTGCCGCCGGGACCTCCCGGGAGCAGTTTGAAAAGGCGGCCGCCCTCCAGTATTACGGTGCCGGCCCGGCGCTGGTCGCGGTCTGGCATCAGGCCGGGGACCCGGACAAAGGGGTCTTACAATTTTTTCCCGGCCAGAAAAACGGCTCCTATCTGCGCAAGATCGCCTACCTGTCGGACAATCCGCTGCTCTTTTACTGCAAGTACGCCCCCTACCTGCGCGGCAGAGAGGAGGAATTCCGCCGGGAGGTAGATAAGCTCGAGACCCTCTGGGAGGAAGCCAAACGCTCCGCCAGACCGGAGGAGACGGACTGGATCGGATTTTCCGGATGTTCGGCCGTTCTCTTCCGGTATCTGGAGCGGCGGTACACGCTGGCAGACCGGTTCCACGCGCTCTACCGCCGGGCCGCCCACGCCCAGTATGCAGATCCGGCTGAATTTGCCAAACTGCTTGGGCAGGCAGCGGATGTCCTGGAATCCGCTGGGGGAATCGCCGACGCGCCTGCAGCCTTCCTGACTGCCTGCGCCGACAGGCTGGGGCTGGAGACCGGGAGCCTCCGCCGCCTGGAGAATATGCGCAGAAATCTGCGGAAGCTCGCGGCCTTTACCCGCTCCCTGGCCGACGGGCGCCGTCCCCTGCCTTCTATCCAGAACATCAGCGACTGGCTTTTCGAGCGGGCCGGCACCGGCTTTTGGAATCCCCGCAGCGACGAATGGTACCGGGAACCGGAGGAATTCTGCCAGCCTGAAACCGACATGGGCGCAGAATGGGGCAGCGCCAGGTGGTGAGCCGCCAATCAGCAATGCGAAAAAGCGCCTCCCTGCTCCGCGTGCAGTTCGGAGCAGGGAGGCGCTGATATTCAGGGCTTATGGCCGCGTGCCCGCATGCCCTGCGGAAAGGGCTTTGCGAAGGCGCGGCAGATGCCTGCCGGGCTGCGCGGCGTCCTCAGCAGCCGCCGGTTTGCCGCGGAACCCGGCGGCGATCATCACGATCCCCAGGAGGCAGAGCCCGGCCCAGAGCAGGACGGTGCTGCTCCAGCCCCAGCGGTCGACGAGAGCGCCGGACAGGATGCCGGAGCTGCCTGCGCCCAGGTAGGCGAAGAAGTTGAACAGCCCGGCAACCGAGGAACTCCTCCCGCAGGCAGACAGGCGCAGCGGGATGAAGGTGAGCAGCAGGGTGTTCACGCCGCAGAGCAGGGCGGAAATCACGCTGAAAAAGAGCACGTCCAGCCAGAGCGACCGCCCGAGCAGCAGGAAAAAGAAAAGGCAGCAGCAGCCTGTCCCCAAAAAGAGCAGCATTCCCGGCTTTTTCTCCCGTCCATAGTAGCGGTTCATCAGCCGCCCGGACAGGAACACCCCGAAGAAACTGCACAGCGGAATGAGCGAGGAGGCTGTCGCGACGATGCCCGCGGAGGCGTCATACAGGTCGGTGAGGATGGTCGGCTCCCAGAGGGTGATGCCGTCCTTGATGACCCCCTGCGCCAGGGCCGCGACGCAGAAATAAAGGAGCCGCTGCTCCCGCACCAATGTCCACAGCGAAACCGGCCTCTCCTGAGAGGAATCCGCGGCCTCCGCTTCCTCAGCCGGGCGGGAATAGTTTGTAAGCCCCACTCTGGCCGGGTTGTCGTTCATTTTTGCGGCAAACAGGAAGGAATAGCAGAGCGTGACCGCGCCGGGGAGGAAAAACGCCGCCCTCCAGGAGGCGTACTGGATGAGCAGCCCCAGCCCCGCCCAAGAGAGCAGGTAGCCCGCAAGGGAGGAGAAGGAGATGATGACCGCCGGCGAGTTGCGGTCATCCGGGGAGTACCAGACGGCGATCGCCCGGACGATCGGCCCCCAGAGGGTGGAGAGGAAGAGCCCGTTCACCGTCCACACCGCCAGAATGACCCCATAAACCGGGAAAAAGCCCATCAGCAGGTTGCAAAGGGAGGTGCCGAACATCCCCGCGCAGAGGAACTTTTTGATGGGCAGCCGGTCCCCGGCGATCCCGCTCAGCAGGTGCCCCGCCGCGTAGCTGATGAAAAAGGCGCTGCCGATCAGCCCCGCCGACGAGGCGCTCCACGAAAACTCCCCCGTCATGCCGGGCAGAGCGATGGAAAGATTGGTCCTGCAAAGATAGGAAAGGGCGTAGGAGATCCAGCACAGCAAGAGGATCTTCCGCTGCCAGACGCGCTGCATACTCCCCGCACGCGTGTTTGCTGCATGAACTTTCACGGTTGAGACAGCCTCCTTTTTGAAAACAACACAAAACAATATAAATCAACATGTTTCCATGTGGTATTATACCTTTATCAGGGAGAAATGTCAAGTCTCTGTAAAGATTTTGAAAAGAATTCTGCGTGCGCATGGGGCATTTTTTTGCATATATCCCACAAAAAATCCACGCAGAAAAGGCGATTGACTTTTGGGATATGATTCGATATAATGAAAGTAATCAAGAAATCCGGGGGGAAAGGTATGCTGGCGGAGGAACGGTATCATCGGATTTTGGAGCTGCTGCGGAAGGAGCGGGCGGTGAAGGTTGCCCCCCTGGCGGAGCTTTTTGGAGTGTCAGCCGAGACGATCCGGCGGGACCTGGACTACCTCGAGCGGGAAGGCTGCCTCAAAAAGGTCTACGGCGGCGCCATATTGGAGCAGGTGGACACCGGCGTCCCCCAGTTCCGGGAGCGGGAGCAGCAATTCCAGCAGAACAAGCTGGAAGCCGCGGAGCTTGTCTGCCGTTTTGTGCGGGAGGGGGATTCCATTGCGCTGGACGCCGGCACCACGAGCCTCGCCATCGCGCGGGTCCTCAAGCGGCAGTATGAACGGCTGACCATTTTCACCCACTCCATCGCGGTGGTAAACGAGCTGATGGACAAACCATCCTTTACAGTGGTGCTGGCCGGCGGCGTGGTGCATCCGGAGGAGGTTTCTGCATCGGGGGCTTTCTGTCTGGAGCATCTGCGGCAATACCATGTAAATTTCTATTTTCTGACGCCCAGCGGCGTCTCCCTCCACGCCGGGATCACCTCGGGGATCACCTCCTGCGGGTTTGCGGATGTAGAGGTCCAGCGGACGATGGCGGATATTGCCGGGCGGACCATCGTGCTGTGCAGCAGCAGCTGTTTCGACAAGGTCTGCCTGCTCAAGGTCTGCGACCTGATCCGGGCGGAGTGCATCCTGACCGATTCCCGGCTTCCCGCCGAGATCCGGAGGGAGTACGAGGCGGCGGGGGTCGTGGTGATCACGCCGGAAACGGCGGGAGCATAAAAGCCAAAAAGGGGCGCTGCCCCATCATGAAAGGTGGAATTGATATGAAAATCTTAGGGTATGTCGGCAACGCGGCGGTCGTGACCGAACAGGACGCCAAAAACCTGACCCACATCCACGCGGCTTTCGGGTACCTGCACCGGGACGGCCGCATCACGGTCGACCATCTGGGGGGCTTTACAAGCCAGATGACGCAGATCCGCCAATGGAACCCCGATATCCGCATCGTCCTCTCCATCGTGAATGCCCCCGGCGAGACGGACGCCTTCACCCGCTGCGCCGCCTCCCCCGAACTGCGGAGGGCTGCGGCGGATTCCTGCGCGGAAATGATCACCGAACAGGGCTTCGACGGGGTGGATTATGACTGGGAGTACCCCTGCGTCCCCTCCAACGGCATCGAAAGCTCCCCCGACGACAAGCAGAATTTCACCCTCCTGTGCCGGGAGACCCGCCGCGCCGTCGACCGCGCGGGCAAAGGGCATATCGTCAGCATCGCCGCCGGCGCCGACGTCTATTATGTGGAGAGCGTCGAGCTGCCGGAGCTCGCCAAGGTCCTCGACTACATCTGCCTGATGACCTACGACCTCAAGTGCGGCTTCCACGCCCTGGTCGGCCATCATACGAACCTCTTCTCCTCGACCGGCGACTATTTCCGCAACAGCTGCGACCAGGCGCTCCGCCTCTTCCACAGCGCCGGCGTCCCCAAGGACCAGCTGCTGCTCGGGGCGGCCTTCTATTCCCGCAAGTGGGAAAATGTCAACGACCGGAATCACGGCTTTTTGGAGTGGAACCGGAACGGCACCGGCGGCTACGGCCCGCATTACGAGGAGCTGGAGCAAAATTATGTCAATAAGAACGGCTACGTCCGCTACTGGGACGACGAGGCCAAGGCCCCCTGGCTTTTCAACGGCTCCACCTTCCTCTCCTACGACGACGAGGAGTCCATCCGCTGCAAGTGCGCGTATGTAGAAAAGGAGCAGTACGGCGGCATCTTCTACTGGCAGCATGAGTATGACAAGAGCGGCCGCCTGCTCTCCATCATGCACGAATGCCTGGCAAAATAATATCTTCCAAAACAAAACGCCGATACCGGCTGTCCGGAACGTCTCCGGGCAGCCGGCATCGGCATTTCTGCGGCATCTTCATGAAAATGGACGCCGCACACAGAATGGAGGAAAATATGCAGCGAATAGAGGCACCCAAAACCTCCGGCCCTCCAATCAGGCTGGCAGTATCTCACCGGAAGCCGAAATAGCGGGACTGCGGGCAGAAGCCCTCCTCCCCCTTGAGCCGGACCGCCATCTTCTGCACGACGAAATTGTAGTCGTCCCACGAGCCGGAGGATACCATCAGCATCAGATGGCCGTCTGCGAACATCCACTTGGTGGGGAAGCTCGGCTGGTAGTCGCCGTAGGTGCCCCAGTTGTCGTCCCGGTAGAAGAGCTTCCACGGCCCCCAGGGGTGCTCCGCCTCAAAGAGGGTCAGCTGGCTGCGGTACGCCTGCGGCCAGCGCATCTGGTGGATGGGGCGCGGGCGCACCTCGTTGTCGACAAAGCTGTAGTTGCCCATGATAAACCGCCCGATCCCGGGGTTATAGCAGACGTGGTTTTCCCCTGTCATCTTCGGGTAGGAAAAGACCCACCGGGCGTCCTCTTCCGCAGGACTCCAGCATGGATTGCCAGCGGCGTCCATTCCGGCGCAGAACTCCCACGCCTCCCGGCAGAGGATCTTCTCCCGCGGGACCCGCCCGAGCAGCATCCCGTCCCCGTTCTCCCAGTAGCTTCGCCCGTCCTCTCCGCAGGGGAAGTAGGCGTAGACGTACCCGTCCATCGCGCCCTCATACCCGCGGCCGAACTGCAAAAAATGGCAGGACGCGAGCCGGCCGGTGAAGAAATCGGTCGGGGTGGCCTCCCGGTTCCAGCTTTTGCCGTAATCCCGCGAGGTGATGATCCAGCCGTGCAGGTTGCACTGGCGGTTGAATTCCGGGCGGTCCCCGTAATTCTGCGCCTCGACGGCGAAATACAGGGTGCCGTCCACGTCGAGAAGGCCCGCGGGCTTGACGCCGGGCGCGTCCGGGTTCAGGCAGTAGCGCTTCGGGTCGATGGGCAGCGGGTCGATGAGGTCGATGGTCCAGTCGTTGGTGTTGGTGAGCTTGCCGGGGTCGAGCTCACCGTCCGACCAGGAACCGTAGGAGCTCACCCGCCAGAAATTCATGGGGCTGCCCTTGTTGTCCCCGGCCGCAGTGTAGAGGCTGCCGTCCTTTCCCCAGGTCTGGGGCCACATATCCCCTTCCCCGCAGTGGTAGCGGTAGCGGTCGAACTTGACCTCGACGATGTAGTCCGACCGCTCCTGGGGCGGGATGGCGGGCCCGTAGTCGATGTAATCCCGGCGCGTGCCGTCGAGCTCCCTGCATTCGATGCGTTCCATCTGACATCCTCCTTTTTGCAAAGGCCCGGCCGCAGCGGCCGGGCCTTTTGATTTTGATCCGCCGGCGGTCAGGCGCCGAGCTTTTTGCTGAAATCGGCCATCGCTTCGGAGATGCGGATCTGCTGCGGGCAGACCGCCTCACAGCTGCGGCAGCCGATGCAGGCGCCGGGGCGCTTGTCCTCGGGGACCGCCTGCAGCGCCATCGGCGCGATGAACCCGCCGCCGGTAAAGCAGTGCTCGTTGTAAAGGGCGAGCAGGGACGGAATATCCAGCCCCTGCGGGCAGTGGCTCACGCAGTAGCGGCAGGCGGTGCAGGGCAGGGCGATCCTGCCGACCATCTTGTCCGCGATGGCGAGCAGGGCGGACATCTCCTCCTCATTGAGCGGCTTGTCCTCTGCAAAGGTGCGGATGTTGGCCTCCATCTGCTCCATGTTGGACATACCGGAAAGGACGACAGTCACGCTGGGGATGCTTTGCAGGAAGCGGAAAGCCCAGGCCGGGATCTCCTCCTCCGGGCGCAGCGCCTTGAGGGCCTTCTCGTCCTCCTCCGCGAGGGAGGCGAGCTTGCCGCCCCGCAGGGGCTCCATCACCCAGACCGGGATGCCGTACTGCCCGAGCAGCTCGACCTTCGCCTTGGCGTCCTGGAAGCTCCAGTCGAGGTAGTTGAGCTGGATCTGGCAGAATTCCATGTCCTTGCCGTAGGCCTCGAGGAAGCGCTTCATCACCTCGTAGCTGCCGTGGGCGGAAAAGCCCAGGTGGCGGATGCGCCCGGCCTTTTTCTGCGCAATCAGGTAGTCGTAGATACCGTATTTGGGGTCCAGGTAGGCGTCGATGTTCATCTCGCAGACGTTATGGAAGAGATAGAAATCAAAATAGCTGACCCCGCATTTCTCGAGCTGTCTCTCGAAGATCTCTTTCACCTTGCCCATGTTGGAGAGGTCGTAGCCCGGGAATTTGGTCGCCAGATAAAACTGCTCGCGGGGGTACTTGGCCAGCGCCCGGCCCATCACCAGCTCCGAATTGCCGGAATGGTAGCCCCAGGCGGTATCGTAGTAGTTCACGCCGTGGGACATGGCGCAGTCCACCATCGCGGCGGCGGCCGCTTCGTCGATTTTGGCATCGTCCCCATCCACGACGGGCAGCCGCATGGCGCCCATCCCGAGGGCGGAAAGGTTTAAGTCCTGGAATTTTCTGTAAATCATCTGAAAATGCGCTTCCTTTCTTGAGGTCCTTCCCTATCTTTCTATCTTACAGCCCCGGCGGCTAGTCTGCCAGCCACTCGAGGTTGAACTTGGCGAGGGTGAGGCGGCGCGGCTCCGAGTGAAGGATGTCGGAGCAGTCGTCCTCGTAGTAGCAGTAAAACCACTTCCCGTCCGGGGAGGCGGCCATATCCGAGTAGCCCGCCCGCTCCGCGAGCTTGCGGGAGAGCGGCCAGGTGTCCCCGTCGTCGAAGCTTAAGCGGACGGTCAGGTTGCGGCGCTGCCGGCTGTAGAAATTCTCCCGCTCAGGCTTTACGGCGCAGTTGGAAAAAAGGAGGGCGTGCCGCCCCTCCGCCCGGCTGCTCACCAGGCTGGCAAAGCAGACGGGGTCGGGCAGGGCCATTTCCAGGCGGTAGGGGCCGAATCCCGAAAACCCGTCGGGAGAGACGCTGGTCGCCCGCACCGATTCCGGGCAGTCGCTGCGGATGTTGAACAGTACCCGGCCGTCCGAGAGCTCGGCGGCGGTCGTCTCGTTCATGTTGGGGCAGCCCTCATCCCAGGGGACGATCTCCCCGATCTGCCAGCTCTCCCCGCCGTCCTCGCTGTAAATGGAGGAGACGCAGGCGGGGCCGTGGCTGTTCCCTTCCCCGAATGAGACCCACACCGGCTGCACCAGCCGCCCGGCCGAGGTCTCGATGCCGTGGCCTGGACCGAGGGCGTAGACGTTCCAGTCGATGCCGTATTTTGTCCGGTAGCCCGAGAAGATCCCGGTGATTTCCCGCGGCGCGGAAAAAGTTTTGCCGTCGTCGAGGCTCCTTTGGTAGAAGGTCCGGCGGTAGTTTTTCTGCCACAGGAAATGCACCGTCCCGTCCCGCCCGGCGATCATCACCGGGTTGTTGACCGGCTCCCCCTCGCCGGCGGCGAGGCAGCGCTCCTCCGACCAGGTAACCCCGCCGTCCTCGCTCCGGCGGGACAGGATCATCTGCCCGGACCAGTCGCTTTGGCCGGCGCGCCCCTCACAGTATGTAATGACGGTGTTGCGGGGCGTTGCGATCACGCCCGGTATCCGGTAGATCCGGCAGGGGCCCTGCCCGCTTCGGTGGATTGCGGTTTTGGAAATAAACTGCATGATGCCTTCCTCCCTTTGGCTGGGGAACCTCTTCCTTAATAATAGAGACTTCGCTCCAGCCGTATAGTTTTATTTTACCACATTTTTCAAACAGCCGCTATTGTAGAACCGACGGCGTCTGTGAATTTTCTGAAAATATTTCCAGCCAATCCAAACAGACGGCGAACGTCCCCGCAGCGATCTACTCGCCGCGGGGACGCCGCACATATGAAGGATCAATTAGGAGAAAGCGTTACGCAATCCAGACGCCCTGGCTGTTGACATAGTAGCCGTCAGGGGTCATGGCGTCAGCCAGCATGCCGCCCCAGCTCTGGAGGTAGTACCAGCTGCCGTCAATCTGCTGCCAGCCGGTGGCCATACCGCCCCAATCCTTGAGGTAGTACCAGGTGCCGTTGATCAGCTGCCAGCCGGTCGCCATGCCGCCCCAATCCTTGAGGTAGTACCAGGTGCCGTTAATCAGCTGCCAGCCGGTCGCCATAGCGCCCCAATCCTTGAGGTAATACCAGGTGCCGTTAATCAGCTGCCAGCCGGTCGCCATGATGCCGCCGTCCTGGAAGTAGTACCACACGCCGTCGATCTGCTGCCAGGCAGCAGCGGGGCTGCCGTCTACCAGGAAGGACCAGGCGCCGTCCTCGTACTGTGTCCACTGGCCCTTGCCGTCGCGGGAACTGTACTGAGTGACAACTGCCTTGCCGGGCTGTTCGGTCTCAGGAGTATCCGGACCGGTGATTTCCTCGTCATCAGAGGGTCTGGAGGGGATGTACGGGTCGTACGGTTCATCCTCGCCGGGATCGGGCTCTTCGCCGGCAGAGTACTGATAGCTCAGCGCCTCCGCGCTCGGAATGCCGCGGTAATCGTAAGCATAGACCTGGATGGTCATATCTTCGTCCTTCGCAAAGGTGAAGACTGCGCCGCCGGCCTTGTTGCAGGCCTGGATCAGAGCTTCGGTCGTGTTGGAAACGGTAGCAGCGCCGTTTTCGGGGATCAGGACATTGCCTTCCGCATCAAAGAAGGTGTAGTAGGGGACGCCGTCCGCGTCAGCCGCATCCGGCCAGGAGAGCCGGACGGTGACGGTGCCGTCGCCGTTGTCTGTGAACTCGCTTGCAGTCAGCCCGCCGTCGTTCCATTCGGGACCGGCGTTGTCTTCCACTCTGCCTTCAAAGACGAGGATGGGAGTTTCGCTGACGTTGACCTTGACACTGCCGTTTTCGGCGGTCAGGACAGAGGAGATACCCTGGGTGGTGCCGTAAGCCATCTCCACAAGGGTCGCCTCAGCTGCGCCGCTCTGAAGCGGAATGCTGTAGTCGTTGACAAAGGTGTAGCCGCCGGAGGTCGGGCACCATACCGCGTAGAGGATATCGCCGTTGTCGTTCTGATACTCGTAGAGCATCACGTTTTCGTTGCCGGAATCGATCTCCTGCACGAAGCGGTAGCCTTCCATCCGGTTTCTCAGGGTGTAGGTGTAGTACCAGGAATCCTTCTTCTCTTCCAGATATTTCCCGTTTGCGGGATCCGGGAGGGTGACCATGCCGCTTGTGCCGTAGAGGCCGCCGGTGCTGTCCTCAGGACCGGTATCGCGGATCATGAACTGCTGCGCCTGGTCGACGCCGATGGCCGACAGGAGCAGGTACATCCGGAGGATCCACTGCGCCTGAACTTCACGCGCGGTGTAATTGTCGTTTGCGAGTGCAGCGTTGGGGGATTCGGGGTTGGTATCCCAGCCGAATTCGGAAAGGAAGATCTCCACATCGGGCGCATAGCGGTCGCGGTAGTCGATGATCTCCTTCAGAATCTGAATGGTCTGGCCGTCTTCGGGGCTGACGCCGGTCGATCTGCTGGAATCAACGCCGGAGGTCGAAGTGTTGCTGTAGAAATGCACGTTGTAGATGTCGATGGGCATCTGCTGGTCGTCGCGGTTGAACTCAGACCAGAAATTGAGCGCCTTGAACACCTTGAGGTCAGGTCTTGCGAGACCGCCGATCGAAATCAGCATATTCGGGTCGGCTGCTTTCGCGCCGTAACCGGGACCCATCTTGCCTTCGTGGCCGTCGTACGCGGCGCTCTGGAAGGCGGCGTTCTCAAAGGTGTTGAAGTGGCCCATACGGCCGGTCCAGTCATTGTCCTGCTCGTTGCCGAACTCCAGGATCGGCACATAGCCTAATCCGGTGAGCGGCTCATTGTCGGGCAGCAGGTTGAGCATGGACTCGTCGACCACAGTAGAGCCGTAGCGCGCCGCATACTGGTACATGCTGGCTGCATATTCGGTGTAGCTCAGCGGATCGTCCCAGTCGACGCTCTCGTCGGTCTTCTGCCAGCCCTGCACAGCTACGTTGACCCGGATGCCGGCGTCATGGAGCTTCTTATAATAGGCGTCGAAGTCCCAGCGGCCGTCGTTTGCGCTCGGATTAAAGCCGGCTGCGGCTGCCGTGGCGTTCCAGGTCCAGTCAAAGTTGTGGTACTCGCGGATGTTGCCGTAGGCCATGAGGTTATCGGTGAAGTCGTCAATGAAAGCATTGGTGCCGATAAGCTGGTCCATCGTCTTCAGCTCGTGTTCGGTCTTCTCGGGGATCTCGACTTCGCTCTGCTGCGCGCCGATCAGGGCGATCTCATTGGGGATAATATCCAGGGTGGAGAAATCGATCTTGATGTAGCGGGTCGTCACATCAAGGGAGACGCTGTTCCACTCATTGGTCTTATCCAGAGAGGTCGTACCGCTCAGATCCCAGCTGAAGGGTTCGCCGGTGTAAATGTTCATGGCGCCGGTGCTGGCGCCGTCGAAGAAGCGGAGTTCAGAAAGGGCGTATTCGCCCATGAGGTCGATGATAATATTGGTGACCTCTTCGCTGAACATGCTGCCGGGGTTATACTGGGTCGAAGGGGCGGAGCCGTCGAGGACGGCGCCCATCTCGTCGAACAGCTGCATCGGGTCGCCCAGCGGGAACTCCTCGATCAGCATGCTTTCGTCGATCTCGATGATGCCGGACTTGTCAAGCTGGGCAATATTCGAGATAGCGGAAGCCTCGCCGTCGATGTTGATCGCCTTCACGGCAAAGTAGTAGGTGCCTGCGGCGGCAAATCCGGAGAGGATCGCGCCGTCATCGGTAAGTACAAATTCTGCGGCGGGAGCGCCTGCAAAATTCTCTTCCGTAATGGGTTCTGTGCTGTAACGGATGTCGTAATCGTCGCCTACGCCTGTAAAGGTGAGCTTCACCTCGTCCACAGTTTCCCCCGCAGCCGCCGCAAGATCGGTGATGGCATCGGGAGCGCCGGTGGCAGGTCTGGTTTCAACGGTCAGTCTGGCTACGCTCTGCTGGCCTTTTTCGTCCGCGACAACCAGCGCAAGGTAATAGGTGGTTTCCGCTTCAAGGCCTTTCAGGGTATAGCGTTCGGCAGTGCCTGCAGCAGAGGGATCGATCATATCGGCCGCCTCAAATACATCGTCGGCGCCGTTTGCAATATCGTCCTCGGTAATCTCGCGCAGGCTGTACAGCAGCCTGTAGCTCGCAGCCGTACCGGAGGTGCCGTCGTTGCCGACCGCGGTCCAGCTCAGCTTGACCAGGTTTGCGCCTGCAACCGCAGTGAGGTCTTCGACAACAGCAGGGGCTTCAGCGTCCGCGCCGGTGGTAACCTCGGCAGTCTTCATAGCGGAGTACAGGAAAGGATCGGAGTAATCGACCGCTTTGATCGCGAAGTAGTACTTCGTATCTTCCGCAAGGCCGGTCACAGTAACCGACATTTTCTGTCCGGGTTCGGCCGGGGCGGCAACGCCTTCGACCAGGGCAGCCTCTGCAAAGTTCTCTTCGGTAATTTCTTCGGTGGAATAGCGGAGCTCAAAGCCGTCGGGCACAACGGTGTCCATACCGCTGACAGTCGGAACCGTCCATTCCACATCGACAGCAACCGCGCCCGCTTCTTCCGCGTTGGCGGCGCTGAAATTCGTGACAGGATTCAGAGAGTAGCTGCCGTCTGCTTCCTTGCCCAAAAGCTGCAGCTCAGCCCAGCCGCCTGTCGGCGCGGTGATTCTCAGATACCGCACGAGGCCGGGGGCGTCCATCTGCACCCAGTTGGAGAAGTAGAGCATATCCGCAGATTCAGCCAGGACCTTCATATTGTCAGCAGTCTTGCCGCCTTCCACAATGAAGGAGCCTTTCGCGTACAGGGGACGGTAGACGTTGATCTTGCGCATCTGGTACAGCCCGCCGAGATCAACCAGGACCGAGGATTCCCCTGTGACGTTCCACTTGGTCTGCCGGTCGCCGTCAAACATGTCATAGAAGCTGTCGTCTGCGGTGCCGATCACCATGTCAGGGGTGATGACGATGCTGCCGTTGCCGGAAGAACCGCTCGAGGGCCGGCCGTAAAGTTCCAGCTCCTTGAAGTAGCCGACATCGACCGATACCTGCAGATAGCGCACGCCCTGGCAGCTGTCGCTGGTGTCATAGGTGACCTTCAGGCCGCTCTCCGCATCGCCTTCGACGATGTCGCCGCCGCCGTTGGGGCCGCCGCGATGTACCCAGGCTTCCATCAGATCGTCGGGATCGTTGCCGACGCTGACAGTCAGCGGGTAGGAGTCAGACCAGTAGTAACCGTAGTAGATCATCTCGGTAATGTCATATTCCTGACCGAGGTCGACTAAGAAGGTATTGATCGCGCCGTAGGCGTTCCAGCATCCGGTTTCCCAATCCTGGTCGCCGCCGTCGTACGGGGGCAGGATGCCGTCAAACATATTCTCGGGCGGATAAGCGCCGCCGTCGCCTTCATAGATGACCATGTCAGAGGTGACATTGATCTTGCCGGTCGCGCTCGCTTCCGAGGACTTGACGCCGTAGATTTCCAGCTCGCCGAAATAGCCGCCGGAAGCGGTGTCAATCTTCAGGTAACGCACGCCCTTTGCATCTTCCGCGCAGTTATAGCTCTCGCTGTAGCTGTTGGTATCGCCTTCGCACAGGAAGCTGCAGATTTCCATCAGATCATCCGTAGTTGCGCCGACCTGAATGGACATGGAATTGTCCTTTTGCCAGTCGACTTTGTAAAATACGAGACGGCTCAGGTCATACTCTTCGCCCAGATCGACCAGAATGGAAGTACCTGTCCAGGAGTTCCAAGAGTTGGTTTCCCAGGCAGCGCCCCAGCCGGGATCGCCGTCAAAGAGACGGGTCGCGTTGTCGGGAGAATCCACAAGCCCCTGGATGATCATGTCTTCCGTGACATTGATCAGTTCAGCGGAGGGAGCGCCGGACGCCTTGGTGCCGAAGACTTCCAGCTCTGCAAAGTAGCCGCCCTGGCTCGCTTCGACGACCAGGTAGCGGACGCCGTCGCAGTCGCCCATGACCTTGAATGTCTCGATCTCGTCCGCGCCGAGACCGCCCGTCACGACTTCCATCGCGTCCTCAACAGTCTTGCCCGCGCTGATGATCAGATTGGCATAATCTGTGCCGTTGAAATTCCATCCAGTGTTGTGGAGCACGAACTTGGTAATGTCGTATTCTTCGCCAAGGTCCACAACGATGGTCCTGCCGGTTCCCCACGAACTCCACGCGCCATCCGGCACGGAGAGGCTGCCGTCAAACAGCTTGTCGGGGGTGCTGTTGTCCGGGGCGTTCTCCGCGTCGTAGGTCAGCATATTCTTGCTGATCACGATCTGCGGGTCGTCCGGGTAAGGCTCCGGGGCTTCGGTCTCCTCGCCGAAAAGCTCAAGCTCGCGCCATGTGCCCGCCATCTTAATGGTCAGGTAGCGCACCGCCATGCACTCGGTGGAGACGTCAAAGCTCTTCATCTCATTGGTCGCAGTGCCCGGACAGGTGAGAACTTTGACCATTTCATTTTCGTAAGGTCCCGCCCAGATTTCGATCGGCTTCTCGCCGTCGGGGTTCCAGCTCATGGTGTAAACATCCATGCGCTCGATGGCGTAGTGCTTTCCGAGGTCGACGGTGATGGTGTTCACGCTGTCCCAGTCGCACCAGCCGATATTGGAGTTGTCCTCGATTACGCCGTCAAACAGCCTGTCGGGGATACCCTCGCCGGTGTTTTGATCCCGATCGTAAATGAGCATATCGGAAGTGATCTCAATTTTATTGGAGGAAGCGTCTTCTTCCTCGTCCAAATCGTCTTCTTCCTCACTCGGTTCTCCATCATCCGGATCCTCACTGCTCGGATCCTCGCCGGGATTTTCGGCGTCGTCGTCCAGATTATCGTCGGTCGACTCGCCGTCAGTCCCCTGGTCTGATTCTCCATCATCAGGGTCCTCGCTGCTGTCGTCCTGATTGCCGCCTTCCACCTCGCCGTCGGTTTGATCCATTACGACGGAAGTGTCCGGCAGATCAGCCGCAGACACCTGCAAAGGCGCAAAGGCCGATAGTGCCAGCAGGGCGGACAGCATCACAGACAAAATTCTCTTCATGTGGCTTCATTCCTCCTTTTAGCCTTTTTTCATCGCTTCACTTTAAGATATGCTACTCCTCCTTTCTTTCTATCTAAAAAGCCTAAATCCAATGCGCCGCAAATTGCCCGCTCCTTCGCAGTATGCAGCAGGCGGGCTGTGAAAGAACCTGCCAAAAATGAATGAAAATTATCCTGTTTTTAACATTATTTCGTTGTAATTATCATATACCAAAGACTTGATTTTGTCAAGCGGGTTTTTAAAAAAATCTGAGCATTTTTTGCACTTTTTCTGAACAAAATATTTTTAGTACAAAAAAAGTCAAAATATATCGAAATTAACAGTTGATATGCCTTTGTTTTTTCTTTTGTATCCTTTTCAATAACTTGATTTGTTACTTGACAAATTGCATAATGTAACTTTACAAATGATTTTTCCGCCTTTTCATGCATTTTATGACACATTCTTTCCCATTTTGCCCGCCACAGCTGCGAAAAAAAGAGAAATCTGTATCTTTTGCAGAAAATCAGAATCTTTACTGTATCTTAGGCGAAGATATGGTATAATGGGGGAGATCATTTGGGAGGGATAGGATGAAGCGACAGACCGGCATAAAAGATTTTCTGCTTACGCTGCTGATCCTGGCTGCGTCCTTTGCGGCTGTCATCTTCATGCAGCGGGTTTTCAGCATCGAAGCGATCGCTCCGATGGTCTTTGTAATGGCGGTATTCCTGGTGTCGCTGGTGACGCATGGGTATCTCTGCGGGATCGCCGCTTCTCTGGTCAGCGTTCTCTCCGTCAATTTTGCTTTCACCTTTCCATACTTCGAATTTAATTTTTCCCTGCCGGAGAATATGTTCTCCGGCGTGGTCATGCTCTTTGTCGCCGTTATGACCAGCGCGCTGACCACCAGCCTCAAAAAGCAGGAGCGGATGCGCACCGAAACGGAGACGGAAAAAATGCGCGCCAACCTCCTCCGCGCCGTCTCCCACGACCTGAGGACCCCGCTGACCTCCATCTACGGCGCCTGCTCCACCATTATGGAAAACTACGATTCCCTGGGCAAGGAGCAGCAGCTGAAACTTTTGGGCGAGGCGCGGGCCGACGCCGAGTGGCTCAACCGGATGGTGGAGAACCTGCTGTCGGTCACCCGCATCAACAGCGGCAAGGTGTCGGTCAAGAAGACCCCCACCGTCCTCGAGGAGCTCATCGACGCCGTGCTGGTCAAATTCAAAAAGCACTTCCCCGAACAGAGCGTCGAGGTGGACATCCCGGAAACCTTTATCACCATCCCGATGGATTCCATCCTCATCGAACAGGTCATCATCAACCTGCTCGAAAACGCGGTCTATCACGCCGCAGGCATGACCCGGCTCATCCTCCGCGTCTTCACCCTCGGCAACCGGGCGATTTTTGAGATTGCCGACAACGGCTGCGGCATCCCCCGAGAAAAGCTCGACACCCTCTTCTCGGGCAGTACTGGCAAGGACGCTGCGGTGGACGGCGGCAAGCACGGCATGGGGATCGGGCTGTCGGTCTGCGCCACCATCATCCGGGCGCACGGCGGGGACATCCGCGCCGAAAGCAAGCCCGGCAGCGGGACGACCCTGCGCTTTTCATTGGAAATGGAGGAACCCGGGCATGAGCAACAATAAATTCAAGATCCTCATCATCGAGGATGAGGCAAATATCCGCAGCTTTGTGGAGACGCTGCTGGCCACCAACGGCTACCAGGTCCTGACCGCGCGCACCTGCGCGATGGGCAACGCGCTCTTTCTCTCCCACAACCCCGATCTCGTCATCCTCGACCTGGGGCTGCCGGACCGGGACGGCCTGGAATTTATCCGCACGGTCCGCAAGCGGTTCGCCGCCCCCATCATCGTCCTTTCGGCGCGGACCACCGAGCAGGACAAGGTCGCCGCGCTGGACCTGGGCGCAAACGACTATATCTCCAAACCCTTCGGCACCGCGGAGCTGATCGCGCGGGTCCGCGCGGCGCTGCGCACCAGCCGCCATGCCGCGTCGGCCGGTGCCCTGCCGGGCGGCAGGTTTACAGCGGGCGGCCTCTCCATCGACTACGACCGCAGGCAGGTCTTTATAAACGGGCAGGAGGTCAAGCTGACCCAGACGGAATACAACATCGTCGCCCTGCTTTCCGAGCACTCGGGCCGGGTCATGACCTACGCCGCCATTGTGCGGGCGATCTGGGGGGAGACCGACTGCGGCAGCACCAAGAAATTACAGGTGAATATGGCGAACATCCGCAAAAAATTCGGCAGCAGGCCGGGCGACAACCCCTATATCCTCAACGAGCTGGGGGTCGGGTACCGGATGGTGGACGAAGACGCGGAAAAGGAACCGTAAAACCGCCGGTTTCCGGCAGCAAATTCCAACTACATGAGGTGAACCATGATCAATCTGATTAAACGGCAGCCCTCCGGGCGGATCATCGCGCTGGGCTTTGCCCTTGTCATCCTGCTGGGCTCGCTCCTGCTGAGCCTGCCGTGCAGCATCCAGGAGGGTGTGACGGTGCGCTACATCGACGCGCTGTACACCTCCACCAGCGCCGTCTGCGTGACGGGGCTCATCGCCATCGACGCGGGGGATACCTTCACGCCGCTGGGGCAGTTTTTCCTCGCCTCCCTCATCCAGGTCGGCGGGCTGGGGGTGACCTCGGTCGGCGCAGGCGTCATCCTGGCGATGGGCAAAAAGGTCAACCTGAAGGGCCGCAGCATTATCCGCGAGGCGTTGAATCTCGACTCCCGCAAGGGGACGGTCCGCTTCCTCAAAAGCGTCTTTTTGACGACGCTCGCTTTCGAACTCGCCGGCGCTGCGCTGAGCTTTATTGTCTTTGTCCAGGATTACCCGCCGCTGCGCGCGCTCGGGATCAGCCTCTTCCATTCGGTGGCGGCCTTCAACAACTCGGGCTTTGACATCCTCGGCAACCTGCAGAACCTCATCCCCTACCAGGACAACGTCATGCTGAATCTCGTGACCTGCGGGCTCATCATCTTCGGCGGCATCGGCTTTCTGGTCATCCGCGACATCATCGACAAGCGGTTTCACTGGTCGAAATTTTCGATGCACACCAAAGTCGTCCTTTCGGTCAGCGCGGTGCTGATCGCAGTCGGCGCCCTGCTCCTCAAGCTGACCGAGGATGTCACCTGGCTGGGCGCGTTTTTCCACAGCGTCTCGGCGAGAACCGCCGGGTTCTCCACCTACCCGCTCGGCACCTTCTCCAATGCCGGCCTGCTCGTGCTGACCGCGCTGATGTTCATCGGCGCATCGCCCGGTTCCACCGGCGGCGGCGTCAAAACCAGCACCCTCTTTGTGCTGCTCCAGGGCGTCAAATCGGCGGCAACCAACAAATCGGAAAAAGGGTTCCGCTACGCTGTGCCTGCCGACGCTTTCCGCAAGGCTGCGGTCATCACCCTGATCGCCCTGGGGGTCGTCGTCACCGGCACCTACCTGATGGTGATTATGGAGCCGGACATTTCGCTGATGGACGCGCTGTTTGAGGTGACCAGCGCCTTCGGCACCGTCGGACTTTCCACCGGCATCACCACCGGGCTGAGCGACGGGAGCAAGCTGCTCTCCATCCTCATCATGTACATCGGCCGGCTGGGCCCGCTGACCATCGCCTCGCTCTGGTATTTCTCGAGCGGTGAGCGCGCCAGCTACCCGGAAGGCAATATCGCAATCGGATAACACAGGAGGAAGTATATGTTTAACAAATCCAAAAAGGAAAAGGACACCTACGGCATCGTCGGTCTGGGCCGGTTCGGCTACGCGCTGGCTATCGAGCTCGCCACATCCGGCGCCGACCTGCTCGTGCTGGACCGGGATGAGGAAAAGGTGCGCGAGCTGCGGGAATATACCGAGAGCGCCTATGTAGTCAAGAGCCTGGACAAAAAATCCCTTTCCGAGACCGGCATCCAGAACTGCGACGTCGCGGTCGTCTGCATCGGCGAGCAGATGGATACCTCCATCCTCACCACATTAAACCTGGTCAGCCTCGGCATCCCCACCGTCATCTCCAAAGCGACGAGCATCGAGCACGGCGAAATCCTCGAAAAGCTGGGCGCTGAGGTCGTGTACCCCGAGCATGATATGGCGGTCCGGCTCGCCCACCGCCTGGAAGCGTCCAGAACGCTCGACTTTATCCAGCTGAGCGAAAAGCTCAACATTTCCAAGTTTCTCATCCCCGAGCGGATTGTCGGCAAGACCGTCCTTTCCGTCAACCTCCGCGGGAGGTTCGGCATCAACATCATCGCGCTGGAAAATAACGGCGCCCTGATCGAGACCGTCGCCCCGGACTACGTCTTCGAAAAGGGCGACATCATGTTTGTCTCCGGCAGCAAGGAGGGCTTGAACCGCCTGGCCGAATGGAGCGAAAAAGCCTGAGCCGGCCTATTTTCACGGGGAATCAGCAGATCGCGCAAGTATTGGCAAGGCCGATATTTGCGCGATTCTATTGCCAATAAAATCCATCTGTGCTATAATAAGGGATAGCTGTAGCCAGCGCAAAATACTTTGTGAATTTTCCGGATTTTTCCGGCAATATTGATATCGAGAACAGGCAGGGCTCCCATAAACTGGCTCCGCCATCTGCTCCAAACGGGAGGGAGTTATCACATAATGGATAAAATTGCTGTTTTGATACCTTGTTACAATGAGGCGAAAACCGTTCAGAAGGTCGCTGAGGATTTCAAGCGGGTGCTGCCGGAGGCGCATATCTACGTCTACGACAACAACTCCACCGACGGAACGGATGAGCGCGCCAGAAAAGCGGGCGCCACCGTCTGCTATGAGTACCAGCAGGGCAAGGGCAATGTCGTCCGCCGGATGTTCCAGGACATCGAGGCGGAGTGCTACATCCTCACCGACGGAGACGATACCTATCCGGCGGAGTTTGCGCCCCAGATGGTCGAAAAGGTGCTGAACCGGCGGACGGACATGGTGGTCGGCGACCGGCTCTCTTCCACCTATTTTACCGAAAACAAGCGGCCGTTCCACAACTTCGGCAATACCCTCGTGCGCTTCTGCATCAACCATATCTTCAAAAGCGACATCAAGGACATCATGACCGGCTACCGGGCCTTCAGCTACCGCTTCGTCAAGACCTTCCCGGTCCTCTCCAAGGGCTTTGAGATTGAAACGGAGATGACCATCCACGCGATTTCCATGAATATGGCGCTCGACAACGTCGTGATCGAATACCGCGACCGGCCGGAGGGAAGCGAATCCAAATTGAACACCTTCCGGGACGGCTTCAAGGTGCTGCGGACGATCTTCAACCTTTTCAAAAACTACAAGCCCTTCCAGTTCTTCTCCCTCATCGCGCTCATCCTCCTGGTGGTCGCCGCGGCGTTTTTCCTGCCGCTGGTCTGGATGCCTTTCCGCCAGACCGGGATGGTGGAGCGGTTCCCGACCCTGATCGTCTGCTGCTTCACCGTGCTGGCCGCCCTCCTTTCCTTCTTCAACGGGATGGTGCTCGACTCCATCCGGCAGAAGGAAAAGCGCGAATTCGAGTTCCGGCTCTCCCTGCTGAGCATCCTCCAAAACAGGCTGTTCAGACATGAGGGCCGCTGCGGGGAGGAGGAAGTGTGTGAAAACAGACAGAATCAGCAATAAGCAGGCAGGGCGTTTTTCAAGTCTCTGGTGCCACGCGGCCGCTATCCTGTTCGCGCTGTTCATGGTTTTCGGCCGCTCCTTTGAAAAACGCGACAGCTGGGAGCTGGTCCTCGAAGACGGTACGACCATGCTGCTCTCCCTCGTGCAGGGGATCTGCTGGTACCTGGCCTTCCTCCTGGCGGTCAGCTGGCTGTTCCGCTTCCTCGACCGGGCGCTGGCGGCCGACAGCGCCGCGCATGCCCCCGACGGGCGGAAGGCCGGCGTTTTCCGCCTGCTGGCCGGAAAGTACTTGGCCCAGCTGGAAACCCATCCCGCCCGGACGGCCTTCTGCACCCTGATTCTGGTCAATCTCCCCTATATGGTCCTTTCCTACCCCGCGATCTTTATGGGCGATACGCCCAGCCAGATCGGGCAGGCTTTGGCCTCCCGGGAGCTCACCAACCATCACCCGATCACCCACACCCTTCTGATCTCCTTCTTTCTGCACATCGGGGATCTGCTGGGCAGCGACAACGCGGGGATTTTCCTGTACACCCTCACCCAGACGCTGGCCATATGCGCCGTCATGGCCTGTGCGGTCAAGGCGCTGGCCGAAATCGGGGTGAACCGCCTGCTTTTGGCGGGCATCCTCCTCTACTACTGCGTCCATCCCAGAATTTCCGCCTTTTTCTTCCTGGTGACCAAGGACGTGCCCTATGCGGCGTTTTTCACCCTGTTCTACGTCACATTATTTAAGCTGCTGCGCGGCGCGCCCTTCCGGAAACGGGATTATGCGGCCCTTGGGGCCGGCATCGTCGGAATGATCTGCCTGCGCAACGATGGGCAGTACGTCATCTTCCTGACCCTGCTCCTCGCCCTCCTTTACAAGGCGGCCCGCAAAAAGGCGCTGGCTTTTCTGGGGGTGGCGGCCGCCGCCGTCCTTTCGCTCAACTGGATCGTCTTCCCGCTGCTCAATGTGGAGCCCGGCTCGATCCGGGAGATGCTCTCGCTCCCCTTCCAGCAGACCGCGCGTTACCTGCGGGACGCGGGCTGGGACGTTACAGAGGAGGAAAAGGCGGCCATCGACCGGGTGCTCGATTATGACGTGCTGGCCGAAAGCTACGACCCCGACCTCTCCGACAACGTAAAATCGACCTATCACGGCGAGACGGAGGACCTGAAGGATTACTTCTCCGCCTGGTTCCAGATGCTGCTGCGGCATCCCGGGATCTACATCCAGGCGACGATGAACAACTATTACCAGTATTTCTATCCGGGCGAGAGCCTCTTCAACGGTTACACCTACAGCTGGGGCGGGCAGGTGATGGAGACGGTCAACGACGCCGAAAGGACCGACTTCCACCTTCCGGAACAGCTGCAAAGCCTGCGCGAGGGCTACCAATCGCTGCGGGAGGATACCTTCCGCACCCCGCTGCTCTCCTGGCTGAACTCGCCGGCGCTCTACACCTGGGCAGCCATCCTGTATCTGCTTTACTGCCTGCGCAGAAAGAGCTTTGTGGGCTTTGTATACGGCGTCCCCATGCTGGTGCAGATGCTGATCTTCATCACCGGCCCGACCAACGGGGCCTATTGCCGGTATGAGTATCCCATGCTCATCTACCTCCCGGCGGTCCTGCTGCTGGGGCTGCGGCTGATGGGGATCCCGCAGCGCAGACAGGCAGACGACGCTATCTGAAATTCGTATCCGAGAAAAACGCCCGCGGCGCATCTGCCCGGGCGTTTCACCTTTTATCAGCATTTGAGGAGCTATGATCCATTTTGCTGCCTTGGCTTTGTGGAAACAGGCCGTGATGGAAATGAGATCATCATGGAACTGGAGTTTTAAGATTGCGCAGAAAAAATCCTCCGCACGGCGGTAAGCCATGCGGAGGATTTCCTATTTGCAGATCTATGCCCTATCAGCCGGCAGTCTGCGCGCCTTCCGCCTGATCCAGGCGGCGCATCTCCTTGCGGAAGCGCAGGAGGAGGACGCCGGCCAGCATAGCTGCCAGGGCGGAGGTCGCGGCAAAATTGAGCCAGATCCCCGTCAGCCCGAGCGCCCAGAAGACGCCGATAAACAGCAGCGGGAAGGCCAGCGCCGTGCAGACGGAAATGAGGGTCGCATAAACGGATTTTTCAACCGCCAGCATGTAGCCTTGGGCCGCGAATCCAAACCATTTGGTCAGATAGGTCGCGCTGAACAGCTGCAGCGCCAAAACAGCGGTCGACAGGAAGGCCGCGTCCATATCCTGGACAAAGAGCCCTGTGATCTGCCGCGGGAAGAGGAAAATCACCACAGCCGACAGGAGGGAGATCGCCGCGCCTGCGGTGAAGCAGCACCGTTCGATCGCCCGCACCCGGTCACGCCGTCCCGCGCCCCAGTTGTAGCCGACCGCCGGCTGGAGGGAGTCGCAGACGCCGTAAAGGATGGGCTGGACAACGCCGTCCACATACATGAGCACGCCGTAAATTGAGACAGCGCTCTCCCCGCCGAACCGCAGCAGCACCATGTTCATCAGGATGGAAGTGATGCGGCCGGCAATGTTCGAGAGGAAATTCGGCGTGCCGCAGGCGATGATCTGCCGGATCATCTGCAGGCGGAAACGCGGGCGGATGAAATGCAGCGCCAGCTTCCCGCGGGCAAATACAAAAAAGGCGGCCAGTGCGCAGACAAACATGCTGGCGCAGGTCGCCAGCGCCGCTCCCCACACCCCAAACCGGAAAACGTAGAGGAAGAGGAACTCCAGCAGCATGCTCAGCGCGGACATGAAGATGTTGAGGGCCATGCTGCCCCGGATCTTGCCGCTGATGCGCAGGAAATTGTCCATCGCGAAGACAATGGTGGTCACAGGGGAACAGAGGGCGTACACCCGCATATATTCCACCGCCATGCGGGCCAGCTCCCCCTCCGCCCCCATCATCCCGATGAGGAAGGGGGCCGCCGCATACAGCGCTGCGCCGATAACCGCGCCGGTCCCCACAATCATGATGCAGGCGCAGGTAAAGATGTTGTCCGCCTCGTCCTGCTGCTTTCTGCCCAGGCTGATGGCGATAGGGACGGCCGCCCCCACGCCGATGAGGTCGGCCAGCGAAAAGTTGATGATGACAAAGGGGAACGCCAGATTTAACCCGGCAAACGCCGTTTCCCCCAGGAACTGCCCTACGAAAATCCCGTCCAACAGCCCGTAAAGGGAAGAAGCCAGCATACTGATTGCGCCGGGAATTGCCGCCAGGAAAAACAGCCGGACAGGGGGCGTTTTTGCAAAGAGATTGGATTCCATAATACACTTCCTTGTTCGACGTG
This sequence comes from Candidatus Merdivicinus faecavium, assembly GCA_018716285.1. Classification (GTDB taxonomy): domain Bacteria; phylum Bacillota; class Clostridia; order Oscillospirales; family Ruminococcaceae; genus Merdivicinus; species Merdivicinus faecavium. The sequence continues at coordinate 124,036 of DVKD01000052.1, forward strand.
GTTGAAAACTGCAAAGGCAGAAAGAACGGCCTTCTGCCCCGGGTTTCACGCATTTGTGCGAAACCGCAGCCAGCCTGGACAGCTGACCTCCCTGCTTTTGCCGGCTGCAATCCCATGTATGTGCGAATCCGCAGATGAGCAGGGGCGCATTTTTCCCGCTTTTCCCCGCCACGGTTTTACGCACAGCGCGAAGCCACAGTGTATTGTATTATAGTACGAACCCTGTCGATTGTCAAGGAGATGGAATATGTTTATACAAGATGACGGAGAGGCCGGCAATACGGGGGCCGGCCTCTCCATCATCTTGTATAGCGAAAATGCGATATCAGCGGCCGCATTCCGCGCAGCGCTTTGCAAAAAAGCGCATCCACAGCCAAACGCTTGCCAGAATACAGACAGCGCTGAAAACAACATACCGCGCGGCCGAGCCATAAATCAGCTCTACCCAAAGGGAGTCCTCCGGCAGCAGCAGGCTTGGAAGGGAGGCGAGGTTGAAGCCCAGATGGGCCAGGACAGCCGTGCTCAGCGTCCCCGTCCGCTCGGTCATGACGGCAAAGCAGAAGCCCATCGCAAAGGCGTAGCAGATCCAGACCGGGTGCAGGTGCGCCGCCCCGAACAGCAGCGCCGACGCCGCCCCCGCGAGCCAGACCGGCATCGCCTCCCGGAAGGACCGGTAGATCATCCCGCGGAAGATGAGCTCCTCCCCCACCGGCGCCAGCAGCACGATGGCGAGGATGGAGAGGACAGACTGGTTCGGATCATACGCCGCCGCGGACTGCTCGGCATAGCCGGCAAGCCAGCTTGCAGGCAGCAGGTTTAAGAGGAAGCTGACCGCCCCGTTGCCCAATAATCCCAGCGCAAAGGCGGCGATGTGGCGGGAAAGCGGGGCTTCCCGCGGCGCAAACCCGGCCGACTCGCGCGGCCCCCTGCCCCGCAGGGCATAGAGTCCCAGAAGCAGCAGGGCGGTGAGGATAGTCGAGAAGTTCTCAAGAAAGACGAGGACGCCCTCCTGCCAGGAGGCGGGGAGGAAGAGCTGGGCGCAGATCCAAAGCCCCGCCGGCAGCAGCAGGAAGACGGCGTACATGGCGAGCCCGCGCAGAATGGCAAGTACCTTTTTCATCCGCTCACCCCTCCATCAGCCGCAGGATGGCGCCGCTCCCCGGGGAAAGGCGGAGGGCGGCGCCCTTCAGCTCTGCCTCGCCGACCGGCAGCAGCAGTTCCGCCCTGCCGGGCAGGTCGATGGTCCGGACGCTGTCCGCCGCGCAGACAGCGGTCACGATGCTGCCGCGGCGGTAAGCGGCCACCCCCTCGGCGGCCGAGAGGAACTGGATCTCCTCCCGCATCGCCTTGGCGTTTTTGCGGCGGATCTGGCCCAGGCGCTTAAAAAATCCAAGCAGCTCCTGGTCCTCCTGCCCCCAGGGGTAACAGCGGCGGTTCCAGGGGTCGCGGAAGCCGGTCAGCCCCGCCTCATCGCCGTAATAGAGGCTCGGGAAGCCGGGCAGGGTGTACTGGATGAGGGAACTGAGCTGGAGCCCCCGGCCGCCGCGGGCGAGCTCCTCGTCGGTCGGCTGGTAGTTGCCCTGCTCGAGCCCGTCCACCTGCCGCCGGACCCCCAGCACCGTGCGGGCGCGCGGGGTATCGTGGGTGGAAAGGGGATTCATCAGGGTTCGGATCGCGGGGCGGGGGTAGTGGTCGAGCAGCTCGAGAATCCGCCTGCGGAAAAGCCGCGCGTCCCCGCCCTCGACAAAATCGAGGACCGCCGTCCGCCAGGGGTAGTTCATGACGCTGTCGAGCTGGCTGCCCAGCAGATAGGACCGCCGCTGCCCGTAGCTCTCCTTGTTGGAGGCGTCCTCCCAGACCTCGCCCAGGATGTAGGCGTTGGGGGATTTCTGCTTGACCCTGCGCCGGATCTCCTCCAGGAAACCGTCCGGCAGCTCGTCTGCCACGTCGAGCCGCCAGCCCGAGGCGCCGCGCTTCATCCAGTAGCTGAGGACGCCGTTTGGGCCGCAGATGAATTCCCGGTAGGAGGGTTCCTCCTCATTGACGTTCGGAAGGGTCGTAAAGCCCCACCAGCAGTCGTACTCGGTCCGCTCCTCGTTTTCAAACCGGTACCAGGGCGCGTAGGGGGAGTCCGGCGACTGCCAGGCCCCGATGTCCGGATAATGGCCGTCGCGGTTGAAATAGCGGCTGTCCGACCCGGTGTGGGAAAAGACGCCGTCCAGAATCACCCGGATGCCGCGCTTAGCCGCCTGCTGGCAGAGGCGCTTGAAATCCTCCTCGGTGCCCAGATACGGGTCGATCGCCATGTAGTCGCCGGTGTTGTAGCGGTGATTGGAGGCCGACTCGAAGATCGGGTTCAGGTAGAGGATGGTCACGCCCAGCATCGCAAGATAATCGAGCTTTTCAATGATCCCCTTGAGGTTGCCGCCGAAAAAGTCGTTGGCCTGGTAGTTCGGGACATCGGCCTTAAAGAGAGGGCGGCCGTACCAGTTGCGGTGCAGGCTGCGGCTCCCGGGAGTCGCCGGGAGCGGCGTTTTGCCGCTGCGCCGGAAGCGGTCGGGGAAGATCTGGTACATGATCCCCGTATCCATCCCCTGGGGGGTCGCAAAGGCGGCGTCATAAACGGTGAGCTGCCATTCCGGCAGGAAATCGCGGATCATCGCCCGCGCTTCCTCATCCCGCCCGACAAACAGGATCCCCCAGTCCGCCTCGATTTCAAAGCGGTAGAAGTAAAGGCCCCTTTTTGCGACAGAAAATTCCCCTGCATATATGGTAAACTCAGGGGTGGAGTCCGTCTTCTGCATGAGGATTGTCCGTGCGCTGTCCTCCCCGTCCAGCCGCAGCTTGAGGCAGAGTGAACGAGCCTGGAAGCTTTTTTCGATATAAAAGCGCAGGCTGACCTTTTCATTCTCGGCAACCGCCCCGAACGGCGTCTTGCAGGACAGGTCCCACGCGTCATAGTAAATTACTGGATTCACGGTTCATTCTCCTTTGCGTGTCGTACCCGGTCGGCAGCTGGCCGGACAAGGCATCCGGCTCTACCTGTTAATTTCTATTATACAATGGAACGGCGCGAATGTACACCGATTTCCGGAATTTTTCACATATCCATATCGCACAAAAATGATGCGAATGTTTCTACATAAAAGCTCCGCCTTTTTCATAGTCCATTATTTACAAAAACAGATACTTGTGATATACTGTAATTGTATCAATTACCAACACGCGCACAGCAAAAAAACATGGCAAAAGAGCAAAAATCTCTGATAAAATATGGACAAATTCCCAATCGTATCCATTTTTTTCAGCGGAGAAAATGATTTTCAGGACGATCAAAGAAACCTGTTTGGGGGAAATACCGATTTTTTTGCCGGCGTGCCGGTTCCCCGCCTCACAGCATCCGGCGGCGTATGGTAATTTTGCACAGAGAAACAGATGGGAGACAGGATTATGTCCTTTGAATTGGAAACATGGCGGCAGGGACGCGCGGCTGATGCGTTCCGCTATTTCGGCTGCCATATGGAGCAGCATGAGACGGTGTTCCGCGTCTGGGCTCCCGGCGCGCAGGCTGTCAGCGTCGCCGGACCCTTCAGCGGCTGGCAGCCCGGCGTTTACCAGGCGCAGGAGGTCGAACCGGGCGTTTTCGAATGCCGCGCTCCGGGCCTTTACGAATACATTCCCTATAAATTTGTCGTCACCGCAGCGGATGGGCGGCAGTTTTTCAAGTCCGATCCCTTTGCCTTTCACGCCGAAACCCCGCCCGGCAACGCCTCCAAGCTTTACGACCCCTTTGGCTACGAATGGAGCGACGCGAAATGGATGGGAAAGCGCAGCCCTGTGGGCCAGCCGCTGAGCATTTACCAGATCCATGCCGGCTCCTTCCGCACCTACGCGGGCGGCGAGCCGCTCAATTACCGCAAGCTGGGGGAGGAGCTTGCCCCCTATCTCAAAAATCTCGGCTGCACCCATCTGGGGCTCATGCCGCTGCTCGAACACATGCAGGAGGGCGCGCCCCGCTGCCGGACCACCGGCTTTTTCGCCCTCACGTCGCGGTACGGCGTGCCAAGAGATTTCTGCCGGATGGTGGAGCAGCTCCATCTGGTCGACATCGGGGTCACGATGGACGTCGACCTGCTCGGTTTCCCGCTCGACGATTTCGGGCTCTCAAATTTTGCCGGCAGGCCTTACTGGGAGGCGGAGTGCGGCCCGGACGGCTGTTATTTTGACTTTGAAAACCCTGTGGTGCAGAGCTTTCTCCTCTCCTCAGCCGCCTATCTGCTCGAGACCTTCCATCTCGACGGGCTGCGGATCCTCCACGCCGCGGAAATCGCCGCGCGGCCCGGCGGCGCGGATTTCCTCCGCTATTTTGTCCAGGCGCTCCGGGAGAAATTCCCCACCGCCATCTTCATCGGGGACGCCGAGGGGCTCGGCTTTTCCCGCGTCGCCGCGTCCGACGCCATCCAGTCCCTCCTCCGCCTCTCCTCCGGGGAGGACATTCCCTTCCCGACGCCCAGGTGCGGGGTGATCCAGCAGATCGATCTCGACACAGTCGGGCGGGAGTCCCTCATCGCCCGGATGCCCGGCAGCTATGAGGAAAAATTTGCCCGGCTGCGCGCAGCCATCGCCTGCTACCGCGCCCTGCCGGGGGCCAAGCTCTCCTTTATGGGCAACGAGTTCGCCCAGTTCACCACCTGGTATCCCGGGCGGGAGCTCGACTGGGTGCTGCTCGACTACGAGATGCACCGCAAATTCCTGGCAATGGTCCGCCGCACCAGCGACTTCTACCGCAAAACGGCCGCCATCTGGGAGGAGGACGCCTTCACCGAGCGGTTCGAGCCGATCGTATCGGCCGAACATCCCGGCGTCAAGGGCTTTATCCGCCGGGACGAACTGGGCAGCCAGATCATCGTCCTGTGCAATTTTACAAACGAGCCGGTTTCTCCCTTTGTCCTCGGGGTGGAGAAGCGCGGCAAGTACGCGGAGCTCTTCAGCTCGGACGAGGCCCAGTACGGCGGCCAGGGACGGAGCTGCAACGTAAACTTCGCGAAGCTCCGCCCAGCCGGCGGCAAGCCCTACTGCATCGAAGCGGACCTGCCGCCCTGTTCGACCGTCTACCTCTACAAATCGGCCGGCGCCCCTGCGTCCCGCCGGAAATCCTGATCCTGTCGTTCCACAAACCCACTACTATAAACGAGGTGTACCATCATGAAACAGCAAAAAGAAATGATTACCATGCTTCTCGCAGGCGGACAGGGCAGCCGCCTGTACGTCCTCACCAAGGAGGTCGCAAAGCCCGCTGTTCCCTTTGGCGGCAAGTACCGCATCATCGACTTTCCCCTCTCCAACTGCGCAAACTCCGGCATCGACACCGTCGGCGTCCTCACCCAGTACCGCCCCCTTGAACTCAACTCCTACATCGGCAACGGCCAGCCCTGGGACCTCGACCGGATGAACGGCGGCGTCTACATCCTCCCCCCTTATGCGACCGACAAGGAGAGCGAGTGGTACAAAGGCACCGCCAACGCCATCTATCAGAATATCAATTTCATCGACCGCTATAACCCCGAAAATGTCCTCATCCTCTCCGGCGACCACATCTACAAGATGGACTACGCGCAGATGCTCGCCTACCACAAGGAGAAAAAAGCAGACGCCACCATCGCCGTCCTGGATGTCTCCCTTGAGGAAGCTTCCCGCTTCGGCATCATGAACACCAACGAGGATGGCTCTATCTACGAGTTCGAAGAGAAGCCCAAGCACCCGAAATCCACCAAAGCCTCGATGGGCATCTACATCTTCAACTGGCAGAAGCTGCGCCAGTATCTCATCGACGATGAAAACACCCCCGGCAGCTCCAATGACTTCGGCAAGAACATCATCCCCGCCATGCTTGCAAATCATGAGCGGATGTTCGCCTACCAGTTCGACGGCTACTGGAAGGATGTCGGAACCATCGAAAGCCTCTGGGAGGCCAATATGGACCTCTTAAACCCCAAATCCAACATCAACCTGGACAGCGATTGGCGGATTTTCGCCCGCAACGAGCCCCATCCGCCGCACTTTGTCGGCGACCAGGCAAAAATCGCAGAGTCTATCGTTTCCGAAGGCTGCGACATCAACGGGAGCCTCTGGTACACGGTACTCTTCTCCGGCGTCACCGTTGAGGAGGGCGCCGAGCTCAATTCCGCCGTTGTCATGAGCAACAGCGTCATCAAAAAGGGCGCCTCGGTCAAGTACGCCATCGTTGCGGAGGACGCGATTATTGAAGAGGGCGCGGTCGTCGGCGACGACCCCTGCAACTGTTCCGACCCGTCCGAGTGGGGCATTGCCGTCGTCGGGCGCGGCGCTGTCGTCAAGAAGGGCCAGGTCGTCCGCCCCAAAGAGATGATCGAACCCGGACAGGTCCGCTGACCTTCCCGCTCCCCGCTTATCTGACCACAATATAGATGGAGGTACATTTGCTATGACTTCAAGAACCATGTGCATTCTCTTCTCCGAAAGCTACGGGACTGCCCCCAAAGAGCTTTCCGCCCGGCGCACCCTGGCGACCGTCCCCTTCGCAGGCCGCTACCGCCTCATCGACTTCGTCCTCTCTTCCCTCGTCAAAGCGCGCATCCAGGATATCGGCGTCATCACCAAGGAACACTACGGCTCCCTGACCGACCATCTCGGCTGGGGCAAGGACTGGGACCTCGACCGCAAAAACGGCGGCCTCCGGATCCTCACGCCTTTTACCACGAGCGAATCCGCCACTACCCGCAACCGCAGCAAGATCGAAGCGCTCCTCTCGGTCAAACGCTTTATCGAGCGGTCGGACAAGGAATATATCCTCCTCTCGGACACCAATCTGGTCATGCACATCGACTTTGAGGCGATGCTCGCCTACCATATCGAACAGGGCGCCGACATCACCATGCTCTACCAGACCAAGGTCTGCCCCAACCACACCGGCTGCGTCATTGATCTGAACGAATCCGGGCGGGTCATCGACGCCTTCTTCTCCTCCACCCAGCACGAGGAGCCCCAGAACGCCGCCTTCGGCGTCTACATCGTCAACAAGTCGCTGCTCGTCTCCCTCCTCGACCGCGCCTATACCTTCGGCTGGGTCGATTTTGACCGCGACTTCATCACCAAAAACATCAACAAGCTCAAGATCTTCGGCTTTGCCCACAACGGCTTCTCGGCGGTCATCGATACCGTCGCGGACTACTACGACGCGAGCCTTAAGATGCTCGAACCCGATATCCGCCGTGAGATGCTCTTCCAGTCCGATACTCCCCTGCTGACCCGGGTCAAGAACTCCGTTCCCACCATCTACGGCTTCAACGGCAAGGTGAAGAACTCCCTCATCGCCGACGGCTGCAAGATCGACGGCGAGGTCAACAACTGCATCATCTTCCGCGATGTCGAAATTGAGAAGGGCGCCATCCTCAACAACTGCATCATCATGCAGAGCACCACCGTCCGGGCCGGCGCGCGGTTAAACTGCGTCATCACCGACAAGGAAGTCACCATCGGCAAGGAGCACACCCTCTCCGGCTACCCGACCTACCCCTACGTCGTTGCAAAAGGGCAGAACGTCTAATCCCCTCCCCCAGCCGGGCCGGCAGCGCGCCGTCCCGGTCGGGCTTTATTTACGGAAAGGAATGATGGAACCTTATGAAAATTCTGTTTGCAGCCAGCGAGGCCCTTCCCTTTATCAAGGTCGGCGGCCTAGGCGACGTCATGGGCGCGCTTCCCAAGGAGCTTGTCAAAAAGGGGATCGACGCCCGCGTCGTCATCCCGATGTATTCGACCATGTCCCAGGCGATGCGGGACCGGTGCACCTTTGAAAAATTCTTTTACTTCTCCCTCGGCTGGCGCTCCTGCTACTGCGGCATCTTTACCGCAGAGGCCGACGGCGTGACCTACTACCTCATCGACAATGAGCAGTACTTCAAGCGCGGCGGGACCTACGGCGAGTTCGACGACGCGGAGCGCTTCGCTTTCTTCTCCAAAGCGGTCCTCGAGATCCTCCCCCAGATCGGCTTCTTCCCCGACATCATCCACGCCAACGACTGGCACACCGCCCTCGTCCCCGTCTACCTCGACACCCAGTTCCGCCAGGTCCCCGGCTATGAGTCGATCAAGACCGTCTTCTCCATCCACAACATCGAGTTCCAGGGCAAATACGGCATGGATATTCTCGAATCCATCTTCGGCATCCAGCCCTCCCAGCGTTCTCTGGTCGAATTTGACGGCTGCATCAACCTCATGAAAGGCGCCATCGAGTGCGCAAACATCGTGACCACCGTCTCCCGCACCTATGCCAAGGAAATCCTCAACCCCTACTTCTCCTTCGGCCTTCATCCCATCCTCGAAGCGCGCCAGTATAAGATCCACGGCATTGTCAACGGGATTGACACCGACGTTTTTAATCCCGAGACCGACCCCCATATCAAGACCAATTATTCCATCAAGACCCGCGGCAGCAAGCGCTTTGACAAAAAAGCCCTCCAGCAGGAGGTCGGCCTGCCCGAGGTCTCCGACGTCCCCGTCCTTGGTCTGGTCACCCGCCTCACTCCCCAGAAGGGCATCGACCTCTTCGAGCCGATCATGGCCGAGCTGATGGAGATGGACGTCCAGGTGGTCGTGCTGGGCAACGGCTACGCGGACTATGAGAACTACTTCAAATACTGCGACTACACCTATCACGACAAATTCCGCGCCATCATCAAGTTCTCCGCTCCTCTGGCGCAGCGCATCTACGCAGGCGCGGACATCTTCCTCATGCCCTCCAAGTCGGAGCCCTGCGGCCTCGCCCAGATGATCGCCATGCGCTACGGCACCATCCCGGTCGTCCACGCGGTCGGCGGCCTCAAGGATACTGTCACCCCCTTTGATGCCGAAACCGGCAAAGGCAACGGCGTCAACTTCCAATCCTTTAATGCGACCGACATGCTCGACGCCATCAAACGCGCCATCGCCATCTGGAAGGACAAGGAGCAGCGCAAGACCATCATGAGCAACGCCATGTCCGGCGATTATTCCTGGAAGGCTTCCGCCGAAGAATACTGCAAACTCTACGAGGCCCTGTAAACCAAGCCTTTTGCGCGGTTTCCTCCAAATTTCGCCCTTATATGACAGAAACACTTCCCGGCCTGGCTTCAGGCCGGGATTTTCCGTTCAAAAAACAGTGTCCGTCCTTCCCGAACAAAAAAATGTATAAAACTTTTCTAAAAAACTCTGCTCCCTGTTGCATTTCTCGGCGGTTTGCCCGATTGTAATTCCGGGGCAAACATAGTAAAATAGAGATAGGTATCCGCGCAGCTTTTTCCATTTTCCGGCAACCTTTTGACCGGGCAACGCGCGGAATTTTCATATATCTTTATTCTATTCAGAAAGGGGATTTTTCATGAATCCATCCGCCTCCAAGCTGAAGGACGAACTGATTCAGACACTGAAGACCAACTACGGCTATTCCCCAGAGGAAGCCACTGACCGCCAGATGTACGGCACAATCCTCACCGTCGTGCAGTCCTACCTGACCCGTAAGCGCGCCGATTACCTCGATACCCTCAAAAAGAACGACAAAAAGCGCATCTACTACATGTCGATGGAATTCCTCGTCGGCCCTTCCCTCAGAAACAACCTCTACAACCTGAACATGCAGGCTGAAATGAAGCAGGCTGTCTCCGAGCTTGGCTTTGACCTTGACGTGATCTATGAGATGGAACCGGATCCCGGTCTCGGCAACGGCGGCCTCGGGCGTCTCGCAAGCTGCTACATGGATGCGGCGACCACTCTGGGCTACCCCATCACCGGCTTTTCCATCCGCTATGAGTTCGGCATCTTCAAACAGCAGATCGTCGACGGCTGGCAGATCGAATACCCCGACGACTGGCTTGAGCTGGGCGGCTACTGGCTCACCCCCCGCGACGACGAGGCAATGGAGGTCCACTTCGACGGCCATGTCGAGGAGCGCTGGGGCGAACGCGGCCTGACCACCATCCACCGCGATTACTACACCGTCCGCGCCGTCCCCTATGACCTGATGGTCTCCGGCAAGGACAGCGAGGCGATCAACTGCCTGCGGCTGTGGCGCGCCGAAGCTCCCACCAGCAAGAGCTTTGACATGTACACCTTCTCCCGCGGCGAGTACGTGAAGTCTATGGAGGAGGACGCCAAGGCGGAATCGATCTCCAAGGTCCTCTACCCCGCCGACGACCACATCGAGGGCAAGCGCCTGCGCTTGAAGCAGCAGTATTTCTTTGTCAGCGCCTCCCTCCAGACGATCATCCGCGATTACCTGCGCACCCACGAGTCCTTAGACAACCTGCCTGAGTACGCCGTCATCCACATCAACGACACCCACCCCGCCCTCTGCGTGCCGGAACTCATGCGCATCCTCCTCGACGACTGCGGCTATGAGTGGGAAAACGCCTGGGAGATCACCTGCCGCACCCTCGCCTACACCAACCACACCGTCATGAGCGAGGCGCTCGAGCGCTGGGATTTGAACCTCTTCCGCCAGCACCTGCCCCGCATCACCAAGATCATCGAGGAGATCGACCGCCGCTTCTGCAAGGATGTCTTCGAGTTCCATCCCGAAAAGCGCAACCAGCTTTCCTCGATGGCGATCATCGGCGACGGCCAGGTCCGGATGGCCAACCTCTGCGTCATCGCCTGCTTCTCGGTCAACGGCGTCTCCAAGCTGCATTCCGACATCCTCAAGGAGGACCTCTTCAAAGACTATAACGACATCTTCCCCGGCAAGCTGACCAACGTCACCAACGGCATCGCCGCCCGCCGCTGGCTCTGCCAGGGCAACCCCCTCCTCACCAGCTATATCACCGAGCTCATCGGGGACGGCTTTGTTCATGACTTAAGCCAGCTCGAACAGCTCGCCAAATTTGCCGACGACCGCCAGGTCCTTCGCCAGCTGGCCGAAATCAAGCTGGAAAACAAGAAGATGCTGGCCAAGTATATCTCCGCCGCCAACGGCATCAACCTCGATCCCACCTCCCTCTTTGACATCCAGGTCAAGCGGCTGCACGAATACAAGCGCCAGCTGATGAACGCGCTGCACATCTGCCACCTGTACCTGCAGATTAAGCACCACGGCCTCGTAATCGAGCCGCGCGCCTTTATTTTCGGCGCCAAGGCCTCTCCCGGATACTATATGGCTAAGGAGATCATCCGTTTCATCTGCGCCCTGGGCGACCTCATCAACCGCGACCCCGCCACCAAGGGGATGCTCAAGGTCATCTTCTTAGCCGACTACAAGGTCTCGCTGGCGGAGAAAATCTATCCCGCGGCCGAGATCAGCGAGCAGATCTCCCAGGCCGGCAAGGAGGCGTCCGGCACCGGCAACATGAAGATGATGCTCAACGGCGCCCTCACTCTGGGTACGATGGACGGCGCAAACATCGAAATCTACGACGCTGTCGGCGCGGACAACATTTTCATCTTCGGCATGAACACCGAGGAGGTCAACCGCACCCGCGACAACGGCTACAGCCCCCGCGCGATCTACGACGCAAACCCCTACGTCCGCGAGGTGCTCGACTTTGTCCGCAGCGGCGGCCTGGACGGCAAGAATTTCGATTCCATCGTCCAGTACCTGCTCAACAACGACACCTATATGTCGCTGGCCGATTTCGAGAGCTACCGCATCGCCCAGACCAAGGTCAACGAGGTTTACCGCAATCCCGACAAATGGAACCGCATGTCCTTAATGAATATCGCCGGCTCCGGCATCTTCTCCGCCGACCGCTCCATTGAGGATTATATCCGCGACATCTGGTATAAGTGATCCTCTCCCCGCAAACAGCAATCCCCCCGCAGTCCACTCTGCGGGGGGATTTTCTATCCCGACAAAAAGCGGCGGCCTTTCGAATAGAAAAGCCGCCAATGACTATCGTGGTTCCACGATGACCTTGATCGCTGTTTTCTCTGAACCGTCAATCTCGACGTTGGCAAAGGCTGGTACGCATACCAGATCCATGCCGGTTGGGGCGAGATAGCCGCGCGCTATCGCGATCGATTTGATTGCCTGGTTCACCGCGCCGGCGCCGATGGCCTGGATTTCGACCGAGCCTCTTTCGCGGATGACGCCTGCAATCGCGCCTGCAACAGAATTGGGCGCAGATTTTGCTGAAACTTTGAGAACATCCATTTGAGATCCCTCCGGATTTTTTTAAAGACAGGGCTTTCTGCCGACGGCTGCGCGATACCTTCGGCAGAAATCACCTTTCCTATCCTTATTATAATATAATTCCACAAAAGTTTCAATATGTTTTTGATTGTTTTGTCGCTTACTACAACCTTACCCGAACAATTTTCATACATTTTCCAGTTTTTCGATCCAAATCTAACAAAACGCCTTCCAACTTGCAGGGCTCGCCCGCCGGGACCTCAAAACGGGTGGGCAGGTATGTCGTCATCCGGCGGACAACGCACTCCGGGCTGACGCCCAGAATGGAGCGCACCGGGCCGGTCATCCCCAGATCGGAGATGTATCCGGTCCCCTGCGGGAGGATGGTCTCGTCGGCGGTCTGGACATGGGTATGGGTCCCCACCACCGCCGAGACCCGCCCGTCAAGGTAGTAGCCGAGCGCGAGCTTCTCCCCCGTCGCCTCGGCGTGGAAATCGACGACGGTGCAGTCCGCCTTCACCTCCCCTAGGATCCGTTCGGCGCAGGCAAAGGGGCTGCCGATGGGGTCGAGGTAGACCTGCCCCAGCAGGCTGATCACCAGCAGACGGCAGTTTCCGAGGTCCACAACCGTGTAACCGCTTCCGTAGCAGCCGTCCGGGTAATTGGCAGGCCGGAGGAGGTTCGGCGTCTCCTCGAGGTAGTCCTGGATCTCCCGGCGGCGGAGGCTGTGGTTGCCGCCGGTGATGACATCGACCCCGCTGTCAAAGAGGTAGTTGGCCGAGTGGGGCAGGATCCCGTTCCCGACCGCGGAATTTTCCCCGTTGCAGACAACGACGTCGACCATCTGCTGTTTTTTGTAGGCGGGCAGCACTTTCCGCAAATACTCGCAGCCCGGCTGGCTGACGACGTCGCCGATCATCAATACGCGCATCCTTTTCCCCCTATCTGGCCGCGGCGTCGCGGATCTGCCGCAGTTCCTGCTCGGAAAAGGCGTACCGCTTGCCGCAGAAGTGGCAGGACAGCTCCGCGCCGTGGTCCTCTTCGATGAGCTGGTCGAGCTGTGCTTTCCCCAGGCTGATGACCGCCCGCTCGACCCGCTCCCGCGAACAGTCGCAGCGGTAGGCAGGGAGGTAGTCGTCGAGGATCTGGGGCGAGAGGCCCTCGAGGAGCTTCTCGCAGATCTCCGCAGGCTGCATTCCCTGGTCGATCATGGCCGATGCGGGCGGGATCGCCTTGACGTTGCGTTCCAGCTGGTCAATCGCCGCGTCGTCGGCAAAGGGCAGCAGCTGGACGAGGAAGCCTCCTGCCGCCCGGACGGTCAGGTCGGGGTTGACAAGCACCCCGAGGCCGCAGACGGTGGGAGTCTGCTCGCTGACCGCGTAGTACTGGGTGACGTCCTCCGCCAGCTCCCCCGAAACGAGGGGAACCTGGCCGCTGTACGGCTCCTTGAGCCCAAGGTCCTTGATGACCCGCAGATAGCCGTTCCTGCCGACCGCACCCGCGACGTCCAGCTTGCCGCGGGCGTTTAAGGGCAGCTCGACCACCGGGTTCTCGACATAAGCCTTGACAAAGCCCTGGCTGTCCGCTACCGCGATCAGGACGCCGGCGGGACCGTCTGCGTCGACCCGGACCGTGACGGAATCCCCCTCCCCTTTGAGCATGACGCCCATCATGGAGGCCGCCGTCGCCAGCCGGCCGAGCGCGGCGGTCACGACCGCCGAGGTGTGATGGATCTCTTCAATGCGGGCGGCGATGTCGGTGGAATCAATGGCCATCGCCATTACCGAGCCGTCTGCCGAAATTGCACGGGTTAATCTTGCCATAAATCTGCTCCTTCCGGTTTCCTATCAGTCATGCCGTGGTATGACTGCCGTCTGTATCCAGTTCTGTTTGAGAATATGCGAACTTCTGCCCGCTGTACAGGCCAAAATAGCCGGAAAGCAGGTAGGAAACCGCGGCCGCCAGGGCAAACAGCGGCATCCCCTCCCCGCCGAACAGCTCGAGGCAGAGCAGCAGGGTCGCCAGCGGGCAGTTGACCACCCCGCAGAAGACCCCCGCCAGCCCGACTGCCGCCCCGAATCCCGGCGCAAGGCCCAGGAGCCCGCCCGCGGTGCAGCCAAAGGTCGCGCCGACGAAGAACGCCGGGACGATCTCTCCGCCCTTAAAGCCGGCCCCCAGCGTCAGCGCGGTGAACAGGATTTTGAGAAGAAAGGCGTAGGGAACCGCTTCCCCCGCCATCGCGCGGTCAATCACCGCCATCCCTGCTCCGTTGTAGTCGCGGCTGCCGATCAGGAGGGTGAGGGCAAGCACAAGCGCGCCGCCTGCCGCTGCCCGCAGAATGCTGTCCGGCAGGAGTTTTCGGTACCAGCTCCCCGCCGCGTGCATGCTGACGCAGAAAAGGACGCTCACTACCGCGCAGAGGATGCCGAGCACCAGCACCTGGAGTACGGTCACAAGACTGAGCTCCGGGATCCCCGCGGCCGCAAAGGAGGCGGGCGCTGCCCCCAGGCTCCCCGCAATCCCCGCGCCGATCAGCCCGGCAAGGACGCAGGGAACGATCGCCGCATAATACATCGTGCCGACCTTGACCACCTCCATCGCGAAGACCGCCGCCGTCAGCGGGGTGCCGAAAAGGGCCGCAAAGGCCGCGCTCATCCCGCAGAGGGTGATGGTGTGCAGGTCCCGCCGGTTCAGCCGCAGCCAGCGCCCGATCTGCGCCGCCATGCTGCCGCCCAGCTGCAGCGCCGCCCCCTCCCTTCCGGACGAGCCGCCCAGCAGGTGGGTCAGAATCGTGCTGACAAAAATGAGGGGCGCCATCCGGAACGGCAGCAGCCCGCCGGTGCGGACCGAGCGGAGGACGCTGTTGGTCCCCCCGTCCTCCTCCATCCCGGCCAGGCGGTAAAGCAGAGCGATCGCCGCCCCGCCCAGCGGCAGCAGGAAGATGAGCCAGCCGCAGCTCTCCCGCAGCGCCGTCGCCTCTTCTACCAGATGGTGGAAAAGCCAGCCGGTCAGTCCGATGGGGACGCCGCACAGGACGGAAATCCCCAGCCATTTGACAAATAGGAGCAGCCGCTCCCGTGTTTGGCGCAGCATATTTTCCATATAGAATATTCGCCTTCCTATCCTACAATTTGTATTCAATCGCCTTCCGCCTGCGGAAGGTCAGCGCGGCCGTAAATCCGATTTCCCGGCAGAGGGCCATCGTCTCAGGGATGCCGGCCGCAAGGTCTCTGGTCGTATGGGCGTCCGAGCCCAAAACGATCTTCCGCCCGCCCAGCGCAAAATACCGCCGCAGGAACCGCCCGTCCGGCATGGGCGCGTTCAGTCCCTGGCGCAGGCCGCTCGAATTGACCTCCAGCGCGATCCCCTTCTCGATCATGGTGCGGAAAAGCTGGTCGATGAGGTCGAAATAGGGGGAAAGATCCACCTTTCTGTTATATTTCCCCGTAATATAACGAATTGGATAGGTCATATGGGCGATGGCATCGATCTGCCCCCACTCGGCGAGCTTGATGAGCTCCTCAAAATAAGGCCTGAGCATCCAGTCGAGATCGATCTCCCGGCAGTCGAGGTAGTAGAAGTCCGGCTTGCCGGGGCTGTTGTGGATGGAGCCGAGGACATAGTCGTAAGGCAGGAGGGCGAGCATCTCCTCGGCGTAGGGCAGGTCCTCGAGCGGCTCGCCCAGCTCGATGCCCTGGAGGAGGGAAAACGGCGCCTCCTCCTGCATCCGGCGGATATCCGCCCCGCCCGCCGCAAGGGTGGTGCGGGAGCAGGCGAGGCTCTGCACATTGACGTCGCAGTGGTCTGTGACCGCAAACCCGGCAAGTCCCAGCTCCGCAGCCCGCCGGCACTGGGCCGCCAGGGAGGCCTCCGCGTCGAAGCTGCGGTTGGTGTGGGTGTGCATATCGTACAAATCGGGCATGGAACTGCATCCTTTCTGGAAAACGCCGGCATCCTGCAAAACTCCCCGCCGCGAATTTCTCCGCCGCGAAAAATTCCGATAGGATTTCCCGGCAAAATGTGCTATACTAAAATGAGAAAATTCATAGGGGAATCCCATGTAACAGTATACCATAGACTACCGGAAAATCCAACTGCCGATTTAAAGAATTTCCCGGCAAAAATCAGGGGGAAGTGTTGAAATGAAACACTGCGGCACCATTCTGCTCGAAACCGACCGGCTCACACTCCGCCGGTTCACCATAGAAGACGCACAGGCTGTCTATCAAAACTGGGCCGGGGACCCGCAGGTCACCCGCTATCTCATCTGGTCAGCCCATACCTCGCCCGAACAGACCCGCCGGATGGTCGAACGCTGGGTCCGGCAGTACCGCCGTTCGGATTTTTACGAATGGGGGATGGTGGAAAAGGCGTCCGGAACCCTCATCGGCTCGATCGGACTGGCTCCGATCCCCGGTTCCCGCGCCAGTGCGGAGGCCGGTTACAGCTTGGGCCGGGCCTGGTGGAACCACGGCTATGCGACCGAAGCGCTGCGCGCAGTCCTCGATCTCGCCGTCAAGCGGATCGGCTACAAGCGGATCATCGCCAAGCACGCCATTGCAAACCCTGCCTCGGGCAGGGTGATGCAGAAGGCGGGGATGTCCCTCCGCGTCGGGGAAGTCGTCAGCGTCCCAACCGAAAACGGCGTCTACGACTGCTACCTTTACGAGTACCGCCAACCCTCCCGCCGCCATTTTTTCTGGTGAAAAATTTGCGGAAACCACCCCGAAACGGTTGATTATCACGCTGTAGTGTGCTAAAATCATAGTAACAGGGCGCCCGCCCGACAACAGGACAACATGAAAGGATGGACAGGCTGATATGAACGAAAAGCTGAAAGAGTTCAACGTTGAGTTTCTGTTCCGCGCGATTTTGGAGCTGCGGGATATGGAGGAATGCTACAAATTCTTCGAGGACCTCTGCACCGTCCAGGAGCTGAGGGCCCTTGCCCAGCGCATCCAGGTGGCCAAAATGCTCAGCGAAAGCAAGGTGTACAGCGACATTGTCGCCCAAACCGGTGCCTCGACCGCCACCATCAGCCGGGTCAACCGCTCCCTCCACTACGGCTGCGACGGTTATACCGAGATCTTCGCCCGCCTCAAGGAAAAAGAGAAAGAAAGTACCCGAGCGGTGCCGGTAAAACCGCGGGCAGCTCATGAAAAGGCTGTCCCTTCAAAAGAAAGGGAAACCGAGGACGCTGCCAAATGAGCCATTACGGAGCCTTTGCCGAGGTCTACGATATTCTGACCTCCAACATCGATTATCCCGCTCGGGCCGCTTACTTTGACGAGGCAATCCGCCGCCACGGCGGTTCCCGCGGGATTCTGCTCGACCTTGGATGCGGGACCGGCTCCCTTTCGGAAGAGCTTGCCGCCCTCGGCTATGACGTCATCGGGGTGGACAAT
Organism: Candidatus Merdivicinus faecavium; assembly: GCA_018716285.1. Classification (GTDB taxonomy): domain Bacteria; phylum Bacillota; class Clostridia; order Oscillospirales; family Ruminococcaceae; genus Merdivicinus; species Merdivicinus faecavium. Next base: position 141,577 of record DVKD01000052.1, read on the forward strand.
TCGGAGGACATGCTCTGGGCCGCCCAGCGCAAAAAGCTGGAAAGCGGCCGGGATATCGCCTATATCTGCCAGGAAATGACCGCGCTGGACCTCTACGGCACCGTCGACGCCGCCGTATCGGCCCTCGACAGCTTAAACCACCTGACCGATTACGGGGATTTCTGCGCGGCGATCGCCAAAGTCGCCCTCTTCCTCCACCCGGACGGGATCTTTGTCTTCGACCTCAACACCTGCTACAAGCATCGGGAAATCCTCGCGGACAACACCTTTGTCTACGATTACGACGAGGTCTTCTGTGCGTGGCAGAACACCCTCCTCGCCGACAATGTGGTCCAGATGGATCTCGCCATCTTCGCCGAGGCGGAGGACGGACTGTACGAGCGGATGGAGGAGAGCTTCGCCGAGCGCGCCTACACCCCCGAGCAGGTCGCGGCGGCCCTTTCGGCGGCCGGCCTGACCATCGAAGCTGTCTACGACGAGGACTGCTTTTCCCCGCCCCGCCCGGACTCGCAGCGGGTCGTCTATGTTGCAAAGCACCGGAAGGAGGCAGCCGATGGGAACCCTTGATTTTTCCGCGATGCAGGAGATCCAAAAGGAACTGCAGCAGAAATACCGGGACATCTGGAAGCCCCTCTGCCCGGAGCACGGCCGCAGCAGCCTCCTGTGGATGATGATCGAGGCCGGAGAGGCCGCCGACATCATCAAAAAAGAGGGCGACGCCGCCATCATGGACGACCCGGAAACCCGCCGCCATTTCATCGAGGAGCTGTGCGACACCATGATGTACTTCAACGACCTGATGCTCTGCTACGGCATTACCCCCGAGGAACTGGAGGAAATCTATCTGGAAAAGCACAAACGGAATTTGAGCCGCTGGTAGTATCCCCCGCGTCATTTGTTTGGCGCTGCCGCGAATAAAATCAGCCGCATCAGGCGGCCGTCGCCAAACGTTCCAACGAAAAACAGCCTTTCGCGCCATGCGTTTGCATGATACGAAAGGCTGTTTGTTTTATACTGCGGCGATACGGTGTGATGCGTTAATCCCTGCCTGTGGCCCCCCTTTTTACCGCTCAGTGAAAAAAGGCGGTATCCGGAGGGGGCGGCGCATCCAGAGAGACCGGGTGGTGAGGGCAGTTTTTCCCGCCGTAGGCGGCGCAGGCAGCGCAGGCAAAGTACTGCAGCACGTGGTCGATATAGACCGGGATGGTCGCGCAGTAGCTGACAATGGTCCCCTCGCAGCCCCGATCCGGCATCTCTTCGAGATGCCGCTTTTCGTATGCGGCGCAGTATTCCAAAGCCCGGGCGCAGTGCTCCTGCACAAGCTTTCTCTGCGCGTCGGTCAGCAGTTCCGGACGGGCGTCGTCGGCGAATTGGGCAATATGGTTCAATTCGGAAATTGCCCGCAGATGTGCGATGCTGCACATGCACCGGTTTTCCCATAGCCGCAGTCGCCGCAATCCTTCCGTGCTTTCCGTTTCGGCAAGGCAGCCGCGGATTTTCCGGATCAGCCGTTCATACCCGCGGATGCTCTCCGCCAGCGCCTCCGCCGTCCAGCCGCGGGTCCAGCCCAGCCCCTTGGGGTTGAGCCAGCAGCCGAGGTAGCAGAAGCCCACGTTAAACAGGTTGTCCCGGTTATAGACGTCCAGCTCGGCGAGCTTTCCCATCAGCTCCTCGAATTGTTCCGGAGCCCCAATGCCGTGATCTGCGGCGTACTGCCGGTAGAAATCGGACGCCGGCTGGAAGGTATGGCAAGCCTCCGCCGCATAGGAAATGGTCAGGCTGTTCTCCGCCGTCCGCCAGTGGTTGAAGCAGATGCCGTAGATGGAGCTGCCCGGGCTGGTTTCCCGGCAAAACTCCAGAAGCTTCTGGATGCCGCCGCAGCTGTTCTGCTGGAGGTACATATTCCCGTCAAACTCTATCCAGGAATACAGCATGGTCTTTTGCAGCTCTGCATCGGTCAGCCCCATATGCCGGACCGCCTCCGCCACCGCCAGCGCGCCGTGCGCCGGGAGGAAGGTATAGCGCAGGTCGGCGGGGAAAATCCGGTTCATGATCTCCTTTGCCACCCGCAGGGTTTCCTTGCAGGTGACGTACAGCCCCACCTGCAGCTCGACCTGAGGAAAATCCCCCATCCATTCCCCGCGGCTTTCCCACATCCGCCAAATCTGCTTGACGCTGCGGAGGGTGCCGTCCAGGGCGTAGGTGGGCGTTCCGCCGTAGGGGAGATTTCCGCCCCGGCTGAGCGCCGCCAGCGCGGAGTCTGTGACCTCTTTCCCAAAGAGCCGCTCGCTCAAAGCCAGCGCTTCCTCCGCGGTCAGCGTCCGGCTGTCGTCGCCGCCGCCCTCGGGGGTAATCAGCTCGATCACATCGATCTGCGGATACAGCCGCAGGACTTCCCGGAGCATCTCCTGCTCCTCCGCAAGCGGGGTCAGCTCCTGGCATTCCACCGACATCGTGACCCGCATGCCGGCTTCTTTGGCGGCAGCCATCACTTCATTCAGCCAGTAAACGGCAAACTGCTCCCGCTTTTCCGGCTCGTCCAAAATCCCCTCCGCTTCCGGGATGCAGAAGGCGCGGCGGTTCTGGATGGCGGCGGCTGTTTCCGGGCGGCTGGGCAGAAAATGCCGCTGGCCATAGAAGAAATGCCCGGCCGGCACCCGCCGGCCGTCCTTGCGGTACGGGTGCCACTGACCGTTGTAGCTGTGGAAGGTGATGGCGTTCATCCGCATCCGGGCGAGGCGGCGGATGTACTCCTTCGCTTCGCCCAGGGAGTAGGAGGAGATATCCATCGGGAAGTTGATGTGCTGGCGGATGCCGCGGCTGCGACAATAGGGCGCAAAGCTTCTGCTGCCCGCGGCGGCGTCCAGACGGAACGGGCCTTTCAAGCAGTCCCCTTCCGCCGTAAAACAGACCCCCATCTCGGAAAGCAGCGCGTAGACGCAGCAGAGCAGGGCGCTTTCCGAGCCGCCCCGGAGGGTAACGGTGTTTCCCGATGTTTCCCAGGCATAGCAGTGCGCCGCAAGGCTCCCGTCTGTTTCCAGCCGGAAGCAGAGGTCCGGCTCCCCCTCAAAGCCTGCCCCGGAATATTTCCGGATGTATTGCGCAAGCTCTTTTTCCGCGTAGCGGCCGGTTGCGCCGGCGGCCGTGCGGCAAATCTGAACCGTCATAAGCAATCCCCTTTCTCCCGCCTCACGCCGGCAGGGTGACCGAAACGGTCTCGCCGGGCTTGCCCTGCACGGTGAAGGCCGTCCCCTCCCACTCGAGCTTCGCCTCGGGCGCAAAGCCCATGACGACGGACAGGCGCGCGAGCCGCCCATCCTCCCAGGAGATGGACAGGGTGTGCCCGCCGGGGATCTTGACGCCGTTTAAGTGCCCCGTCCCCCATTCCGCCGGAATTCCCCGCAGCAGATGGGCGGTATCGTCGTAGCAGCTGACGACCGCCTCGATCCCGGCGGCTACCGCGCCCAGATTGCCGTCGATCTGGAAGATGCGGGGCGGGTGGAGGTCTAAAAGGCTCACCGTCGCGAAATCCCGGATGAGGGCGGTGTAATGCTGGTAAAATTCCTCTCGGTTTCCCAATCTGGCCGCCAGGCAGGAGACCCACGCCCGGCTCCAGCCGGTGTGGCCGCCGCCGTGCGAGAGGCGGTATTGCAGGGAGCGGATGCCCGCCTCATACTGTTCCGGGCGGGTATTGGGGGTAAAGAGGTCGGAGGGGTAAAGGCCGTAGAGGTGGGAGAGGTGCCGGTGGCCCGGCTCCCGCTCGGTGTATTCCTTCTGCCACTCCATGAGCCGGCCGTCCGCGCCGATGGCAAAGGGCGGCAGATGGTCCCGCAGCTCCTTCCAGCGGGCCGCCTTCTCCGCATCCACGCCGAGGATTTCCGCCGAGCGGATGGCGTAGGTCAAAGCGTCGCAGCAGAGCTGGACGTCCATCGCGGAAGACTGGTCGATAAGCACCGGGAAACAGCCGATTTCCGGGATGGCGTTCTCCGGCGACTGGCTGGGCAGGATCTGATAGACGCCGGACTCATCCTTTTGCAGGTAATCCTCATAAAATTCCGCCACTGCGGTGAAAAACTCGTAGGCTTCATTTTTCAGGTATTCCGTGTCGCCGGAATACCGGTAATGATCCCACAGGTGGCGGGCAATCCAGGGCGCCGCCCCGATCCAGACCGCCCAGCCGTAGGCTTCCGGGGTGGAAACGCCCCAGGCGTCTGTCTGGATGGGCAGATAGACGCCGCGGCAGCCGTAGAGCCTTTCCGCCGCCTCCCGCCCGGAGGGGAGGAAGCTGCGGACGTACCGGATGAGCGCCCTGGCGCACTCCGGCATCCCGGCGGGCTCGGCCATCCAGTAGTTCATCTGCAGGTTGATGTCAAAGTGGTAGTCGCAGTTCCAGGGCGGGGTCAGGCTGTCGTTCCACTTTCCCTGCAAATTGGCGGGCAGCTCCCCGCAGATGGAGGAGGATATCAGCAGGTACCGGCCGAAGTCAAAATAGAGCTGCGAAATCCCGTTGTCAATTTTTCCTTCCTTCACCCGGCGGATGCGCTCGTCGGTCGGCAGGGCGGAGAGCCTTTCATCCTCCTCCAGAGCAAAATCCAGCCGGCCCATGATGTCCGAAAAGCGGCCGGCATGCCGGGCCTTTGCCTGTTCATAGCGGACGGCGTCCAGGTCATAGGCCATCAGCTCCCGCTCCAAATCGCCGCGCGAGGTGGCAATATTGACAACAATTTGGATATATCTCGCGTTTTCTACAAAAAGTTTTTGATTTTCTGTCCGCACCCGGCCGTCTGTAAAGACCTTTGCCTGCACTGAGAAGGCGATGCCGCCGGAAATCCTACCGTCCAGGCGAATCCCGCCTTCCCCGGCAGCAATTGAAATTCTCGTCCCTTCCTCCGCTTCCCGGCTGAGGGAAAGGGCGGCGGAAAAGGGCGCTTCGCTTTCCCAGCGGGCGGACAGGCATTGCCCCACGCAGTCCGCGAAAAATTCGCCGGTGACGGCCCCATCTCCGCATTTCCGGCAAACTCTGGCGACCCCGGTGCGGATATCCAGTTCCCGGCTGACAAAGGCAGCTTCTCCGGCAAGCTCCATGCAAAGCTCCCCGGCGGGCTGGTAGTCGTCCACCCGCCCCGGGAGGCCGGAAATCCCGCCTTCCCCGCCGAAAAAGCTGTTGGCGAGCGCCGCGGCGGCAAAATGCTCCCCATTCCGAATGGCCTCCCGGACCAGCGGCAGGCCCTCTGCCGACTGCCGCGCCTTCCGGCTCTTGTTGCGCCCTGTCCAAAGCCACTCATGGTTTAATGTCAGCCGGTCCTCCTGCTGTCCCCAGATCATAGCGGCAAGCCGGCCGTTGCCGATGGGAAGCCCCTCCATCCACTCCGCGGGCGGGGTGCGGTAAAAGAGTTTGTCCATAAAAAATCCCTCCTGTAGACCCCTTGTTTTCCCCATTTTATCACGGCGTACTGAGAAAATCAAGCCGGAATCCGGCCGTTAAGGAATGCGTCTGGTATGCCCGCATCTTTCCGCTTAAAATGCGCAGCTTGAACTGTCAAAGCCTTGCGGCCAGGCTGCTTCATGAGATCAATTAGTGACATTCTTCCCCCATTTGAAACACACCATCGCGTTATTTCAACTAAGCTTCGCTGCTGTCCCCCCCTCTCCCGAACCAGGACGTAATCCGTTACACGTCAGCCCGGAATACCCACCGGAAAGAAGCGTCCTCGTCATACCACATGACAAAATTGGTCCCCCATATCGTATTTTCCAGGTTGAACCAAAACCCTTCCTCGGGGTGAACCGGCTCTCTGGTATATGGCATCACCTTAGGATTTCCCACCGATATGAGCGCTGTATCCAATGTTTCCAATTCGCCGTCGTCCCACCTGACTCCAAAATCGGTGGCGTGCAGATGCATCCCCCCTCCGCCGCAGACCTGCAGGGGGTCGATCCATTTTCCGAGCTTGCGCACGCGGCAGTTTGCAGGAGCTTTCACCGGGCAGAATCCGCACCAGATTCCTTCCGGGACGCGGCAGGCCGGCTTGTCCGTCCACCGCAGACGGAAGGAAACACGGTTTTCCGCAAATTCTACCCGCATTTCCCATTTCGCCGGCGCTCCGTATAATTCCTGTGCAGCCCCGCCCATTTCCATGCGGAGGAGGAAGGCGTCCCCCCGCCGCAGCATCTCTTTGAGCACCGGCGTCGTTTTCAGCCCTTTGGCAATCGCCTTCTCCATCCCAATCTTCCCGAAGTCTTCCCGTGCCCACCATGCGTCTGAGGTGACATAGTTCTCCATAAACTGCCGGTATTCTTCCGGAGAATAATTTTCATACAGCACTTCACCCCAGCGGTGAAAATCATCCGCGTAGACAGTTCCGCCGCGCTCCAGCCCGCGCAGGGAGCCGTCCGTTCCGAAGCGGAATTTCCAGCCCGCCGCCGTATACTCCGCAGACGCATCGACCGGAACAAAGCCCTCCGCATCCGGGCAGGTGTCGCCGGACAGCTTCTGCAGCGCCGCCCGATGTTCCGGAGAAAGGCTCTGCGCCGCCCGGCGGACGTAATCCCTCTGTTCTTCCCAGGAAGCCTCCATCCGGCGAAGGTTCGGGTCGGTATAGCGGTCCCGTTCCAATTCCGTCCGAATGTAGTGCGCATGATCCGCGTAGCAGGGCTTATTGACGCTGATCCCCCATGTGTGCTCCGGCACCAAAAGCAGTTCCCGGAACGCCTCCTTTCTCTCCGCCTCGCTCCAGCCGGGCGCCTGACGCAGCATTTCCCGGAACCAGCGCACCTTCCACGGGTCGGAACCTGCGCCGTGAATCCAGGTGTCCCCGATTTCCTGTGTGAAAACGGGCAGGCTCTCTTTGACCGCCAGCACTTCCCGCGCCAGAATGTTCAAGTCCGCCGCGCAAAGCTCTGCGCCCGGATATTGCTGTTCCAGCTCCCGATAAACCTGCCGGACTGCCTCCGCCGACTGGGGGCCGCAGTTGTCGCCGGTATGGGCGAAATAGACAGCGGTGTCGGTTCCGGGGATCCTGGTAAACTTGCCGTAATCCTGGTTATACATCGTCACAACTTCGCTGCCTTCAAACCGCCAACGGAAGATTTCCGGGACGTCCGGAACTGTAGACGCCGGGTTGACCCCGATATGCAGAAAGCGGACCCCGGCCCTCTCCAAATACGGGAGCATGGCGGCCGTATGGCCGGGGACGTCGGTCATTTTCGCCCCGATGGTATTTCTGCCGAAACGGCTGTCCAGCTCCTGCGAAAGGCTCAAGCCATAGGTAAACAGGGAGGCGTCCATCAGTTCGGTGTGCGTGGTGCAGGGCAGACCATGCCAGCTGATATCCCCGTTTCGGATGGCCTCCTCCATCTCCCGGCGGCCTTTTTCATCCGCAGTGCGCAGATAGTCCCAGATGAGGAAGGAGCCCGTGCTCCAGATGAGCCGCTCTTTCCCGCCGCTTTCCCGCAGCTCCCGCGCAGTCCGCAGCGCGCCGGGAATATACTCTTCCCGATAGCGTTTCAGGACATTCGCCGCAAAATCCGTATATCCGATGTCCAAATGGGTCTTAAAAAGCACCAGCACTTTCCCGATTTTCCCCATACATATCATTCCTTTCCCATGCTGTGCAGCTGACAATTTTACCGCACTAATTTGATGGTTTTAATCTCAAAGGCACGGAAGTCCAGGGGAATTTCCGCCCCCGCTCCAAGGCCCACCTGTTCCTCCTCCAGCATATTGGTTTCCACCGCTTCCCGAAACGGGACGGACACCCTTAAGACAGCCCGGCAGCCGGTTTTTTCCGCCTCATACAGCCGGAGGACGAGGCCGGTCCCGTCGCAGGCAGGCTTCACCGTTTCGATGATGACATTGGGGGCGGAAACTTCCGCCAGCGGGCCGCCTGTCCCCGGGGCCTTTGTCACCAGAATGGGATGGTTCAGCTCATAGGCGGGGCGGGTAACGCTTTGGGCCGAAAACGCGCCGTGGGGCAGCAGGGAGTAGGTAAAGGTGTGCACCCCCTCATCCCCCCGGGTATCGGGATGGAGCCCGCCTTTCAGCAGGGTCAAGGCGGCCGCCGTGCCGTCCACCGAAATTCCGTATTTGCTGTCGTTTAAAATGGCCGCGCCGAAATTGGTTTCGCTGATGTCCGTGTATTTGTGGTTGAGCACCTCAAACATCGCTTCCTCAAAGCCGTTCTTTTTGTAAGTGGGCCGCTCCGCAAACCCGAACTGAATCTCGTGCCTGGCGAAAGAAGCGTTGACGTCCAGGTCAAAGAGCGCCTTTAAAAGATGGTGTTTCTCATGCCAGTCCACCCGGGTTTCAAAATCAATCCGGGCGCTATCGGCATAGGCAACCAGGTCCTGCCGGATTTCAGAGGCGTTCCCCAGCTTCCAGCTCTGGCGCAGGCGGAACTGGACCGCCCCGTCCGAAATGATTTCCCGTTTTTGCAGCACCGCGCCGGGCCGCATTTTCATCCAGACATCTTCGTCAATGTCCCAGTTGTCCCAGGCCTTGGGGATGTCCTCCCCCAGCAGGAAGCGGTTCAGGGGCGTCTCCTCCGTCCGGCACAGCTCCCGGCGGAATTCCCGGCTGTATACTGATTTCAGCTCCCCGTTTTCATTGAGCCGCAGGATCAGGAACGGGGTTTCCAATGTGGCCCCGTCAAAGGAGAAGGGGGAGGGGGCCGGTTCTTCCCCGGCGGGTTCCCACTCTGCGGGGCTCACCGACAGCCCCGGCAGCTTCAGCCCGGACAGGGCCAGCATCGCGCGCCCCTCCAAATCCGTGTAGCGCTGCCACCGGCTCCCGGCGGGGATTTTCCCCTCGTCGGGAATGACGGCGTCCGCCCGCTCCCAGCTTAAGGGATTGAGCAGGGCCTCCGGGTAGTTTCCCTCCGGCGCGGGATTTCGCAGGTGCTCGCCAATCCGCTCAAGGGACTGGCGGTTTTCTTCCAAAGCACGGTCGTGCACCTCGCCTAGGGCTGTCCCGGGGATAATGTCGTGGAACTGGTTGACCAGCATCCGGCGGTACATTTCGTCCGTATCCGGCAAAACGGCCCTTCCGGGAATGGACAAACATTCCAGCAATTCCAGATCGTGCATGGCGGCCTCCAGCCGGCGGTTCATTTTTTTCAGTTCGCTTTGGGAGGTCAGGGTGCCCCGGTGGGCTTCAAAGTAAAGCTCTCCGGCGTAAACAGGCAGATTGCGGGAACTGCTTTCCAGAAGCTTCATAAATTCGGACACCGTCATGTGGGCGGAACGGGGGCAGCCTTCCAAATCGGCCGTCCGCCTTGCCATTTCCAGCATGTCGTAGGAAGGCCCGCCGCCTCCGTCCCCGCGGCCGTAGGGAACCAGCTTGACCCGGCTGCGCCGTTTGTCGGAAACGCCTCCCGCTCCTACCCGGTATGGGGTGGGGTTGCCGTACACCTGGCCCCGGATTCCTTTGACGTCCGGGGTTACGCCGATGTCGTGGAAGTGGCAGAGCACCCGGCTCCCGTCGATTCCCTGCCAGTAAAAGCTGTCGTGGGGGACAGGGTTGGTGTCGTTCCAATAGAGTTTTGTGGTCAGGAAATTGCGGATGCCGCACCCTTTGAGAATCTGCGGGATGGCCGCGCTGTAACCAAAGGTGTCCGGCAGCCAGAAAACGTCGCACTTTTTGTTCAGGTATTCCCGCGCCCACTGCTGGCCGTACAAAAACTGCCGGATAAGGCTTTCCCCGGAAACCAGGTTGCAGTCGCACTCCACATAGGCCCCGCCGTTGAACTCATACCGTCCCTCGCCGGACAGCCGGCGGATTTTCTGGAACAGGGCCGGGTATTCCCGCCGGATCATTTCGCCGTGAAAGGCCGTGCTCTGGAAAAAGATGTACTCCGGATACTGCTCCAGCAGCGAGACGGCGTTTGAGAAGGTGCGGGCGGCTTTCCGCACGGTTTCGTCAATGGTCCACTGCCAGGCCGTATCCAGGTGGGAGTGGCCGATCAGCGCGGCGAAAAGGGCCGAGGCGGGGTTCTGTGCGGCCAGGACCGGCGCCATCCTCTGCCGGGCATTTCGCAGGCTGTCCAGCACGGCTTCCCACGGGTATTCTTCCGGTTTCTGCGGGACAAGCCGGTAGACCTCCACCAGGCAGTTTTCCGCTTCCGCCCGGCGGAAATCATCGCCGTCTACTATATCTGCCTGGCCGTCATGCGCTTCCTGCTGCTCCGCCACGCCAACCGGCACGCTTTTGGGCAGGATCAGGCGGTGGAATACCGGAAATACCGGCTCTGCGGCGCAGTGCTGCTCCCCCTGAACCTGGCTCTTACCGGCATGGTGATCCTTGTGGTCACCAAAAACCACACCTACCATTATCCCGGCACCATGATCTACGCCATGGGAGCCTACGCCTTTTACAGCATGATTACCGCTGTGGTCAATGTGGTCAAATTCCGCAGGCACAACAGCCCCGTCCTTTCCGCCGCCAAGGCCATCAACCTGGCCTCCGCACTGGTTTCCATGCTGGCTTTGGAAACGGCCATGCTGTCCCAGTTTGGAGGCGATGATTCCCCTCTGTTCCGGCGGGCCATGACATCGGCCACCGGCGGCTTTGTCTGCCTGGCTGTGTTGGGGATGGCGGTATATATGATTGTCCGTTCCACCAGAAAATTAAGGGAACTGAAAGAAAGCCCGGCAGTTCAATAATGGGAATGATTATGGTACAATAAAGAAAGAACATACGGCTACCTGCCGGGAAAGGAAGGAAATATGGTCCATATTCTTGTTTTGGAAGACGACTTAAAGCTCAACCAGACGGTCTGCACCTACTTAAACGACAGCGGGTTCCAGGCAAAGGGGTGCCTGAACGCCAATGACGCCTATGAGGAGATGTACAACAGCCTTTACGACCTGATCATCTCGGACATTATGATGCCGGGAATCGACGGCTTTGAGTTTGCCGAAAACGTGCGGCGGGTGAACAAGCACATCCCCATCCTTTTTATGTCCGCCAAGGACGACCTGCCCTCCAAGCAGAAGGGGTTCCAGCTGGGCATCGACGACTACATGGTAAAGCCCATTGAGCTGGACGAGCTGCTTCTGCGGGTCCGGGCGTTGCTGCGCCGGGCCAACATCGAGATGGAGCGCAAGCTGGTGGTGGGGAACCTGGAGCTGGATGCAGACGGTATGACCGCTTCCATTAACGGGGAGGAGATCCCGGTCACCACCCGGGAATTCAACATCCTCTACAAGCTGCTTTCCTACCCGAAGAAGACCTTCTCCCGGGCCCAGCTCATGGACGAGTTCTGGGGCATCGAAAGCAACACCAGCCTGCGGGCGGTGGACGTCTATGTGACCAAGCTGCGGGACAAATTTTCCGCCTGCGACGGCTTTCAGATCGTGACGGTCCGGGGGCTGGGATATAAGGCGGTGCTGGAATGAAAAGTACAAAATCCGCGGTGCGGCAGTCCCATTTCCCGGGAAGCTTGTGCGTGGTGTATTTTGTGTCCCTGCTGCTCATGTCCGGGGTCCACATGGGGCTGGTGACGCTGATCAACACCAAAGGGTGGAACAATATCGTCGCGGTCCTCATCCCGACCGTTTACTGGGCTTTGGTGGCGGTGGCGCTGACCCTGTACGCCCGCTGGCAGATCAAGAAGACCTATGAGGAACCCATGCACCGGCTGGCCAAGGCCACCGCCAAGGTGGCACAGGGGGATTTTTCCGTCTATGTGCCGCCGCTGCACACCGCCGACAAGCTGGACTACCTGGACGTCATGATTCTGGATTTCAACACCATGGTGGAGGAGCTGGGCAGCATTGAAACCCTGAAAACCGACTTTTTCTCCAATGTTTCCCACGAGATGAAAACGCCTCTGGCCGTCATCCAGAATTACGCACAGCTTCTTCAGAAGGAGAACCTGACGGAGGAGGAGCGCCGGGAATACGCCGATTCCATTTTGCAGTCCACCCGGAAGCTGTCCAGCCTGATTACCAATATCCTCAAGCTGAACAAGCTGGAAAAACAGACCATCTGCCCGGTGCCGGAGCAGTACGACCTGTGCCAGCAGCTCTGCGACTGCGCCTTGCAGTTTGAGGACGCCTGGGAAAAGAAGGACATCGAATTCATCGCGGAGCTGGAGGACCGGGTCATCATCGAAGCGGACCCGGGGCTTTTGGAGCTGGTCTGGACCAACCTGCTCTCCAACGCCGTCAAATTTACGCCGCCGGGGGGCACGGTGACCCTGACCCAGACCTCGGATGAGAAAGAGATCACGGTTTCCGTTTCCGATACCGGCTGCGGCATGGACGAAAAGACCCTGCGCCACATTTACGATAAATTTTACCAGGGTGACAGTTCCCATTCCACCGAAGGGAACGGGTTAGGCTTGGCGCTGGTGCAGCGGATCTTGCAGCTATCCAATGGCACTGTCACTGTAAAAAGCCGCGTTGGGCAGGGCAGCGCCTTTACCGTCCGGCTGCCCGCGCCGATTCACAGGGAGGAAATCAGTCAATGAGTGAACAGAAAGATTTTGTGGGATACGAATACAAGGAGATCACCGGGCCTGACAGCCGGGTTTCCCAATACCTGGACTGTTATGAGTGCTTTGGGTGGCAGGTGGATGAGAATATGCCCGCCGGAAGCCGCATGGGCCAGACCACCATCCGCATGAAGCGGGACCGGAAGCTCGTCAACAAGATGGAGCTGACCCGCTTGCAGCGGCATTTTGAAGCCTGTGTCAGGGAACTGGAAGCGTTGGAGAAATCCAAAACCTCGGCAGCATTCATCTGGGCCCTGACAATCGGCATCATCGGCACCGCTTTTATGGCGGGGGCCACCTTTGCCGTGACCAATGAGCCGCCGCTGATCCCCCTGTGCATCCTGCTGGCGGTCCCGGGGTTTCTCGGGTGGATCCTGCCCTATTTCCTGTACCGGCGCATTGCGGCCGGGCAGGCCAGGAAGCTCCAGCCGGTCATTGAGGCCAAGGAGGAAGAAATTTACGCAATCTGTGAAAAGGGGCATTCCCTGCTGTGACAGGAAACATACGCAGCCGGTATCCGGGATTCGGATGCCGGCTTTTTCTTTTCAAAAAGCCTCCGATTAATTTTATTCAAACAATTCTCAAGCAATCCGCAAACATTCCGGCGGTACAATAGAACCATCAAAGAGAACAGATGGTTCCCAAATAAAAATCAAAGGAGAATCGGTTATGAACAATTATCAGGCAAGCGAAAGAGACCAGAAAAAAGCGGAGGGCATCCGCCGCCAGTATGTTTCCCGGGAGGAAAACAAGATGGAGCAACTCCGGAAGCTGGACAGCAGGGTCAAGCTGCCGGGAAAGATCGCCTGCAGCATCCTGGGGGTCATCGGGGCTTTGGTGATGGGGGCAGGCATGTCGCTGGTGATGGTGTGGGGCAATATGGCTATGGGGCTTGCCCTCAGCATCCCCGGGCTGGCCGTCCTTCTGCTGGGCTTCCTCGCTTACTATCTCATCACCGGCAGCCGGAAGAAAAAATACGCCGCTGAAATTATGCGGTTAAGCGGCGACGTGATGAAAAAGGAGGGCGCGCAGAATGAGCGATAAGACCTTTGTCGGGTATGAATACCAGGAGGTGGCCGTCAAAAACGGCATGACCTCCGTTTACGCGGACGGGTATGAAAATTTTGATGGAAGCTGGATAAATCCGATGTGGCGCTGGCGAAATGCTGCGACCTGCTGAATGAACTGCTGGCAGCCGTGAAAAGCTCCCTTCTCATATCGACACCGTGGCGATCACAGCCAAGATTATGCAGGGGATTTATGATTCAGCCGAGCAGCATCGGGAAATCGTATTCTAAACAACAGAGAAAGCAGGCGGGAAATCCCGCCTGCTTTTTGTATCCTGACAAAACAGGAGAAGGGCCTCAGAGCTTGGGAAGGTATCCTATACGGTCACTGCCCGCGCCAAAGCGGGTGATATAGACGGTGCTGCCTTTGATGGAGAACACATCAAACGCCGTCTCCGTAACGGTGCCAATCTCGCGGACTGGGCTGCTGGGCGCCCATTCCTGCGCAAAAGCGGAAAGCGTCGTAACAGAAAGAAGGCCGTGGTCATATAAAAGATTGTCATAGTGGACATGGCCGGCAATCAGCATCACGGTATTGGGGGCATGGCGGACCGCATATTGGACGCGCGGCCCGTTGAGCAGATCGTCATAGGGCTTGATGGGGTTTGGCATTCCCTGCGTGCCGAAAATCCCTTTATTGGAAAGCGGGGCATGGCTGAAGACAAGCACGGTCCGATCGGTGGCAAGCGCCTCATTTTCCAGCCATACGGCCTGTGCGTCGGATATTTCGTCGCGCCAGCCGAAAGGCTGCTGGCCGTTTTCATCGGTATAATAGGGCCTGTCGCTGGTGTTCAGAAAAATAGCGCGGTAATCCCGCTCGGATGTATGGATGTCGCAGTAATAATAATTTTCCCTTGTAGGGTTGTATTTCATGCAAAGGCGGTGCATTTCTTCGGGAAGGATCGCAAACGGGCGGGTATCATCCCCGCGGTCGATTGCGTTTCCGATTGCGTCGTCATGGTTGCCGATGCAGCAATGGACCGGTACGGAAAGCCGGTACAAAGCGTCCATCACTTCCTGATGAGAGGCGCGGACACGGTCCGGATCCGGTGCGTAATCATTCCCGATGTCCCCGCCCGAAACAACAAAGGAAATCTCCGGGCAGCGGTCGAGAATGTACTGGATGGATTGAATAGCATTGGCCGCAAGCTCAAAGGGCTTTGGATTGTCCGGATTTTCCTGCCGGAAAGCCATTTCATGCAGGCGGTTGTGCATATCCGTGATAAAAAGGAAATTCAGCGGCGCGTGAAGTTCCCTGATTTTTTTGATTTTTTCATCATAGGAAGATGTGAGATACTGTAAATTTGCTGACATGTCAGTCCCTCTTTTCTGCATAGATGCCTGCGGAAGCTGCAAAGGTGCTGCGTCACGTGCGCATCCGCCGAAATTCGCCGGGTGTCATCCCCTCGTACCGTTCAAACACACGGATGAAGAGCGCTGCACTGTTAAAACCCACCTCGCAGGCAATCTGTTTCACCGTTTTGCTGCTCGTGCGCAGGAGATGTTTGGATTGTCTGACCCGGCTGCGGTTCAGATAATCCGTGAATTTAACGCCCCGCGTCTGTTTGAACAGACGGGAGATATAGCTGCTGGTATACCCCAGATGATCCGCCACAATCGAAAGATTCAGGTCTTCCGCAAAATGCTCGTCTACATAATGCACAACCCGCTCGATTACGGATTCCTCGCCCACGGAAGGGTTCTGGTCATACTGCTCCAGAAGCGACAGATTGAAAAAGACGACCTCATTCAGACGCTGCGCACTGTACAGCGACGTGTTGGGATCGATTCTGATGGCGTCGCGATAGAGGGAAGCATCCTTATCCCGGATAAAGCGCAGCAAAAAGCTGTTGATCAAATAGCACAGCTGCAAATACTCGCTCACGCAGATATTCGCCCGGATATTCTGTTCAAACTGGCTGCTGATATAGGCGCGGGCAACGTTAAATTGCTGCTCCTGGAGCATGGTTTCCAATTCCATATCAAAATCGGCGGGCAGGCAGTAGGGAGGGCTGTCTTCTTCGGACCATGCAAAAAGCGGCCCCTCGTCATTGATGTGCCGGTGGCGGATGGCGTTGAGGGCGTTGAGATAACTCTTGCGCAGCTCCATCACATTGGTTACATAACCGCCAAAGCCGATCGTAAAATGGGAGTCGGGGATTCTTTCGCGCAGTTCCTCATACAGAACAGAAAAGCTTTCCATCAATTGGCCGCCGTCCTCCTCAGAGGTGGAATAGACGACGACCGTATACTCATCAGAGCGGGTTTCCACTACGGAAACAAGGTGCCGGTCGATCATAGCGGAGATGGTTTCGTAAAACGGTTTATCATAAAGAAGCTCAAACTGCTCATCGCTGTCCGACTGCAGCTCCATGCGGATCACAAACGCGCTGTACAGCCCATTTTCCAGGTTGATTCCATACTGCTCCGTGGTAGACTCAAAGGTCTCCATAATCGCTGAATTCCCGCGCAGCAGCTTAAACAGAATCGTTTCCAATATCAGCGGAGAACTGTCCTTCATCGTGCTCTGAAAGCGGTAGTTTGCGGATATGATATCCAGTACCCGGTTTTTGATAAAATCTGTTTCGCTTTCCTCGCTTAAGGCGTTTTTTCTGTGGCTTTCCCGCAAAAGCTCCACAATGCCCTGGACCGGGCGGTAAATGCTGCGGGAAGCGAGATAGCCCAGGAAAATCAGCAGACCCATCAGAAAAACAGAAAACAGATTCAAGATGAATACCAGGTGGTCGTATCCTTCCATCAAAACAGAAAACGGTGTGTAGATCAGGTAACAGAGCTCCCCCGTTGAGGAAACCCGGCACGAGAGCAGGCCCTTCTGCGGAATTTCAAAGTCGCCTTCCTGTTCCAGCAGCCCCTGCGGACCGATGGACAGCAGGTTTTGGATGTCCTCCTGCGTGTTCGTGGCGATTACTTCGGCGTCTTTGTTGCATACATAAATTTGGCGTCCATAGGAGAATTCCTTGCTGTCAAAAATGCCCGCCACAAACCGTTCGTCGATGCAGATGCAAAGGGTCCCGCCTCCGATTTGAGAAAAGCCGGGCTTGACTGTCTGCAGCGCATAAATTGTAGAGGACGAATAGCGGGTATAATCCGTCTGCTCTTTTTTTTCGAGCGCGAAATGTTCGATCGACATGCTGCGGTAAGTGGCCCTCAGCATTTCGAGCCATTCGTTATAGTCGCCGATATAACGGTTATGAAAATAGGTTTCGGGCGTAACGATGCCTGCCGAGGTATAGCAGCGCTGGCCGTCTTTTGTAAGGAAGAAAATACTGCTGACGCCGTTGGACGTGTCGGACAGCAGGGACAGTGTGGAAAAGATCTCCTGTTCGTTGCGCAGGTAGTCGCGGGCCTCCCGATATCCGGGCATGGAGACGCGTGAGAAGGACGTGCTGTTCCCAAGCTGGGACATCAAATTGGACACATTCTGAAAGATATTGTCAAGGGAAGACGAATACGCATCGATGTATACGTTTTGTTCCCGCAGGCCGATCTTCTTAATCTGGTTGCGCATGAGCGTATTTCCAGATAGATTCAGTACGGTGGTCAGCATAGCAATGATGCAGACCAAGGAAAATATCCTGGAAAACATACTTTTTCTCAGTGTCCTCACGTCAATATGCTCCTTCGTCCAAATTATTACAGAAAGCCGCGGGCACCCGCCGATGACACCCGCGACTTATAGTATAGCATACTTTCAATGGATTTGGATATCAGGAAATTTCAAATATCCGGTCAGAATCGCGTAGGATCGTTTCAGCGTTGTTGTAGAGGTCCAGCAGTTCCTGCACATCGATGAGATTGTTCACTTCTTCTACAAAATTATCCCACTCGGACATGTCGCGCATGCCATAGATAAACATGGATTCCTGCTCGTCCACATAGGTCGCGAGGGTATTCTCAATGTTGGCTTTCTCTTCGCCCGCCTCGGTGGAGAACGCCGTTTGCACCGGCGGCCATACAGCCTGGACCGCCCCTGACGTAAAGTTCCCGATATCCAGGTCGATCGCGGACTGTGCCAGCAGATAGCCGTCGCCGCCGCGCTCATTCGGACCCATGCCGACCATCCACACTTCGTACTGGGTGCCGACGCCCATTTCCGCCTTGTCGATGCCCTCTCTCATAACGGGCTTTCCGTCAACGATGTCATAGGTCACCCCTTCTACGCCGTAGTTGAAGATGTCGCGGCCAAAGGGCGAGACGACCTGGTCCATATAAGCGGCGAGGATTTCGGGATGTTCGACCTGGCTCGAGCAGACGATGCCCCAGCCCGGGACGCTGTCGTGCTGGTAGGCGATGGGAAGATACCGTTTGCCGTCAGAAGATGCGGGAGGCGTCATGGCCTGGACGTCTATCGGCAGCTCTTCCCCCGGCTCGACCTTAAAGATTTCCGTTTCAAGCGAACCGTTGTAGAGGAAGCTGAAGGCCCACTGCCCCTGCGCCAGCATGGATTTGGCCTGTTCGTCGGAAAGTGTGGCGATCTCGCGGTTGATAAGGCCGTCCGCATACATATCCGCCATCAGCTGGATAAGTTCTTTCCGTTTGGAGCCGGCCTCGTTATAAGCGAATTTATAAGTGTTATCCGCCGTGTCGTAATAGACGGCGCTGGTCTGCGCATTGATCAGATTGGCAAAGGCCGTCATCGCATAAGGGAGGTTCCAGTATGACAGGAAGGGCGTGCTGTCAGGATTCTGTTCCTTTACGGCGCGCATCATTTCCAGCATCTCGTCGACACTTTCCGGGACCTTGTCAATTCCGGCTTTCTCCAGCTCGTCCATATTGGCGAACCAGCTTTCCCCCGCATAGTCGATGGGCTGGACGCCGATAATGGCGTACCGGCCGCCGTCCGAGGTGTTCAGATAATCCATGTTGGGGTAGGTTTTGCGGTATTCCTGCAGATTGGGCATGTAATCGCTGTACTGATTAAAATCGAGCAGCGTACCTGACGCAGCGTAAGTATTCACAACCTTTTGGGGGTCATAGACCGGCATCACATCGGGAATATCCCCGGAAGCCAGGTAGATGTCCACCTTGGTCAAAAAGTCGCTGTACGGGATCATTTCGTATTCAATCCGGATGTTGCCGATGTGCTCCTGCCAGGCCTGGGATACGACGGTTTCCTCCTGAGGCAGGCCGTCGTACCCAAAGCCTTTGAATACGATGGGATCCCCTGTGTAAGGAAACTCTATCGGCGCCGAGAGCGCGCCGGTGTCGGTCCCGGATGAAGCCGCAGCGTCCTGGGAAGAATCAGACGATGTATTGCCCGTGGGCGTACCGCTGCATCCGGTGGATACGGCCGCGACGATTACCGCCGCAACCAACAGGCTGAGAATCGATTTGGGCCTCAGTTTCATGTGAAATCCTCCTTGTTCAATGAGAAATATTACCGCGATACAATCTGTATCGTAAGGCCGAAGCAGATCAGCTCTTGACCGAGCCGAGCAGAATCCCCTTTGTGAAATACTTTTGCAGGAAAGGATAGACGCATAAAATGGGGATAATCGTAATGATGGTAGCCGCCGCTTTCACAGTGGTTGGATTGGTGTTCATAAGCTGCCGGATGAGGTCCAGATTCTGAAGGTCGGTTCCGCTGGACAGCTCGCTCAAAACAAGAATCTTGCGCAGAAACATCTGGATCGGGAATTTGTCCGCCGAATCGAGATAAAGCAGCGCGTTAAAATAGCCGTTCCAGTGGCCGACAATTGTAAACAGCCCGATCGTCGCCAGCAGCGGCTTGGAAAGGGGCATCACAATCTGGAAAAGGATACGGAAATGCCCCGCCCCATCGATTTGCGCCGCCTCCCGCAATTCGGTAGGGATGCTGTTGAAAAAATTTTTGAAGATGATCACGTTCCATGCGGAAACGGCTCCCGGCAGTATCATAACCCACAGGGTGTTCAGCATGTGATAGAAATTCTTGTAAACGAGGTAGGTGGGGATCATGCCGCCGCCGAAAAACATCGTAATCAGCAGCATAACCGAAATTACCTGCTTCCCCTTAAACTCCTTTGAGGTGAGCGGGTATGCAAGCATTCCCGTAAGGACCAGCGTCAGAAATGTGCCCAGACCGGCATAAACGATCGTGTTCCAATAATAGCGGAGGATCGAAACATCCGACAGCAGCTGCCGGTAGGAATCGAGGGTAAACCCGATGGGGAAAAGATACACGGTCTTTCCAACCATCTCCTTCGCATCGCTGAAGGACTGCCCGAGCGTCATACAAAGAGGATAGAGAAAACACAGGCTCAGCAGGATGATAATCCCATTGTTTACATAGTCAAACAGCGTTTTGCCTTGAACGGCGCCGCCTGTTTCCCCGGTATGTTTCTTCATTTTCTTTCGCATAAGTCATGCCCTTTCCCAAAAATTCAGAACAGCGCTTCCTCGCCGGCATATCTGGCAAACCAGTTGGCCAGCAGAAGGAAGATCACGGAAATAACGGAGGTAAGCAGATTGACCGCTGTGGAGTAGCTGTAGCTTCCCCCAAGGATTCCCTCCCGATAAACAAATGTCGAGAAGACGTCGGAGGTGGAGTAGTTGAGCGGCGACTGCATCAGCAGGATTTTCTGATAGTCATTCCCGACAATGCCGCCAATGGCAAAAATCAGCTGAATGATAACGGTAGAAGAGATGCACGGCAGTGTGATATGGCGGATCTGCTGCCAGCGGGAAGCACCGTCCAATACGGCAGATTCATAGAGCTCCGGATTGATGCCGCTTATGGCTGCAAGGTAAATGATGGACCCATATCCGATGCCGGACCAGATGCCTGACAGGATATACAGCGGCCGGAACCACTGCGGATCCGCAAAAAAATCCTTGGGGGCGAATCCCAGCATCTCGATCATGGAATTGATAACGCCGCCGTTTGTTGTAAGAAGCTGCTTTAAGAGACCGACCACTACAACCACAGAAATAAAATACGGTATGTAGGAGATCGTCTGCGCGATCCGCTTCAAACGCATATTTCGCATCTCATTGAACAGCAGCGCCAGAATAATCGGCGCCGGGAAGGAAAACAGGATCGTCAAAATTCCGAGCAGAAAGGTGTTGGCAAACAGTCTTACGCAATAGGGCGATTCAAAAAAAGTCTGAAAGTGCTCCAGCCCGACCCACTCGCTTCCAAAAACCCCTTTTGCAGGGGAATATTTCTGGAATGCAATCAGAACGCCGTACATCGGAACATAAGAGAACAGAAGGACGCTCAGCATGCCGGGAACAGCCATAACATAGAGCGCGCCGCTGCTCCTCAGATAAGCCGCCAGGCTCTTTTTTTGCCGCGGCGGCTGTTCGGCAGCTCGATGGGGCAATGATTTTGTCTTTCTCTTTTGCAAAGCAATCCCCTCCATTTGTTCATATCTTTATGAGGTTTTGACTACTTCTCAGTATAACGGCAGCATACAGCTGTGTAAATGAGCAAAAATCTCCTTTGTTCACTATTTTTGCACTCGAATAAAGAAAAATAGCAGCATATAGGAAAAAACTCGACGGATCAAGCTTTTTCTGCGGTCGAAACTGTGCATGGTGATTACCGTCATTCCCATCTTTCTGATCTATCCATTCATGCAGAAATATTTTGCAAAATGTTGCATGGATCTTTCCTTTGGAGTTCCCGGTCCGCATAGTATAAGCTTGAGTGCGTATGCCGCTGCTTCCTCAAGGGTCTTGTTTTTCCTCTTAGCGCCTGATTCAAGGCAGTACAGCAGGTTTTCCTGCATCCAGCTGTCGATTTCATCTTACATGATCTTTTACCTTCTCTTGATACCAAGTATATCGGAACCCATCAGGAAGGGCGCACTTCCCCCTGGAACTTTGCGCCTTTGAAACATGCCCTTTTGCTGACGCCACGGCCGCAGAGTATCCTTCGATACCGCTGGATGGCGAAACTCTTTCGCCGCGCGACAAGCTGCGCCGTCATAGAAAGGATTTTTTCTTTCCGGCGTTTGGCCTTTTGAGCATTTGGGCAATCTATCTATAGAAAGGCCGGGAACTTTTACATCCCCGGCCGGGGCAAAAACGAAAAAAAGCGAAGCCAAATCCTGAAAAACTCAGAATCTGACTCCGCTTTTTGCTTCTTTTTCGGTTGGGTCAGGGGGTGACAGGTATGGAACAGGCTTCCTGTTTCGCGACTCAAAAAAGCCCGCGAACCCCAATAAAACCTAAGAAAAAAGTGAACGACAGTAAAATCGACCACTAAACCTGTGTTTACTGTACAAAATTACTGGCATCACCAGCGCGGGATACTCACGCAGAATAAAAGAAAAGACCCGGAGCGCGTTCTGCTCCAGGTCTAACCTGTCTTTACTGTACAAAATTACTGTCATTCGAATTCCTCAACAAAAACGGGGTAATCAGAAAAAATTTTGAGATCAATTTATTTTGCTATATCTTTTCTATTTTCATTATAGCATAGTTCGGTATTAAATACAAGTCTCGTTGAATATATTTTCATTCAGAATTAAATTATTCATTTGGCCCGTTAAGCAGACAAGTTCTGCTTTTAGCAAGAATGGTTAACAGGCAACAGGTATTCGCTATCATTTTATTTTGTTACGACGACCGTGTACCATGTAATTCCTTTTCACATTTCCCGCACAACCCCAAATTCACATTCCGATCAAAGTCATTTGTGCCATAATAGGCCATGTTTGAC
>DVKD01000053.1 GCA_018716285.1 Candidatus Merdivicinus faecavium
ATGAAGTAGTGGTATCGGTTATAGGGGCAATAGGCAACCTCAAGCCATAACTTTTTCAAACCAATCATCGGTTCACATAAAAGATTCAGCCATGCTGCGGGCTGAGTGATCCAAAGTTGATACCAGGGTTCTAAAATACAATCTGCTCGATAGAAATCGTTGCAGTTCATAAAGGTTACGATTACGATATAGAGAAGGAGGGTCGTTTGCCAGAAAGCTTTTCCATAGCACGATAACCAAGGTTTCTTCCGATACTGGTAGCGCCGGAAATTTTTCAGTTCCCTCCTGTTTTTTCGGTAAACCGGCATACAGCCTCCCTCCGTTTCCATTATTTTTGCGTCTGAATCTGGTCGTATAAGAGAATCCCCTGCAAAATTCGATATGGATCGCGAGGATCATCTCCGTAAGTGCTGCAATACGACCGTTTATCAGTTCCAGCTCGTCCGGCCCACAATTTCTCCGCCGAAAATGCAGGCCGCTCTTTCAAATTCATCATACACAACCGGCTTGGAAATGTCAATGCCAAAGGGGGAGCGGTTGCGCACTGTCCATACAAAATTTGGCGCGAACCCGGCGAAAAAACCGGTGAATTGTCGAATTGACAATATTTTATTCATGCGTTATAATATTGTTTGCTTCCGAACAATTATCGGGGGGAATTGTGGTCCTGCGGCCGAAAGGGGGGAGGATCTGAATGCAGAAAGACTGCGGGGTGTGGATTAACGTCCTGTCCCATAAGCTCAAAAAGCGCATGAACGCCGACATGCAGAGTTTGGGCATCACCGGGGTGCAGAGCCGTATTATGCACTACATCCTTGTAAAATGCGCCGATGGGCCGGTATTCCAGCGCGATGTGGAGAACGCGTTTGACCTGAGCCGTTCTACGGCCACCGGCATTTTGCAGTTGATGGAAAAGAACGGTCTGATCCTGCGCGCGAGCGTGTCAAGCGACGCGCGGCTGAAAAGTCTGATCCCCACAGAAAAGGCGATGCAGCTGGACGTGCAGATTGGCGAGAGCATTCGGCACACCGAGCAGTGCCTGACGCGCGGAATCCCGGACGAGCAGCTCACGCTGTTTCTGCAGATCGCCGAGCGGATGTCCGCCAACCTGGACGGATAGCCCGCCCCCGGCCGGTATGTTTCCACAATGATTACTTTGCATGCTTGGAGGAGGAATGTCACACTATGATAAAAACCCTCGCTCGCAGTATTCGCGAGTTCAAAAAAACAGCCATTCTGACCCCGATTCTGGTCACGGTCGAGGTGGTGCTGGAATGCATCATCCCGTTTATCATCGCCAATCTGGTCAATAAGATGCAGGCAGGCTGTGGGATGGACGTCATCGTCCGGTACGGCATCCAGCTGGTGGTTATGGCCGTTCTGTCGCTGGTTTTCGGCGTCGCGGCCGGCAATACCTGCGCCACCGCTTCCACAGGCTTTGCGCGCAACCTGCGCAAGGACATGTTCTACCGCATTCAGGACTACTCCTTTGAGAACATCGACAAGTTCTCGGTGTCGAGCCTGGTCACCCGTATGACCACCGACGTCGTCAACGTGCAGATGTCCTTCATGATGATCATCCGCATTGCCATCCGCGGCCCGCTGATGCTCATCTTCTCCTTTGTCATGGGCTTTGCGATGGGCGGACGCCTGGCGATGATCTTCCTCGTCACCATCCCGCTTCTGAGCATCGGGCTCATCCTGGTCATCCGCAAGGCCACCCCGATTTTCCGCCGGGTGTTCCGCAAATACGACGCCTTAAACGACTCGGTCCAGGAAAACGTCCAGGCTATGCGGGTGGTCAAGAGCTATGTGCGCGAAGAGTACGAGAAGAAGAAATTTGCCGCCGCCGCTGAGGACGTCTGCAGGGACTTCACCCGCGCCGAGCGCATCATGGCCCTCAACAACCCCATGATGCAGGTCTGCGTCTATGCAGGCATGGCCTTCGTGCTCTCCTTCGGCTCGTATGCGGTCATCACCGGCCAGGGCATGGAAATCGCCGTCGGCCAGATGTCTGCGATCCTTACATACAGCTTCCAGATTCTCATGAGCCTGATGACCGTCTCTATGGTTTTTGTCATGATCACCATGTCGATGGAATCGGCTGAGCGTATCGTCGAGGTCCTGACCGAGAAGAGCAATCTGACCAGCCCCGAGGGCGCTGTCACAGAGGTGAAGGACGGCTCGATCGATTTTGACGGTGTGAGCTTTAAGTATTCGAAAAAAGCCGAGCGGATGGCGCTGACCGGCGTGGACCTGCACATCCGGTCCGGCGAGGTCATCGGCATTCTGGGCGGCACAGGCTCGTCCAAATCCACCCTGGTCCAGCTCATTCCCCGGCTCTATGACGTCACCGAAGGGTGTGTCAAGGTGGGCGGCGTCGATGTGCGCCGGTATGACCTCGAGGCCCTGCGCAACAGCGTGGCGGTCGTGCTGCAGAAAAACGTCCTCTTCTCCGGCACCATTAAGGACAACCTGCGCTGGGGCAACCCCGACGCTACCGACGAGGAGATGCTGGAGGCCTGCAAGCTGGCGCAGGCGGACGAGTTTATCCAGCAATTCCCCCTGAAGTACGATACCTGGATCGAACAGGGCGGCACCAACGTCTCCGGCGGCCAGAAGCAGCGGCTGTGTATCGCCCGCGCGCTGCTCAAAAAGCCCAAGGTCCTCATTTTGGATGACTCCACCAGCGCCGTCGATACCCGAACCGACGCGCTGATCCGCCAGGGCTTCCGTGAATTTATCCCCGAGACGACCAAGATCATCATCGCGCAGCGGGTGGCCTCCGTGCAGGACGCCGACCGCATCATCGTGATGGACGGCGGCCGCATCAGCGCCATCGGCACCCATGACGAGCTGATGAAGACAAGCGAGATCTATCGGGAGGTCTATACTACCCAGAATAAGGCAGGTGATCAAGATGGCGAAAGCAAATAAAAATCCCGTCCCCGCCACGACGGCCCGGGGCCAGCGCGCGCCTAAGGGCGTGCTGCGCAGGCTTTTGCGCACCCTCTTTGAGTTCTACCCGGTGCTGCTGCCGGTTACGCTGGTGTGCATCCTCATTAACGCCATCGTCAGCTCTGTCCCCGCAGTTTTCATGCAGAATATCATCGCCATTGTGGACGACAGCTATAAGAGCGGCGACTGGGCCGGGGTATCCGGCCAGATCCTCGGGCTCGTGGGCATTCTGGTCGTGATGTATGTGATCAGCCTGGTCGCGGGCTTCGCCTACACCCAGCTGATGGCCATCATCACCCAGGGCTCGCTTAAAAAGATGCGGGAAAAGATGTTTGACCACATGCAGGACCTGCCCATCCGGTACTTCGATACCCACGGTCATGGCGATATCATGAGCTACTACACCAACGACGTCGATACTCTGCGCCAGCTGATCAGCCAGAGCCTGCCGCAGATGCTCATCTCCGGCGTGACGCTGCTGACCGTTTTCTGCATTATGATGTACTACAGCGTCATTTTGGGATTTGTAGTCATCCTGGGCGTCGTTCTGATGACCCTTTCCGCGAAATTCATTACCGCCCGTTCTTCCAAGTTTTTCCTGCGCCAGCAGGTCACCATCGCCAAGGCCGAGGCCTTTATGGAAGAGATGATGACCGGGCAGAAGGTCATCAAGGTATTCTGCCATGAGGAAGGGGCCAAGGCCGATTTCGACAAGGTGAACGAAGAGATCTTCTACAACGCCCGCAACGGCAACCGCTTCGCCAATATCCTGATGCCGCTGCTCGGCAATATCGGCAATGTCATGTATGTGGTGGTGGCCCTCATCGGCGGCGCGCTGATGCTGGCCCACGCCCCGAACCCCAGCATCGCCGGCATGGCCTTCAGCATCAGCATTGTCGTGCCCTTCCTCAATATGACCAAGCAGTTTGCCGGCGCCATCGGCCAGGTCTCCAACCAGGTGAACATGGTCATCATGGGCCTTGCGGGCGCGCACCGTCTCTTCGCCCTGCTCGACGAGGAGCCGGAGGTCGACGAGGGGTACGTCACCCTGGTCAACGCCAAGGAGAACGCCGACGGATCCTTAAGCGAGTGCAAAGAGCGCACCAACGTCTGGGCGTGGAAGCATCCGCACCATGACGGCACTGTCACCTACACCCGCCTTCAGGGCGACGTCCGCTTCTTCGATGTGGATTTCGGCTATACGCCGGAAAAAATGGTCCTCCACAACGTCTCCCTCTACGCCAAACCCGGCCAGAAGCTCGCCTTCGTCGGCTCCACCGGCGCGGGCAAGACGACCATCACCAACCTCATCAACCGCTTCTACGATATTGAGGACGGCAAGATCCGCTACGACGGCATCAACATCAACAAGATCAAAAAGGCGGACCTGCGCCACAGTCTGGGCATCGTCCTGCAGGATACCAACCTTTTTACCGGCACGGTTATGGAGAATATCCGTTACGGCAACCTGGACGCCTGCGACGAGGAGTGTATCGCCGCGGCCCAGCTGGCCGGCGCGGACGACTTCATCCGTCGCCTGCCCGAGGGCTATAACACCATGCTGACAGGAAACGGCGCGAACCTCTCCCAGGGACAGCGCCAGCTCCTTGCCATCGCCCGCGCGGCTGTCGCCGACCCGCCTGTTATGATCATGGACGAGGCGACCAGCTCGATCGACACCCGCACCGAGGCCATCGTCCAGCGCGGCATGGACGCGCTGATGACCGGGCGCACCGTCTTCGTCATCGCGCACCGCCTCTCTACCGTGCGCAACTCCAACGCCATCATGGTGCTGGATCACGGCCGCATCATCGAGCGCGGCACCCACGAGGACCTGCTCAAGCTCAAAGGCACCTACTACCAGCTCTATACCGGCGCGCTGGAACTGGATTAACCGCCCCGCGCACAGATCGCAACAACGCATGCCCCGGCTTTCCCGCAATGGGAGCGCCGGGGCGTTTTTTGGCTGTTCAGGCTGGTTCCGTAAAAGATTTTACCTGCCGGCTGCGGCGCTCTTCATGTTTTGCTCAAAGATTTCCGTCGTTTTTTTCATTTGAAGGGCGCATTTCGACAAAAATTAGATCGTGCCTTGACATTTCCGGCCGATATTGGTATACTAAAAATAACGAAACTGAGAATTTTTTGAAAACACACGGCTTTGTGTCGTTGCAGCAACAGAAAATCGGTCAGCAGAACAAAGGGACCGGTCACGGTGGATGAAGGTGGCCGGTTTTTCCGTTGTTCTGCGGATTTATAAACCTTTGGTTTCTTTTGCGCCTTCGGATCGCTGCGCGCGGCTGCCTGCCGCGGCGAGTGCGGAGATGCATGGGGATAAAATCAAACAAGGTAGGGAAGTTCTATGGAGAAGTTTTTTAAACTCAAGCAAAACGGCACCACCGTGAGCAGAGAGATCATCGCAGGCCTCACGACCTTCTTTGCGATGGCGTACATCATCGTGGTGAACCCCAACACGCTGAGCGGCCGTGCGGCCGGCCTGGAGCAGGAACTGATGCCCTGGGGCGCTGTGTTCCTGGCCACCATTATTGCCTCTATTATCGGTACGCTGGTCATGGGGCTGGTGGCGAATGTGCCGTATGCACAGGCGCCCGGAATGGGGCTCAACGCCTTTTTTGTTTACACTGTCTGCCTGGGCTTGGGCTTTACCTGGCAGCAGACCCTGTCTATGGTGTTTATCTGCGGCCTTATCAACATCCTCATCACGGTTACTAAGATCCGCAAATTCATCATCAAATCCATCCCGCGCAGCCTGCAAAACGCCATCGGCGGCGGTATTGGAATCTTTGTTGCCTATATTGGCTTTTTGAACGTGGGCATTGTAAACTTTGATTCCGGCGTGCCCGCTCTGGCCACCCTGAACAATGAAGTCCTCTGGCTGTTCCTTATCGGCCTGGTGCTGACTGTTGTGCTCTTGATCTGCAAGGTAAAGGGCGCCATCCTCATCGGCATTATCGCTACCGCCATCATCGGCATTCCGATGAAGGTCACGACTGTCAGCAGCTCCATCAGCTTTATGGAGGCCTGCCAGCAGCTGCCGACCACCTTCGGCGCGATTTTCACCAGCGCCGGTCTGCCCTCTTTGTTCGCAGATGTGACGAAGCTGCCTCTGGTTCTGATTACTATCTTTGCGTTCAGCGTGTCCGACACCTTTGACACCATCGGCACCTTTATCGGCACCGGCCGGCGCACCGGTATCTTCTCTGACGAAGATGAACGTTCTATGGAGACCAACTCCGGCTTTAAGTCCAAGATGGACAAGGCCCTCTTTGCGGATGCCACTGCGACCTCGATCGGCGCCATTTTCGGCACCTCCAACACCACAACCTTTGTAGAAAGCGCAGCCGGCATCGGCGCCGGCGGACGCACCGGTCTGACCAGCGTTGTGGTCGCGATCTGCTTCGCTCTGAGCGCTTTCCTCGCGACTTTTGTCAGCGCGATCCCTTCTGCCGCCACTGCGCCTGCTCTCGTGCTGGTCGGCGTCATGATGATGTCTTCTTTCAAGGAGATCCAGTGGGACGAGCTGGACGAGGCGGTTCCCGCTTTCTTTGCCGGTATCTTCATGGCGCTCTGCTACAGCATTTCCTACGGTATCGCGGCAGGCTTTATTTTCTACTGCATCGTGAAGGTCTGCAAGAAGCAGGCGAAGGAGATCCATCCGATCCTGTGGGTTGTGACAGGACTGTTTATCTTAAACTTTGTGCTGCTGGCCCTCATCTGACAAGCCGGGCAGTTTGTTTCATACCGACCTGCGGGGTCTCGCCGGATTTTCCGGCTGAGGCCCCGCTTTTTTACGCCCTTCGGGACTCCCGGCAGGGCGGATGAGCCAAGGTGCGGGTAGTTACTTAATAAAATTTATTAAATATTTGAAAAACGCTTGACATGGTCAAAAAATTGTGATTTAACGGATAAAAAGAAGCCGGAAAACCGGCGATAAATATACAACATCATGACCAACAGGAGAAATGCCATGCGCTGTCTTGCTATGTGCTTTGAAGATCAGATCACCCGGCTGCTCGAAAAGATGACGACCGCGGAAAAAATCGGCCAGCTCGTCCAGTTCGGAAGTTTCCGGGAGCTGGAGGAGGGGCTGGTCGACGCGGGGGAGATCGGTTCGCTGCTCAACTTCTGCGGTTCGACCCAGGTGACCGAGATCCAGACCCGGATCATGGGGTCGAAATGCCCGATTCCCCTGCTCATTGGGGACGACGTCATCCACGGCTACAAGACCGGGTTCCCGATCCCGCTGGCGGAGAGCTGCAGCTTTGATCTGGAATGTATGGAGGAAACCGCCGCCATTGCCGCGCGGGAAGCCGCCTGCGACGGGGTGAACATGATCTTCGCCCCGATGGTGGATGTCGCCCGCGATCCCAGATGGGGCCGGGTGGCGGAGGGCGCCGGGGAAGACCCCTGGTACGGCGCGCAGGTCGCCGCCGCACGGGTCCGTGGTTTCCAGCGCAACGACTGGGAGGACAAGCCCCACGTCACGGCCTGCCCCAAGCACTACGTCGGCTACGCCGCGTCCGAGGGCGGGCGGGACTATATCTTAAGCGGCGCGGCGGAAGAAGCCCCCGCTAAAGAGCCGGCGGCAAGGGGAACGGATACAAATTATGCAATGGACCACGTGCGGGTGTAAACCACCCGACGCAACCCCTGGAATCCACAAAGAAAGGAACTGAATTTCTATGAAAGCACCCAAAATCGTATTCATCGGCGCGGGGAGCATGTCCTTCGGCATCCCCACCTTCCGCGACATCTTCAGCAACAAGCTTCTCAAAGGGGCCACCCTCTGCCTGGTGGACATCGACGAGGAAAACCTCGACCGGATGTACGGCCTCGCCCTGGTCATGAACAAAGAGTCGGGCCAGGAGCTTCACATTGAAAAGACCACCGAGCGCCGCGATGTTCTGGCGGGCGCCGATTTTGTCATCAACAGCCTGGCCATCGAGCGCTGCGAGCTCTGGAAGCAGGACTTCAACGTCCCCAAAAAGTACGGCATCCGCCACTGCCTGGGCGAGAACGGCGGCCCCGGCGCGCTCTATTTCACCATGCGCACCTTCCCGGTCATCATGGACATCATGCGGGATATGGAGGAGCTCTGTCCGGACGCCTACTTCTTAAACTTCTCCAACCCCGAGACCCGCATCGTCCTGGGCGTCAACATGTACTCCCGCATCAAGTGCGTCGGCCTCTGCCACGGCATCTTCATGGCCCACTGGCAGATCGCGGACATCCTCGGGCGCGACTGGAAGACCTTCGACGTGACCGGCGCCGGGATGAACCACTTCCAGTGGATCACCGCCATCCGGGACAAGGAGACCGGCGAGGACCTCTACCCGCTCTTCCGGGAAAAAGAGGCGGCCTACGACCCGAAATTCATGCCCTATGTGCGCAAGATGTTCCACATCTTCGGCCTCTATCCCACCTGCTCGGACGACCATCTGGGCGAGTACCAGGCCTACGGCTATGAGGCTGGGGAGCACGGCTACAACTTCGAGTGGGACGAGCAGGACCGCATCCGGATGAAACAGGAGATCGCGGACGTCGTCTCCGGCAAGGAATCGGCGGAAAAATGGCTGAGCCCTTCTGGCGAAAAGGCCGTCGACCTGCTGACCGCCATCTATTTCAACCGCCAGACCGTCATCCCCTCGGCCATTGTGTATAACGGCGGCGTCATTCCGGAACTGCCGGATGACGTGGCGGTCGAGGTCCCGATCGTCGCCGACGGGAGCGGGATCCGCAAGGTGATGCCGCCCAAGCTGCCCGACGGGATCATCGGCCTTCTGAACAACCAGGTATCCGCCCAGCGGATGTCCATCCGCGCTGCGGCCGCAGGCTCCAAGGAGCTCGCCTACCAGGCGCTGCTCTGCGACCCGGTCATCAATTCCACCGAGGCGGCGCGGCTTTTAAACGACGAGCTGTTTGAGATCAACCGCCCATACATCCGCAAATGCGTCGACTGAACCGGGGAAGGATGATTCACAGATGGAGTGGAAAATATTCCCCACTGAAAAGGAGCTGGGAAGGGCGGCCGCCGGAGAGATCCAGGATGTTCTGAAAGAAAAGCCGGACGCCCTGCTCTGCCTGGCAGCCGGGCACAGCTCGCTTTGCGTGTTCGAGGAGATGGTCCGGATGCAGAACGCGGGGGAGGCGGATTTCTCCCGCGCCCGGATCGTCGGATTGGACGAATGGAGCGGCATGGGGCGGGAGGACGACGGCAGCTGCGCCGGTTTTCTGTGGAAAAACCTCTTTTCCCGCCTGCCCATCCCGGAGGAAAATATCCGGCTCTTTGACGGGCTCTGCCGGGACCGGGAGGCGGAATGCAGCCGGATCGAGGCGCATATCCGGGAACGGGGCGGGATCGACTACATCCTCCTCGGCATCGGGATGAACGGCCACCTGGCCTTAAACGAGCCGGGGACGGATTTCTCCCTCGGCGCCCATGTGGCGGCGCTCTCGGAAACGACCAGAACCGTCGGCCAGAAATACTTTGAAAACCCCACGCCCCTGAGCGAAGGGATCACTCTGGGCATCCGCAATATCACAGAGTCGCGCCGGATCACGCTGGTCATCAACGGGGAACGCAAGCAGGATATTACAGCGGCGCTCTTTTCCTCGGAAATCACGCCCGCGCTTCCCGCCACTGCGCTCAAGCTTGCCGGCGGGGCCAAAGTCTTCGCTGATCGGGCGGCCGCGCTGAAAATTCTACGGGAAGGACTTGGAGTGTTGGATGATGAAACAGCAGGAAGCGATGGCTTTGAGCAGGGAACGGACCTTCGTCGGGCTTGATGTGGGCGGGACAAAAACCGCGCTGATGGTGGAGAAGGGCGGGAAAATCCTTAGGGAGGCGACCTTCCCCTCTACCCCCCATATCGGGGAGCTGAAACGGGCGATCGAATCGCATGTAAAAAGCTGCGGCCTCAAGATGGAGGATGTCGGCGCCCTTGCGATGGGGATCCCCGGCCGGGTCGACCCGGATACCGGGCTGGTCATTGACGCCCCCGCCCTGGGGTGGAAGGATTTTTCGCTGCAGCAGAAGCTTTTCTCCTCCCTGCCCATGCCCTGTGTGGCCGAAAACGACATCACCATGTCCCTGATCGCCGAGACCACCCTCGGGAAGGCGCGGGGCCAGAGCGACGTGGTTTTCTTAGCCATCGGCACCGGGGTGGGGAGCGCCATCCTGGCCAACGGCTCCATCCTCTCCGGCGCCGCGCACAGCGCGGGGGAGATCGGCTACTGCATCTTTGACAGCGACATCACCCCCCACTTTCAGAATAAGGACGGCTGTTTCGGCCCGCTGGAGAGCAAAATCTCCGGCAAGGCGCTGGAGAGAGAGGCCGGCAAGCTGGGCACTACCCCGCAGGAGCTCTTCCGCGCCTATCCTTCGGGGGATCCGGCGCGGGACGAGGTCATCGACCGCTTCCTGACCCGCCTTGCCGTCACCATCGCCAACATGACAAGCATTTTGAATCCCCACCTCGTCGTCCTGGGCGGCGGCGTGTCCGAGTCGCTGGGCGGCGTGCTGGAGACCATCCGCGAGCGGGTGGCGGCCTGCACTCCGCTGCCGGTCCGGGTGGAGATCTCCTCCTTCTACAACCGCGCCGGAGCCATCGGCGCCTGCCAGCGGGCAAGGCTTTTGTGGGAGAAGGAGCAGACCGGCGGCCGGATGACAGCCGCCGTTTAAGAGCAGGAAGGAGAACCCCTATGAGACGTGAACTGCACAACTTTGATATCTATCCCAAAACCGTACCGGCAAATGAAACATCCCGGATCACGATTCGGCCGATCGGCTCCCATATGGCCTTTGCGGAAGGGAAATCCTACACGATTACGGTGATCCCCATGACCGAACCGGTCGACTACGTCGAATCGGAGCGGTATCCGACTACGACCGCAGCGGCCGCCGGCGGCCAGCTCGCCTTTGACTGGCAGTTCGGCCGCGAGCAGGAATATGTGATCCGCGTGACGGTAAACGACCAGCAGCAATTTGTCGCCCTCTCGGTCTACGCGCTGGAGCGGGACCTCTATGACCGGATCCCCTTAAAGGGCGACCTGCACGTCCACTCCACCTATTCTGACGGGGCGGAGGCGCCGGAGATCGTCGCGGCCAATTACCGCCGGGCGGGATACGACTTTATGGTTGTTTCCGACCACTATGAGTACGGCGGCTCCCAGGCGGCCATCGGCTTTTACCGGGACGTCCCCATCGACCTGAACATCGTGCCCGGCGAGGAGGTGCACGCGCCCAAGGTCGAGACCCACATCGTGAATTTCGGCGGCGATTACAGCGTCAACGAGCTTTACCGCCAGGATGAGGCCAAATACTTTGCGGAAGTCCGCGCCATCGAGGAGGGACTCTCCATCCCCCCGGAAGCGGGACGGGTCAAGCCCTTTGAGTACGCCGCCTGCCTCTGGGTGTATCAGAAGATCCGCGAGGCGAACGGCCTTTCCATCTTCGCCCACCCCAACTGGACGGTCGAAGCCTACCAGATCGGGGACGACATGGTCCGGTGGCAGTTTGCAAACCATGCCTTTGACGCTTACGAGCTGATCGGCGGGCTTTCCCCCAAGGAAAACAACATGCAGCTCGCCTTCTATCACACCGCCAAGGCCCAGGGGCTCGCGGATTTTCCGATTGTGGGCAGCAGCGACTCCCACGGGAGCGTTCTGGCCCGGTACGAGGGGAGCACCATCGGCAGCCCGGTCGACAACCCCTACGGCTTTAATGAGATGAAGACCATCGTCTTTGCCTATAAAAATGAGAAAAACGACATCATCGACGCCATCCGCAGCGGCTACAGCGTCGCCATCGACGAATACCGGGGAGAGACGCCGCGGGTCCACGGGGATTACCGGCTGGTGAGCTACGCTCTCTTCCTTCTGGGCGAGTACTTCCCGCTGCACGATGAGCTCTGCTTTGAGGAAGGGCGCGCGATGAAGGCCTACGCCGCGGGAAGCGAGCCGGAGGCGCTCGACGAGCTGGCATTTCTGAAGGGCCGCGTGCCGCGCCTGATGGAGAAGTATTTCCACAAATAGGGAGCACGGCAGATGGAGAACTTGTTTGCGGAGCACAACCGGGAGGTCTCCGAGGTCTGGGCGCGGTTCTGGGCCGGGGACCCCATCCGGATGCCGGTGATCGTGGGCGTTTCCGACCGGTATTTTGTCCTGAATCCCGAGACCAATCCCGGCGGGGTCTCTTTCCGGGAATATTCGGAGGACCCGCGGCTGATGTTCGAGATGCAGGCGCGGTTTGCCCACTACCGGCGCACCCGAATCCCGGGGGACTGCGAAATGGGGACTCCGGAGGAAGGCTGGACGGTAAACGTCGACTTCCAGAATTACTATGAGGCCGCCTGGCTGGGGGCGGAGGTGCGCTTCCCCGACGGGGAGGTGCCCTACGCCGTCCCCCTCCTTACCGGGGATCAAAAGGAGCTCCTCTTTGCGCGGGGGCTCCCCGACCCCTTCGGCGGCTTTATGGCCACAGCCCGGGAATATTATGAGCGTTTCCGGGAATGGGCCCCCAAAACCGTTGTCGAGGGGCAGCGGGTCGGGCCGGTCGGCCTCCCTTTTATGGGGACGGACGGCCCCTTCACCCTGGCCTGCGAGCTGCGCGGCCCGGACAGGCTCTGCCTCGACCTTTACGAGGACCCGGACTATGTGCGGCAGCTGATGGATTTTCTGACCGAGTCCATCCTGCTGCGCCTGAGCGCCTGGCGGCAGTACCTCGGCGAGCCGGTGCAAAGCGGCGGCTTCGGCTTTGCCGACGACAGTATCCTCCTCCTTTCGGAGGAAATGTACCGGGAGTTTGTCCTGCCGTACCACAAACGGCTGGCAGAGGCCTTAAGCACCGGGGAGGAAAAAGGTTTCTGCCACTGCTGCGGCGATGCGGCGCGGCATTTCAAAACCATGCGGGATGAGCTGAACATCGGCGTCTTTGACACCGGCTTCCCGGTCCGGCACGCCGAACTTGTGCGGGAGCTGGGCCCGGAAACCGTCATCCAGGGCGGCGTGCCGGCGGAGCTGGTGCGCACAGGCCCCCCGGAGGCGATCGCCGAAGCTTCCCGGGAAATTATTGAATCGGTCAAACCGCTGACCCGGCGCTTTATCTTCCGGGAGGGGAACGACATCCCGCCCGGCACGCCCCTCGCGCATATGTGGGCGCTTTATGAGGCCGGAAAACAATATGGACGCTATGAATCGGGCCGGTGACGCCCGGAAGGAGGCTTTATGAATCACCTGCACGCGACTTTAGAGGTGCTTTCTCAGGACGAGATCGAGCTTATTCACCAGAAGACCGCTGAAATCCTCGAGAAGACGGGAATCTCGGTCCCCAACGACCGGGTGCTTGCCCTGGCTTCGGAGATGGGGGCGGTGGTGGACCGGAAAACCCAGGTCATGCGCATCCCCCGCGCGGTGCTAAACGACCTGATCGAGGAAACCCGCCGCCAGGGCGGCATGAACGACCGGGAATTCCACACCGGGCACAAGCTGGGCGGCAACGTCTCCACCCAGGTGTACCTGGTGGACCCCATCAGCCGCACCCGGCGGCTGGGCGTGATGGACGACGTCCTCAAGGGCATCGCCCTCGCCCCGCACCTCAAAAATATCGGCAAGGGCTTTGCCACCGTCGTCCCCTCCGACGTGCCGTCCCGGATGAGCGACGTCGCACTCTACCGCGCCCTCTATCAGTATGTCGAGGGCGGCGGCTGCACCTATATCCTGACGCCGGAATCCGCGCGGTACATCCTCGAGATGTCCAAAGCCACCGGCTACGGCATCTTCTACCTGCTGGAGACGGTCAGCCCCTTCCAGTTCCAGCCCAAGTCCCTCGAGATGGCGCTGCTCGTCGCCGAGGCGGGCTTCGGCATGGGGCTCGCGCCGATGGTCATATCGGGCGCTTCCGGGCCGATTACCGCCGCGGGGACGCTGACGGTCGCCAATGCGGAGGTTCTGGCCAGCCTCTTCCTCATCCGCTGCATCACCGGGCGGCCGGCGGCCTTTTACGGGCACGGCACCCATAATATGGACCTGCGGAGCATGACCTGCTCCTTCGGCAACCCGGGCCAGGCCTTCTTTGCCATCGCCTCGGCGCAGATGGCGCGCTACTACGGGATGTGGGCCAGCAGCAACAGCGCGCTGACCGACGCCATCCTCCCGGACTTCCAGGCGGGCTTTGAAAAGGGGGTCACCGCCACCATGAGCGCCCTCTGCGGCGCGGTGGCTGTCGGCTGCCAGGGCATCGCGGGCGCCGACCAGGGATTCTCCTTTGAGCAGCTGGTCATCGACGACGAGTGGCTCGGGTACTTAAACTACCTCATGGACGGCTTCACGGTGACCGAGGAGACCATCGCCGCGGGCTTGATCGAGGAAGTGGGGATCGGCGGAAACTTCCTGGCGGAGGAGCACACGGTCGACCATATGGCGGACAGCCGCCACACGGACCGCCTCTTTGGCCGGGACGCCTGGTCGGACGCCATCCGCGACCCGGGCAACGACCTGCTTGCCCGCGCGCACAAATTTGTCGAAGAGAAGACCAGGGGCTACAAGACGCCCGAACCGCGCCTCTCTCCCGAGCTGATGCGGGAGCTGGACCGCATCTACGCGGCCGCTGAGCGGGAGCTGGCCAACTAAACCGCGAGGAGGTTTACGAGATGAAACTCAAGCAATATACCCGCTGCATCGAGCTGCGGAAGGGGGAGAGCCGGTTTGCCTTCCTGCCCTCCGGCGACGTCCAGAGCTTCACTCAGGGCGATTACCTGGTGAACGGCTTTCTCGGCACCCAGAAGGAGGGCTCCGCAAACAACATCTGGCTGCGGGTTTACGATGGGGAAGGCTGCCGCAGCTATCCCCTCCTCGGCATCCGCTCGGGGAGCCGGGTGAGCTTTTCCGAGGACCGGGTCGTTTCGGAGGGCGAGCGGGAAGGAATCTCCTACCGCGTCACCTTTTTCGCCGCCGCGGAGGGGCTCTGGTTCTGGAAGGTGGAGCTGCGCGGCTCCGGCCGGACGGTCGACCTGGTCTACGGGCAGGACATCGGCGTCGGGATCCAGGGCGGCGTGCTGAACAACGAGCTTTACATGGCCCAGTATCTGGGCCACACCGCCTTTGAGACGGAAAACGGCTGGGTTGTGGCCTCCCGCCAGAACCAGCCGCAGGCGGACGGGCAGTTCCCCTACCTGCAGCAGGGGATGGCCTGCGGCCGAGCTGTGGGGCACTCCACCGACGGGACGCAGTTTTTCGGGCTTTGCTACAAGGACGGCGGCCTTCCGGCTGCCCTTTCGGGGGACCTCGAAAACCGCAACAAGCAGTTCGAGCTCTCCTACACGGCGCTGCAGTGCGAAAAGCAGGAGCTGAACGGCAGCCTGACGGCGGTCTTTTACGGTCTTTTCCGCAAGGATCACCCCGACGCGATCCGCTCCCTCGAGTTCCGCGGGGAGGTGAAAGCCGCCTATGCCGCACTGGAGGAAGCAGCGCCCTTCACCCCGGCGGAAGCGGTCCAGATCCGCCCGGAATTCGGGGAGCCCTATTCTTCCCCTGAATTTTCCGAGGAGGAGCTTGCGGCGCGCTATCCCTGCCGCCGGCTCGCGGAGAAAAAGGACGGCAGGACCTGGTCCTTCTTCACCAGGGATCACGCCCATGTCGTTTTGAAGGCAAAGGAACTCGCGGTGGAACGCCCGCACGGCACCATCCTGACCACTCTGGTGGACCCGGAGCGGGTGAGCGAAAACCTCCTCACCACCTCCAACTACATCTACGGCCTCTTCAACGCCCAGACCGTGGTGGGGAACACCTCCTTCCACAAGCTCATTTCCACCCAGCGGGGACTGCTGAACATCCTCAAAAACAACGGGCAGCGGCTCTATGTCAAGCTTGACGGCCGGTACCGTCTGCTGACCCTGCCGGCGGCCTACGAAATGGGGATGAACTACTCCCGCTGGCTGTACCGGATCGGGGAGGATGTGCTGCGGGTGACAGCCTTTACTGCGGCCGGGAGCCCGACCGTCGTCCTGCAGGCGGAGAGCGAGGCGGGCCGTAGCTACGACCTGCTGCTTACGACCCAGCTGGTCCTCGGGGACAGCGAGTTTTTCCAGGACGTGCAGCTGGAGGAGCGCCCCGGCGGCATTCTGCGCCTGTCGCCCGACCCCGCGGGATGGGCGGACAGCCCCTACCCGAATCTCTGCTACGAGATGCGGGTAGACGGCGCCTTCTCCTGGAGCGACGACCGGATCTTCTTTGCCGACGGGGAGCCGCGCAACGGGACCCTGCTCACCGTCTCCATGCCGGAGCGCAGCGCCTTTGCCGTCACGATCACCGGCTATCTTAACGGCGCGCCGGAGACGGCGGAAGCCCCCGCCTGTGATTTCGAGACGGAAAAGCAGACCTATCTGCGCGCCTACAGCGGGCTGACCGGCGGCTTTTCCCTCGACGCCCCGGCCCTCGGCGAGCGGGCGGAGATCTTGAACGAGACGGTCTGGTGGTACACCCACAACGCCCTGGTCCATTTTGCGGTCCCGCACGGGCTGGAGCAGCCCGGAGGGGCGGCCTGGGGGACCCGGGACATCTGCCAGGGGCCCTTTGAGTACTTCTTAACGACCCAGCACCTTGCGCTGGCGCGGGACGTCCTCCTGCGGATCTTTGCCCACCAGCAGAGCGACACCGGCGAGTGGCCGCAGTGGTTCATGTTCGACCGCTACACGATGGACGCCGGCGAGTGCCACGGCGACGTCGTCTTCTGGCCGCTCAAATGCGTGGCCGACTATCTGGCCGCCGCCGGGGATGACAGCGTGCTCGGGGAAACGCTCCCCTACACCACCCTGCACGGGGGTACGCCCGCAGCGCCGGAAACCCTTTCCGGCCACATCCGGCGGGCGGTGGAGAGCATCCGCGGCCGCTTCCTCGACGGGACCCGCCTGATTTCCTACGCGGGCGGGGACTGGGACGACACCCTCCAGCCCGCCGACCCGGCCATGAAGGAGCATATGGTGAGCGCCTGGACCCAGGCGCTGGCCTACCAGACGCTCCGGAGCCTGGGCGAGGCCCTGCGGCCCGCCTGCCCGGAATTCGGGGCGGAGCTTGGGGCGCTGGCGGATGGAATTGCCGCCGATTTCACGCGGTATCTGATCCGCGACGGGCAGATCGCGGGCTTTGCCTTCCGCAATGCGGACGGGTCCTTCCGCTATATGCTGCACCCGTCCGACAGCCAGACCGGCATCCACTGCCGGCTGCTTCCCCTGACCCGCAGCATCATCGCCGGGCTCGTCGGGCCCGCGCAGGCCGACGAGAACCGCAGGCTCATCGATGAAAAGCTCAAATGCCCGGACGGCGTGCGGCTCATGGACCGGCCCAGCCGCTATGACGGCGGCGTCAGCCACCTCTTCCAGCGGGCGGAGCAGGCCGCCAACGTGGGGCGGGAGATCAGTTTGCAGTACACCCACGCCCACATCCGCTACATCGAGGCGATGGCCAAGCTCGGCCGCGCCCGGGATGCCTGGCACGCCCTGTTTGCCGTCAATCCCATCCTGCTTGCGGACACCGTCCCCAACGCCGCGCCCCGGCAGAGCAACCTCTACTTCAGCAGCTCGGACGGCGATTTCTCTGACCGGTACCAGTACAGCGCGGAGTTTGACCGGCTCTTTGACGGGAGCATCGCCGTGAAAGGCGGATGGCGGCTCTACTCGAGCGGCCCCGGCATCTATATGGCGCGCCTTGTCCGGGACATCTTCGGCCTGCGCTTCTGCGGGCAGGAGCTGGAGATCGACCCCGTCCTTCCGCCGGAGGCGGACGGCGCGCGGTTGACCTACTGCTGCTTCGGGAAGGCCGTCACCTTCGTCTACCGCCGGTCGGAGGGAGAGGGCGTCTCCGTCCGCCGGAACGGAAAGAAGCTTGCGGCTGCGGCGGCGGGGAGCAACCCATACCGCAGCAGCGGCGTCCGGATCCCCGGCGGCGTCCTTCGGGAAGGCGACATTTTGGAAATCTGTTTTTGAGTTTCAGCGGGGGACTGCCTGGAAAAGCGGGCGGCTCCCCGCTTTTTTCGCGCCGCTTTTGGCCGAATCTGCGCGCATCCGGGAGAATTTGACGGCTCTGTGTATTTTTTGAGAAATGCCTGTCGAAGATTGTCGCATATTTATTTATTTGGCTGAAATGCCATGAATTCTATTGACATATTTTTACGCAGGCTTTACACTAATATTACCAGAATATGCGGCGGAGTCTGTCTTTGGGGAGCGGATCCCCGGTGTTTTCTCAGAAATGATTGGTAGTTGGCAGGTCCGGACCGCTGACTATCGGTGGGAAAAGAAGTCGGACAGAACCTCCGTCTGTGAGGTTCTGTCCTCATTTTTTTGGATATTGGGTAGGTGGAGTTTTATTATGGATATGTCATTTGCGGCATTTGTACAGAGCGCCGTATCGAGCCCTGTGCTGCTCATCACCGTTGTGCTGACGCTGGGCGTCATCTTTGTAAACGGCTGGACCGACGCGCCCAACGCGATCGCGACCTGTGTGACGACCCGCTGCATGGGGACGCGGAGCGCGATCTGGATGAGCGCGCTCTTTAACTTCTTAGGCGTCTTTGTCATGACCCAGATCAACAGCTCGGTGGCGTCTACCATCAGCAATATGGTGGATTTCGGCGGCAATACACGGGAGGCGCTGATCGCGCTCTGCGCCGCGCTGTTTTCCATCGTCGTTTACAGTGTGGGCGCCTCCTATTTCGGCATCCCGACCAGCGAAAGCCACAGCCTCATTGCCGGTCTTTCCGGAGCGGCGATCGCCATTCACAACGGCGTCGAAGGCATCAATATGGGCGAGTGGGCCAAGGTGCTGTACGGCCTGGTGCTGAGCCTCGCGCTGGGCTTTGTCAGCGGCTGGGTCATCTGCAAGCTGGTCAGTCTCGTCTGCTGCAAAATGGACCGCAGAAAGACCAACCCCTTCTTTAAAGGGGCGCAGATTTTCGGCGCGGCTGCCATGAGCTTCATGCACGGCGCGCAGGACGGCCAGAAGTTTATCGGCGTGCTCTTCCTGGGAATCGCCTTTTCCAACGGGCTGGACGGCGTGAGCGGCTTTTCGATCCCGGTCTGGCTGATGCTGCTGTGCAGCGTCATCATGGCCGCCGGCACCAGCGTGGGCGGCGAGAAGATCATCAAGTCGGTCGGCATGGATATGGTAAAGCTCGAGGTCTATCAGGGCTTCTCCGCCGACCTGGCCGCGGCATTCTGCCTGCTTTTGTCGAGCCTGTTCGGCATCCCGGTCTCGACCACCCACACCAAGACCAGCGCGATCATGGGCGTAGGCGCGGTCAGACGCCTCTCCGCGATCAATATGGGCGTTGTCAAGGAAATGATGCTCACCTGGATTTTCACCTTCCCGGGCTGCGGACTGATCAGCTTCCTGATGGCCAAGCTGTTTATTGCAATCTTTTAATTTTACGATACGGATTGAGGGAGAACTATGTCAAAGAAACAGGATTCCTACTACTTTCAGAATTTTATCGCCTGCGCGGAATATTCCTGCCGGGCGGCCCACCTGCTCAAGGATATTATGAGCCATTTTGATCCGGCGCTGGTTTCCCAGAAGCTGGACGAGATGCACAAGGTGGAGCACGAGGCGGACTTAAAGAAGCATGAGCTGCTCAACATGCTGGTCAAAGCCTTCATCACCCCCATTGAGCGGGAAGATATCATGCAGGTGAGCCAGAACCTCGACGATATGACCGACCAGATCGAGGACGTGCTCATCAAGATTTACTACAACGGCATCTCCAGCATGCGCACCGACGCGCTTGAGATGGCAGACGTCCTGATCCGCTGCTGTGAGGAAACCCTCGAGCTGATGAAGGAATTCGCAGACTTCAAGCGCTCCAAGCGGATTCATGACCATATCGTGCGGATCAATACCCTGGAAGAAGAGGCCGATAAGCGCTTCATTGCCTGCATGTACCAGCTGCACAATACCTGCAAGGACCCGCTGGAGGTCATCGCCTGGCGCGAAATTTATAA
Organism: Candidatus Merdivicinus faecavium; assembly: GCA_018716285.1. Classification (GTDB taxonomy): domain Bacteria; phylum Bacillota; class Clostridia; order Oscillospirales; family Ruminococcaceae; genus Merdivicinus; species Merdivicinus faecavium. The sequence goes on from DVKD01000053.1 coordinate 19,968, forward strand.
CTACATCGAAAAATGCATCGACACCTGTGAGCATGTCGCCGATACGGTGGAAGGCATCATCATGAAAAACAGCTGAGAATGGCTGGGAAATAACAGCGCCCTTTTCCCCTATGGGGAAAAGGGCGTTTTTGCGTGAAATCAGGGCACAAGGGACTCGCTTTCGCGCCCGGCCTCCTTAAGCCGGAAGCAGAGGGTGGAAAGGCTGTCGCCGAGGTGGACGTTTTCCACCGCGATGCCCTCGTAGTCGAGGGCAAGGTCATAGTGGCTGAAATTCCAGAACCCCCGGACGCCGTGCCGGACCAGCATGGCGGCGGTCCGATTTGCGGATTCCTTGGGGATGCAGAGAATGGCAATATCAGGCCGATGCGCCGCGCAGAAATCCGCGAGTCCGGCACAGTCGCGGACGGGCATGCCGCCGACCTGCGTGCCCACCAGGGACGGGTCAGAATCAAAGATTCCCAGCAGAGTGATGCCGCGTAAGGCAAAGTCCATGTGCAGGGCGATCGCGCGGCCCAGATTGCCTGCGCCGAGCAGGATGGCCCGATGCGTCTGGTCCAGACCGAGGATCCGGCCGATCTCCTCATAGAGATCCTTGACGTTGTAGCCGTAGCCCTGCTGGCCGAAGCCGCCGAAGCAGTTTAAATCCTGCCGGATCTGGGAGGCGGTGAGCCCCATTTTTGCGGAGAGGTCGCCCGAGGAGATGCGGACGGTGCCGGCGGCGAGCAGGTCCCTCAGAAAGCGGTGGTACCGCGGCAGCCGGCGGATGACAGAAAGTGAGACGCTGCCTTTCGGCATGGGGAAACCTCCTTTGCAGGGCAGATCAGGCCAGGAGGGCGGCGAGCCGTTCGCCGATGGCGGCCATAAACGCCTCGGTGCCGACCACCTGTTTGTTCGGAATGGTGCAGAGGGCGGCGAGGTCGCCGGACATGACGCCGTCCCTGATGGTCTGGATGGTGGCTTCTTCGAGCTTGCCGGCATAATCCACCAGCTCCGGGATGTTGTCCAGCTCGCCGCGCTTGCGGAAAGCCCCGGACCAGGCGAAGATGGTGGCGACGGGATTGGAGGAGGTCGGCTCGCCCTTGAGGTACTTGTAGTAGTGCCGCTGAATGGTGCCGTGAGCGGCCTCGTACTCATAGACGCCGTCGGGGGAAACGAGGACCGAGGTCATCATCGAGAGGCTGCCGTAGGCGGTGGCGACCATGTCGGACATGACGTCGCCGTCGTAGTTCTTGCAGGCCCAGATGTAGCCGCCGTTTGAACGGATGGTGCGGGCGACCGCGTCGTCGATGAGGGTGTAGAAGTATTCGATGCCGGCGGCCTCGAATTTCTCCTTGTATTCCGCCTCGTAGATCTCGGCGAAGATATCCTTGAAGCGGTGGTCGTACTTTTTGGAGATGGTGTCCTTGGTGGCGAACCAGAGGTCCTGCTTCAAATCGAGGGCATAGTTCATGCAGGAGCGGGCGAAGCTTTCGATGGATTTGTCGAGGTTGTGGACGCCCTGGATGATGCCGGGGGTCTTGAAATCGTGGATGAGCTCCCGGGTTTCGGTGCCGTCGGGATGGGTGACGACGAGCTCGGCCTTGCAGCCGGCGTCCACCCGCATCTCGGTGTTCTTGTAGACGTCGCCGTAGGCGTGACGGGCGATGGTGATGGGCTTTTTCCAGCCGGGGATGTAGGGGTTGATGCCCTCCACCAGGATGGGTGCCCGGAACACAGTGCCGTCGAGCATGGCGCGGATGGTGCCGTTGGGGGACTTCCACATCTCCTTGAGGTGATATTCCTCCACCCGGGCGGCGTTGGGGGTGATGGTGGCGCATTTGACGGCGACGCCGTACTTTTTGGTGGCGTTGGCCGAATCGACGGTCACCTGGTCGTTCGTCTCGTTGCGGTGGGCCAGCCCCAGGTCGTAATACTCGGATTTCAAATCCACATAGGGGAGGATGAGGGTGTCCTTAATCATCTTCCACAACACGCGGGTCATCTCGTCGCCGTCCATCTCGACGAGGGGGGTCTTCATCTGAATTTTCGCCATAGGGGATCATCCTTTCTTAAAACAAATCGTCCGGCGTTATTTTGTGAGAATCGCGGAGATAAAATAGTGCCAGCTGTCCAGCCGGCTTCCCCCGCTGTAGCAGTCGTTTGTGTGCCGGATCCGCTCGATTTCATAATCGGCGAGCAGAGGGAAAATCTCATCCAGCGACACATAAAAATGCGGGATGCCGTCTTCCGGGCCGCCGCCGGTTTTGACGACGGTGTTTTCGTCGAGCTTCGGGTAGCCGGCGTCGCGGTAGGAGCGGCTTTCCTTGGAACACAGGGTGAGGAATACCCGGCCGCCGGGCCTGAGCACCCGCGTAAGTTCCGAAAGGATCGCGCGGATGCCGTTGGAATCGGTGTGGGAAATGACGTGGTAGAGATAGGCGGCATCAAAGCGGTTGTCCGGGTAGGGGAGGCGCATCATATCCGCGACACAGGCGTCTATGGGGAGGCTTTCGTCTTCCGCCCATTTCTTCAGGTGGGCGACGCCTTCTTCCGAAAGGCCAAAGGCGCTGACCTGAAATCCCTGTTCCGCAAAATAGACGGTGTGCCGCCCCAGCCCGCATCCGAAATCGAGGACGCTGCGGACGCCCTGTTCCTTCCATTTCTGGGCGCAGCAATAGCTTTCCTCGCTGGGCGTGAGCCAGATGGGCGCGGCCCCCTGCCCCCAGTCCCAGGCTTTGGAGACAGCCATCCGAACCCATCCTTTCTCAGTCCCTGCCGTAACCGGCGGCGTAGTAGTTGATGAGGCAGCCTTCGAGGATGATGGTTTTCTCATCCTCGGTGAGGCCCTTGACATAGAGGGTGATGTCTTTGACGCCGTCCTTTGTCACCATCTTGCCGGGGATGGTTTCGGCGCCGTTTTTGACCGCTTCCCGGATGCCGGGGACGTAGAGGTAATCGCCGGGCGCGTAGTCAAAGGGGGTATTCTCGTCCAGGGTGAAGGGGAGGATGCCCCAGTTGATGCAGTTGGAGCGGTAACGCTTGGTCGCGTAGCTGTAGGCGATGTTGGCGACGCCGCCCAGCACCTTCTGGCAGGAGGCCGCCTGCTCCCGGGCGGAGCCGTCGCCGGGACGGTTGGCAAAGACGCCGGAGCCGACGGTGGTGTCCTTTAAGGTATCGGCGGGGATGCCCAGCTTTTCCGCCACAGCCGCAAGCTCGGCCGGGATTTCGCCAGCGCGGACGGCGTCGGCCAGGCCGCGCGCCGCCTTGGAGCGGCCGACATACTCGGGCACCCGCCGGGAGAGGGCGAACTCGGAGAGCTTGATGGGGTTGGAGCGGTAGGAGGAGGTTTCGCCGGAGGGGATCAGCTCGTCGGTGGTGGTGACCGGGTCGTCGATGACGGCGGCGAGCTTGACTAAGAGGTTCTCCTGGAGGGGGTACATCCTGGGCCAGTCGGCGATATTGGGGCCGAGCTTCAATTCAGCGCTGGGATCGGCCTTGCCGAAGCCGTAGTAGCAGCGCTTTTTGTAGATCTCCCCGTCATAGGCGTAGGGCATCTCGGGGACGGTGTAGTCCACATCGGCAGCGGAGGTGAGAATGCCGCCGTTTTTGGCGGTGGCCGCGATGGAGCGGGCGTCCATCAGGGCGACGGCCGAGATCTGCCCCTGGCCGGGCTTGGATCCTTCCCGGTTGGGGAAGTTGCGGGTGGTGTGGCGGATGGAGAAGCCGTTGTGGGCGGGGACGTCGCCCGCGCCGAAGCAGGGGCCGCAGAAGGCGGTCTTCATGATAGCGCCGGCCTCGAGCAGGTCGGCGGCCACGCCGTTTCTGGTGACAGCCATGCTCACCGGGACGGAGGCGGGGTAGACGCTCAAGGAGAAGTACCCGCTGCCGGTGGACGCGCCCTTCAAGATGGCGGCGGCTTCCACCAGGTTTTCGTAAAGACCGCCGGCGCACCCGGCGATGATGCCCTGGTCGACCTGGAATCTGCCGTTTACGAGCTTTTCCTCCAGATTGAGCTTGACCCGGCCGTCAAACTGCTTCTGCACCTCTTCCTCTACCTTGGAGAGGACAGCGGCGGGGTCGGCCTGCAGCTCCCGGATGGTCACCGCGTTGGAGGGGTGGAAGGGCAGAGCGATCATCGGCTCGATCTCGGAGAGGTTGAGCCTGACCATCCGGTCGTAATAGGCGATTTTCCCTGGCTGCAGCTTGCGGTAGCGCTCGGGCTTGCCATGCACTTTGTAGAAATTCTCGACCACCTCGTCGGTCTCCCAGATGGAGGAGAGGCAGGCGGTCTCGGTGGTCATGACGTCGATGCCGAGCCGGAAGTCGGCGGAGAGGTTTTTGACGCCGGGGCCGACGAATTCCAGCACCCGGTTGGTGACAAAGCCCTGCTTGAAGACCGCGCCGCAGAGGGCGATCGCGACGTCGTGGGGGCCGACGCCGTGCCTGGGCGCGCCCTCGAGGTAGACGAGGACGACCTCGGGCGCGTCGACGTCGTAGGTGTTCTCCAAAAGCTGCTTGACAAGCTCCGGGCCGCCCTCGCCGACGCCCATGCAGCCGATGGCGCCGTAGCGGGTGTGGCTGTCCGAGCCTAAAATCATATTGCCGCAGCCCGCCATTTCCTCGCGGGCGTACTGGTGGATGACCGACTGGTGGGCGGGGACGTAGATGCCGCCGTATTTTTTCGCTGCGGAGAGGCCGAAGACGTGGTCGTCCTCGTTGATGGTGCCGCCGACGGCGCAGAGGGAGTTGTGGCAGTTGGTCATGGCGTAGGGGATGGGGAACTTCTGCAGGCCGGACGCGCGGGCGGTCTGGATGATGCCGACGTAGGTGATGTCGTGGGACATGAGGGCGTCGAATTTGATCCGCATCTTTTTGGGGTCGGCGGACTTGGAGTGGGCGCGCATGATCTGGTAGGCGATGGTCGCCTCGCGGGCTTCTTCCGGGGCGGGCAAGTCCGCGCCGGAAGCGGCGGGGATGACGGCGCCGTCCTTTAAGTAAACGCCGGAGTCATAGAGTTCGAGCATGGGGGAACCTCCTTTGAAATCTATATCGGTTCAATTTCGATGAAATTGGCTACTTTTCTATTTTAGCACAAAAAAGATTGATAAGCAATTCACAAATGCCCGGATTTTTAAAAAAGTCACAAACCGCCTTGCGCGCAGTGGGATTTTGTGGTAGGATAAGGAAAAAAGAGGCGGAGAAAGGAGGAGTTTGGATGCGGAGCAGGCGGGAATGGGTTGCCTTCTGCCTGAGCTTGGGCGGCTGCTGGGAGGATTACCCCTTTGACGAAGAGTGGACGGTGATGCGGCACCGGGGAAATCGCAGGTCCTTCGCCTTCTTCTATGAGCGGGGCGGGACGCTCTGGGTCAACTGCAAGTGCCCGCCGGAGGAGGGGGATTTCCTCCGGGCGCACGTCCCCGGCTTTTTTCCGGCCTACCACATGAACAAGACCCACTGGGTCACGGCGGCCCTGGACGGCCGCGCGGACGAGGGCGAGGTCGAGCGGGTGATCCGGCAGTCCTACGCCCTGACCCGGCCGCAGTAGTGCGGCATTTTTCCAGCAAAGAGGCCCCCGGGCAGCGTTCAGAGCTGTCCGGGGGCCTGCGTTTTCCTGATTTATGCGGCTTTGATCTGATTGAGGAGCTTCTCGACGGCGGCGAGCTTGACGCAGAGGCAGAGAACCTCGGCGGCCTTTTCGAGCTCTTCCAGCGAGGGGTAGGTCGGCGCGATGCGGATGTTGGTGTCGAGCGGGTCGATGCCGTAGGGGAAGGACGCGCCCGCGCCGGTCAGGACGACGCCGGCCTCCTTGCAGAGGGAGACGACCCTTCTCGCGCATCCGGGCAGGACGTTTAAGGAGAAGAAGTAGCCGCCGTTGGGGCGGGTCCATTCGGCGATGCCGAGCCCGGCGATCTCCCGGTCGAGCATCGAGAAGACCAGGTCAAAGCGCGGCTTGATGATGGCGCGGTGTTTCTCCATGTGGGCCTTGACGCCCTCCCTGCTGCCGAAGAAGCGGGTGTGGCGGAGCTGATTTACCTTGTCGAAGCTGATGGTCTGCATGGTGAGGTATTTCTTGGCCCAGGCGAGGTTTTTGCGGCTCATGGCCATCGCGGCGACGCCTGCGCCGCTGAAGGAGATCTTGGAAGTGGAGCAGAAGATGTAGACCATGTCCTCGCTGCCCCGCTTTTTGCACTCGTCCATCAGGTTTAGGAGGGTGTCGGGGGTGTCGGTAATGTCGTGGACGCAGTAGGCGTTGTCCCAGAAGATGCGGAAATCGCTGGCGGCAGGCTTCAATGCGGCGAAGCGGCGGACCGTCTCATCCGAGTAGGTGTAGCCGTCGGGGTTGGAGTATTTGGGCACGCACCAGATCCCCTTGACGGCGGGGTCGCCGTTTACGTACTGCTCGACGAGGTCCATGTCGGGGCCGGCGGGGGTCATGGGGATGGAGATCATCTCGATGCCGAAGGTCTCGGTGACGCCGAAGTGGCGGTCGTAGCCGGGGACGGGGCAGAGGAACTTCACGACGCTCTGCTTGCCCCAGGGAATTTCGCCGGGGGCGGCGCCGAACTGCATGTTGCGGGCGACCGTGTCGTACATGAGGTTCAAGCTCGAGTTGCCGCCGACAAAGACCTCGTCGGGCTCCACCTCCATCAGGTCGGCGAAAAGCTGCCGCGCCTCCGGGATGCCCTCGAAGAGGCCGTAGTTGCGGACGTCGGCGCCGTTTTCGCAGGTCAGAATGTCAGAGGAGGAGAGGACGTCGAGCATCCCCATCGAGAGGTCGAGCTGCTCAGGCGAGGGCTTGCCGCGGGACATATCCAGTTTGAGGCCCTGCGCCTGGATGCGGCGGTAGGCGGTTTCGAGCTCTTGTTTTTCGGCCGCCAGCTCTGCGGCGGTGAGGGTGCGGTAATCTGCCATCATAGGTTCCTCCATCTGTTCCATGAGTATTACATGCGGTGTTGAATACTATCATACACGAAATGCGGCAATTTTGCAAGATGTATTTTAAAATCCTGCAAATTTTGCCTCCCAAAGAATTATATGGCAAATCCGCTCAAATTGTGAATCTTCAATAAAACCGGAAAAATATGCAGCAAATCCGAAAAAAACGCCGGAAATATGCGCGATTTTCCATCAGATTCGGGAGACCAGATTTTTCCGAATGCAATGCGCGAGGTTTAGATGCTTCATTCCCCAGCGGTCAAAAAGAATTTCCGCCTCCTCCCCGCTGCGTTTTATCAGCCGCCCTTCGCCGAAGGCGCGGTGGAAAAGACGGTCCCCTTCCCGGAAGGGGATCGGGGTCTGCGGCTCCTTTGCCGGGGCGAGGAAGGCGTAGCCGAAGCGGGAAAGCCGGAAGCCCGGCCAGTCCGCCGGCGGGTCGAAGAGGACGATCCGCTCCCGGGCGCGGGTGGCGGCGACGTAAAAAAGGCGCTGCTCCTCCCGGAAGGCCGCCTCCTCCCCCAGCGTCAGGCCGGAGAGGGCGCCGCGGGCCGGGAGGATGCCCTCGAAGCAGTCGAAGAGGATGACCATGTCAAATTCCAGCCCCTTCGCCGAGTGGACGGTCGAGAGGGTGAGGACTGCCTCGCCCGGACGGTACGCTGCGGGGCGGGAAGCCTCCGTGAGCCGCCGGAAGAGTGCGGGAAAGTCGGGAGAGGTCTCGCAGATCCAGCGCAGCTGCCCGTACCGCAGCCGGATGAGCGGGTCGCCGGACCGGAAGCGGGAGGCGATGACCCGCCCCGCCGGCGTGCGGGTCTCGAGGAGGCGGAGGGCCTTCCCGGGAGCGAGGCGGGACGCTTCCTCGATCATGTCGGCCAGCAGGCGGGCGCGGCCGGGGCGGTGGGCGCGATCGGCGGCCTCCCGCAGCAGGGCGGGGACGGGCTTTGTCCCGTCGGCCCGGAGAAAGACGTTCTCGTAAAGCAGCGGCCCCAGCTCCCGCCCGCAGCCGGAATGGTGGAAGGAATCGAGGTCGAAGGGGTCGGCGCAGACGGCCAGCAGGGCGGCCATCGCGCGGGTGTAGTGCTTGACAAGGGTCACCGGCTCGGCGTCGAGCCGGAAGGGGATGCCCTGCTCCTGCAGGAAGAGGGAGAGGGCGCAGGCGGTGAGGTTGCTGCGGTAGAGGATGCCGGCCGTCTGCCCGGGGGGCAGCTCGCTTAAAAGGGCGCGGATCTCGCCGTAGGCGTCGGCCATGCTTTTGGGGAAAACCTGCTCGACCCTGCCGCCCGGCGGACGGGTGGGGAGGAGGCGCTTGTCGTAGCGGTCGGGCGCCGTGCGGATGAAGGCCTCGCAGAGGGCGAGCAGCTCGGGCCGGGCGCGGTGGCTGTCCTCCATCTTGAGGACGCGCAGGCCGGGGTACTCCTCCGGCAGCCGCAGCAGCAGCGCCGGGTCCGCCCCGCGGAAGCCGTAGATGCTCTGGTCCTCGTCCCCGACGAGGAAAAGCCCCCGCCCCTCCGGCACGAGGATGCGCAGGAGGGCGAACTGGGCGGGGGTGAGGTCCTGGCACTCGTCGACGTTCCAGAAGCGGAAGCGCCGCTGCCAGCCCGCAAGGAAGGCCGGGCGCTTCTGCAAAACCGCGAGGGCGTAGAGGAGCAGGTCGTCGTAGTCCATCAGGCGGCGGAATTTCTTCTCCTCCTCGTAGCGGGTGTAGACGGCGGCGAAGTGGTCGGGCATCCCGTCGAGCTTCAGCGCCTCCTCCCGGGAGAGGAGGCGGTTCTTGCACAGGCCGATCTTGCCGGCCAGCTCGGAGACGGTCTCCTCGTCCGGCGCGCTGTCCAGCAGCGACTCGTACGCCTCCCGGATCAGCCGGTCGGAGGCCGGGGCCAGCTCGCTGCCGGTGAGCTGGGGGAGCGGGCGGCCCGACTGGGCGGAAAATTCCCGCAGAATCCGCCAGCAGAGGCTGTGGATGGTGGAGAAGCGCGGCGGGTTTGGGAAAAATTCTCCGAACAGGGCGGCAAAGCGCTCCCGCATATCCTGCGCGGAGTTGCGCGAGAAGGTGAGGGAGCAGATCTCCTCCGGCGGGGTCCCGCGGCTCAGAAGAAAGGCGGTCCGGGCGACGAGGACGGTCGTCTTGCCCGAGCCGGGGACGGCCAGCAGCAGGGCCGGGGCCGGGTCGTCCGAAAGGGCCTGGCGCTGGGCGGGGGTAAACTGCACGCCGTGGGCGGCGAGGATGCGGTCGATCTCCATGCGGGCGGCTCCTTTCGGGGGATTTTCTTCTATTATACCGCGCCCGCCCGTTTTCCGCAAGGATTTGTATTCCGCCCGCGTGACCGCGGGGGGACAATGACGACGCGGCAGTCAGCCACGCGCTGAGCTTCGGCTGGCGCAAACAAGTTGCGCCTCTGGAAAGAAATCCCCCGCAATTGCACAATTTCGCGTGACCGCGGGGGACAATGACAATGCGGCCGCACAGCACCGTTCCAACCGCTGGAACGGCAAGATAAACTTGCCGTTATGGGCAGGTTCCATCCTCTATCCGCCGTTTTCGAGGCGGGAAGAACCATCCCAAAATGCCAAAACAAGGTCTGCATATTTGAATGATGTCCAGATTCCGTTTGAGCGGGGCGGCCCGGCCAAAGCGCCGGTAATCCGGCAGAAATTCCGTCAGTTTGATCCCGTGGGAGAGGGCGTAGTGCCGGGCGCAGGTGTCGATGCCCGCGGCGCCGCCGGATATGATTTCCGTGACATCATCGGGAAGATAATCGCTGAGATTTGAGACGGTCAGCCCCCGCGAACCGATTACAGCAACCTTCATAGCAGCCTCCAATAGATATATTTTAAACGTGTTTTGCGTTTGTTTATCCCGTTATATCACAAAATAGATGCAAAATAAATACAAAATATATTTATGAGGTGCGCGATAATGGCGATCAAAAGTGTATCCATTCGGATTGACAGCGAAGTTTTGGACAAGCTGCATGTTGTGGCGGATTATGAGGGGCGTTCGCTGAACAGCCAGATCCTCATTTTGATACGGGATTGCATCGAGCAGTATGAGGAGAAACACGGGCAGATTCTGGAGAAGAAAAACCGATAACGGCCCGCCCGCGCCGGCGGAAAATCCCCCCGCCATCTTGCCACCCGTGTCGAAATATGGTATACTGGGAAGAAAGACAGAAAGGACGGATGGATTATGCTGACACAGGCGAAAAAGGAGTTTATCGAGTTCATGATGGGCGCGGACGTGCTCCGCTTCGGGGAGTTCAAGACCAAGAGCGGCCGGCTCACCCCCTACTTTGTCAACACCGGCAACTACCGCACCGGCGCGCAGATTGCGGCGCTGGGCAAATTCTACGCGGCCTGCATCCGGGAAGCCTGCGGCGAGGACTTTACCGCCATGTTCGGCCCGGCCTATAAGGGCATCCCGCTGGTCACCGCGGCGGCGAGCGCCCTTTCCACCCTCTACGGCATCGACAAGCCCTACTTCTTCAACCGCAAGGAAGTGAAGGACCACGGCGAAGGCGGATCGCTGGTCGGCTACCAGCCCAAGGACGGCGACAGCGTCATCATCATCGAGGACGTCATCACCGCCGGGACCGCCGTCCGCGAGACGGTCCCGATCCTCAAGGCCGCCGCGGATGTGAAGGTCACCGATATGTTCATCTCGGTCGACCGCTGCGAGGTCGGAAAGGAAGGCGTCAAGACGGCCGTCATGGAGGTCAAGGAGGAGTTCGGCATCAACGTGCATGCCATCATCACCGTTCGCGACATCCGCGAGTACCTCTCCGAGCACGGCACCGACCCGGCGCTCCTCGCCAGCATGGACCGCTACATGGAGCAGTACTGCCGCTTCTGACCAATTGCACCCAAATAAAAAACCGCCGTCCGGAGCGCCGGGCGGCGGTTTTTGTTGAGGAATTGTACAATTGCAGCGTTTGTGCTGTAGGGGCGGGGTTTCCCCGCCCGCCGATATACATACCCTACCGTCCGAAAAAGGATTCGGGCGGCGTTTTTTTGCGGCTGTTCAACTATTCAACTGAAATAGCCCATGTAGCGCTCCATCGCGTCCATGAGGGCGCGGACGTTCTCGAGCGGGATGCCGGGGTAAAGGCCGTAGATCATGGTCAGGCCCCCCTCCTTGCGCCCGATGGAGGAAACCTCCCGGCGGATGAGGTCCTCGATCTCCTTCGGCGTGCCGAAGGCGGTGACGTTCTGGCGGTCGATGTCGAGGTCGACGCAGATTTTTCCCGCGAATTTCGCGGCGATCCAGTCGATGCCGTTGACCAGGTCCTGCAGGTTGATGATCTCCACACCGCCGTCGATAAGGTCGTCGACGAGGGTCCGGATGTCCCCGTCCGAGTGCATGTGGATGGGGAGGCCGCGCTCCTTGGCGGGCCGCATCAGCCGCTGGTAGGAGGGCTTGATGTACTTGCGGAACTGTTCCGGGGAGAGCATGGGGCCGAACTGCATCCCCAGGTCCTCGGCGTAGGTCATGACGTCCACCCCGCAGTCCAGCCAGTGGGCGATGATCCCCGCGTTGAAGTGCTCGACCATCTCGATGAGGTCCCAAAGCCGCGGTTCCTCGTCGGCCATGTCGAAGAGGAGGTTCTGGTAGCCGCGCAGGTCGCAGAGCTGGAGGAAGGTGTGCCCGTGCCGCAGGCCGCCCATGTGGAGCCGGTCGGGCGTTTGGCGGATGCTTTCCTTGACCGCCGCCCAGTCGATCGGGCCGATGCCGGTGCAGCGGTCGGGGTCGGGCGGGCGGTAGCCGTCAAAATCCGCCCAGTCGGCGAGGGGGTGGCCGGTGACGGTGCCGGTCATGCCGTCCATCGCGGTCGTCCAGATGCAGCCAAAATCGTCACGGTAGGGCGCGTCCTTGCGGGTGATGGGGGCGTAATCGGGGCGGTAGGGGAGCGCGGGCTTTTGGAAGCCGGGGAAGAGGAGGGGGTGGTCCTCCATCAGCCCGAACAGCTCGTCCTGCGGGTAATTCTCGTAGCAGGAAGGGTTTACGGCAAACGACATGGGGATGTAGTCCGGCCGCTCAAAGCGGACGGCGCGCAGGTAGTTTTCCCTGCTGGTCATGGCAATCAGTCCTTTCAGAAAGAAAATCTGTCCGAATTGTTTTCTATTATAGCATAAGATGTGTCCGGAATCTTTTCAAAACAGCGGATTTTTTGGAAAAAATACGGGCGGAGAGAGAAAATCGGGTTCAATTGTAAACAAATATCAATAATTTTGTTAACATTAGCACTAAGATATTGACAGTGCTAATATTTGTGCTATAATAGAATCAGAACCTAAGGAAAGGGGTTCGGAGGGCAGAGCGCTCCGGGCGAACGCCCTGGGCAAAAGCCCGATCCCTTCCAAACGTTCCGTTCCGCCCCGACAGGAGCGAAATGATCAAAGTCTACTGTCAATAACAAATGGAGGAATGAATTATGTTACCTGCGATCTTTGGTGAAAACCTGTTTGATGATTTCTTCTCTGATGATTTCCCGATGTTCCCGATGTGGAACGGGCGCAGCCCGCTGTACGGCAAAAACGCCAAGAACCTGATGAAGACCGACGTCCGGGAGACTGAGAACAGCTACGAGCTGGACATCGACCTGCCCGGCTTCAAGAAAGAGGAGATCGGCCTGGATCTGCGAAACGGCTACCTGACCATCAGCGCCTCGAAGGGCCTGGACAAAGACACGAAGGACAAAGAAGGCAAATACATCCGCCAGGAGCGGTATGCCGGGTCCTGCAGCCGGAGCTTCTATATCGGCACCGGCGTCGAGTCCAAGGACGTCACCGCCAAATACGAGGACGGCATCCTGAGAATTTCCTTCCCGAAGGAGACCAAGAAGGAGCTGCCCGCCAGCACGACCATCCAGATCGGCTAAAAGTCAGACCGGCGTTCTCACCACACGGCGAGGACGCCGGTTTTATCTGCTGTCAAGCGCGCCTGCTGCAAAAAAAGGGCGCGCTTTTTGTGTTTTTCCCTATCTCGCTGCGGGAAAAAGGGGCTCTGCTTTATCCCTTTTCATGAAAATCGTGCAAAACATCAAGAAAATCGAGAAAAGTACTAGGAAAACGGAATCAATGTGTGCTAGAATATAACTAAACAGTTACTTTCGACTCTTTTTGAAAGGGATGATTGCAGAGATGTGGACAGAAGAAACGCTGGACCGGCTGCTGACCGAGCCTTCCCCCGCGCTGATCGCGGATGTGCGGAAGCTGGACGGCGGGCTGATGATTTTAGGGGCCGGGGGGAAGATGGGCCCGACCCTCGCTGTGCTGGCCAAAAAGGCCTTTGCCGCCGCCGGCAAGAAGGACCCGGTAATCGCCGTTTCCCGCTTCAGCGACCCCGCCGCACGCGGCCTGCTCGAGCGGGAGGGCGTCGAGACGATTTCGGCCGACCTGATGGAGCCCGGCGCGCTCGAGGCGCTCCCCGACGCCGCCAACATCATTTTCATGGCCGGGCGGAAATTCGGCACCGCCGGGGAGGAGTGCCTCACCTGGGGGATGAACGCCGTTCTTCCCTCGCTGGTCATCCGCCGGTTCCCGGCGGCGCGGTTTACCGTCTTTTCCTCCGGCAACCTCTACCCCATGACGCCCCCGCACCAGGGCGGCGCCAACGAGGACACCCCGCCCGGCCCGGTCGGGGAGTACGCGATGTCCTGCCTCGCCAGGGAGCGCATTTTCGAGTACGCCTCCCGCACGACCGGGGCGAAGGTGCTGCTCTACCGCCTGAATTACGCCGTCGACCTGCGGTACGGCGTCCTCTATGACATCGCCCGCAAGGTGCTCGCCGGGGAGGAGGTCGACCTCGCCACCCCCTGCTTCAACTGCATCTGGCAGGGCGACGCCAACGAGTACGCTATCCGCAGCCTGCTGCTCGCGGATTCTCCCGCCGTGCGCCTCAATGTGACCGGCCCCGAGACCGTCTCGGTCCGGTACGCCGCCGCCCGCTTCGGGGAGCTTTTGGGCCGGGAGGTCCGCTTCACCGGCCAGCCTGGCGAAACCGCCCTGCTGAGCAGCAGCGCCCGCTGCATGGCGGCCTTCGGCTACCCAAGGGTCCCGCTGGACACCCTGATCGACTGGCAGGCCCAGTGGCTGCTGGACGGCGGCCGCACCCTCAACAAGCCCACCCACTTTGAAGAGAGAAAGGGGAATTTCTGATGAACCGGCATCAAACGGCCCTGCAACTGCTCCATGAGGGGACCGTGATCCCCGCCCTGCCGCTGGCCCTCGACGCGGAGCGCCGGTTCGACCCGGCGCGGGAGCGCACCCTCCTCCGCTATTATTTTGACGCCGGCGCGGGCGGCATCGCCGCGGCGGTCCACACCACCCAGTTTGCCATCCGCGACCCGAAGGTCGGCCTGTTTGAGCCGCTGCTCGCCCTCGTTTCGGAGGAAGCCGGCCGGTATGAGGAACAGAGCGGCCGGGCGCTCGTCAGGATCGCCGGCGCCTGCGGCGAGACGGCGCAGGCGGTCCGCGAGGCGGAGCTTGCCCGGGAGTACGGCTTCGACGCGGTGCTTTTAAGCCCCGGCGGCCTCCCCGGCTATACCGAGGACGATTTTGTCGAGCGGACCCGCGCCGTCGCGGAGGTGCTGCCGGTCGTCGGCTTTTACCTCCAGCCGTCGGTCGGCGGGCGGGTGTTCTCCTACGATTACTGGCAGAAGATCTGCGCGATCGAAAACGTCGTCGCCATCAAGAGCGCGCCCTTCAACCGCTACCAGACCCTCGAGCTGGTCCGGGCGGCCGCCCTCTCCCCCCGCAGCGGGGAGATCGCCCTCTACACCGGCAACGACGACAACATCGTCGTCGACCTTCTCACCGAGTACGCCTTTTCCGACGAAAACGGGCAGATCCGCCGCAAGGGCTTTGCGGGCGGCCTGCTCGGCCACTGGGCGGTCTGGACCCGCAGGGCGGCGGAGCTCTTCGAGGAATTAAAGCAGTACCGCGGCAGGGCGGAGATTCCTTCGGAGCTGCTCACCCGGGCGGCCCAGGTCACCGACTGCAACAGCGCCTTTTTCGACACCGCCCACAGCTTTGCCGGCTGCATCGCGGGGGTCCACGAGGTGCTGCGGCGGCAGGGGCTGCTGGAGGGGATCTGGTGCCTGGACCCGGAGGAGGGGCTCTCCCCCGGCCAGGCGGAGGAGATCGACCGGGTCTACCGGATGTACCCCGACTTAAACGACGACGCCTTTGTCCGGGAAAACCTCGCCCGCTGGGCGGAATGACCGGCCCTATTGAAAAAAATCCACAGCGAAAGAAGGTCGCATCCATGAAAAACCTCCTGAAGGAACGGGCCTGCAGGGCGATCGACGAAAGCCGCGCGCTGCTATATGAGACGGTGCGGGACATCGCCGCCGCCCCGGAGCTCGGATACAAGGAATTCCGCACCAGCCGGTACATGCGGCAGCGGCTGGAGGCGCTCGGCCTCCCCTGCCGGGACGGGCTTGCCCGCACCGGGCTGCGCGCGGACGCGAAGGGGCGGTCCTCCCGCCGCACCGTCGCCGTCATCGGGGAGCTCGACGCGGTCGTCAGCCCCGCCCATCCCGACGCCGACGAGGCGACCGGCGCGGCCCACGCCTGCGGGCACCACGTCCAGCTCGCCAACCTGCTGGGGGCGGCCGTCGGGCTTGTGCAGAGCGGCGTGATCGCGGAGCTCGACGGGGATATCGCCTTCTTCGCCGTCCCGGCCGAGGAATTCGCCGAGATGGAGTTCCGCCGCAGGCTGCGGGAGGAGGGGGAGGTCTGCTACCTCTCCGGCAAGCAGGAGCTCATCCGGCTCGGGGCCTTTGACGACGTCGATATGGCGATGATGGTCCACTCCCACTCGGCGACGCCGGAGCGCCGGCTCTTCCTGGGGGGCGGCAGCATGGGCTTTACCGCCAAGCAGATCCGCTTCGAAGGGCGGGAGGCCCATGCGGGCGGCGCGCCCCATGAGGGGGTCAACGCCCTGAACGCCGCGATGGCGGCCCTCATGTGCATCCATGCCAACCGGGAGACCTTCCGGGACGAGGACGGCATCCGGGTCCACCCCATCATCACCAAGGGCGGGGATCTGGTCAACGTCGTGCCGGCCGACGTGCGGATGGAGACCTATGTCCGGGCCAGGAATATGGCGGCGCTGCAGGGGGCCTGCGGGACGGTCGACCGCTCCATCCTCGGCGCGGCCTACGCGATCGGGGCGAAGGCCTTTATCGACAACCTGCCCGGGCAGCTCCCGCTGCGGCAGGACGCGGCCCTCACCGCCCTGTTCCGGGAAAACGCCCGCGCCTTTTTCCGGGAAGAGGAGATCCGCACGGGGGTCGACCTGGTCGGCTCGACCGATATGGGGGACCTAAGCCAGCTCATCCCCTGCCTCCACCCGACCATCGGGGGATTTGCAGGCAACGCCCACAGCAGGGATTTCCGGGTCGCGGACTGGGAGACGGCGGTGCTTCTCCCCGCCAAGATGATGGCCATGACCGTCATTGACCTGCTCTGTGACGGCGCGGCTGAGGCCGAGCGTGTCTGCGCGGAATTTGCCCCCGCGATGACCAAGGCGGAATACTGCGCTTTCCTCGACAGCCAGTTCGGCCCGTGGCCCGTGGCCGGGCCGGACGATGACGACGCGGCAGGCTGCCCCGCACCGGCCGCTGGAACGGTCCGACAGGCGGACCGTCATGGATAGGTTGCCGGCCCGCTCCGCCGATCTGCGCCCGTGGCCGGGCCGGACAAGACGCCGCGGCAGCTTGCCCCGCACCGGCCGCTGGAACGGTCCGACAGGCGGACCGTCATGGATAGGTTGCCGGCCCGCTCCGCCGATCTGCGCCCGTGGCCGGGCCGGACAAGACGCCGCGGCAGCCTGCCCCGCACCGGCCGCTGGA
>DVKD01000002.1 GCA_018716285.1 Candidatus Merdivicinus faecavium
GTTCCCATCCCGAACACAGAAGTTAAGCTCATGGGTGCCGAAAATACTTGGCTGGAGACGGCCCGGGAAGATAGGACGATGCCGGCACAAAGAGTGAGCCATAAGCTCAGGGTATGGGCCATTAGCTCAGTTGGTTAGAGCGACCGGCTCATAACCGGTTGGTCCCGGGTTCGAGTCCCTGATGGCCCACCATGCATAGGGGTATAGTTCAGCTGGTAGAGCAGCAGTCTCCAAAACTGCGTGTCGGGAGTTCGAATCTCTCTGCCCCTGCCAAAGAGAGTCTGTGCATTGTACAGACTCTCTTTATGAAATTGCACCTTTAGCTCAGTTGGTAGAGCAACTGACTCTTAATCAGTGGGTCCAGGGTTCGAGTCCCTGAAGGTGCACCATTGCGGCCTGTTGGTCAAGCGGTTAAGACGCCGCCCTCTCACGGCGGAAACAGGGGTTCGATTCCCCTACGGGTCACCATCCCTTTTGGGAAAAACATGATTGCCGGTGTTGATGACGATGAGGATCCACCTGTTCCCATCCCGAACACAGAAGTTAAGCTCATGGGTGCCGAAAATACTTGGCTGGAGACGGCCCGGGAAAATAGGACGATGCCAGCACAAACAAAATCCTCTCTCCGCGCGGAGAGAGGATTTTGTTTTGCTCTTTCTTTTTCATTTGGCTTGAACCAGCTCGATCGCGGCCTTGCCGGTCATATGCTCGACGGTGATTTCCACCATGCAGGTGCGGGAAAAGGACTTTTCAATCTCGATCATGCGCCCCTCCAGGTCGCCCGGTGCATATCGCTCGGCCAGCTTTTCGAGAGCCGCCAATTTTTCCTCGTGATCCTCCAAAATCCGTGCCCGGCCGAAGAGAATGACGCTCCGAAAATAGGTGGTATAGGCGGCTGGCACGACCTGATCCTGGTCAACCACACAGAAGGAAACCCGGCTGTCCCGCCGGATCGCGTCCAGCTTGTGGCCGGACAGCGCGCAGTGGAACCAGAGTTTTCCATCTTCATAGACGTAGCTCAGCGGCACGGCATATGGATATCCGCCGTCGCCGGAGACGGCCAGAACGCCGGAGGCCGCGCGGCGGAGGATTTCCTCGCACTCCGCTCTTGAAAGCTGCTGCTTATTGCGCCGCATTTCCCGAAACACGGGGATCCCCTCCTTTTATGTATTCTGCCGCATCCATTCCTCGTCTAGGACAAACCTGCCGGTCTTTGGGTCGCGGTAATAGGCGCTCCCGACCGCGCTGTCCAGCAGCGGGATAATCTCCCGGTCGTAGTTTGCGATAGTGTTGAGGCAGTATACGCCGCTGTTATCGGGGTCGTCGAGGTACTCGTCCGATTCATCCCCGGCGAAAAAACGCCAGCCGGTGTCGGGAAGCCCGTCGCTCGGCTGCTCCCGGTAAAAAAATCCGACCCGGCAGCCGTCAACCGTGATCCGGTCGGTCGCGATGCAGCCCATCCTGGTCTTCAAAAGGGGGCGGATATCCCCCGCCCCCAGCAGGTACTCTTTTTTCTTCTTTTTCTTAAAAAACATGGGATCTCCTCCGTGTCAGCCGATCTCTCCGTCAAAGGCGACCCGCTCGGTCATGGAACGGTGGACGAGCGCCTGCACTTCCTTGTGCAGCGGGTGGTCCCGGTAGACGGCCAGCGCCGCCGCGTCGGTCAGCTCGCTGTAAAGGCAGAGATCCATCCCGCCGGGCATCCCGACCATGACCTCCGCCCTGAGCAGCCCGTCGATCTTCCCGACCAGGCCCTCCAGCCCTGCCTTGATGGCGGCGGCGTTTTCGGCCTTGGCGCCGTCCTCGGTTTTGTCCTTCAGCTTCCACATGACGATGTGACGAATCATTTTCCTTCCTCCTTACAGCGTTTTCGCGATTTCACGCAGGTATGCCCGGAAGGCCTCCCCGGTCTCCGGATGGCCGAGCCCGACCTCGACGATTGCCTCGAGGATGCCGAGCTTGCTGCCCATATCGTACCGCCGGCCCTCAAAATCGACCCCGATCATGCCCTCCTCGCGGGCGAGGGTCTTCATCGCGTCGGTGAGCTGCAGTTCCCCGCCGTATCCGTAGGGGGTGTTCTCGAGGATCTCAAAGATCCGCGCGGGCAGGATGCAGCGCCCCAGGATGGAGAAGAGGGAGAAGACCTGGTCGGGCTTGGGCTTTTCGATCATGTCGGTGATTTTGTACTGACGGTCGGCGAGGGGCTCGACCTTCATCGAGGAATATTTCTGGATCTGCTCCATCGTGACTTCCTTGATGCCGACGACGCCCAGGCCGTAGCGGTCATAGGCCTCGCAGAGCTGGCCGCAGACCGGCTTCTCGCCCAGGATGACGTCGTCGCCGTAGAGGACGGCGAAGGGCTCGTCCCCCACAAAGGATTTGGCGCAGAGGATGGCGTGGCCGAGGCCCTTTGTCTCGTGCTGGCGGGTGTAGGTGATGTTTGCAAGCTTTGTGATGTCGACGATCTGGTTATAGATGTCGGTCTTGCCGGAAGCTAAGAGCCGCTGCTCCAGCTCGGGCGAGCGGTCAAAGTGGTCCTCGACCGTCGTTTTGCCGCGGCTGGTGATGATGAGGATGTCCTCGATGCCGCTTTTGGCCGCCTCCTCGACAATATACTGGATGGCAGGCTTGTCGACGATGGAGAGCATCTCCTTGGGCATGGCCTTGGAGGCGGGGAGGACGCGGGTTCCGAGCCCCGCCGCGGGGATGACGGCTTTTCTGATCTTCATGGCGTTGTACCGTTCCTTTCCGTTGGAAATTAAAGCAGGTTCATAGTCCTAAGTATCAGCACCGAGCTGAGGATGGAAAACAGAGTTGTGGCGGCAATGCAGATGATAAGGGCTTTGAGCGAGACGCCGCCCTTTCCGGAGAGCTGGGTGGTGTAGTCCCCGTGTTCATCTGATTTTGCGCGCAGTTCCCGCACCGAGCGGAAGACATTGCGCTGATAAAGGAGGTTGGTAAAGGCGCCGCAGGCGACCTTCAGCCCCAGGGAAATCACGTAAAAGACATTGCTGAGATTATAGATGAAGTTCAGCGTTTCGGTGGAAAAGGGGAGCTCGAGCCCCAGCTGGACGCTGAAGGAGCTGTACATGACGATGGTGTTGGG
The DNA here is from genome assembly GCA_018716285.1 of Candidatus Merdivicinus faecavium. Lineage (GTDB taxonomy): Bacteria > Bacillota > Clostridia > Oscillospirales > Ruminococcaceae > Merdivicinus > Merdivicinus faecavium. The sequence goes on from DVKD01000002.1 coordinate 3,107, forward strand.
AAGGGCGAGAAGGACGGACAGGATGGCGAGCAGGATGCCCGGCACCCACATTTTGCGGTAGAGCAGATAGAACGAATCAAAGAAAAAAGCCGCCCAGTTCCAGGAAACCAGTCTTTCCCGGTTGGCCATCGCCTTGAATTTCGGGAGGAAATAGTGGGTATTCTGCCCCACATAGATTGCAAGATCCTTGAGCGGCAAATCCTCGATCGACTCATCGGGATTGAGGCCGCCGAATGGGGTGGTGTAGGGGTTATAGGCCATCTGGCGGAAAGGGGGCTGTCCGCGGCCGTCTCCCCCGAAATTCTGCCAGCCGCCCTGCTGACCCTGCTGGCTCTGCCCCTCCTGTTCCTCCGCCTGGTTTAAGGGGGTGCCGCAGACCTCGCAGAAAAGGCGGTCAGGGTCGTTGACCGTCCCGCAGCGGCTGCACCGCGCCGAAGCCCGGCTGTCGTAGCGGGTCTCCTCCTCGTGCGGGGCCTTCTGAGGCGGCCGCCAGTTTTCCCCCTTGCGGTGCAGGTCCTCAAACTGGCATTTGCCCAGCTCCTGGATGCAGCGGCGATGATAGGGCGCGCCGCAGTCGGGGCAGATGAGGATCTCGTCCGTTTCTTTGAATTCCTGCCCGCAGTGCGGACAGGCAATGCCTTTGTATTGGAACATAGTATAGACCTCCGCTGTCAAAACTGTCGGATGTTCGTTGCCGCCCGGCCGCGCGCCGGACAGATCGCTATATACTTCCATATTATATCATAAGTGTCAAAATATATCAAACAAATCTTTACAGATTTCTAAATCTCCGGTATAATGGAAAAGTACACCTGAATTTATCACGCAAAGTAACCAATGGAGGTATCTTATGCTTCAGATTGAAGAACAAAAACAGGCGCTCCGCGCCGCAGAGCCCGACCTCAAGGACCTGGCTTCGGCCCTCGGGATCGACGCGCTCCGCAAGGAGATCGCCGAGCTCGACGAGCAGGCCGCCGATCCGGATTTCTGGAACGATATGGAGAATTCCCAGAAGGTCTTAAAGCGGTCGGGCAGCCTCAAGGCGACCGTCTCCGCCTATGAGCAGCTCGTCTCCCTCTTTGAGGACGCGCAGACTATGATCGAGATGGCGGAAGAGGATGGGGACGAGTCCATGCTTCCCGACATTGACAAGACCCTCAAGGAGTTAAACGCCAAAATCGACGAGCAGCGCCTCTCCACCCTGCTCTCCGGTGAGTATGACGGCAAGAACGCCATCCTCACCTTCCACGCCGGGGCGGGCGGCACCGAGGCCCAGGACTGGGTCGAGATGCTCTACCGGATGTATATGCGCTGGGGCGAGCGCCACGAATTCAAAGTGTCGGTCCTCGACTACCTCGAGGGAGAAGAGGCCGGCATCAAGAGCGCTTCCATCATGATCGAGGGCTTCAACGCCTACGGTTACCTCAAGAGCGAGGCCGGCGTCCACCGGCTGGTCCGGGTGTCCCCCTTTGACGCCTCCGGCAGACGGCACACCTCCTTTGCCTCGGTCGAGGTCATGCCGGAAATCGACGACACCATCGAGGTCGAGATCCGTCCCGAGGACATCCAGGTCGACACCTACCGCTCGAGCGGCGCGGGCGGCCAGAAGGTCAACAAGACCGACTCAGCCGTGCGCATCACCCACCTGCCCACCGGCATCGTCGTCTCCTGCCAGGTGGAGCGCAGCCAGTACCAGAACAAGGACGTCGCCATGCGGATGCTCAAATCCAAGCTTATCCAGATCAAGGAGCGGGAGCATCTCGAAAAGATCGAGGACATCCGCGGCGACCAGAAGGAAATCGCCTGGGGCGCCCAGATCCGCTCCTACGTCTTCATGCCCTACACCCTGGTCAAGGACCACCGCACCGGCTTTGAGATGGGCAATGTAAACGCCGTCATGGACGGCGACCTCGACGGCTTCATCAACGCCTACCTGAAGGCGCTGGCCCACGGGGAGATCGGGAAATAAGGAGGGAGCTCCATGCAGGCGAGGACAGACGGGGAGATGATGGAACGCATCCTCTCCTTCGCAAAGGAGGATCAGCGGGTCCGGGCGGTGTGGATGAACGGCTCGCGGGCAAACCCCAACGCCCCGAAGGACCGCTGGCAGGACTTTGACATCGTCTACGCGGTGACCGATATGCCCTCCTTCCTCGAAAGCGACGGCTGGCTCGGCTGTTTCGGCGAGCGGGTGATGATGCAGTCGCGGCGGGACCAATTTGACGCCTATGCGGACGGCGCCCCGGATTTTTCGGGCTGGTTTATCTACCTGATGCAGTTTGCGGACGGCACTCGCATCGACTTGAGCCTCGTGCCGGCGGAAAACGCGGCGCGGGAGGTGCTCGCGGACAAAATGTGCATCCCGCTGCTCGACAAGGACGGTATCCTGCCGGAGGTCCCGCCCGCCACCGATGAGGATTACCGCGTCCCGCCGCCCTCTGCGCTGGAATTTCACTGCTGTGTAAACGAGTTCCGCTGGATCTGCTGCGGCAATGTGGCAAAGAGCGTCGCGCGGGGGGAGCTTTCCACCGCCCAGGAGATGCTTGGCCGCTATCTGCGCAAGGAGCTTTTGCAGATGCTTTCCTGGAAGGCGTCGGTCCTGCACGGGCCGGTCAACCCCGGCAAGTACGGCAAATTCCTGCCCCGCTTCCTTCCAAAGGAGGACTGGGCGGAATTCCTCAGCACCTACGCCGGCGGGGATTTTACCGCCTTCCGATCGGCCCTTTCCGCGGCCTGGCGGCTCTTTTCCCGGGTCTCCGGGGAGGTGGCGGCGGCGCTTTCATTCCCGCTCGACCGGGAGGAGGAAGCGCGGGTGCTGCGCTATCTTCGGGAAGCCGGCTGTTTGTAAACTTTTGTCTTTATCCCTTGCGCTTTTTTGTGAGATTCGATATAATAAAAGGGATTGAATAAAGCCCCGCGGCGCTGCGCCGGAAAGGGGCGAGAAAGGTTTGATGAATTGATGAAGTTTCTGAAACGGGCTGCCGCGATGCTGACGGCCTGCGCGCTGACGGCCGGCCTCCTGTCCGGCTGCGGGACTGAGCGCATCGACCCTGCGACCATCGAGTACATCCAGTTCGAACAGCCCGAAGAGGGGCAGGATATTGCCATCCTGGACACCACGATGGGTGAGATCACGGTCCTGCTCTACACCGACGAGGTCCCTGAGCTGGTGCAGAATTTTAAGGACCTGGCCGGGCAGGGCTTTTACGACGGCCAGGTCATCTTCCACGTCCAGCCGAGTCTCGGCATCGTCGCGGCCGGCAGCTCCACTCCGGACGGCAACGGCGGCGACTCCAACACCGGCAAGCCGATCCGGGCGGAGTATTCCAACAACCTCTGGCCCTTTACCGGCTCTGTTTCAATGATCTGCTACGAGGCGGGCGCGCTCTGGAACAAGGATTACTACTGTGACTCCCGCTTCTTCTTCCTGGGCGAGACGGAGGTCACCCAGGACGTCGTCGATGAGATGACCCAGTACAATTTCCCCGCCATGATGAAAAACGCCTTTGTCGACTACGGCGGCGTGCCGCAGTTTGGCCGCTACCACAGCGTTTTCGGCAAGATCATCGACGGGATGGAGGTCGTTGAGGCGATCCTCGGCCTGGAGCTCACCTACGAGTCGGTCGACCCCACCGATCCCGAAGTCTCCGGCACCCAGGAGCAGCTCAACAATAACCGCCCGGTAGAGGACGTCGTCATCAATTCGGTCACCCTCTCGACCTTCCATGCGGAGGATTACCCGGAGCTCGACAACACCCCGACCCAGGAGGAACTCGACGATCTCATCTTCCGCAGCGCCCAGGAGCAGGCTGAAATCGACGCCGCGCTCACCGGGGAGCCTGTCTCTGAGGTTTCCGCATCCTCCGAAGCTTCCGAATAAATTGCAGAAAGGACGACTCCTATGGCTGAATATCTGAATTTTGCGCCGGTCAAGTCCGGCGACACGATCGCGACCATTTCCACCACCAAGGGCGACATCACCGTAAAGCTCCTGCCCGAGGCCGCCCCCAAAGCGGTCGAGAACTTTGTCACCCACGCGAAAAACGGCTACTATAACGGCATTATTTTCCACCGGGTCATGAACGACTTCATGATCCAGGGCGGCGACCCCACCGGCACCGGCATGGGCGGCGAGAGCATCTGGGGACGCCCCTTTGCCGACGAGTTTTCGGACAGCGCCCGCAACTTCCGCGGCGCCCTCTCGATGGCAAACGCCGGCCCCGGCACCAACGGCAGCCAGTTCTTCATCGTCCAGGCCGGTCCCGCCACGATGGACGAGCGCCTGTTCGGGATGCTCAAGCGCCAGGGCAAGGCCTTTGACGAGGACACCACCGCCGCGTATATGGAACACGGCGGCACCCCCTGGCTCGACGGCGCGCACACCGTTTTCGGCCAGGTAATCGAGGGGATGGAGACTGTCGACGCCATCGCTGCGGTCAGGGTCGACCGCTCCTCCCGCCCGTATGAGGAAATTTCCATCACCGGCATTTCGGTAAGCACGGTGGAATAAAAGCGGAAAAAGGCTCCGGGACGCTGCGCGCCGCGGGGCTTTTCCGCTGCGAAAGGATGAATAGCATGAGAATACTCAGAAAATGCGCGGCCCTGCTGGCTGCGGCCGCCCTCTGCGCCGGGACGCTGTCCGGCTGCAGCGGGGAGGCGGAATACCGCCAGTTTGCGGTGGGGGAGGACGGCTCCGTCACCGCTGTGACCGCGTATGAGGGGCTGCCGGTGGCGGTCATCGAGGTGGAGGGCTACGGCACCATCCGGGCCGTCCTCTTTGAGGAGGACGCGCCCAAGACGGTCGAGAACTTCATCACCCACGCCGAGGAGGGCTACTACGACGGCCTCACCTTCCACCGCATCATCGACGACTTCATGATCCAGGGCGGCGACCCTGCCGGCGACGGCACCGGCGGCGAGAGCATCTGGGGCGGCACCTTTGAGGACGAGTTTACCGACAACCTCTGGAACTTCCGCGGCGCCCTTTCGATGGCAAACAGCGGGAAGGATTCCAACGGCAGCCAGTTCTTCATCGTGCAGGCCTCGGATACCGAGAGTATGACCGACGCGTATTTTGAAAGCATCGAGGAGGAGAACGGCAAATCGGTCAATGAGAAGGTGGAGGACCAGCTGGCGGTTTATGAGATGTACGGCTACAGCGGCAGCCAGCTCGACCAGATCGAGAGCCTCTTAAGGCAGCAGTACGAAAACGCGAACAAGGGCGAGACCAGCTTTCCCGACGAGGTGAAGGAATTTTACCGCCAGACCGGCGGCACCCCCTGGCTCGACAAGATGCACACCGTCTTCGGCCAGGTGATCGAGGGCATGGACGTCGTCGACGCCATAGCTTCCGCCCCCATGGAGGACGCCGACAGCGGCATCCCCGTCGATGAGGTGGTCATTTCCAGCGTGACCATTGAGCATCCGGCGGGGGAATAGGGACCTCTGTTTTGTAAAAATTTGAATTCTGTCAGAAAATTCACAAATTGCCTATTGATTTTTTGCCAGAAAAGCCGTATGATGGTAAATGGAGGAGATCGCGAGATTCCTCGTGATTTTCTGTATGTCAGTAAAATGAAAGGGGAAAGAATAATGCTTACGAACAACAAAAATGTTCTGGCTTGGGTCGACGAGATGGTCGCCCTCTGCAAACCCGCGAAGGTCGTTTGGATCGACGGCTCCGACGAGCAGCTCCAGGCGCTCCGTGAAGAGGCTGTTTCCACCGGCGAAATGATGTGGCTCAACCAGGAGAAGCTGCCGGGCTGCATGTACCACCGCACCGCTGTGAACGACGTTGCCCGCGTCGAGGATAGAACCTTTATCTGCTCCACCAAAAAAGAGGATGCAGGCCCCACCAACAACTGGAAATCCCCCCAGGAGATGCACGGTCTCCTGACCCCCATGTACTACGGCGTCATGGAGGGCAAGACCATGTACGTTATCCCGTACTCGATGGGCCCCATCGGCTCCAAGATGTCCAAGGTCGGCGTGGAAGTCACCGACTCCATCTACGTCGTCCTGAACATGGACATCATGACCCGTGTCGGTAAGCGCGCCTTTGAGCAGCTCGGCGACGAGTCCAACGACTTCGTCCGCGGCCTGCACGCCAAGGCGGACCTCGACGACAAGAAGCGCTACATCGTCCACTTCCCGGAGGAGAACTCCATCTGCTCCATTAACTCCGGCTACGGCGGAAACGTTCTGCTGGGCAAGAAGTGCTTCGCGCTGCGCATCGCCTCCTACCAGGGCAAGAACGAGGGCTGGATGGCCGAGCATATGCTCATCCTCGGCATCGAGAATCCCCAGGGCGAGACCAAGTACGTCTGCGCTGCCTTCCCCTCTGCCTGCGGCAAGACCAACCTGGCCATGCTCATCCCGCCGGAAGTTTACGCGAAGCAGGGCTACAAGGTCTGGACCGTCGGCGACGACATCGCCTGGCTCCGTCAGGGCGACGATGGCCGTCTCTGGGCGATCAACCCTGAAAACGGCTTCTTCGGCGTTGCGCCCGGCACCAACCTCAAGTCCAACCCCAACGCCCTCCACACCACCGAGAAGGGCACCATCTTCACCAACGTTGCTCTGAACAACGACACCAACACCGTCTGGTGGGAAGGCCTCGACAAGAATCCGCCCGTCAACGCCACCGAGTGGAAGGGCGCCAAGGTCAACGGCCCCGAGTACATTGCCGCCGGCAACAAGCTCGCGCATCCCAACTCCCGGTTTACCGCTCCCGCCAAGAACTGCCCCTGCGTCAGCCCCGAGTTTGACAATCCCCAGGGTGTCCCGATCTCCGCGATCATCTTCGGCGGCCGCCGCGCCAAGACCGCTCCGCTGGTCTACCAGTCCTTTGACTGGAAGCACGGCACCTTCGTCGGCTCCATCATGGCTTCCGAGACCACCGCTGCCGCTGCCGGCGCCGTCGGCGTCGTCCGCCGCGACCCGATGGCGATGCTGCCCTTCTGCGGCTACAACATGGGCGACTACTGGCAGCACTGGCTCGACATGGGCGAGAAGCTGGGCGACAAGGCTCCCAAGATCTTCAACGTCAACTGGTTCCGCACCGATGACGAAGGCCACTTCATCTGGCCCGGCTTCGGCGACAACATGCGCGTCCTGATGTGGATCCTCGACCGCTGCGAGGGCAAAGCTGACGCCGTCGAGACCCCCATCGGCTACGAGCCCAAGCCCGAGGACATCAACATCGAGGGCCTGGACATCACCGTCGACACCATCAAGGACCTCCTCAGCGTCGACAAGGAGTCCTGGATGGACGACATCACCCATGAGGGCACCGGCATCGAGGCCTTCTACGCCAAGTTCGGCGACAAGCTGCCCTGCGAGATGCGCAAGCAGCTCGACGCCCTCAAGGCCCGCCTCGCGTAAGCGAATCTTCCCCGCATATAACGGCATGGCCCATCCGGCCATGCCGTTTGCCATAGAGCGTGTTTGAAAACCAGCTGCTTGGTGAAAATGGCGAAGAGCGCACCTGTTGCAGCACTTTCTTCCCAAAAAATACGAGTTTTTCAGTCAAACCCGGCCGGAAAAGTTTCGTTTATGCTTTTCCGGCCGTCGGTTTGACGGTTTTCAAACACGCTCTAGGACGCAGAGTTGTTTCCGCCCGGAAAGGAGCTACCGCCATGTACACCCCCTCTGAAACCCGTTATGACCGCGATTTTTACCGCCGCTGCGGACAAAGCGGCCTGATGCTGCCCGCCGTCTCCCTCGGCCTCTGGCACAACTTCGGCGCGACCGGCGTCTACGGGAATATGAAGCAGATGTGCCTCACTGCCTTTGACTGCGGGATCACCCATTTCGACCTCGCCAACAACTACGGCCCCGAGCCGGGCGACGCGGAGCGGAGCTTCGGCCGCATCCTCCGCGAGGAGATGGGCGCCTACCGCGATGAGCTTGTCATCAGCACCAAAGCGGGATTCGATATGTGGCCCGGGCCTTACGGCAACTGGGGCTCCCGCAAGTACCTGCTCGCGAGCCTCGACCAGAGCCTTGCGCGGCTCGGCCTGCCCTATGTCGATATTTTCTACCACCACCGGATGGACCCGGACACCCCGCTTGAGGAGACAATGGGCGCCCTCGCCAGCGCGGTGCAGAGCGGCAAGGCCCTCTACGTCGGGCTCTCCAACTACGACGGCCCGACGATGGAGAAGGCCGCCGCTATCTTAAGCGAGCTCCATTGCCCCTTTGTCATCAACCAGAACCGCTATTCGATCTTCGACCGCACCATCGAGAAAAACGGCCTGAAAGAAACGGCTGCCCGGCTCGGCAAGGGGATCATCACCTTCAGCTCCCTCGAGCAGGGGATGCTCTCCGACCGGTACCTAAACGGCATCCCGGCCGACAGCCGCATCCGCACCGACGGCCGCTTCCTGAAGGAAAGCGCCCTCACCCCCGAGCGGCTCGGGCAGATCCGGGCGCTGAACGCGATCGCCGCCCAGCGCGGCCAGACTCTCGCCCAGATGGCTTTGAACTGGGTTTCCCGGGACAGCGCGGTGGTGAGCACCATCGTCGGCGCTTCCCGGCCCGAGCAGATCCGCGAAAACGCCCTGTCGGTCCCGGCCGCGCCCTTCACCGAGGAGGAGCTTGCCGCCATCGACCGCATTGTGCTCGGCGCGTAACAGCCAGCCGCCGGCTTCCCGGGAAAGGTCGAATTTTCCGGGAAGTTCTTCTTTTTTCGGATTATAGCAGGATATTTTACATTTTATACACGACTTTCCAAACAAAATGGGATACAATATTATCGTACACCAAATGAGGAGCGTTTGCGGATGTTCGGCTATATCAAGCCCTTTAAGCCGGAACTCAAGGTAAGGGAGTTCGACACCTATCAGGCCTTTTACTGCGGTTTATGCCGCCAGCTCGGCGAGGCGTTCGGCCCCTTTGCCAAGCTGACTCTGAGCTACGACTTCACCTTCCTCGCGATGGCGGCAGCCGGACTGCGGAAGGACTTTGCCGGCTTCGGCAAGGCCCGCTGCATGGCTAACCCTCTGAAAAAGAAGACCTGCGCCGTCCCCTGCGCCGACCTTTCCTTTACGGCCAGCTGCGCGATGATCCTCTTTTACCACAAGCTGCGGGACAACCTCGCCGACTCCTCCTTCTGGAAGCGGCTGCTCTACTACCCGATCCTGCCCTTCGCGGCGTCTGCCCGCAAAAAGGCGATGGCCCGCTTCCCGGAGGTCGATCCCATCTTTTCCAAGATGATGGCGGAGCAGGCGGCCCTCGAGGGGGACAAGGCCGACAGCATCGACCGCGCCGCCGAGCCCACCGCCGCCGCGATGGGCGCGATGCTCGCCCTCCTGGCGGAGGATGAGATTCAAAAACGCGTGCTGTCCCGTTTCGGGTACCTGATCGGCCGCTGGGTCTACCTGATGGACGCCCTCGACGATCTGGAGGAGGATCAGAAATCCGGCGGTTACAACGCCTTTCTGCTCAAGTTCGGGGGGGACGCGCCGGAGAGCGCGGACCTTGCCGAAATCCGCCGCTACGGGATGGGCGTTTTGAACGTCACCGTGGCCGAGCTGGGGGCGGCCTATGAGCTGCTCGAGTGGCAGCGCTATAAGGAGATCCTCGACAACATCATCTATCTCGGCCTTCCCCGCGCGGCGCGGGAGATCCTCGCCAAAACAGGCGGGAAGGAAGGCCCGGACGCGGCGCAGCTCTGACGGCAGAGCCGCCGCAGCAAATCAATTTGTGCCGTAATAGGAATGGAGGCAGCAATGGCAGTCACAGATCCCTACAAGGTTCTCGGAGTTTCCCCAAATGCAAGCGAGGAGGAGGTCAAATCCGCCTACCGCCAGCTTGCCAAAAAGTACCACCCCGACAATTACGCCGACAGCCCCCTCGCCGACCTTGCCAACGAAAAGATGCAGGAGATCAATGAGGCCTACGATATGGTCATCAACCGGCTCCGGGCAAACGGCGGGAATCAGCAGGCCGGCCAGCAGGGCTATGCGGGCAATACCGCCTACGGACAGCAGGCCGGCGCATCCTCGCGGCAGAGCGATATCCGCCGTCTCATCCAGCAGAACCGTCTCGTCGAGGCGGAGGAATTGCTCGACGGGATGCCGGTGCGCAGCCGGGACGGGGAGTGGTATTTCCTCAAAGGGAGCATCTTTTTCCAGCGCGGCTGGCTCGATGACGCGATGAACCATTTCTCGACCGCCTGCCGCCTAAGCCCCAACAACCCCGAATACCGCGCCGCCATGAACCGGATGATGTGGCAGCAGCAGGGGAATATGGGCTCGCCCAACGGCTCCTACCGCACCAATAACGACATGAACGGCATGAATACCGCCTGCAACTGCTGCGGCAACCTCATCTGCGCCGACTGCTGCTGCGAGTGCATGGGCGGCGACCTGATCGCCTGCTGCTAGGAGGGAGAGGTTTGAAAAAGACCAACCGCATCGCCCTGGGCGGCATCATGGCCGCCCTGAGCGTCGTCTGCATGCTGCTGACCGGCGTGATCCCGATGGCGGATTTTACCCTTCCGGCCCTGGCGGGGCTGCTGCTGGTTCCCATTGTGGTGGAGGCCGGCTATAAGGCGGCATGGACCGCATACGCGGCCGTTTCCATCCTCTCGCTGCTGGTCGCGCCCAGCAAGGAATGCGCCCTCTTTTACGTCGCCTTTTTCGGCTTTTACCCCATCGTCAAATCCCTGATCGAGGGGCTCAAAAGCCGCCCCCTGCAATGGGTGCTCAAATTTGCCCTCTTTAACCTCTGCGCGGCGGTGATCCTGCTTCTGGCCCTCTTCCTGTTCAGCTTCCCCGGCTACCGGGAGATGCTCGAGGAGGCCTGGTGGCTGCTTGCGGGGGGCTGGCTCTTTTTAAATGCCGTCTTCCTTATCATCGACGTCGCCTTTACCCAGATCATCAGCGCCTATCTGCGCTGGTTCCGCCCCAAATATATTCTGAAAATATTCAAATAGCCGCCTGAGACGGAAAGCTTTTTCAGCCAGCGCCCGGCCGCCTTCGGCGGTGCGGGCATTTTTTGATTTGAAGGAGGATGTGTTGTGATTTCGGAAATCAACAGCCGGCGGAGTATCCGCCGCTATACCGGTGAACCGGTCTCCCGGGAGCAGATCCTGGCGCTCCTGGAGGCCGGGAACCGCGCCCCGTCAGCCAAAAACCGTCAGCCCTGGCGCTTCTTAGTCCTGACGGACAAGGCCAAGGACGAGGCAGTCAAGGCGATGCGGCAGGGCATCGCGCGGGAAAAGGCGGGCGACGCCCTGCTGCCGGGCAGTTCCCGCCATCTGCCCGGCGCGGAACATACGGCGGATATTGTAGAACACGCGCCGGTTCTCATCCTTGTTTCCAACCCATATGGGTACAAGCTGGACGACCGCCTGCTGCCGGAGCAGCGGATCTACGACCTCGCAAACCTTCTGTCGGTGGGGGCCTGCGTCCAGAATATCTGCCTGGAGGCCGAAGCGCAGGGGCTGGGGAGCCTTTGGATCTGCGATATTTTCTTTGCCTATGAGGAACTCTCCCGCCGGTTTTGGATGCCGGGGCAGATTGTAACAGCCGTTGCAATCGGCCATCCTGACGAGAGCCCGGTGCCTCGGCCCCGCCAGCCGTTGAAAGAGATCACGGAATGGAGGGAGGGGTGACCGATGGACGCAAGCCAGAGAAGGGAGCAAATCCTTGCCATCCTCCGCAGCAGCAGCGAGCCTGTGAGCGCCGCTTCCCTCGCTGCGGCCGTCCATGTCAGCCGCCAGATCATCGTCGGGGACATCGCACTGCTGCGGGCCGCCGGGACAGAGATCCATGCGACGCCGCGCGGCTACCTTCTGCAGGGGAAGGACGAGGAAACGGCGGGCCGCCTCCTTTACACCATCGCCTGCCGCCACGACAACGCTCAGCTCGCCGAGGAGCTTTACACCGTCGTCGACAACGGGGGCGGGCTCATTGATGTGACGGTCGAGCACCCGGTTTACGGGCAGATCTGCGGCAAGCTCCATATCTTCTCCCGCTATGACGCGGATCTTTTTATGGAGACGCTCGCCCGCAACAATGCGGAAACCCTCTGCAACTTGACCGGAAACCTCCATCTCCACACCCTCGCCTGCCGCTCTGAGGAGGAATACCGGCGCATTTTGGCGGAACTCGACAAAAAGGGCATCCTCTTTCCCAGATAAATTGCCGCATTGCAGCTTGACAAACGGGCGGATATCCTCTAAACTGGTAATGGTGTCAAGACACCTGTATAGACAATGTTTGGAGGATGCTTCCCATGAATCAAAAAAACGCACAGTTGCAAAAATTGGTAATCGCCGCGCTTCTCTGCGCCATCGGCATCATCATTCCGATTTTTATGCCGTTTAAGATCACACTGGATCCGATGAGCTTTACCCTTGCAAGCCACGTCGCCGTCTTTGTCGCGATGTTCGTCTCACCCGGCGTCGCGGTCGCGGTCGAGCTGGGCACAACGGTGGGCTTTCTGCTCGCCGGATTCCCGCCGGCAGTTGTGCTGCGGGCGCTGGTGCAGATTCTGTTTGTCGTCGTCGGCGCTTATGTGCTGGCGAGAAAGCCGGGGACCCTCAATAGTTTTGCCGGGATGAGCGTCTGGGTGCTGGGGACCGGGCTGCTGCATGCGGTCGCCGAAGCGCTTGTCTCCACCTGGTTCTATTTCGGCGGCAGCATCGACCAGAGCAAGGGATTTTTTACCACGATCATCCTGTTGGTCGGCGTCGGGACCCTCGCCCATCACATCGTCGATTTTGCCATTTCGTACATCATCTGGCGGCCGATCAGCAAGATCATCCGCATACCGGCGAGCGTGCATTTTGGCAAGGCGAAATCCTGAATCAGGCAGAACAGCGAACGAATGAATGAGGCGGTTGGAAAAATTGCGTTCCAACCGCCTCTGTGCGCAGGTTGGCAGCCAAAGTCAAGAAAAACGCCCCCTTTTCTGCGATAATTGTATCGGGAGGTGAAAATCGTGGAGATCAACCCCGCGCCGAGCCGGGAAAAAATCGACGCGGTCGCCCGGATGCAGCGCTACATTGCGGAGCATATCAAGGAGCCGATCACTCAGCACCAGCTCTCCCAGGCGGCAGGATACTCAGAATATTATGCCGCAAAGGTGTTCAAAGAGCTGACAGGCAAAACGCCCTTTGCCTACATTCGGCGGCTCAGGCTGTCCCAGGCTGCAATCGCGCTGCGGGACGAAAAGCCGAGAGTGATCGACGTTGCGTTTGATTATGTTTTTGACTCGCACGAGGGCTTTACCAGGGCATTTTCCAGGGAGTTCGGCACAGCGCCAAAGGAATATGCGAGCAGCCCGAAGCCATTGAAGCTCTTTCTGCCGTCCAATCTCCGCGATTTTTCCCTGCTTATGCCAAAAGAATCGGAGAAAAAGGAGGAAGAAGAGATGGAGAAAACGCCGTACGCCATCTTTGTGCAGATCGTGGAGCGGCCCGCCAGAAAGGTGATTCTCAAGCGGGGGAAAACGGCCAGCGACTATTTTGCATTCTGCGAGGAAGTAGGCTGCAATATCTGGGGGATCCTCAGCAGCATCCCTGGCGCGCTTTTCGAGCCGGTCGGCATGTGGATGCCGGACAACCTCCGGCCGGAGGGAACTTCGTACTACACCCAGGGGGTCGAGGTCGCGCCCGGCTGGCAGGGGGAGATTCCGGGAGGGTTCGAGGTTTTGGAGCTCCCGCCCTGCAAAATGCTGATGTTTCAAGGGCCGCCGTATGACGACGAAAAGTTTATGCAGGCAATTGACGCGCTCTGGGAGCAGACCAGGCACTATAACCCCGAAATATACGGCTACAGGTGGGCGGACGACCTCGCGCCGAAAATCCAGCTTGCGCCGATGGGGTACCGCGGCTATATCGAAGGCAGGCCGGTTGTCGAACTGAACAGATAAGGCAGCTTCTGCATGGCTGCCGGAGAATGAGTGAACAGAAAAATCGAGGTACAGTCCGGAGACTGCACCTCGATTTTTTTGCCCTGCTGCCGAGCCGGAGGCGGATTTCCCCATCTTCCCCGGACGTTTGTGGAATTTTCGGGTCAGAAATTGGAGCAGACTCTAAAAGTTAGAGCCATTCCACCCCCAGTAGGGCGTTTCCTCGTACTTGACATAGACCCGGTCGGGGGCGATCCCGAGCTCCTCCGCGAGGATGGCGGTCAGGTCGGCGGTCATTTTGCCGTAGGCGGCGGCAGGGGCCTTGCCGAAGAGGGCGACCTCCACCATCGCCGCGGGGGAGCTGTTGTCCCCGGCAAACCAGAGCCGGCAATTGTCGCAAAATTCCGCCATCAGCCACTTCTCGGTCTTGCTGGGCAGGTCTTCCACCGCCTTGCCGAGCTTTGATTTGAGCGAGAGCTCCTGCTCTGCGGTCAGCGGGGCGCTCAAACGGGTGCGGATATAGGGCATATTTGTCATCCTTTCTGTATTTTTGCTGAAATTCTCAACAATTTGTAAAAATCAGATCGCCCAATTGCCGTCGGTAAAGATCGGGACGGCCTTCCCGTCTTTGGTGTAGCCGGTGATGGAGAGGTCGGGGGTGCCGATCATAAAGTCGACGTGGGCGGCGGAATCGTTGAGACCGCGCGCCGCCTGCTCCTCCTCGCTCAAGGCGAGGCCGCCCTCGAGGCACTCGGCAAAGCCCTTGCCGACGGCGAAGTGGCAGGCCGCGTTTTCGTCGAAGAGGGTGTTGTAGAAGAGGATGCCCATCTCGGAGATGGGGGAGCGGGCCGGGACCAGGGCGACCTCGCCGAGGTGGGACGCGCCCTCATCGGTCTCGAGGATGGCCTTGAGGACGTCATAGCCCGTCTCCGCCCCGAAATCGACGACCTTGCCGCCCGCGAACCGAAGCCAGAAGCGGTCGATCAGGCTGCCATGATAGTTGAGGGGCAGGGCGCTGTAGACGGTGCCGTCGGCGCGGCTGCGGTCGGGCGAGGCGAAAATCTCCTCGGTCGGCATATTGGGGAAAAAGCTGACGCCGTCGGTCGTTTCCGCGCCGCCGCCCGCCCAGCAGTGCCCCTCCGGCATCCCGATGGTGATGTCGGTGCCCAGGCTGTTCTGATAATGCAGGCGGTCGAGCTGGAGGGAATTGAGGGTGCGGATGCGTTCTTGGAAGCTTTTGTGGTGCTCCTCCCAGGCGGCGACGGGGTCGCCGGTCTCCTCGACCCGGACGGCTTTGAGGATGGCGGCCCAGAGGCGGCTCACCGCTTCCTCCTCCGGCAGGCCGGGGAAGACCTTGCAGGCCCATTTGGGGGAGGGGGCGGCGGCGATGCACCAGCGGTTTTTCGCCAGGTCGAGTCCGTCGTAGAAGGGCTTGCAGGCGGTGTGGGAAGCCTTGACCCAGGCGGAAGCCTTTTTGGGATCGACGCCGGACATGGCGTCGGGGTCGGCCGCGTCGATGGTGAGGAAGCAGGCGCCCTCGGCAGCGTAGCCGTTGTTGTAGGCGGAGAACCACTCCGGGACCTCCTCAAACTGGGAGAGGGGCGCGTGCTCGTACTTGAGCCGCTGGACTGCCTCGTCGCTCCAGCGGACGACGACCTCTCTGGCCCCCGCCGCATAGGCTGCTTCGGCGACCAGACGGGTGAGGGGTGCGGCTTCGATGAGGGCGCTGACGCAGACGATCTGCCCCTCTTTCACGCTGAGACCCGATTTTACGATCAACTCTGCGTATTTTCTGAGTAAAATATCAAAATTCATGGGATTTTTCCTTTCCTGCGGCATTCAATCGACATCATAATAGTGGAACTGGAGCGGGAAGGCGAAGAGGTTGCGATTCCATTCGCCCGTCGCCTCCACATAGACCGTCACCGTCGTGTCCAGCCCGATCCGTTCGTACAGGGTGGAGAAATCGACGATCCAGTAGAGGTTATCTTCATCCAGATAAAACGGGAGCTCGAAGCCGTCCTCGGTCCGGATGGAGGAGGGGATGGCGGTCGGATAGTCGAAGTAGAGCTCCATGAGGAAGCGGTCCTCGCCGAGGTCCTCGTTCACACCGCAGATCATGACGTTCATTTCATCGGCAAAGTAGTCCTCTACCGCCCGTTCCGACCGGCGGAATGGGGCGGCCTCCTCATCCAGCAGGTCGTACTGCTCGAGGAGGATGGCTTCGGTGCGGGCGGTCCCGCCTAAGCTCAGGTCCCGGAACTTTAAAAACTGCCGGGGTTCGCTGCGGGCTTCGCTGAGGGCGTAAAAGCTGTAGGCGTTCACCAGCAGCGAGGCGGCGAGCAGCACCGCCAGGACGGCGAGGATGCGGGACCAGAATTTCGGGAGAGCGGGGATGCGCATAACGGTTCCTCCTTTCGGAATGTCAGCCGGTTTGCAGCATACTTTCGATCTTCGCGTAGAGGTCGGGGAAGCGTTTTTTCATGCTGACCGGCCGGAAAGATTGGGCGTCCACCCAGCCGTGGAGGGTCGAGCCGGTGCAGATCGGCTTTTCCTCCCCGCGGCGGACGACCTCATAGCCGAAGCGGATGCGGGCGGGGGAGAGCTCGAGCACCCGGCAGCGGATGAGGAGCTCGTCCTCATACCGGGAAACGCCGGTGTAGCGGCATTCGAGCTGGGAGAGCGGGGTCATGACCCCCATTTTTTCGAGCTGGGAGTAGGTGAGCCCCAGCTGTTTGATCCAATCAGTTCGGGCGAGCTCGAACCAGATGGGGTAGACCGAATGGTGGGTGATGCCCATCTGGTCGGTTTCGGCGTAGCGGACGGTGACGGGGGTTTCGGTAAGCATAGGCGTTCCTTTCCGGGTGTAAAGGCAGTTTACTTTGCAGCTTTGAATTTCGCGTAAGCGGCGCGCAGCTCCTCGGCCTTCTGCTCGGGGCAGGTGGGGTTGCACCAGGCGCCGACGCCGGTTTCGGAGGAAGCGAAGAACTGCTGCTTGTCGGCGGCGCGCATGGGCGGGAAGAATTCCACATGGAAGTGGTATTCCGGGTGCTCGCCGCTGTTGACCGGGCCGTTGTGCATGCACATCATGTAGGGGAAGGGCATGTCAAAGAGGGAATCGTACATCCCGGCGCAGTCGCGGATGGTTTCGCCCAGGGCGTCTAGCTCTGCGGGGGTCATCCGGCCGATGTCGGCGACATGGCGGTTGGCGGTGACATGGACGCCGTAAGTGATGGGGGAGAAGAAGGGGACGTAGACGGTGAAGTGCTCGTTTTCAAAAATAATGCGGCGGCCGTCAGCCTTTTCCTGGCCGAGCAGTTCGCAGAAGAGGCACTTGCCCTCCTTCTGATAGTATTCGCCCGCGCCGGCCAGCTCCTCCTCGATCTTTTTGGGGAGGAAGGAGTAGCCGTAGGCCTGACCGTGGGGGTGGGGCATGGTCACGCCGACGACGTCGCCGCGGTTTTCGAAGAGGAAGACGTACTTGATCTGCCCGTCCGCCTTCATATCGTCGAAGCACTCCCGCCAGAGGTGGGCGAGCTTGTGGACGTGCCCGTCGTCGAGGTCTTTGAGCAGGGCGGTGTGCCGGTCAGAGTAGAGGATGACCTCGCACCGGCCGTAGGCGGGGCGCACCTCGAACAGGCCGCCCGCCACATCGTCGGGGACGGGCGGGTCCTGGCGCAGGGCGGGGAAGTCGTTGGGGTAGCGGAGGACGTCGAAGCCCTCGTCCGGCACCTTGCCGGAGCCGGGACAGAAGGGGCACCAGTCCTTGGGCATCTGGGGGCGGGCCTGCCGGTGGGAGGCGACCATGACCCAGTCTTTGGTGATGGGATTGTAGCGCAGTTCAGCCATACAAAACATCCTTTCCGTATAAAAATGTCAAAATATAACGAAATGGGAGGGTTACAGCACCCGCGTGCCGCCGGCCGGGCGGATGGAGAGGATGTGGCAGCTGCCCTCGCCGAAGACCGCTTCGATCTCGCGGCGGAATTCCGGGAGCTTGTCAAAGGGCACGAAATTCTGGGTGGTGCCGCCGAAGCCGCCGCCGTGGACCCGCCAGCTGCCGCAGCCCGCAAGGACGCGCTCGGCGATGGCCAGGGCGATGCTCATCCCCTGCTCGGCGGGGGCGGGGTTCGCGTAGACGTTCTGGAGGTAGCGGAAGGAGGAGTTGCCCGACTCGATGATGAGGCGGTTGAAGGCGGCGTAGTCCTTCTGGCGGATGGCCGCGACGATCTCGCCGACCCGCTCGTTTTCGTTGATGAAGTGGAAGGCGCGGAGGAAGGCGCGGTCGCCGAACTGCTCCCGGATGGGCTTTGCGTTGTCGAGCAGCTCGCGGACGGTCACCCCGCGGAGGACCTCCTTGCCGAAGAAGGAGGCGACCTGCTTCATCTCGGCGGGGATGGCGGCGTATTCGTGGGTGAGGTCGGCGTGGTTGCCGCCGACGTCGACGATGCAGAGGGCGCAGCCCATGTCGGCCAGGTCAAAGTCCATCTTTTCGATGACCGGGTTCTCGGTGTCGGCGAAATCGATGGTGATGGCGCTGCCGACCGAGCTGGCCATCTGGTCCATCAGGCCGGAGGGCTTGCCGAAGTAGACGTTTTCGGCGTACTGGGCGTATTTGGCGATCTCGACCGGGCTGATCTGGCCGTCATTACAGGTGTGGTTTAAGATGGCGCCGACCAGCACCTCGAAGGCAGCCGAGGAGGAGAGCCCCGAGCCCTTGAGGACGTTGGAGGTGGTGTAGGCGTCCAGGCCGCCGGCCTTCCAGCCCTTCTGGAGGAAGCGCGCGGCGGTGCCGCGGATGAGGGAGATGGCCTTGTTGTCCTCCTCGGGCCTGATGGCGAGGTCGTTTACATCGACCGTATCCATCCGGTAGCCGCGGGACTTGATGCGGATGAGAGGGGAGTCGTTGGCGGAGACGACGGCGATGACGTCCAGATTGACGCTCGCGGCGACGACCCGGCCGTGGTTGTGGTCGGTGTGGTTGCCCGCGATCTCGGTCCGGCCGGGCGCCGAGAAGAGTGCGAGGTTGTCCCGGTCGCCGTAAAGGGCGGTGAATTCGTCGACCGCTTCGGCATAGCGGGCCTTCTGGGCGTCCAGCTGGTCCGTTCCGTAGAGCAGGGCGAGGGTTTCGTCGAGCTTCCCGCCGGCGATCCATTGTTTGAGTGCAGCAGCGTTCATGAGGTTGCCTCCTTGTTGAAATTGTGAAGCGGTGCGGAAAACGGGTGTTCCCGCCGCGTTTTTGCAGAATCGGAAAAATACGCGGTTCTGATCGGAGAATTTTCTCACCGGAGAAATTTCTCCGACAGGAAATGGGAAAAAATTGTGCAGACTTCCCTCTCTATCATACCCCAAAACCGGCTGCCGCCGCAACGGGTGGAAATGTCGAAAATATGGATTTATCTTGCATTCGGCGCGACCTTCCATTATAATGAAATAAAGGGGATTTTTTTGCGCAGGAGGCGGAGGATGGAGCAGGACTTTTTCAAATATTCCTATAAGATCGCGAACAAGGAGAATCTGTCCCTCAACGTGTACAATACCGGTTACCAGCACTGCGAAGCCGGGTACACCTGGGGGCCGGCGACCCGCGACCATTATCTCATCCACCTCGTCACCGAGGGGAAGGGGCGGCTGACGGTCCCGGAAGGCAGCTTCGAAATCGGGCCGGGCGGGCTTTTCCTCATCCGCCCCGGCGAGCTTGCCACCTACACCGCCGACCCTGCGGAGCCCTGGGTCTACTGGTGGGTGGGATTCAACGGGACGGAGGCCCACCGGCTTGTCCACTCGACCTCCTTTTCGGACACAAAGCGGCTGCTCTACCCCAAAAACGGGGAGCAAATCCGCCGCCGGCTGCTCGACATCTACAACGCGCGCGGCAGCGCCCCGGGCAGCGAGGCCCGGATGCTCGGGCGGCTCTACCTTTTTCTCGGCGAGCTGATGGAGCAGCTCCCCGCCGCCCGCACGACGACCGCCCGCCAGTATGTCGACAAGGCTGCCGCCTACATCAGCCGCAATTTCAGCCGGGACATCACCATCGCGGAGGTCGCCGACTTTACCGGAATCAGCGAAAGCTACCTCTACCGCGTCTTTTCGGCCGAGCTGGGGCTGGCGCCCGCCCAGTTCCTCATGCGCTACCGGGTCAGCGAAGCGGCGGCCCTTCTGCGCGGCTCCTCCTTAACTATCGGGGAGGTCGCGGCCTCCTGCGGCTTCCGGGACCCGCTTTACTTCTCCCGGGTCTTCCGCCGCATCCAGGGGGTTTCTCCGCGCGAGTATGCCCGCCGCGCCGTGGAGGCGAAGGGGGATTGACGCGGAAAATGCCGCAGAGAATCCCCGCAGCCGCATATGCGGGGAAAATCTGCCAAAAATTATCGGAAAAGGGCCGGTTTTTTTTCGCCCGCAGCCTGCGGAAAGCGCAAAAATCCTGTTGACAGGCTGGACAAAGCGGTGTATAATAGTATAATGTATCAAAATGGAATTTTACGCCTGTTTGCGGTGTAGTTGTGGAATTTGATACAAACGTTATGTAGTGATTTGTGCAAAAAATCAATTGACTTTTGAGGATAGATTGTATTCTTTGCACAAAGATGTACTGGGAACGTGGAGCAGAAAACAGGTTTTTGCTTTTTGCGGCAGGCAGCGCCGGAGAGGGTGAAAACTTGTGTTTTGCGTTCTCAAATAGATGAATGGAGTGATGAAAGCCTATGGTGAATGTCAAGCCTGTGCAGCTCGGAAAAAACACCCGTATGAGCTTTGCCCGCATCCGTGAGGTACTCGAAATGCCCAACCTCATCGAGGTGCAGGTGAATTCCTACAAATGGTTTTTGAATCAGGGGCTCAAGGAAGTGTTTGAGGACATTTCCGCGATTACCGATTACACCGGCAACCTTGTCCTCGATTTTATCGACTACCGCCTGGAGGACACCCCCAAGTACTCGGTGACGGAATGCAAGGTGCGCGACGTGACCTATGACACCCGGCTGTATGTAAAGGCGCGCCTGCTCAACAAGGAGACGGGCGAGGTCAACGAGCAGGAGATTTTCATGGGGAACTTTCCGCTGATGACCGACAGCGGCACCTTTATCATCAACGGCGCCGAGCGCGTCATCGTTTCCCAGCTGGTCCGTTCTCCCGGCGTCTATTATGATGACGCCTTTGATAAGACCGGCAAAAAGCTTTTCAAATCCACTGTAATCCCGAACCGCGGCGCCTGGCTGGAATATGAGACCGATTCCAGCGATATTTTCTACGTCCGCATCGATAAAAACCGCAAGATCCCGATCACGGTCTTCATCCGCGCCCTGCTGCGGGTCCGCGACGATGTGTCCTACGAGCAGGTGACCGACGACTACAAGTGCGCCCTCACCGACAACCTGGGGACCGACGCCGACGTGCTGGACATCTTCGGCGATTCCGACACCATCCTCGCCACCCTGCAGAACAAGGACACCACCAAAAACGGCGACGAGGCCCTCCTCGAGGTCTACCGCAAGCTGCGTCCCGGCGAGCCGCCCACACTGGAATCCGCCGTCAAGCACCTGGTGCCCCTCCTTTTCGACGACCGCCGCTACGACCTGTCCAAGGTTGGCCGCTACAAGTACAATAAGAAACTCGCGATGGGTGTGCGCATCGCGGGCCAGACCCTTGCGCAGCCGGTCGTCAACGAGCTGACCGGCGAGATCATTGCGGAGGAAAATGAGCTGCTCACCCGCGAAAAGGCCCGGATGATCGAGCGCGCGGGCGTCGACACCGTCTATATCCGCACCGAGAAGAAGGATATCAAGGTCATTTCCAACGGCATGGTCGACCTTGCGGACTTTGTTGACCTCTCGGGTTCCGACCTCGAAGTCAAGGAGAAGGTCCGTTTCAAGGTCCTCAAGGAGCTGCTCGAAGAAACCGAGGACAACGATATCCGCATCGAGCTGGTCAAGCTGAACATGCACCGGCTTATCCCGAAGCACATCATCAAGGACGACATTATCGCGACCATCAACTATATCAACTGCCTCGCCTACGGCCTCGGGACGGTCGACGACATCGATCACCTCGGCAACCGCCGCATCCGCCCGGTCGGCGAGCTGCTTCAGAACCAGTTCCGCATCGGCTTTTCCCGCATGGAGCGGGTCATCCGCGAGCGCATGACCCTCCAGGCGCAGGAAAACGGCGTCGTCACCCCGCAGGCGCTCATCAACATCCGCCCGGTCGTGGCCGCCATCAAGGAGTTTTTCGGCTCCTCGCCGCTGTCCCAGTTCATGGACCAGACAAACCCGCTGGCTGAGCTCACCCACAAGCGCCGTCTGTCGGCCCTCGGTCCCGGAGGCCTTTCCCGTGACCGCGCTTCCTTTGAGGTCCGCGACGTTCATTACTCCCACTACGGCCGCATGTGCCCGATTGAGACCCCGGAAGGACCGAACATCGGTCTGATTTCCTACCTCGCGACCTTCGGCCGCATCAACGAGTACGGCTTCATCGAGGCCCCTTACCGCCGGGTCGACAAGGAGACCGGCAAGGTCCTCGACGACGTCGACTATATGACCGCCGACCTGGAGGATGAGTTCGTCGTCGCCCAGGCCAACGCGCCCCTCACCGAGGACAACCACTTTGCGAACCCCCGCGTCAGCGTCCGCTACCGCGACCAGATCCTCGAGGTGGACAGCAAGCGGGTCGATTACATGGACGTCTCGCCCCGGATGATGGTCTCGGTTGCGACCGCCATGATCCCCTTCCTCGAAAACGACGACGCGAACCGCGCGCTGATGGGCGCGAACATGCAGCGCCAGGCTGTGCCGCTCCTCGTCACCGATTCGCCCATTGTCGGCACCGGTATCGAGTATAAGGCTGCGGTCGACTCCGGCATCTGCGTCCTCGCCAAGGAAAACGGCGTGGTTGAGACGGTCGACGCCCGCGAGATCGCCATCCGCCGGGACGACGGCGAGCTGCACCGGTATCCCATCATCAAATTCATGCGCTCCAACCAGGGCACCTGCATCAACCAGCGCCCCATCGTCAATGCGGGCGACCGGGTCGAGAAGGGCCAGGTCATCGCCGACGGCCCCGCCACCGACCAGGGCGAAATCGCGCTGGGCAAGAACGCCCTCATCGGCTTTACCACCTGGGAAGGCTATAACTACGAGGACGCCGTCCTCTTAAATGAAAAGATCGTCCGCGAGGACGTGTACACCTCCATCCACATCGAGGAGTATGAGACCGAGACCCGCGACACCAAGCTCGGGCCGGAGGAGATTACCCGCGACATTCCGAACGTCGGCGAGGACGCCCTCAAAGACCTCGACGAGCGCGGCATCATCCGCATCGGCGCCGAGGTGCGCTCCGGCGACATCCTGGTCGGCAAGGTATCTCCCAAGGGCGAGACCGAGCTGACCGCCGAGGAGCGGCTGCTCCGCGCCATCTTCGGCGAGAAGGCCAGAGAGGTCCGCGATACTTCGCTGCGCGTCCCGCACGGCGAATACGGCATCATCGTCGACGTCAAGGTCTTTACCCGCGAAAACTGCGACGAGCTGGCAGCCGGCGTCAACACCGTCGTCCGCTGCTACATCGCCCAGAAGCGCAAGATCTCGGTCGGCGACAAGATGGCGGGCCGTCACGGAAATAAGGGCGTTGTTTCCCGCATCCTGCCGCAGGAGGATATGCCCTTCCTGCCCGACGGCACCCCGCTCGACATCGTGCTAAACCCCCTGGGCGTTCCGTCGCGTATGAACATCGGGCAGGTGCTCGAGGTGCATCTCGGCTACGCCGCCAAGGCGCTCGGCTGGAAGGTCATGACCCCCGTCTTTGACGGCGCGCATGAGGAGGATATCCGCGCCTGCCTGCGCGAGGCCGGCCTCGACGAGGACGGCAAGACCGTCCTGTACGACGGCCGCACCGGCGAGCCGTTCGACAACCGCGTCACCGTCGGCATCATGTACTTCTTAAAGCTCCATCATCTGGTTGACGACAAAATCCACGCCCGGTCCACCGGTCCGTACAGCCTTGTCACCCAGCAGCCGCTCGGCGGTAAGGCCCAGTTCGGCGGCCAGCGCTTCGGCGAGATGGAGGTTTGGGCGCTGGAAGCTTACGGCGCAGCCTATACCCTCCAGGAGATCCTGACCGTCAAGTCGGACGACATCGTCGGCCGTGTCAAGACCTACGAGGCCATTGTCAAGGGCCACAACGTGCCCCAGTCCGGCACGCCCGAGTCCTTCCGCGTCCTCATCAAGGAGCTCCAGTCCCTCGGTCTCGACGTCAAGGTCCTCGACCGCGACAACAACGAGATCGACCTCAAGCAGACCTACGAGGACGACGAAAACATCAGCTTCCGCAGCGCGGAAGAGTCCGACTACGATGAGCTCAACCAGTACGTCGACGACGCCGACGCCCCTGATTCCGACGATGACGACGATGCCGGCGTTTCGGATGCCTCCGACGATTTCGACGGCGATATGAACGACGATTTTGACGACGCCGACGACGGCATGGACTTTGCCCTCGACAGCGGCGATATGGATGATGATTTTTAATGGAAGAAGGGGTAGCAATTGGAATTTAACGTATTTGAGTCCATCAAGATCGGCCTCGCTTCGCCCGAGCAGATCCGCGCCTGGTCCCACGGCGAGGTCAAGCGGCCGGAAACCATCAATTACCGCACCCTGAAACCGGAAAACGAAGGCCTTTTCTGTGAACGCATCTTCGGGCCCACCAAGGACTGGGAGTGCCACTGCGGACGGTATAAACGCCTCCGCTTCAAGGGCAAGGTCTGTGAAAAATGCGGCGTCGAAGTTACCCGTTCCGCGGTCCGCCGCGAACGGATGGGCCATATTGAACTGGCAGCGCCGGTTTCTCACGTCTGGTACTTCCGGGGGATCCCCTCCCGGATGGGCCTGATTCTCGATATTTCTCCCCGCCGGCTGGAGGAGGTCCTCTATTTCGGCAAATATATCGTCGTCGACCCCGGCCACACCGGCCTCGACAAGGGCCAGCTCCTCTCCGAAAAGGAGTACAGCGAGTGGCGGGAAAAGTATGAGGACGATTTCGAAGCCGGCATGGGCGCCGAGGCTATCAAAGATCTCCTCGCCACCGTCGGCCTGACCAACGAGGAGAGCGTCCGCAAGCTCGAACTGATGCGCCGGGCCAGAGCCCTCGAGCAGGAGCTCCGCGGCTTCCCCCGCCATCCTGACGAGGAGCAGGCTGCTCTCAAAGAAGAGAAGGAAACGGAGCTCGCCGCGCTGAAGGCGGAGATCGACTCCTTCAACGGCCTCGAGCCCCTTTCGGCCGAGCTCAAGCAGCAGTTAAACGACGCCACCGGCCAGAAAAAGATCCGCATCCTCAAGCGGCTTGAGTGCGTGGAAGCTTTCCGCCTTTCCGGCAATAAGCCCGAATGGATGGTTCTCGACGCACTGCCGGTCATCCCCCCCGATATCCGCCCGATGGTCCAGCTCGACGGCGGCCGCTTCGCGACCTCCGACTTAAACGACCTCTACCGCCGGGTTATCAACCGCAACAACCGCCTCCAGCACCTGCTGGAACTCAAGGCCCCCGACATCATCGTCCGCAACGAGAAGCGGATGCTTCAGGAGGCCGTCGACGCCCTCATCGACAACGGCCGCCGCGGCCGCCCCGTCACCGGCCCCAACAACCGCCCCCTCAAGTCCCTTTCGGATATGCTCAAGGGCAAGCAGGGCCGCTTCCGCCAGAACCTGCTGGGTAAGCGCGTCGACTATTCCGGCCGTTCGGTTATCGTCGTCGGCCCGGAGCTCAAGATGTACCAGTGCGGCCTCCCCAAGGAGATGGCCCTCGAGCTCTTCAAGCCCTTCGTCATGAAGCGGCTGGTCGAGACCGGCGCCGCCAACAACATCCGCTCCGCCCGCAAGATGGTCGACCGTGCCCGCCCCGAGGTCTGGGACGCTTTGGAAATCGTCATCAAGGACCATCCCGTCCTCTTGAACCGCGCGCCGACGCTGCACCGCCTGGGCATCCAGGCCTTTGAGCCGGTCCTCGTCGAGGGCCGCGCCCTCAAGCTGCACCCGCTGGTCTGCACCGCCTACAACGCCGACTTCGACGGCGACCAGATGGCTGTCCACGTCCCGCTGTCAGCGGAGGCGCAGGCGGAGGCCCGCTTCCTCATGCTGGCCGCCAACAACCTCTTAAAGCCTTCCGACGGCCGCCCCGTGGCGGTTCCCACCCAGGACATGGTCCTCGGTTCCTATTACCTCACCCTGGTCAAGGACGGCGAACCCGGCGAGGGCAAGGTCTTCCGCGACGTCAACGAGGCGCTGATGGCCTACCAGGACGGCGTCGTCACCCTGCACGCCAAGATCAAGGTCCGCATGACCAAGGGCAGCCAGAGCCGCCTCATCGACACGACGGTCGGCCGCCTCATCTTCAACGACCCCATCCCGCAGAACCTCGGCTTTGTCGACCGCTCCAAGCCGGAGAACCAGTTCGAGCTTGAGGTTTCCTTCCTGGTCACCAAGAAGACACTGGGCAAGATCATCGAGCGCTGCATCCGCATCCACGGCACCGCCAAGACCTCCGAGGTCCTCGACCGCATCAAGGCGCAGGGCTACAAGTACTCCACCCGCAGCGGCATCACCGTCGCAGTCTGCGACGCGACCGTCCCGGAGGAGAAGAAGGCTATCATCGCCGAAGCGGAGAAGGCTAACCTCAAGGTCGTGCGGCAGTATGAGCGCGGTCTCATCACCGCGACCGAGCGGACCAACCATATCATCCGGATCTGGAACGACGCGACCGACCAGGTCACCGAAGCTTTCCAGAAAAACCTTGACAAATTTAACCCCATTTATATGATGGCTGACTCCGGTGCGCGAGGCTCGATCAACAACCTGCGCCAGCTCGCCGGTATGCGCGGCCTGATCGCAAACACCGCCGGTACCACCATCGAGATGCCCATCAAGGCAAACTACCGCGAGGGCTTAAACATCCTCGAGTACTTCATCTCCTCCCGCGGCGCCCGGAAAGGCCTGGCCGATACCGCGCTCCGCACCGCCGACTCGGGTTACCTCACCCGCCGTCTGGTCGACGTCTCCCAGGACGTCATCATCCGCCAGAACGACTGCGGCACCACCGACGGCATCTGGGTCTATGACATCCGCGAAGGCAACGAGCTCATCGAGTCCCTCTCCGAGCGCCTCCAGGGCCGTTACCTGGTCGAAGATTTCTGCGATCCCAACACCGGCGAGGTCCTCGTCTCCAAAAACAAGATCATGGACGACAAGGATGCCGAAAAGATCTGCGCGACCGGCGTCGAGCGGGTCAAGATCCGCTCCATCCTCACCTGCCGCTCCACCCAGGGCATCTGCGCGCACTGCTACGGCGCGAACCTCGCAAACGGCAAGCCTGTCGCGGTCGGCGAGGCGGTCGGCGTCATCGCCGCCCAGTCCATCGGCGAGCCCGGCACCCAGCTCACCATGCGTACCTTCCACACCGGCGGTATCGCAAACGCCGAGGACATCACCCAGGGTCTTCCCCGCGTCGCCGAACTGTTCGAGGCCCGCAAGCCGAAAAACAGCGCCATCCTCACCGAGGTCCCCGGCATCGTCGCTTTCGATGAGGAGAAGCACCAGCGGGTTATCGTCATCCACAACGAGATCGAGGAGCGGCGTTATCCCATCCCCTACGGCTTCAAGATCAAGGTGCAGGAGGGCCAGACCGTCGCCATCGGCGACAGCCTCACCGAGGGCGCCATCAACCCGCACGACCTGCTGGCCGTCAAGGGCGAACAGGACATGCAGGACTACCTCATCGCCGAGGTGCAGAAGACCTACCGCCTGCAGGGCGTTGACATCAACGACAAGCACATCGAGGTCATCGTCCGCCAGATGATGAAGAAGGTCCGGATCGTCAGCCCCGGCTCGACCGAGCTGCTGTCCGGCTCCATCATGGACCGCGGGGATATCTACCAGGAGAACCGCCGTCTCGAAGAGCGCGCCGCAGCCGGCGAGGAGGGCATCCAGCTCATCACCTTCGAGCCCGTCCTGCTCGGTATCACCAAGGCCGCCCTCGCGACCGACAGCTTCCTGTCCGCGGCGTCCTTCCAGGAAACGACCAAGGTCCTCACCGAAGCCGCGATCAAGGGCAAGGTCGACCATCTCGTCGGCCTGAAGGAAAACGTCATCATCGGCAAGCCGATTCCCGCCGGTACGGGCATGCCCTGCTACAACGACGTACAGGTCGTCCCGGTCAAGCAGGAAATCGAGCCGGTCGAGCTTCTCTGATCAATTCCCACAAAAAGCCAGGAAAAAACAGGGGCGGATTCATCTCTGTTTTTTCCTGCGCGGGTGTTGACAAGCTTTCTGATTCATGTTAAAATAAACAAGTATGCTAGGGGTGAACCACTCATTTCCCGGCATCAGAATAAAAGCAAGGAGGTGCCATATGCCAACCTTTAACCAGCTTGTTAGAAAAGGCAGAGAGATGCAGGAGGTTAAGTCCACTGCGCCTGCGCTGAACCGCGGCTACAACTCTCTGGTGAAGCGCCCGACTGATCAGAGCGCTCCCCAGAAACGCGGCGTCTGCACAGCCGTCAGAACTCAGACCCCCAAAAAGCCGAACTCCGCGCTCCGTAAGATCGCAAGAGTCCGGCTCAGCAACGGGATGGAAGTTTCCGCTTATATCCCCGGCGTCGGACACAACCTGCAGGAACACTCCGTCGTGCTCATCCGCGGCGGCCGTGTCAAAGACCTGCCTGGTGTGCGTTACCACATCATCCGCGGCACTCTGGATACCCAGGGCGTCAACGGGAGAATGCAGGGCCGTTCCAAGTACGGTGCCAAGCGTCCGAAAGCTGGTGCGAAGAAGTAAGCTTCCGGCAGTTGCTGGAAACCTTTCGGCTGATGGCAGCTTTTCATAATGCAAAAACGCGTTGTGCAAAGGCTTCTGTTGCGCTGACGAGGGTTTTTACTTTCGAGTACCGATGAATTCATTCTATGAAGGAGGGAAGTAAAGTGCCAAGAAGAGGTCAAGTTGCAAAACGCGATGTTTTGCCCGATCCTATGTACAATTCCAAGCTCGTTACCCGTCTGATCAACAACGTGATGTATGACGGCAAGAAGGGCGTGGCGCAGAAAATCGTTTACGGCGCCTTTGAGATCGTAAACGAAAAGACCGGCAAGGATGCCCTGGAAGCTTTCCAGGAAGCGCTCGAAAACATTATGCCTGTTCTCGAGGTCAAGTCCCGCCGCGTCGGCGGTGCAACCTACCAGGTCCCGATGGAGGTCCGTCCCGAACGGAGACAGACCCTCGGCCTGAGATGGCTGACCACCTACTCCAGAAATCGTTCTGAGAAGACCATGAAGGAGCGTCTGGCCGGCGAGATCCTGGACGCGCTCAACAACACAGGCGGCGCCTGCAAGAAGCGCGAGGATACCCACAAGATGGCCGAAGCCAACAAGGCGTTCGCACATTACAGATGGTAAGTTTGCCGCTGTGATCATCTGGACATGCATGAGCGTGTCCAAGCCTGTCCGCAGGAATGCGGGCGGGAAGGGCGGCCCGCTTTGGGCCGCATTTTATATTCAAAGTAGGAGGATATTATGCCAAGAGACGTATCTCTCGAAATGACTCGTAATATTGGTATAATGGCTCACATCGACGCAGGCAAAACCACCGCGACCGAGCGTATCCTGTATTACACCGGGAAAACGCACAAGATCGGCGACACCCATGAGGGTACTGCGACGATGGACTGGATGGCGCAGGAGCAGGAACGGGGTATTACGATTACTTCGGCTGCTACGACCGCTTTCTGGAAGGGCCATCGGATCAATATCATCGATACCCCCGGGCACGTAGACTTTACCGTTGAAGTAGAGCGTTCTCTCCGTGTCCTTGACGGTTCTGTTACCGTCTTCTGCGCCAAGGGCGGCGTTGAGCCTCAGTCTGAAACCGTTTGGCATCAGGCTGACAACTACAAGGTCCCCCGCATGGCTTTCGTCAACAAGATGGACATCATGGGCGCGGACTTCTACAACGTCATCAATATGATGCACGACCGCCTGAAATGCCATCCGGTCCCGATCCAGCTCCCCATCGGCGCGGAGGATTCCTTTAAGGGAATCATCGACCTGATGGAAATGAAGGCGTATATCTACAACGACGAGCTCGGCAACGATATTTCCGTTGAAGACATTCCGGCTGACATGCAGGAAAAGGCGGAGCAGTATCATGCGGATATGGTGGAGGCGATCGCTGAAACCAACGACGAGCTGATGGAGAAATACCTCGAGGAAGAGGAGCTTTCGATCGACGAGCTGAAGAAGGGCCTGCGTGCCGCTACCATCGCCAACGAGCTGGTTCCCGTCTGCTGCGGTACCGCTTACCGCAACAAAGGCGTGCAGAAGCTCCTCGATGCGATCGTCGAGTATATGCCTTCTCCTGTTGATATCCCCCCCATCAAGGGCGTCGATCCGGAAACCGGCGAGGAGACTGTCCGTCATTCTTCGGATACCGAGCCGTTCTCCGCTCTGGCGTTCAAGATCATGACCGACCCCTTTGTCGGCAAGCTCTGCTTCTTCCGCGTTTACTCCGGCACTGTTGACGCAGGCGCCACCGTTTACAACGCAACCAAGGGCAAA
Source organism: Candidatus Merdivicinus faecavium (assembly GCA_018716285.1). Classification (GTDB taxonomy): domain Bacteria; phylum Bacillota; class Clostridia; order Oscillospirales; family Ruminococcaceae; genus Merdivicinus; species Merdivicinus faecavium. The sequence continues at coordinate 33,556 of DVKD01000002.1, forward strand.
TCTGAGCGGATGGGCCGCATCCTTATGATGCACGCCAACCACCGTCAGGATATCGAAACCTGCTACGCGGGCGACATTGCCGCCGCGGTCGGCCTCAAGCAGACCACGACCGGCGATACCCTCTGCGATCCCAAGCATGAGGTTATCCTCGAGTCTATGGAGTTCCCGGAGCCCGTTATCCGCGTTGCAATCGAGCCCAAGACCAAAGCCAGCCAGGAGAAGATGGGCATTGCCCTCGCCAAGCTTGCTGAGGAAGACCCCACCTTCCGGACCTACACCGACGAGGAAACCGGCCAGACTATCATTGCTGGTATGGGCGAACTCCATCTGGAGATCATCGTCGACCGTCTGCTCCGTGAGTTCAAGGTCGAGGCGAACGTCGGCAAGCCTCAGGTTGCTTACCGTGAGACTATCCGCAAGGAAGTCGACGTCGAGAACAAATACGCCCGTCAGTCCGGCGGTAAGGGCCAGTACGGTCATGTCAAAATCCGTGTTTACCCGAACGAGGCCGGCAAGGGCTACGAGTTCGAGAACAAGGTCGTCGGCGGCGCAATCCCGAAGGAATATATTCCTGCTGTCGATGCCGGTATTCAGGGCGCGATGCAGTCCGGCGTGCTGGCCGGCTACCCTGTAGTCGACATCCGCGTCGAACTCTACGATGGTTCTTACCACGAGGTCGACTCCTCTGAAATGGCATTTAAGATCGCCGGTTCTATGGCGCTGAAGGATGCGCTCCGCAAGGGCAATCCTGTCATCCTGGAGCCGATTATGAAGGTCGTTGTCATCGTCCCCGAGCAGTACATGGGCGACGTCATCGGCGACCTGAACTCCCGCCGCGGACAGATCCAGGGCATGGAAGCCCGCAACGGCGTCGAGGAGATCCGCGCAATGGTCCCGCTGTCCGAGATGTTCGGCTACGCGACCGACCTGCGTTCCAAGACTCAGGGCCGCGGACAGTACACGATGGAGCCCAGCCACTACACCGAGGTTCCGAAGTCTGTTTCGGAAGATATTATCTCCAAGAGAGCAAAGCAGGCATAAAATCTGCTTGCTTTCCCAAATAACCTGAAAGTTTAAAGGAGGAAAAACCACATGGCAAAACAGAAATTTGAGCGTACCAAACCCCATGTCAACATTGGTACCATCGGACACGTTGACCACGGCAAAACCACCCTGACCGCTGCGATCACCAAGACCCTCGCGATGCAGGGCAAGGCGAAGTACGAAGCTTATGACATGATCGACAAGGCTCCCGAGGAAAGAGCGCGTGGTATCACAATCAACACCGCTCACGTTGAGTACGAGACCGACAAGCGTCACTACGCTCACGTTGACTGCCCCGG
>DVKD01000054.1 GCA_018716285.1 Candidatus Merdivicinus faecavium
TGCAGTTAGCATATAAAATAAAAATTGCGCCAGACCGAGTTCTCAAAAGGAATCCGGCAGGATTGCGCGGGGAACGGAGTTTCCCGCAGGCTTTCGTCAGAAAGCTTTTGAGGTTATTATTCTGCGGCCGCAAATCCGCAAGGATTTGTAGGGCGATAGCCGCCGTAGTTTTGCGCCAGCAAAACCGGACGCAGAACAATGTTCTCAAAAGGAATCCGGCAGGATTGCGCGGGGAACGGAGTTTCCCGCAGGCTTTCGCCAGAAAGCTTTTGAGGTTATTATACCTTCTTCCCCGGAGATTGTCAAGGAAACGCATCTCCGAAAAATCGGGCGCATGCAGGCCTTTTTTCCACAAAATCGCAGATTCCCGCCTGTTTTCAGAGGGAAAAAATTTCAGGGAGTCAATATGCTTCGGTCCGGCGCTGCCGGCGGAGCGCATCGCGCTTGGCGCCGCATTCGTACTCGAATTTTTCTTCAGGGGTTTCGGGGATGATCTGCGGCACCTCGATGGGGCGCTCGTTTTCGTCGATGGCGACCATGACGATGTAGGCGCGGTTGATGAGCTTGCGCATCCCCGACAGGTCCTCAACGTAGGTCTGGACCCGCACTTCCATCGAGGTCCGGCCAACATAGGTGACCTGTCCCATGAGGACGATGAGGTCGTTGACATGGGCGGGCGCCTTGAAGCGGAGGTTGTCGATGGCGACGGTGGTGATATTGGACTCGCAGTGGCGCCGGGCGACGATGCCGGCGACAATATCGATCCATTCGACGAGCTGGCCGCCGAAAAGGCGGTTATAGCCGTTGATGTGGGCCGGCATGATGATATAATTCTGTTCGGTGCGGGAGTCGGCCACCTTTTTTGCGGGGCGGGTAGAGGGTTGATTCATGGGCGTTATCCTTTCTGCCGGCATCAGTCGGCCGGCGCGAGTTCGCGTTCAAACGGGGCGCGTCTGCCCGGGCAGGAGAGCAGCGGGCAGTAACGGCAGTTTTCGTAATGGCTTTCGGCGCTGAAAAAGAAGCCGGAATTGGACTTGGAGGGAAGCATGAGGCAGGAATCCGTGAGGGTGATCCCGATATCCGGCGTCACGCCGCCCAGCAGGGAAAAGAGGGGCCGCTGCTGGGTGAGCGGCCAGGCGGCGAGGGAGCCGGGGGTCATGGCGGACATATCGCCGCCTTCGGCAAAATACCGGCGGCGGACTTCGTCGTTTAGCTTTCTGCGGATGAGCCCCAGAAGCTGAAGCTTGACGGCGTCCGCCCAAAAGGCGGCCAGCGGGTCGTCTGCATACTGCTTCGACCATTCCTCCGCCTCTGTGCCGCAGGTGGAGGCGAAGGGGATGATGCGGCGGGTGTTTTGCAGGTTTTTCGCCATGAGGGCGGAGCGGAAACGGACGCCGTCCACCGTCGCCCCGGTTTCGTCGACGCTTTCGACCTGAGCGACGCCGAACAGCGCTTTGGGCCGCGCGACGGCGAGGGCCTCCGCAAGCATTCGGCCAAGCTCGGCACGGTCGGAAGGGTCTGCCTCTCCGTCCATGCGCACCGCCTTGCAGAGGACGTCAAAATCAACCTGCGGCTCTTCAATGGTGAGAATCGTTTTTTCGAGCATAGCTGCTTCCTCCAGTCTGTATTGTTGTTCAGGATCTGCGCGACATTTTTGCCATGATTTTTGCGGATGCAGGCTGCTTGCCAGCCGGTAAACTGCAGCAGGCTCCCATCGCCGCATCCCTGCCCGCGGGGGTTCCCGGGGCGTTACGGAAGATCAGCAGATGTATCATTTCCCGCTGCATGCTGCCGGAATCCCGGGCGAGCACAGTTCGCCCCTACGAAATGCATCCGAAATGCTGCGGGAAAACGGCGGGCAGAGGTGGAACCGCGTCTATTATACTACATCCGCAAAACGGAATGGGATACAATGCTCTCAAACGGGAATCCGTCAGGAAGCGTTTAAGGTTATTATACCACACTTCTTGTTTCTTTGAAAGCGGGGTGCGAAAATTCGGCATATTGCAGAAAAAAGGCGAATCGGTTGCATTTTGACGAAAAATCCGCTACAATGGATGTGACAGTTCACGCTTGGGAGGAAGTCTTGTGGAAAAGAAAAGCTATGGGGTGCTGCTGATCGGCTGCGGCCATATCGGGGAATCACACATTGAGGAGATCTATTACCGGGAAGGGATCCGGATCGCAGGGGTTGTCGACTTTCACGCCGAGACGGCCCGCCTTTTTGCGCGGAAGTACGGGGCGGAGAGCTGGGGCACTGATTACCGCCCCTTTTTGCAGGGGGACGCGGTCGACATCGTCATCATCGCGACCTATGCGGACTCCCACCTGCCGATTTTGAAGGACTGCCTGGCGGCGGGCAAGCACGTCCTCTGTGAAAAGCCGATGACAGAGGCCAATGAGGCGGACGCCGCCGAATTTTACCGCCTTGCGCAGAATGCGCAGACTAAGGTCCTTATCGCCCACATCCTCCGGCACAACACGACCTACAACCGGGTGCGGGAAATGATCCTGGGCGGCGCGATCGGCGAGGTGCGGCTGATGCGGATGGTCCAGAACCATCATGTCATGAACCCGGGCCGGTATGGGAGGCTGATGGCCGACTGCCCGCCTTTTGTAGACTGCGGGGTCCATTACATCGATGTTGCCCGGTGGCTTTCCGGCCTCGAAATCGTTTCGGTTGGCGGCGTGGGCAGCCGGATCGGTTCCCTGGCGCCCGCAGACGGCTTTGACCACGGGCTCCTTACCATGAAGCTTTCAAACGGCGGAACCGTCCTCTACGAGGCCGGCTGGAGTGAGAGCATCGCGGCCGAAAACCGCAAGGAATTTATCGGGGACAAGGGCCGCATCCGGCTGACCCTCGCGCAGGACCGCCACGCCGACCGGGAGGAAGGCGACCTCATCGAATATTATAACGCCGATGCCAAGGAATATCACACCATCAACGTCCAGAGCATTTACAAGAATATGTGGGAACAGCTTCAGTGCCTTATCCGCATGATCGAGGAGGGGGACGCCGGATCGCCTACCCTCGCGGACGCTTACCGCGCTTTCCGCATCGCGCTGCTCGGCTGGCAGGCCTGCCGGGAGGGGAAGGTCCTCGAGGTGCCGGAAAGTTTTGATTGAGCAGAATCTCCGAAAAAATCCACCACGGTGCATTTGCGTCAGCAAACCGCACCGCGGTGGATTTTTTTGACCGAAGGGCGAACCCAGGATTCAGCCGTCAAAGGCGGATGAATGCCCATACAAATGTGCTGTGCGGAAAAATAACGTTTTGTAGGGGCGACCATTGGTCGCCCCTACAGAATCTACCCGGAACACCGCGAAAAAATGTGGGTAGGGGTTGAAACCTATCCAGAATGCCGCAGCCTGTCGCGGCATTCCAGCGGTTGGTTAGGAGCGTGCTGCCGCGGCGTCATTGTCCAGCGCGGTCACGCGCCTTATTTCCCGTGAAATTCGAAGGTGACATCCCCGTTTTCGGAGACGGCGAGGCTCATCTGGCGCAGGTATTTGTTGTAAAACTGCCGGCGTTCGGTCGTGGTCATCTCGATGCGCGCCTTGTGGAGGGACTCAGCCAGCATGTCGTTTAAGTTCAGCTTGACGGTCCGATTCAGGTAGTGGCGCATCTCCTTAAAGAGGGTGCCGAATTTGATCTGCTCGCTGTTGCCGGTATAGAAATTGTCGAGGTAGCAGTAGTAGATGCCGGATTCCTCGAGCGCCCGCCGCATATCCGGGCCGCAGTTTTCCCGCTCGACCGCCACCAGGAATTTTGCCTCGGGCAGCGAGGAGATGAGCCCCCAGAAATCCGAGTCGCTCGAAACAATGAGGAAGGAATCGACGTGATTCTGGTAATGCTCCTGACAAACCCGGGTGGCCAGGCGGATGTCAACGAGGGATTTGTCCTCCTTGATCCGCTCGATGAGCATGTGCTCCACCGGGATGCTGGTGTATTCGTCGAGCATCCGCCACGCGGAGGAGGCGTTGACGTCGTCGAAGAGGAGGATGCGGGTGATTTTGGTCAGCTCATCCGCGTTGAGGTTGTTGAGCATCCCGCAGAGCTTGTAGGGGTCGGAGTTTTCGCAGTCGACGACGAGGAAGGTCTTCTGGCTGTCATCTAAGAAGCTGTAGATGTTGCCTTTTACAAAAGATTTGGCGTCGGAGACCATGCTCAGGTCGGTGAAGACGTCGTTGTGCCATTCGTAGAGGAGGGTGGCGAACTTTTTGTCATTATAGAGGATGTTGCCCTCGTTTCGCGGGATCCAGTTGATGTAAACTTTGTACGGATAGCAGTTTAAGTTGCTGTAATAGAGGTCCGAGGCCGTTTTGGTGCCGGCTTCGGTCAGCCCGTTGGGCATGATAAACAGCTCGCGGATGTAATCCCAGCTGATCCAGATGGGGAAGAGGTCCTTGCAGTTGTTGATCCGGTCGCAGATGATGCGGTTGATCTCTACAATATGCTGGGAAAGGCGGGTGCTGGATTTTTTGATAAAGTTCACGCCGTCTTCGTTGAGCTGGCGCAGGCACTCCGCAGGGACATAATCCGGCATGGAGAGGATGGTGCGGTACTGGGTGCGCATCAGGTCATTGATATGCTTGAAATTGCGTTCGATGGAAGTCCGGATGATGCAGAGGTTGCGGATGATCCGGGCATTTTTGTCCAAATCCATTTTTCCGTAAATTTCCAGCTTGGGGGGTTCAAACTCATTATCAAAAATCCGTTTCGGTACGCCGATGAGATATGCGACCTTTGAAATCAGCTCAAAAGTGCCTTCCGTTTCCGCGCCATAAGCATTGTCGTTCAAGTACATAGAGGTGTCCATAAAAATCTCCTTTCTTATTTTGGGCGGCCGTGTTTTTCCGCGTGTGCTTTGCGGATGTCCGTCACGCCTATGTAATATCAATCATATCGGATTTCTGACAGATGGTCAACGAAATTTTCCCTGCAAAAAACGACAGGCACAATCCGGAAGGATCATGCCTGTCGTTTTACTGCAAACCAATTGGGCGGAAGAGAGCGGGCTGCTCGGGAAAGGGTCAAGGGGCAGATTTTGGGGGCGCCGTTGATGCGCGCACAATCAGCCGGACCGGCAGAAGCTCCTGACGGACTCCGGCGCCCGGCTGCGGCTTGCGGAGCCGGTGCGCGCGTCATTCCGCGCCAATTTGATGGAGGAGCAGGAGGGTGCGCTTGACCCTGTGGAAGGCGTGCTCCAGGTCACGCTGGCTCCTCATGAGATCGCGACGTTCCGGCTGCATTTTTGACAGGCAATTCACCATGAAAGGATGGGGATCGGTATGATGGCATTCTCCGCGCGCTGGGTAGCGAGATGGCGAGGTTCTCTCCTGAGCGAAAACGAATAAAATTTTCTTCCAGCATAAAACATCCCTGCCGCGCCATGACGGTCGCGGCAGGGATGTCTTTTATGGGGGCTTATTCCCCGTAAACCTCATTCACATATCTTCTCAGGTTGGCCAGGCCGATGGACAGGCCCTGGATGCAGTCCTCCATGCCCTCGAACTCAACGCCGATGTAGCCGTCGTATCCGGCGCGCTTGAGGATGCTCAGGCACTGCTTGACAGGAACTGCGCCGTGCCCGATGATGGTGCCGCGGAGGTAGTTGCCGGCGCGGGACTGGAAGAAGCCTTCACCGGGATCGGGCTCGCTGCCGCTCTTGACGATGAAGTCCTTGGCATGGGCGTAGAAAGCGTAGGGGGCCGCCTTGCCGTAGGCGAGGGCGGGGTTTTCATCCGCGCAGAGGAAGTTGCCCATGTCGCAGAGCCAGCCGAAGTTCGGATGGTCGACAGTGTTGATGAGGGTTTCGACCCGGTCGGCGTCCTGGAGGAAGTATCCGTGATTCTCGACCATCGTGCGGATGCCCTTGCAGGCGGCGTACTCGGTCACCTCGCGGATGCCGGAGGCGATGCGGTCCACCATGTTGCGCAGGCCCTTCGAGTGGCTGGGGGTGATCCAGGTCGCGTCGTGGCGCATGCTGGTCGTGCCCAGAATCTCGGCGATGTCCACCTTCTTTTTCAGGCGGGCAACCTCGTCGGCGACCTCATTCTGCATGAAGTCCGCGCCGATGGTGTAGTTGGAGACGGGCAGACCGACCCGGTCGCACTCCGCCTTGATCTGGCGGGCGAATTCCTCCTCGCTCACGCCCTCAGGAGGGGTCAGGTCGGTGAACTCGATGGCGTCGAAGCCGAGCTCCTTCGCCTTTTCGATGCAGCTAAACTGGGTCAGCAGACCCTTGCCGATATACTGGGAAAAGCTGTACGAGCTGACAGCAATTTTCATGGCAGACACTCCTTTTCATAATTGACGGGGTGATTTGTAGGGTGCGTTTTCCCGTTGTCGCGGGGATGAACGCTGTTAAGCGTTGATGAGGACCTCGTGGCCGGTCTCGGCGGACTTGTAGATGGCGTCGAGGATCTCCATGAGGGTGACGCCGTCCTCGGCGGGGGACTTGCAGGGGGTGCCGTTCTTGACGCAGTCGACGTAGTGGTTGATCTCATTTTCAAAGAGGCCGTCGAAGCTCAGTGCGGTGGGGGTGCAGAGGTTGACGTCCGCCATGTAGCCGTTCATCTCGGTGTATATCTCCAGCTCGGGGTCGAGCTTCGCGCCGGCCTTGGTGCCGAAGAATTCGATCTTGCCCTCGTCCTTCTTGATGTTGAGGGAGAAGGAGGCCTCGATGGAGACGACAGCGCCGTTGTCATAGCGAATCATCGCGGAGGCGAGGTCCTCGACGTTGAAGATATCTTTGTCCGCGCCCTTGGAGGAAGAAGCCACATAGCCCTTCTTGTCCTTCAGCTCGCGGCGGTCGCCGAGCTTGTGGAAAGTCGCGCCGTAAACAGAGACGGGCTTGGGGTTGCCCAGGATGTAGCGGGTCAGGTCGGTGACATGGACGCCCAGGTCGATGAGCGGGCCGCCGGCCGAGAAATTCTTGTCGCCGAACCAGCCGCCGGGCGAGCCGTTGCGGCGCAGGTAGGTCGCTTTGGTGTAGTAAATGTCCCCGAAATAGCCGTTGTCCACGAAATCCTTGAGGATGGTGCAGTCGTTGCCGTAGCGGCGGACAAAGCCGATCATCAGGAGCTTTCCGCTCTCCTTGGCGGCGGCGAGCATTTCCCGCGCCTCAGCGGCGGAGGTGGCCATCGGCTTCTCGCAGAGGACGTTCTTGCCGGCCTTCAGGGCGGCGATGGTGCAGGGCGCGTGGGCGGAGTTCCAGGTGCAGACGCTGACCGCGTCGATTTCGGGCAGCTCGGCGAGCATGACGTCCTTGTCGGTGTAGAGGCGGGTGATGCCATACTTTTCACCCATCTGCTGGAGGCGCTCTTCGCGGATGTCGCAGAAGGCGTACAGCTCGACGTCAGGGTTTTTCAGATAGCCCTGGATGTGGGATTCGGCGATGTTGCCGACGCCGATGATGGCAACTTTGATCTTCTGGTTCATATTGGATCTTCCTTTCTGAAAATAGCAGGAGCAATGTATGAATGGCTTATTGGATGTGCTGCTGGAGGAACCCGACGGCCTTGCGGATGTCGGCCTCGGGATTGTCGCCGACCTCGCGCTCGATGGTCAGGAAGCCCTTGTAGCCGATCTCGTCGAGGGCCTTGAGGTAGGCGGGGAAGGGGACGTCGCCCTCGCCCAGCGGCAGCTCGATGAAGGAGGGGCTGGCGAGCATTTCCGATTCAACCAGGCCGTAGACGACCTCGGGATCGCGGTAGAAGTTGCGGCGGCCGTCCTTGGCGTGGGTGTGGACGATGTAATCCTTGAGGGTGTAGACCGCCTGGACAGGGTCGTCGCCGGTGACCATGACGAAGTTCGCGGGGTCGAGGTTTACGGCGACGCCGGTCGAGTGCAGGCCGTCGAGGAACTGCTTGAGGACCGCCGCGGGCTCCGGGCCGGTCTCAATGGCGAAGTGGGCGTCCAGCGAATCCGCGTACTGGGCGAGCTGGAAGCAGGCCTCCTGCATGATCTTGTAGCGGTCGTGGTTCGGGTCGCCGGGGACGACGCCGATGTGGGTGGTGACGACGTTGGTTTCGAGCTCCTTGGCCATCTCGAGGATAAGCTTGGAGCGCTCGATGAGGGCGGGGTTCTTCTCCGGGTCGCCGAAGCCGTGGCCCAGGTCGCCGCAGAGGGCGGAGATGACAAGGCCGTTGTCCTTGACGAGCTTTAAGAAATCCCTGCGCTTCTGGCCGACCAGCGTTTCCGGGGCCATTTCGCCGCGGGTGGCGTAGACCTGGACGCCTTTGACGCCGAGCTCCGCCGCTTTTTTGACGGCAGATACGGGATCGAGCCGGAAGGATTCAAGCAGCACGCCGATGGAAAAAGGGTACATATTCAAAACTCCTTTGCAGAAAAATTTGGTTGACGTTTCCACACCTTTATTATATAATAAAGCAGGAAAATGTAAAGGTATGAAATTGCCGGAAATTGACACGATTTTGCTTTTTGAGAGGTTTTCCATGCCCATTTATAAACAGAATTCATACGAAAATATCCAGTTCCCCGACCCGGAGCTGCCGGTGATCTTCCACTGCGACACCCTGCGGCGGGAGGACGACTTCATCATGCACTGGCAGGACAGCCCCGAGCTGCTCTACTTCATCGAAGGGGAGGCCGAGGTCGTCTCGGATATCCAGCGGGAGGTCTGCCGGACGGGGGAGATCGCCTTCATCAACTGCGGGCAGCTCCACACGGTGCGGCCGCTCACGCCGGTCTGCCGGTACTACTGCCTGATTGCCGAGCGGGAGTTTTTGGAGCAGCAGGGCGTCCCGGCGGGGACGGTCCCGGCAAGGCTGCGGCTGTCCGACCCGGGCTTAAGCGAGCTTTTTGAGCAGATCATCCGGGAAATGCTCAGCCGCGAGGCTTACTACCGCCCGGCGGTCAAGGCCTGCGTCCTCTCGCTGACGGCCCAGATTCTGCGCCACTACCCCGAGCAGCGGGAGCTCACCACCCCGGCCCAGGACAAGCGCATCGCGATGGTCAAGGCTGCTGTCCGCTACATCCAGGAGCACTTCGCGGAGGAGCTGGACATCGATAAGATCAGCGCCGCGGCCGGCTTCAGCAAGTACCATTTCTGCCGGGGATTTAAGGAAGTGACCGGCCGGACGCCGGTCGAATACCTCAATTTCGTCCGGTGCAGCTGCGCGAGAAGGCTCATCCTATCCGGCCGCTGCAACGTGAGCGAGGCCGCCGAACGGTGCGGCTTTGCAAACCTCTCCTATTTTTCCAGGACCTACCGGCGGTATATGGGGGTGCTCCCGTCGCAGGAAAAATAGAGGCGGGTCAGCGCAGCAGCTCCAGATCGGACTTGACGCCGAGATACCCCAGCTCCATCAGCGAGACGAACTCCTTGCCGGATACGATAAAATGGTCGAGCAGCTCGATCCCGATCGGCTTTAGGATCGCATGCAGGTTCTGGGTGACCCGGACGTCCTGCGAGGAGGGGCGCGCCAGCCCGTGCGGGTGGTTGTGGGCGAGGACGATGTTTAAGGCCTTGCACTGGAAGACGGTCTCGGCGATCCGGCGGACGTCGAAGGTCGCCTGGCTCAGGCCCCCTTCGGCGATCTGCTCGCAGCGCAGCAGCCTGCAGGCGTTGTCGAGGCAGAGGAGGAGCACGGTCTCCTCGGTCCGGCCCAGAAATTTCGGGATGAGGAATTGCCCGATCTTCTCGCTGCTGTCGAGGAGTCCTGCCGCCGGGGCGAGCTGTTCGATATAGCGGCGGGAAACCTGCGGAATCATCCGGAACAGGATGGCTGCATTGGCGGTCATGCCCGGGACTACGAGCAGCTGCTCGTAGTCTGCCCGAAACACCTGGGAAAAGGATCCGAAGCGCTCGATCAGCCGGTGGGCGAGCGCGTTGGCCCCCTCGCCGGGCAGGCCGAAGATGAGCAGCAGCTCGAGGATGGTGTGGTCCGGGAAATGGTCCATCCCTTCCTGCAGAAACCGCATTTTGAGCCGGTCGCGGTGCCCCTCGTCCGGGGACTGCGGCGGTTTTGGCGCAGCGCCCGCTTCGTCTGCCTCCTTCTGTTCAGGAGGATCGGGTTTCGCCGGAACGGCCGGCGCTTTTGCCGGGGGCAGGTTTTCCATCAGGAAGTTTTCCAGCTCGAATTCCTCGATGGAAAGCTGCGGGTAAACCGGCTCCGGCGTGTATTTTTTGCGGGATGGTTTCTTTGGCATGCGACGGAGTCCCTTCTTTAATAAATATCGCAAATAGCATCGAATGTCCGCCTTCCGCGGATATCTCTTTTATCAGTATATCATAAAATGAACAATCTGCAAACAACAACTTTTTTGCCGGGATAACGGTAGAAATCGGAGGCGTTTTGTAGTATAATGAGGGGGATACACCGGCGGAAGCCGGATCTCAACACGTTAGGAGCCTTTCATTTGGAAATCTATCTCGATAACTGCGCGACCACCCGGGTCTGCCCGGAGGCGGCGGAGGCCTGCATGAAAGCGATGACCGCCGATTACGGCAACCCTTCCTCCCTTCACAAAAAGGGGATGGAGGCGGAGGCGCTTGTCACCGCAGCCCGCCGCCAGGCCGCCAGGATGCTCGGCTGCGAGCCGGACTGCATCACCTTTACCGGCGGCGCCACCGAGAGCAACAATCTTGCGATCCTCGGGGCCGCCGCGGCCTATCCCCGCGCGGGGAAGACGGTGGTCACCACCGCTGTCGAGCATCCTTCCGTCGCCCGCACCGTCGACGCGCTGGAGGAGCGCGGCTACACTGTCAAACGGATCTCCCCCCGGCCAGATGGAAACTTCGACCCGCAGGATTTCCTCGACGCGGTCGATGCGGACACCTTCCTCCTCTCCATGATGCTCGTCAACAACGAAGTCGGGACGGTCCTGCCGGTCGAGACGGTGGCGCCGGCCCTCAAACAGCGCTTCCCCCGGCTGCTCATCCATGTCGACGCGGTCCAGGGGTTTGCCAAATACCCCTTAAACCTCAAGCGGCTGGAAATCGACCTGCTTTCCTTCAGCGGGCACAAGCTCTACGCCCCCAAGGGGGTCGGCGGGCTGTATGTCCGCAAGGGGGTGCGCTTAAAGCCGGTCCTCTACGGAGGCGGGCAGGAAAAGGGGCTCCGCTCCGGCACCCAGCCGGTCGAGCTGATCGCCGCGATGGGGGCGGCCCTCGCCCTCTGCGAGAAAAACCGCGCCGCCTGGCAGGCGCATTACGCCGCCCTGAACGCCCGGCTGAGGGAGGGGCTTGCCCGTCTCGACCGGATGCCGGTCAACTCCCCGGAAAACAGCGCGCCGCACCTTTTGAACCTCTCGGTTCTCGGCGTGCCGTCCGAGATTATGCTGCATTTTCTGGAATCCAAGGGAATTTCGGTCTCGAGCGGTTCGGCCTGCGCCAAGGGAGAAAAGAGCGCGGTTCTCGCCGCCTACGGGCTGCCCGACGAGCGGATCCGCTCCGCTCTGCGGGTCAGTTTTTCCCGCGAAACCACCCCGGAGGAGATCGACGCGCTGCTCGCAGCCCTCGCCGAAGGCGCCGCCCGCTTCCGCAAAATGACGGGCGCGGGCGCGTGACCGCGCTGGACAATGACGCCGCGGGCGCGTGACCGCGCCGGGACAATGACGCCGCGGCGTTTCTGCCCCGCGACAGATTCGCGAACGTTTTGACAGGCAAAACGTTTTCGATTGGGGTTTCCCGCGTCGGCGGCCTTTCCTCGCGTGACCGCGCTGGACAATGACGCCGCGGGCGCGTGACCGCGCCGGAACAATGACGACGCGGCGTTTCTGCCCCGCGACAGATTCGCGAACGTTTTGACAGGCAAAACGTTTTCGATTGGGGTTCCCCGCGTCGGCGGTCTTTCCTCGCGTGACCGCGCTGGACAATGACGCCGCGGGCGCGTGACCGCGCCGGGACAATGACGACGCGGCGTTTCTGCCCCGCGTCAGACTCATGAACGTTTTGATAAACAAAACGTTTTCGATTGAGGTTCCCCGCATGTTTTTGGGGGAGGTTCCCCGCTTCGGCGCTTTTTCCGCGCGTGAGCGCTCTGGCGCTGCTTTTTCTTCAAAAAATATCCGGTTTCAGAAAGGATTTGCCATGAACGAACTGATTTTGATCAAATACGGCGAGATCGCCCTCAAGGGGCTCAACAAAAACGCCTTTGAGGACGTCCTGCTCAAAAATATCCGCTGGAGGCTGCGGGAGCTGGGGCAGTTTAAGCTGCGCCGGGCGCAGTCGACCGTCTACCTCGAGCCGGCCGAGCCGGAGGCCTTTGATTTTGACGAAGCACTCGACCGGCTGACCAAGATTTTCGGCATCGCCTCGCTCTCCCGCGCCCTGGTCGTGGAAAAGAGCATGGACGCTGTCCTCGCCGAGATCTGCGGCTACCTGGACGCCCAGCTCCGGGCCGCGCGGACCTTCAAGGTCGAGACCCGCCGCTCGGACAAGCGCTTCCCCTTAAAATCCCCCGAGATTTCGGCCCAGGCGGGCGGCGCCATCCTCTCCCATTACCCCCATCTGAAGGTCGACGTCCACAACCCCGATCTTGTCGTCAACGTCGAGATCCGGGATTTCGGCGCCTACATCCACGCCGGCAGCATCCCCGGCGCAGGCGGGATGCCGGTCTCCTCGAGCGGCAGGGCGATGATCCTCATCTCGGGCGGGCTGGACAGCCCGGTCGCCGCCTATATGATGGCCAAGCGCGGCCTCGCGCTGGACGCCATCCACTTCGTCAGCCCGCCGTACACCAGCGACCGCGCCCTCCAGAAGGTCGAGACCCTCTGCGAGAAGCTCGTCCCCTATACCGGCAGCATCAGGTTCCACTGCGTCCCCTTTACCGAAATTCAGGAGGCGATCAAGGAGCACTGCCCCGAGGAGCTCTTTACCGTCATCATGCGCCGGATGATGATGAAGGTCGCCGAAAAGGTCGCCCGCAAGCGGGAGATCAACGCCCTTGTCACCGGCGAGAGCCTCGCGCAGGTCGCGAGCCAGACCCTCGACGCCCTCTACTGCACCGACAATTCGACCGACCTCGTCGTACTGCGCCCCCTCATCGGGATGGACAAGACCGAGATCATCAGGATTGCCTACCAGATCGACACCTACGAAACCTCCATCCTCCCGTATGAGGACTGCTGCACCGTCTTTACCCCCCGCCATCCCCGCACCCGCCCGAAGCTTTACTTTGTCGAGCAGGCCGAACAGGGCTTCGACTTTGCCCCGCTGATCGAGGAAGCGGTGCAGAATACCGTCTGCAAGACCATCACGCTGTAAGGGAAGGACGCTTTATGAAAATACTCGCGCAGATTGCGCTGATCTTCGGCGTCTGCCTGATAGGGGAGGGGATCGCCCGCTTCCTGCCGCTGCCCGGCAGCGTCGTCAGCATGGTCCTGCTTTTCCTGCTGCTCCTCTGCCGGGTGGTCAAGCCCGCCCAGGTCGAGGGGACTGCCGATTTCCTGCTCCGGAACATGGCCTTTTTCTTTATCCCGGCCGGAGTGGCTGTGATGGAGAGCGCCGGGCTGCTTTGGGAGAATCTCCTGCCTTTTCTGGCGGTCTGCCTGATTACCCTGGTCGTTACGTTTGCTGCGACGGCCCTTGCCGTCCGCTTCGCCATCTGGCTGCAGGGCCGGCTCTTTGCGGGGAAGGGAGGGGTGAAGCGTGATTGAGTGGCTTTCCTCCCCGCTTTTTGGGGTAGCGGTCAGCATCCTCGCCTACGGGGCGGGGTACTGGCTTCAGCAGAAGCTCCGCTCCCCGGCGGCCAACCCGCTGCTGATCGCCATCATACTGGTCATCGCCTTTCTCCAGCTGACCGGCATCCCGCTCGAGTCCTATGAGGCCGGCGGCGGCTTTATCGAGATGTTTTTGGCCCCCGCGACCGCCTGTCTCGCCCTCTCCATTTACCGGCAGCTGCCGGTCTTGAAGAAAAACCTCTTCCCGGTCCTGTTCGGGTCGGCGGTCGGGTCGGCGGTTTCGATGGGGAGCGTCGCGCTGCTCTGCCATCTGTTCCGGCTCGACGATGTGATGACAGCCTCGCTGCTGCCCAAATCGGTGACGACACCCATCGCCATCGGCATCGCGGAACAGCTGGGAGGGTCCACCCCCGTCACGGTGGCGGCGGTCATCCTGACGGGCATCGCCGGGGCGATGCTCTGCCCGCTCTTCATCCGATGGTTCCACATTAAGGAGCCGGTGGCGGCCGGCCTCGCGATCGGGGTCAGCTCCCATGCGGTCGGCACCTCCCGGGCGGTGCAGCTCGGGGAGATCGAGGGGGCGATGAGCGGCCTTGCCATCGGCACTGCGGGCCTTGTGACCGTCTTATTCTCCGTTTTCCTATAATTGCCTAAAAGGAGGCGTATTATGGCCCTTTCCCACACACAGGAGGAACAGCTTCTGCACACCATCCGGCTGCTGGCCGCCAAGCGGATGCGGATCGCCGCGGCCGAGATCGGCACCGGCGGGACCTTCGCCCAGACCCTGAGCGCGGCGCCCGGCGGAGCGGCTCGGGTGTTCCGCTGCGGGCTGGTTCTGTTCGACACGGACGGCATGACCCGGCTCGCGGGAGTCCGGCCCGCCCTCTGCCGCAAATTCGGCACCGATTCCCGGGAATCCGCCGTCGCCCTCGCGATGGCGGTGATGAAAAAGGATAAAGCATCCATCGGCGTCGGCGTTTCCGGGCCGGCGGACGCTTCGGGACCGATCTGGACCGCCGTCGCCGTCCAGGATAAGCGCGGCTGCCGCATTGCCGTCAGCGAGATCCGCCCCGTGCAGGGCGAAGATCCGCAGGCGCTGCGGGAGGACGCTTCCGCGGTGATTTTAAGCCTTATCAACGGTTATTTTGCGGGGGAGCCGCGCGTCCTCGCAGCCTTCCAGCCGGCCAAGCGCTGGAAGGCCTGCTACCGCACCCCCTTTCCTCTGCGGCTGCTCCAGTTTTTCCTCCCCTGGCGGGGGGATACGGCGAGCGACGTCATCGTCAAGGTTCTGCTCATCGCGGCCATTGCCGCGGGCGCCTGGGCGGTGGGCCAGCTTTCGGGCGATATGATCCAGACCCACGAGAGCACCCTCGTCCTTGAGCGGGCGGTCGAGACGATGGAGCAGGAGCCGACCGAGGAGCAGGTGAGCAGCCTGCCGGAGGGGTACCTTGAGAAATTCGCGGCCGCCTATGAGGTCAACAGCGAGATCGTCGGATGGCTTTCCATCCCGAACACCAACATCAATCTTCCCGTCCTCCAGCACGACGACAACGACTATTACCTCAACCACAATTTTGAGGGGGAGTACGACCCGAACGGCGTTCCCTTCATGGACTTCCGCAACAACGTGCGGGAGCTCGACAACAACACCCTCATTTACGGACACAACTGGGAGTCCGGGCTGATGTTCCACAGTCTGCTGGAATATATGGATGTGGAATTCTATAAGGAAAACCCGGTCATCACCTTTGACACCGTCTATGAGGAGAGCCAGTGGAAGGTGATCGCCTGCTTTGACGCCATCACCGACCGGGAGATCGGGGAGGTCTTCGATTACGTAAACTACGTCCGCACCGATAACCCGGAGCGGATCCAGTGGTACCTCGACGAGGTCACCTCCCGCAGCTATTTTACGACGACGGTCGACGTCACCCTCGACGACCCGCTGCTCACCATCCAGACCTGCGCCAACGACCGCTATAACCGCAAAATCTGTCTCGTTGCCCGCAAGGTGCGGCCGGGGGAGAGCGTTGAGGTCGACGTCTCCGGCGCAGCCGAAAATACCGACCGGGTCACGCCGGTCATCTATTGACCTGAGAAAGGATGCTGTCACCCATGAATTTCCATTCTTTTTTTGAACGCTTTACCCGCGAAATCTGGCTGCAGATCATCGTCCTGGTCCTGCTGCTCTGGGGGCTTTTCTGCATGACCGGCATGTCCTTTGAGCGGGTGGAAAATTCTTCCCGCGCCCATGTTGCCGGCAATCAGGAAAGCAGCGTCCCGGCGGATTCCCTGTCCTCGGCCGAGGACGGCTCCGATCCTCTCGACGATCTGTTCTCGGATGAAAGCGGCGCTTTCGGCGACTGGGAGGAATTCTCCGATCTGCCCCGCGTGAGCAGCGAGACCGTCCGCCCGCCCGCGTCCTCCACACAGCCGGTGCAGGAGCCCTCTTCTCAGCCCGTGCAGGAACCTTCCGAGCCTGCTGAATCCTCGGAAGACAGCGTTGAGCCGCCCGTCTCCTCTTCTCCCAGTGGGGAAGGGCCTATGGACGGCCCCAGCGGAGCGGTCGTGATCGACCCCGAAGGCCCGTCCTCCCCGATCGAAGGCCCGTCCGGGGAGAGCTCTGTACCCTCAGCGCCTTCTTCCGGCACCGATGAGCCGGTCGGGCCGTCCGATCCTGCTTCCTCCGCGGAATCTTCGGCTCCCGCCGAATCCTCCGAGCCCGCTCCCACCGACCCCGGCTCCACCCCGAGCGGCGGGGATTCTCCGGCAGAGGCGCCAGACCTCGGCAGCCAGGAATGACAGGAAGGTCGGAATCATGATGCGCAAAACCTACTTGCTGGTGATCACAGCCATCGTCCTGCTGGCGGCGCTGGTCGCCTCTGCGGTTCTGATGACCGGCTTTGTCGCCCCGACCAACGAGATTGAGGTGCTGGCCCTGGAAGCTTCCGAGCCGGAATTCGGGACCGGCGGCGCCCCCATCGGCCCGGATGACCGGCTGCCGGCCGAGCCGGGCACTTCCTCCCCGGCGGAGGCGGTCTCAGAGGAATCTTCCGCGGATGAATCTGCCGCAGAAGAAAGCTCCGCGGGAGAGCCGTCCTCCGCTCCCGAGAGCAGCCAATCGCCGGCCCCCTCCTCCGGGGAGTCCGCTTCGGGGGAACCTCCGGCGCAGGAACCGTCCTCACAGCAGTCTTCGACCCCGGCTTCTTCCGCCCCCAGCGGCCCTCCTCCTGCCGACGGTTCCTATTCGACCGAAGAACCGTCCAGCCCACAGCCTTCCAGCACGCCGTCCTCCTCTTCGGCTTCCTCCTCCGCGCCCTCCGGGCCGCCGCCCGCGGTATCGCTGCCGGATCCGTCGAGCCAGCCGTCTTCTTCGTCCCAGGCTTCCTCCAGCAGCCCCGCTTCCTCCAGCGAGCCCTCCTCTTCCGCCCCCTCTTCGGGGGACACGCTGCGGGTCTCCTTAAACGGCGCGGTGACAGAGGGGGACGCCTACGACATCCTCTGCCAGATCGTCGAGGCGGAGATGGGCGGCAGCTATCAGACCGAGGCGCTCAAGGCGCAGGCGGTCGCGGCTTACTCCTACATCAAGTATGAAAACGCAGCCGGCCGCACCCCGTCGCTGCCCGGCCGCACTCCGACCCAGAAGACCCGGAGCGCCGTTTCGGCGGTGCTGGGGCAGAAGCTCACCTACGGCGGGTCGGTCGCCTTCACCCCCTATCACGCCAGCTCGTCCGGCTACACCAACCCGTCCTCAGAGGTCTGGGGGGGCAGCTATCCCTACCTCGTCCGGGTGAGCAGCAAGTACGACCCCTCCTCCGCCTACAAGGACCAGCAGGTCGTCATGCAGGCTTCCACCTTGAAGGGCAAGCTGGAGAGCTACCTCAATACGACCCTTTCGGACGACCCGGCCGCATGGAATATCCGCCTGGCGACAAACGACAGCGGCTATGTCTCCACAGTCGCTCTCACGGCGGCGGACGGCAGCAGCTGCACCCTGACCGGGCGGCAGATGCGGGAGACGGTCCTCGCCTACGGCATCCGCAGCCACGCCTTTACCATCGAGGTGAGCGGGGATCAGGTTATTTTTACCACCAACGGCTACGGGCACGGGGTCGGGATGAGCCAGACCGGCGCCAATGCCTACGCCGCGAACGAGGGCTGGACCTACGCCCAGATCCTCAGCCACTATTACCCGGGGACAACCCTCTCCTGAGGGCCGGGATCGCCAAAACGGGCCTGCGGGCCCGTTTTTTGCGCGGATACGACATATCCATTGGCGAACAAACTGCTAATTTTGTTCGCCTTTTGCTTGAAAAAGCAGGGAAAGTATGCTAGAATGATTACAGCTCCTGCCTACGGCAATGATGATAAGAAAACGAGGTGCGCATCCATGCCAAATGACGCGAAATTCAAGCTGGTGTCCTCTTACCGCCCCACAGGCGATCAGCCGCAGGCGATCGACAAACTGACCGAGGGCGTCCTCCGCGGGGACCGGGCGCAGACCCTCCTGGGCGTGACCGGTTCGGGCAAGACATTCACGATGGCGAACGTCATCGCGCGGGTCAACAAGCCCACCCTTGTCCTCGCCCACAACAAGACCCTCGCCGCCCAGCTCTGCTCCGAATTCCGGGAATTTTTCCCGGAAAACGCAGTGGAGTATTTTGTCTCCTACTACGATTACTATCAGCCGGAAGCGTATATCCCCGGCACCGATACCTATATTGAAAAGGATTCGGCCATCAACGACGAGATCGACAAGCTCCGCCACTCGGCCACCTGCGCCCTCGGCGAGCGCAACGACGTCATCATCGTCGCGAGCGTCAGCTGCATCTACTCGCTGGGCGCACCGGAGGATTACCGCAGCATGGTCATCTCGCTGCGGCCGGGAATGCAGCTCGAGCGGGACCAGCTGCTCCACCGCCTCGTTGACCGCCAGTATGACCGCAATGACATCAATTTTGTGCGCGGCAAGTTCCGGGTGCGGGGCGACGTCGTCGAGATTTTCCCGGCGGGGAGCGGCGACACGGCCATCCGCGTCGAGTTTTTCGGGGACGAGGTCGACCGCATTTCGGAAATCAACCCCCTGACCGGGGAGGTCAAGGCTGTTATCTCCCAC
Source organism: Candidatus Merdivicinus faecavium (assembly GCA_018716285.1). Taxonomy (GTDB): domain Bacteria; phylum Bacillota; class Clostridia; order Oscillospirales; family Ruminococcaceae; genus Merdivicinus; species Merdivicinus faecavium. The sequence continues at coordinate 18,768 of DVKD01000054.1, forward strand.
GCGATGATCTATCCGGCCTCCCATTTCATCACCCCTCCCGACAAGATGAAGTCCGCCATCGAGGAGATCGAGCGGGAGCTTGAGGAGCGGGTCAAGTATTTCCAGGACAACCAGATGCTCCTTGAGGCGCAGCGGATCCAGCAGCGCACCCGGTACGATATGGAGATGCTTGAAGAAATCGGCTTCTGCAAGGGAATCGAGAACTATTCCCGCATCCTGGCCGGCCGCGCGCCGGGCAGCACGCCCTACACCCTGCTCGACCATTTCCCGAAGGATTTTCTGATGTTCATCGACGAGTCCCACGTCACCGTGCCGCAGGTGCGGGGGATGTACTTCGGCGACCGCGCCCGCAAGCAGACCCTGATCGACTACGGCTTCCGCCTGCCCTCGGCTTTTGACAACCGCCCCCTCAATTTTGAGGAATTCCAGGGGAAAATCCATCAGGTCGTCTATGTCTCGGCGACCCCCGCCGAATTTGAGCGGGAGCAGAGCACCCAGGTGGCTGAGCAGGTTATCCGTCCCACCGGCCTGGTCGACCCGGAAGTGATTGTCAAGCCGGTCGAGGGGCAGATCGAGGACCTCTTGAGCGAGATCAACGAGCGGGTCGCCCGCGGCGAGCGCACCCTCGTCACCACCCTCACCAAAAAGATGGCCGAGGATCTGACCGACTATCTCAAGGGGTTCGGGGTCAAGGTGCGGTACATGCACCACGACATCGACACGATGGAGCGGATGGAGATCATCCGCGACCTGCGGCTGGGCGTCTTCGACGTGCTGGTCGGCATCAACCTCCTCAGAGAGGGGCTCGACATCCCCGAGGTGAGCCTCGTCGCCATCCTCGACGCGGACAAGGAGGGCTTCCTCCGCTCCGAGACCTCCCTCATCCAGACCATCGGCCGCGCCGCCCGAAACGCCGGCGGCCAGGTCATCATGTACGCCGACAGCGTCACCGACTCGATGGAGCGGGCTATCCGGGAGACCAACCGCCGCCGCGAAATCCAGATGGCCTACAATACCGAACACGGCATCGTCCCCAAGACCATCGTCAAATCGGTGGCCGAGATCATCGAGATTTCGGCCAAGGACACCATCGACAAAAAGGGCAAGCGCCTCTCCGATATGGAGAAGCAGAAGCTCATCAAGGCCTACACCGCCGAGATGAAGGAGGCCGCCAAGCTCCTCGAATTCGAGCAGGCCGCCTTTCTGCGGGATAAGATCAAGAAGCTGCAGGACGAGCTGGACGGCAAGGCAAAACCGAAAAAACGCCGCTGAGCGCCGGGGAGGGATTTTATGGAAGAAAGAACAGAGCTTTCCGCCCAGAACCGCGTCTATCGGGTGGGGAAAACCACCACCCGTCCGGCGGGGGAGTGGTCGGGAAGCGTCCACCGCTTCCTTTCCTTTCTGGAGGGAAAGGGGCTGCGGGTGCCCCATCCCATCGGCATCGCAGACGGGGCGGAAACGCTCGAATATATCGAGGGGGAATTTGTCCACCCCTACAAATGGACGGACGAGGCCCTCTTCGCGGTGGGACAGATGACCGCCGCGCTGCACCGGGCGGGGGCGGAATTTCCCGCCGCGCCGCAGGACCGGTGGAAGCCCTGGTGCCTGCGGGAAATCGGGAAACAGCCGCCCGTGATCAGCCACGGGGACATCGCCCCCTGGAACATGGTGACCGAAAAGGGGATGCCCAAGGCGCTCATCGACTGGGAGTACGCCGGCCCCATCGACCCGCTCGTCGAGCTGTCCCGGGTCTGCTGGCTCTTCCCGCAGCTGGTGGACGACGACCTTGCGGCCATTTACGACCTGCCCTCCCCGGAAAAGCGGGCGGAACAGGTGCGGCTCATCTGCGAGGGATACGGCCTGCCGCGGGAAGGGCGGCTTGGCTTAACCGGGCAGATTCTCGAAACCATCATCTGCGAGACCGCCCACGAGGCCATCGACCCGGGGCTGACCTTTGCAAGCGAAGGCCCGCTCTGGGGCTTTGCCTGGCGGACCCGGAGCCTGTACTGGGTCTGGCGGAACCGGAAGGTGCTGGAACAGGCAATGAGAAAATGAGAAAAGGAAGTTGTTCACATGGTTATTCGGATGCCGACCCACTGCGGGGACGACACGACCGCATCCTGTGTGGTGGCGGGAGATACGATTTATCTGGCCCATCATGGCGGCGGGCTGGATCAGCAGGACATTGCCCACCAGGTGCGGGCAACCTTTGAAAGCATGCGCCGCACGCTGGAATCGGTGGGCGCGTCCCTGGATGATCTGGTGCAGGTGAATTTCTACATCAAGAATACCGCGGACTTCCGGAAGGGCGCCGACGTGTTCCGGGAATATTTCCCGCATGGCGTGCCGGCCCGGATGACGGTGGTGACGGACTTTATCGGGGAAAACTGTTTGTGCCAGATGGACGGAATCGCCTACCATCCCCGCGCGGGAGCGTAACAGGAGGAATTTTCATGGAAATCCGGGCGGTATTGGAGTATAACCAGGACGGCTCCCTGCTTTGGGCGGAGAACGTCCCCGGGGCCTGTTCCCGGGGCGCGACGCCGGAGGAGGCGGAGGGAAAGCTCCCGGCGGAGGTTCGCCGCTTCCTGCGGTGGCGGGACGGCTCTGCGCCGGAGCAGGATTTTTCCGTCCGGGTGGCGCGGAAGAGGGAAAGCAGCCTGGACATCCGGGACGCGGACAGCGACCTCCTCCTGGATTCGGAGCAAAACCCCATGACTTGGGAGGAATACGCGGGACTGAAAGCCCTGGTCCTCCGTTCCGCCGGGGATTTCCAGCGGCTCTACGACGCCGTCCCGGACAAACACCGCACCGGCCTCCCGGAACGGAAAACCTTCTACGGGGAAATCCCCCGGACGGCGGAGGAGATGTACCGGCACACCAACGGGGTGTCCAACTATTACATCGGAGAGCTGGGCGCGGCGTTTGAGAATCTGCCGGATATTTTGGAAAACCGGGCATTGGCCCTGCAAATGGCCGAGAGCCTGCCGGATTTTCTGCAAAACAGGGTGACAGCGGGCAGTTTCGGGGAGCTTTGGAGCCTGAAAAAGGCGCTGCGGCGCTTTCTCTGGCACGACCGTATCCACGCGAAGGCCCTTTGGCGGATGGCCGGGAGAATCTGGCCGGACATCCCCGACCCGTTCTGCTTCGGCGGGACGGACTGACAAAAGGAGGAGAGAGCATGCCGTTTTGCACCTTCGCCCCCGTCAACAGCATGGGGAACTACAAATATGCCGTGATTCTGGCCAGAGAAGGCGGGAAGTTCCTCTGGTGCCGTCAGAAGGGGAAAACGACCTGGGAAATCCCCGGCGGCCACATCGAGCCGGGGGAGATGCCGGAACAGGCCGCCCGGCGGGAGCTTTTTGAGGAGACCGGCGCGGAGCAATCTGCCATCCGGCCCATATTTGACTACAAAGCCGGGGATGATAAGGGGGAGGCCTCCGGGGTGGTGTTTCTGGCGGAGATCGCCCGGCGGGGGCAAATCCCGCAAAGCGAGATGGAGGAGGTCCGCCCGGCGGACGAGATCCCCGGGGAATGGAGCTGGCCCGCCATTCAGCCGAAGATTCTGGGGCATTACCGGGAGCTGTTCGAGGGGGAAAAGCCCCGCTTCCTCTACCACGGCAGCACAAGGCGGCTCTCCCGGCTGGAGCCGCAGCCCGCCGACGGCCTGCCGGAGGAAAACGGCGGCGAGACGGCGGTTTACGCCTATGAAACGCCGGAAGCCTGCAAGCCCTTTGCCCTCCATTATCTGCCGGATGAAGCGGGGAAATTGTCCCTGTGGATTGACAATGTGACCCACCGCGTCCGGATGTCTGCCGGGCGGGTGGCCTGGGAGCGGGACGGCTGGATCTACAAGCTGCCCGCGGAGACCTTCACCCGGCTGGACGAGTGCCAGTGGGTCTCTTATGCGCCGGTGGAGCCGCTGGAGGCGGTCCCCTTCCGGGCGGAAGATTACCGGGAGATGGTGGAGGAGCCGGTGACGGAACAGGTTTTGGACGGCGTCTCCTTCCGGATGAGGGAGCCTTTCGACTTCGGGTTCGTGTCCCGGTGGGGAAGGGTGTTCCGGGTCTTTGACGACCAGGATTCCGGCAACATCTGCTTCGGGACCGAGCGGGGCGGGGAGCGCTTCTTCTTAAAATTTGCCGGCGCGCCCACCGCCCGCTACAGCGGCAAACGGGAGGACGCGGTGGAGCGGCTGCGGCATGCCGCCGGAGTTTACCGGGATTTAGCTCACCCGAACCTCATTGAGCTTTTGGAAACGGAGGAAACCGGCGGCGGTTTGCTGCTTGTATTCCGCTGGACCGACGCCGTCTGCATGGGCAAGCAGTACCCGGAGAGCCGGGCGCGGTTTTTCACCCTGCCCATAGAAAAGCGGGAGCGGGTCTTCCGGGATGTGCTGGATTTCCACCAGTCGGTCATCCGCCGGGGGTATCTGCCGGTGGATTTCTACGACGGCAGCATCCTCTACGACTTTGAGGCGGAAAAGACTGTCCTCTGCGACATCGACTTTTACCAGAAACGCCCCCTGCTTAACAGGATGGGGCGGATGTGGGGCTCGTCCCGGTTCATGTCCCCGGAGGAATTCACCCTGGGGGCGGAAATCGACGAGATCACGACCGTCTTTTTGATGGGTGCGACCGCCTTCGCCCTCTTCGGCGGGGAACTCGACCGCTCCCGGGAAAAATGGATGCTGGATGCACAAAAATATGCCGCGGCGCTGCGGGCGGTTTCGGAAAAGCGGGAGCAACGCTTCCAGAGCCTGCGGGAATTCGCGGCGGCATGGAATGGGGAGGACGGAAATGAAGGAGCAGGAGTACCGGAAAATTGAGGAATTCATGCAGGACTGCATGAAGGAGGGGGACGCCGCCCACGACCGGGAGCACGTCTGCCGGGTGCTGCGGGCCGCGCTGAAAATTGCACAGACGGAGCCGGAGGCGGACCGGGATATCCTGACAGCCGCCTGCCTCCTCCACGACATCGGGCGGGAACGGGAGTACGCCGACCCTGCGGTCAGCCACGCCGAGGCCGGCGCGGAGATGGCTTACCGGTTCCTGCTCGAGCAGGGCTGGGAGGAGCGCCGCGCGGCGCATGTGTCCGCCTGCATTTTGACCCACCGCTTCCGCTCCGGCCGGGCGCCTGTCTCCATCGAGGCGAAGATTTTATATGACGCCGACAAGCTGGACGTCTGCGGGGCGGTCGGCATCGCCCGCACCCTGTTCTATCAGGGGAAGATGGGGGAGCCGCTCTACCGCGTCGGGGGGGACGGCAAGCCCCTGCCCGGCGGCCCGGGCGAGCCGGCATCCTTCCTCAAAGAATACCGGCAGAAGCTGCGCGGGCTGTACAGCCGCTTTTACACCCCCGCTGCGGCGGAGATGGCAAAGGAGCGGCAGGAGATCGCAGAGGCCTTCTATCAGGCGATTCTGCGGGAAATCTGCGCGGCAGATTGAGGGGGAGAATGTATGACGACAGACAGCATCGAAACCGAGCGGCTGCTCATCCGCAGCACCCGGGAAGAGGACGGGGAGTTCTGCCTGGGCATCTGGCTCGATGAAGAGATGGGGAAATACCTCTCCGACCCGCCCCGGGACAGGGCGGACGAGGCGGAGCTGCATTTCGCCGAAGGCATCGAGGAACAGGAGGGCTGGTATCCCTTTGTGGCGGAGCTGAAGGCGACCAGGGAGCGGATCGCCACATGCTCGCTGGTCCCGGGCGGGGACGGGAAGACCTGGGACCTGGGCTACTGCGTCCACAAAAAGTACTGGCGGCAGGGCTTTGCCACCGAAATGCTCACAGCCCTCATCCGGGAGGGCTGCCGCCGGGGTATCCGCACCTTTACGGCTTCGGTGGCCAAGGAAAACGCCGGATCCAACGCCGTTCTGCGCAAGCTCGGGTTTTCTGTGGAAAAGGAGGGATCCTTCCGCAAGCGGGGGACGGAGATTGTCTACCCGGAATATGTGTACCGGCTGGACCTGGAACAGGGGGAATTTTGATGAAGCGTGAGCGTGGGATCGCCCGGTGCGGGCTGGCCTGCTGCCTCTGTTCAGAAAACGAAAGCTGCGCCGGATGTGCGCAATGCGCGGACAGGGAAAGCTGCGAAAACCGCCGCTGTTCCATCGAAAAGGGGCTGGCGGGCTGCTGGGAATGCCCCGAAGACTGCCGGAAGGGGCTGCTCGCCAAGGGGAAGCCCTACGGCTTCACCCGGTTCGCAAGGCTTTATGGGGTGGAGGCCCTGCTCGACTGCCTGGAGGCAAACGAGAAACGGGGCGTTGTTTACCACCGGCAGGGAATCTGGGGCGACTACGACGAATTTGAGACGGCGGAGGCGCTTACTATCTTCCTCCGGACAGGGAAGCGGTAAGCCGCCTCTTTGATATGATTTGACTATACGCGCAATGCGTCAGAAAGGAACTTAAAACCTATGGCAATGGACAAGCTCGTCATCCAAGGGGCGAGAGAGCACAACTTAAAAAACGTGAGCGTCACCATCCCGCGGGATAAGCTGGTCGTTTTCACCGGCCTTTCCGGATCGGGCAAGTCGTCGCTGGCCTTCGATACTATCTACGCGGACGGGCAGCGGCGGTATGTCGAGAGCCTTTCCTCCTACGCCCGCCAGTTTCTGGGGCAGATGGAGAAACCGGACGTCGACTATATCGAGGGGCTTTCCCCCGCGATCTCCATCGACCAGAAGACCACCTCCAAAAACCCCCGCTCTACTGTGGGGACAGTGACCGAAATCTACGACTACCTCCGCCTCCTCTACGCCCGCATCGGGGTGCCGCACTGCCCGGTCTGCGGCCGGGAAATCAAGCAGCAGACGGTCGACCAGATCATTGACAAGCTCTGCTCCTACCCTGAAAAGACCCGCATCCAGCTCCTGGCGCCCGTCGTCCGGGGCCGCAAGGGCGAGCACGTCAAGGAGTTCGAGAACGCCCGCAAATCCGGTTTTGTCCGGGTCCGCGCCGACGGCATCCTTTACGACCTGTCGGAGGAGATCAAGCTTGAGAAGAACAAAAAGCACAGCATCGAGATTGTCGTCGACCGGCTTTCCATCAATGACGGCATCCGCTCCCGGCTGACCGACTCGGTCGAGACGGCGCTGCGGCTGTCCGGGGGGCTCGTGATCGCCGACGTGGTGGGGGTGGAGGAGGTCCTTTTCTCCCAGAATTACGCCTGCCCGGAGCACGGCATCTCCATCGAGGCGCTCGAGCCGCGGATGTTCTCCTTCAATAACCCGATGGGCGCCTGCCCGACCTGCACCGGCCTCGGGACCTTCATGAAGGTCGACCCGGACCTCGTCGTCCCGAACCAGGAGCTCTCCATCCGCGGCGGCGCGGTCAAGGCGAGCGGCTGGTATATCGGGGAGAGCGGCACCATCGCCCAGATGTACTACGAGGCGCTGGCCCGGCACTACGATTTCTCCCTCGACACTCCCTTCAAGGACCTGACCGCCAAGCAGAAGGACGTCCTCCTCTACGGCACCAAGGGGGAGCGGATCCACATGATCCGCAAAAACGAGTACGGCACCGGCAGCTATGACACCGAGTTCGAGGGGATTGTCAACAACCTCGAGCGGCGGTTCCGGGAGACCCAGTCGAGCTATATCCGGGACGAGATCACCCAGGTCATGAGCGCCGTCCCCTGCCCGGACTGCAAGGGGGAGCGGCTCAAAAAGGAGTACCTCGCCGTGACCGTCGGGGGGCTCAACATCAGCGATTTCTGCAAGATGTCGGTCACCGACGCCCTCGCCTTTGTAGAGAACCTCTCCCTCTCGGAGCGGGACGCCATGATCGCCTCCCAGATCCTCAAGGAGATCAAGGCGCGGCTCGGCTTTTTGAACAGCGTCGGCCTCGAATACCTGACCCTCTCCCGCGCCTCTGCCACCCTTTCGGGCGGCGAGAGCCAGCGCATCCGGCTGGCCACCCAGATCGGCTCCTCGCTGGTCGGGGTGCTCTATATCCTCGACGAGCCGTCCATCGGCCTTCACCAGCGGGACAACGACAAGCTGCTCGCCACCCTGAAGCGGCTGCGGGATATCGGCAACACCCTGATTGTCGTCGAGCACGACGAGGACACCATGCGGGCGGCCGATTTCATCGTCGACGTCGGCCCGGGGGCGGGCGTCCACGGCGGCGAGATCGTCTGCGCCGGCACGCCGGATGAAGTGATGGCCTGCGAGAATTCCATTACCGGGCAGTACCTCTCCGGCAAGCGGAAGATCCCCGTCCCGGCGGCGCGCCGCCCCGGAAACGGCAATTTCCTCACCATCAAAAAGGCGCGGGAAAATAACCTGAAAGGCGTCACGGTGAAGATCCCGCTCGGCACCCTCACCTGCGTCTCCGGCGTCTCCGGCTCCGGCAAGTCGAGTTTGGTAAACGAGGTGCTCTTCAAGACCCTCTCCGCAACCTTAAACGGCTCCCGCCTAAAGCCCGGCAAATCGGGCGGCATCGACGGGTTAGAGTTTTTGGACAAGGTCATTGACATCGACCAGTCGCCCATCGGCCGCACCCCGCGCTCCAATCCCGCCACCTATACCGGCGTCTTCACCGACATCCGGGAGCTCTTCGCCCAGACCGCCGACGCCAAGATGCGCGGCTACTCGAGCAGCCGCTTCTCCTTCAACGTCAAGGGCGGGCGCTGCGAGGCCTGCGAGGGCGACGGGATTCTGAAGATCGAGATGCACTTCCTCCCCGATATTTTCGTCCCCTGCGAGGTCTGCAAGGGCAAGCGCTACAACCGGGAGACGCTGGAGGTCAAGTATAAGGGCAAGAGCATCTACGACGTCCTCGACATGACCGTCGAGGAGGCGCTCGAGTTCTTTGACAGCATCCCCCGCATCAAGCGGAAGATCGAGACGATTTACGAGGTGGGGCTCGGCTATATCAAGCTCGGGCAGCCCGCCACCACCCTCTCGGGCGGCGAGGCGCAGCGTGTCAAGCTCGCCACCGAGCTTTCCCGCCGCAGCACCGGCAAGACCATCTATATTCTCGACGAGCCGACCACCGGCCTCCACAGCTACGACGTCCAGAAGCTCATCGACGTCCTCCAGCGGCTGGTCGACGCGGGCAACACCGTTGTCGTCATCGAGCACAATCTGGATGTGCTCAAAACCGCCGACTGGATCATCGACCTCGGTCCCGAAGGCGGCGACCGCGGCGGCACCATCGTCGGGACCGGCACCCCCGAGCAGCTCGCGGCCATGCCGCAGAGTTATACCGGGCAGTACCTTGCGCCCCTGCTCAAATAGGGTATATTCCGCGGCTTGCCGGGCATGTTAATTTTGCCAGATTGGCAGCAGGGGAAGACGCTGCGGGAGCTTTGCTGCCAGGAGAAAGGTTTGAATAATTTTAAAATTCCGGAATATTTTGGTTGACATCGCACGGCAATTGTGTTATATTGATAGCAGAAACCGATGAAAGGAGCGATTGTGATGAAATATATTTGCAGCATCTGCGGCTGGGAGTACGATGAGGAAGCCGGCCTGCCGGACGAGGGCATCGAGCCCGGCACAAAGTTCGAGGATCTTCCGGAGGACTTTGTCTGCCCGATGTGCGGCGTCGGCAAGGACATGTTCGAGGTCCAGTAAGCAAGACAAAGGGCGGGCGTTCGGTTGGATTGCCCGCCCGTTTTTATGATTTGAAGCGAAAAGGAGCACAAAATTTATGGCAGCTGAAAAAATTACCGACGGCATCTGGTCGGTCGGCATCCTCAACCCCAACCTCCGGGTCTTTGACATCGTCATGACCACCGATTACGGCACCACCTACAACTCCTACCTCGTGAAGGGCAGCGAAAAGACCGCCCTCATCGAGTGCACCCATCTGAGCTACTTTGACCGGTATCTCGAGAATATCAAGAAGGTCTGCGACCCCTCCGAGATCGATTACCTCATCTTGAACCACACCGAGCCCGACCACGCGGGCGGCGTCGCCAAGCTGCTGGAAGCAAACCCGAATATGGAGATCATCGCCTCCCAGGCCGGTTCGATTTATATCAAAGGCATCACCAACCGCACCGACCTGAAGCTCCGGGTGGTCAAGGAGGGCGACAGCATCGATCTGGGCGGCAAAACCCTGCAGTTTATGATCGCCCCCTTCCTCCACTGGCCGGACTCCATGTTCACCTGGGTCCCGGAGGACAAGACGGTCTTCTCCTGCGACTTCCTCGGCTCCCACTACTGCGAGCCCTTTACCTTCGACTACAACGTCACCTACCCCGAAGCGTACGAGACCGCTTTCAAGGGCTACTATGACGCCATCTTCGGGCCCTTCCCGGCCTATGTCCGCAAGGGCCTCGAGCGGCTGAAGGCGCTGGACATCGAATACGCCTGCACCAGCCACGGCCCCGTCCTCACCAAGGGCAACCTCCTCGACTACGCGATGGGCAAGTACGCCGAATGGTCCGCCCCTAAGGCCGCAGGCCCCAAGGACGTCCCCGTCTTCTACTGCAGCGCCTACGGCAACACCCGCCAGCTTGCCAAGAAGATCGCCGCAGGCATCCGCCGCGCCCTGCCCGACGCCAAGGTCGACACCTTTGACATCATCAAGCACCCCATGCCCGAGCTGGCCGCCCGCCTGAACGGCTGCGACGCCTTTGCGATCGGCTCGCCGACCCTGAACCGCGACGCCGTTCAGCCGGTCTGGAACCTCTTAAGCCATGTGGACGCCATCAACTCGGCCAAGCGCCCCGTTGTCCTCTTCGGCTCCTACGGCTGGAGCGGCGAGGCTGCCGCCAACCTCAAGGCGCGCCTTGAGGGCCTCAAGATGAGCCTCTTCGAGGAGCCCTTCCGGGTCGTCTTTGTCCCCAGCGCGGAGGATCTTGAGAAAGCCGAGGAGCTCGGCTTCCGTTTCGGCGAAAGCCTGAAATAACGGCCCGAACAGTCTGTTCTGCATCGAAAAACTCCCCCGTCCGGTTCTCCGGGCGGGGGAGTTTGTTTCCTTGTGCCGGTGTCTTGCTTTTTGCCGGAAAATGTTTTACAATAAAGGTATAATCTGTTTTCAGGAGGATGATTCCATGCCGAAATCTGTTCCCCTCAGCGAATTGAATCCCGTCATCGAGGAGGTCTGCGGAAAACTCGCCGGCCGCCCCAAGCTGGCCGAGCTTTTCAAAAACTGCTACCCCAACACGATGGCCACCACGACCAAATACCTGGAGGACGGCTCCGCCTTCGTCTTTACCGGCGACATCCCCGCCATGTGGCTGCGGGATTCCTCGGCCCAGGTGCGCCACTACATCGGCGCGGCCAGGCGTTCCGAGCCGGTCGCCGAGCTCATCGAAGCCCTGATCGCCCGGCAGATGTTCTGTATCCAGCTCGACCCCTACGCCAACGCTTACAACGAGGAGCCGAACGGCAAATGCTGGGAGCGGGACGAGCCCGCCCAGGGCCCCTGGATCTGGGAGCGCAAGTACGAGATCGACTCCCTCTGCTATCCCTTCCAGCTCGCGTGGCTCTTCTGGAAGGCGACCGGCCGCACCGGCTGCTTCACCGAATCCTTCCGCAAATCCGCTCAGATGGTCCTCGACCTCTGGACGGTTGAGCAGGAGCACTGCGAAAAATCCCCCTACTACTTCATCCGCAAAAACTGCCCGCCCACCGACACCCTCTCCCATGAAGGCAAGGGCGCGCCGGTCGCCTACACCGGGATGACCTGGTCGGGCTTCCGCCCCAGCGACGACGCCTGCGTCTACGGCTACCTCATCCCCTCCAACATGTTCGCGTCGGTCGTTCTTTCTTACCTTGCGGAAATTTTCGGGAGCATCTACGGGGACGCGGCGTTTGCCAGGCGCGCCCTCGCCCTCAAGGCCCAGATCGATGTGGGCATCCGGCAGTACGGCATCTATGAGCACGAGAAATTCGGTAAGATCTACGCCTACGAGACCGACGGGATGGGCCACTACACCCTGATGGACGACGCAAACGTCCCGAGCCTCCTCTCCATCCCGTACCTCGGCTGGTGTAAGCCGGACGATGAGATCTACCAGAATACCCGCCGCTTTGTTTTGAGCCGGGAAAACCCCTTCTACTACGAGGGGACCGCCATGAAGGGGGTCGGCAGCCCCCACACGCCGCCCCGCTACGTCTGGCACATCGCCCTTTCGATGCAGGGCCTGACTTCTCAGGACTGGAAGGAGAAGGAGGAGCTGCTCGCCATGCTCGAGCGGACCGACGCCGGCACCGGCTACATGCACGAGGGCGTTTTCGTCGACGACCCCGCCCAGTTCACCCGGCCGTGGTTTGCCTGGTCCAATTCCATCTTCTCGGAGTTTGTGCTCCACTATCTCGGGATGGACAAATGACCTGCGTTTGGGAAGGAGAGCGGTTATGACCGGACAGGCTACGCGGTACGAAATTCTGGAAAAGCTGCGGGAGGCGGAGGGCGGCCTTGTGTCGGGCGGGGAGCTCGCGGCGGCGCTCGGCGTCTCCCGGACGGCGGTCTGGAAGCAGATTGCCGCCCTCGCGGAGGAGGGCTACCGGATTGAGACAGCCGCCAATAAGGGCTACCGCCTGCTGGGCGGCGACGTCTATTCGGGGTACGAGGTCTCCCGGCGGCTGCAAACCGGGCGGCTCGGGCGCCCTCTCATCTTCCTCGAGACGGTCGATTCGACCAACGAATATGTCAAGAAAATCGCGGCGGAGGGCGCGGCGGACGGGACGGTGGTCCTGGCGCGGCGGCAGACAAGCGGCCGCGGCCGCCTCTCCCGGCAATTTGAATCCCCGCCGGACAGCGGCGTTTACCTGACCATCCTTCTCCGTCCCGATATTGCCGTTGCCGACCTGACCCTCGTCACCCTGCTGGCGGCGGTCGCGGCAGCCGGCGCGGTCGAGGAGCTGAGCGGCGTCCGCCCCGGCATCAAGTGGACCAACGACCTCTTTCTGGGCGGCCGCAAGATCTGCGGCATCCTCACCGAGTGCGCGGTGGAGGGGGAGAGCGGCCGGGTCTCCTACGCCGCGGTGGGAATCGGGACAAACCTTCTGCAGGAGGAGGGGGATTTCCCGGAAGAACTTCGGGGCGTCGCCGGGTCGGTCCGGATGGGGAGCGGGGTCAAGGTCGCCCCCGCCGATTACGCCGCCGCCCTCCTCAGGCACTTCGAGCGCCTCTTTTTCGGGGAGAAATTCCCGGAAAACCGGGAGGGGCTGCTCGCCCGTTACCGGAAGGACCTCTTTTTCCTCGGGAAGGAGATCCGGGTGGTCGGGCTGCGGGAGGAATACCCCGCTGTTGCCCTTGACATCGACGGGGAAGGCCGCCTTCTGGTCCGCCGGGAGGATGGGACGGTGACCGCTTTGAACAGCGGAGAAATCAGCGTGCGCTTTTGAACGCAGAGAATAGTTGTAAAGGAGGTGCGCCCGATGGGACGCTGCTATTATGTCGCGAGCTGCCTGTTTACCGCGCGGTTCCCGGAGGTCAGCATGAGGATCCAGGCGTATATCCGCGCGAAGGGCGGCATCGAAACGGTCCGCTGCTGCATCCCCAAATACCGGGTGCGGAAATATGAGGAGCGCCTTCCGGAGGGCGGCGTGCGCGACGCCTGGAAGGCTCTGCCCCAATCCGCCGATTTCCAGCCGGAAGACACGGTGTTTTCCATCTGCCCCAACTGCATCAACATCCTTGCGGAATGGAAAAAGGTTGAGAACATCCGCTCCCTCTGGGAGCTCATCGACGCGGACCCTGATTTCGCCTATCCCGATTACGCGGGGATGCGGGCCACCCTCCAGGACTGCTGGCGCACCAGGGACCGGAAAGAGGAACAGGACGCGGTCCGCAGTCTGCTGCGCAAGATGCACATTGATTTTGCCGAAACGGAAAAGAACCGGGAGCACGCGGATTTCTGCGGCAGCACCCTTTTCAGGGAGCAGCCCTCCAAAAACAGCAAGCTCGCCCCCAGGCACTATGTGGAGCAGGCGGAGGGAAAATTCCATCCCCACACTGAAGAAGAACAGCTGTCCCTCATGCAGGAACACTGCCGCCAGTACGGGACGGAAACGGTCGTCTGCTACTGCCACTACTGCCTGGAGGGGCTTTTGCAGGGCGGGGCCGGCGGCGTGCATCTGGCGAGCCTGCTCTTCCCGGGCGGCGGGGAGAACGGCGTGCGGTTCTGATCCCGGATGAAAGGAGAAGAAATATGGGAATTGTGATCCGACCTGAACGGCCGGAGGATTATTACGCCTCCGAGCTGGTCACAAAACGCGCTTTTTGGAATCATTACCGTCCCGGCTGTGACGAGCATTACCTCGTCCACAAGCTGCGGGACGACCCGGACTACCTGCCCGTCCTGACCCGCGTCGCCGAAGCGGACGGCCGGATCGTCGGGCTCATTATGTACGCCAAAGCCTGCCTGAAAACGGAGGAGGCGGAGATCCCGGTCATCCTCTTCGGCCCGCTCGGCGTCGACCCGGACTGGCAGCGGCAGGGCATCGGCGGCATGCTGCTCAAAGACAGCCTGCAGGCCGCGCGGGAAATGGGCCACCGCGGCGTGATTATCTTCGGAGACCCCGGCTACTATCCCCGTTTCGGCTTCCGTCCCTGCTCGGAATGGGGGATCACGACGGCGGACGGCGGGAATTCCCCCGCCTTTATGGGGCTTGCGCTGGTTCCCGGGGGGCTTGACTATCCGGGCGCGCGGTTTTATGTCCCGCCGGTCTACGAGGACCTCCCGCCCGACGAGGTCGAGGCGTTTGACAAGGGCTTCCCCTATATGGAGAAGCTGCGCCTGCCCGGTCAGATGGCGGAATAAATCCCGCAAATCCCTTGCGGTTTTGGGGCGGATGATGTATAATACTTTATATTGGCAGTGGGAGGATGTGAGCGGATGGAACGCAATACCCGGGTCCTTGTGACCCCGGCTTCGGACGGAGACAGCCCTTTTTTGCAGAATATAGAGGTGCGCCTGGCCGGATATTTTGAAAAAGCGGAAGGGCAGTATGCCGAACAGCCGAACGGCGACAGCTGTCTCCTGGTTTTCTGCACCGAGGGGCAGGGCTTCGCCGAGATCGACGGGCGGGTGACGCTGGTCGGGAGCGGGGAAGCGGCGCTGTTCTTTCCCGGCTTTCCGCAGGTCTACGGTGCAAGCCCGGAACGCCCCTGGTCGATTCTCTGGATCAGTTTTACCGGCAAAATCGTCGATTTCCTGCGGGAAAAGCTGGAGATCGAAGGCAGCGGCGCCATCCTCCGCCAGAATATCCGCGACAGCCTTTCCCTGCTCGAGCATGTGCTGGAGGTTCTGGCCGAGGGGCAGGATCTGATGCGCCTGCTCGAGGCCTCCGCAAGCCTTCAGCTCGCCCTCTGCCGGATGACGGCCGCCAACCTCTGCTACGGCGCCCAGCGCCGCCACGTCGAGCGGGCCAAGGATTACCTCCTCGCCCATATCGAGCGGGAAACCTCCCTCGAGGAGCTGTCGGCGGCCATCGGCGTCTCCAAATTCTACCTCATCCGCATCTTCAAGGCGCATTTCGGCACCTCGCCGATGGAGTACCTGCGCGGGGTGCGGATGCAGCGCGCCTGCGACCTGCTGCTCGGCACCAATCTCTCGGTCAAGGAGATCGGCCGGCAGCTTTCCTACAGCTCCTCCTACCACTTTGCTCAGTGCTTCCGCCAGTACGCCGGCTGCAACCCGAGCGTCTTCCGCAAATCGATGGGCAAGGGGCGCGCCCGCTAAAAATCTGCAAAAGAAGGGAACCGTTTCATGGCAATCAATCAGGTAAAAGAGTATTTCAGGCAGTGGGGCCGGGAAGGGGACGTGCTCGAATTCCCGGTCTCCAGCGCCACTGTGGAGCTCGCAGCGCAGGCTCTGGGGACAGAGCCGGGCCGCATCGCCAAGACCATCTCCCTTTGCGGGGAGGAGGGGGAATGCCTGCTCATCCTGGCGGCAGGGGACCGGAAGATCGACAACGCGAAGTTCAAGCACACCTTCCACAAAAAGGCAAAAATGCTGCCCGCCGCGGATGTGGAGACGATGACCGGCCACGCGCCGGGCGGAGTCTGCCCCTTCGCCAACCCGCCCGGGTGCCGGGTCTATCTGGACGAATCCCTGAAAGCCTACGATACGGTCTACCCGGCCTGCGGCAGCGCCAATTCCGCCATCGCCTTAAGCTGCGCGGAGCTGGAAGAATATTCCCGCGCCGAAGGCTGGGTGGACGTCTGCAAGGGAAAGGAAGACTGAAGTTGGAAGCTGTCAAGTCCTTTCTCAAAAAGGAGCCGGTGCTGGTCATATCGGGGCTGCTCGCTGCGGCTTCGGCCTTTCTGGTCCCGCCTTCTGCGGAATATCTTTCCTACATCGACCTGCGGACCCTCGGCATCCTGTTCTGCCTGATGGCCGCGGTGGCGGGGCTCACCGACGCCGGGCTCTTTGCCCTCCTCGTGCGGAAGCTGTCGGCCGGAGTGGGAACCGTGCGGAAGCTCTGCCTGCTGCTGACGGGCGCCTGCTTCCTCTTTTCCATGTTCATCACAAACGACGTCGCCCTTCTGACCTTTGTGCCGCTGACCATCGCCCTGCTCGCCGGGGAAGGGCAGCGCACCCTCATCCTCGCCGTCGTCTCGGAGACCATCGCCGCCAACCTCGGCAGCGCCCTGACTCCGTTCGGCAACCCGCAGAACCTTTTTCTCTACTCCCGCTATGGCATGGGCTTGGGGGAATTTTTCCGCGTGACCGGGCCGATCTGCCTGCTGGGCTTTCTGCTCACCTTCGGCGGGCTTTTGCTTGCGCGGCCGGAAAACGCGCCGCTTGCGCTGCCCGGCGGGGCAGGGGAGGAAAGGCCCTTTTCGGGGCGGCGGGCGGCATTTTTCGCAGCGCTGTTCCTGCTCAGCCTGCTGGCTGTCCTGCGGCTGCTCGACTGGAGGCTCGCCTTTGCAGCGACGGTTCTCCTGCTGGCCCTCTTTGCGCGGCCAATCTTCCGGCGGGTCGATTACAGCCTTCTGCTCACCTTCGTCTTCTTTTTCATCCTGGTGGGCAATCTGTCCCGCATCCCGGCCGTCAGTTCCTGGATCTCTTCCCTCCTGGCCGGGCGGGAAGCGGCCGTTTCAGCCCTGGTGAGCCAGGCGATCAGCAACGTCCCCGCCGCCCTCATGCTCGCGGAATTTACCGGAAACTGGCAGGGGCTCCTGGCCGGGACCAACATCGGCGGCCTCGGCACCCTGGTCGCCTCGATGGCAAGCCTCATCTCCTTCCGGCTGTACGCCCGCGCAGAGGGCGCGAAGCCGGGACGGTATTTCGCCGTATTTTCGCTTTATAATTTTCTGTATCTCGCCGTCCTGCTGGCGGCGTGGCAGCTTATTTTGAAAGGAGTATCCCTATGAGCAACATCTGGCACGATATGGATCCTTCCCGCATTCACCCGGACGATTTCATCGCGGTCATCGAAATTACCAAAGGCAGTAAGAAAAAGTACGAGCTGGACAAGGCGACCGGCTTTATCATCCTCGACCGCATCCTCTATACCTCGACCCACTATCCCGCCAACTACGGCCTCATCCCGCGTACATATGCCGACGACGGCGACCCGCTCGACGTGCTGGTCCTCTGCTCGGAGGAGCTCGAGCCGCTGACCCTTGTCCGCTGCTACCCCATCGGCATGATCAAGATGATCGACAACGGGCGGGACGATGAAAAGATCATCGCCATCCCCTTCAACGACCCCACCTACAACGTCTACCACGACATCAGCGAGCTGCCGCCCCATATTTTTGACGAAATGACCCACTTCTTCAAGGTCTACAAGGCCCTGGAACACAAGGAAACGGCGGTCGACGAGGTGCGCGGCGCGGAGGATGCCGTAAAGGTTGTCTCCAAGTGCATCGAGATGTACCAGCAGGGCTTCTGCGGCAAAAACCGCCGGGAGGACACAGCGCCGGAGCATCCCGCGGAATGACGCTGCTTTCGGTTCAGAAGAATACGGCCTTCTTCCTGTGAAGAGGGCCGTATTGTGGCAAAAGGAGGGAACACATGGCTGGAAACGCAATGCTCCTCGCCCATTACGGCGCAGGCTGCCCGTCCGCCCGCGCGGTCCTCGCCGCAATCGAGGAAGAGGCGCGGGCAGCCCTCCCGGGCTGGGAAATCCGCGCCGCCTGGACAAGCGCAGCCTTCCTCCGCCGCGCCCGGGAGGCGGGGGAGGGGATTCCGGGCGTTCCCGAGGCGCTCAGCGCCCTGCAAGCGGAGGGATATGACCGGGTGTCCATCCAGCCGACCCTGCTCCACCCCGGAAAGGGCTATGCCGCCGTCTCGGCGGCCGCAGTGGACTTTGCCGGGGAGTTCACGGCGTTCAAACTGGGCCGCCCCCTTCTCGCGGACGAGGAGGACCGGGCCGCGCTCTGCCGCCTGCTTGACCGGGAATTCCCGCGCGGGGAGGACGAGGCTCTGATTCTGGCGGGGCACGCCGCCGGGGACGGCGCTTTTTACGCGGAGGTCAATGCCCTTTGCGCCGAGCTTGGACTGCCGCGGATGCTGGCCGGCGCGCTGTCGGACCTGGACGCGGTCTGCGGCACGCTGCGGACGCTCGCGGTCCGGCGGGTGACCCTGCTGCCGCTGCTGCTGACGGCCGGCAGCCACACTGCCCGCGATATTGCCGGGGAAGGCCCGGAGAGCTGGCGCTCCCTCCTGGCCTCGGAGGGATATGAGGTCCGGGCAGTCCCGCAGGGACTTGCGGAGCTGCCGGGATTCCGGGCCCGTATCGCCGCGGCGGCCCGGGAGACCGCGCTGTGTCTTGGATAGGAGAATGTGTCTATGAAACCGTACTTCCCCCTTTTCATCCCGCTCGACGGGGAGCGGATTGTCATAATCGGCGCGGGACGCGTCGCCTGCCGCCGGGCGGAGAGCCTGCTGCCCTTCGGGGCGGAGCTCACCGTGATCGCGCCGGACGCCTGCCCGGCGATACGCGCCCTCGCGGAGCAGGGGCGGATCCGGCTGCTGCTGCGGGAATATGCCCCCGGAGACCTCGCGGGCGCGCGGATTGCCGTCGCCGCGGCGGACAGCCGGGCAGTCAACCACGCCGTTTCCCGCGAGGCGTCCGCCGCCGGCATTCCGGTCAGCGTCGCCGACTGCCGGGAGGAATCGACCTTTTTCTTCCCCGGCATCGCCCGGGAAGGGCCGCTCGTCGCCGGGATCACGGCGAGCGGGACAGATCACCGGCTGGCCGCCCGGGCGTCCGCCGCGGTGCGGGAATGTTTTCGCAAACTTTTTTCAGGAGAAAGCGGAGGTGCGTGAGATGCAGGAGAAAACCGGAAAAGTCTGGCTGGTCGGCGCGGGGCCGGGCGACCCGGGGCTGCTCACGGTCAAAGGGCAGGAAGTCCTCGCCGGCGCGGAGGTTGTCGTTTACGACCGCCTGGTCGGCCCGGGCGTCCTCGCCCGCATTCCGCCGGGGGCGGAGACTATCGACGTCGGCAAGCGCGCCGGCAGCCATCCCGTCCCGCAGGAGGAAATCAACCGCATCCTGCTTGCCAAGGCGCAGGAGGGAAAGCGGGTGGTGCGGCTCAAGGGCGGCGACCCCTTCGTCTTCGGGCGGGGCGGGGAGGAGCTGGCCCTGCTGGCGGCCCGCGGCATCCCCTTCGAGATAGTGCCGGGGATCACCTCGGCGGTCGCGGTCCCGGCCTACGCCGGTATCCCGGTCACCCACCGCGGGACAGCCGGGTCCTTCCATGTCATCACCGGGCACACCCGGGCAGGGGAGGGCGCGCCCGTCGATTACGCCGCCCTCGCCGCGCTGGAGGGCACCCTTATTTTTCTGATGGGGCTGTCCGCCCTGGGCGGGATCGCCGCCGGGCTGCTGGATGCCGGGATGGACCCCGATACGCCGGCAGCCGTCCTCCAAAGCGGGACGACCGCCCGGCAGCGCTGCGTTTTGTCCACCCTGCGGGAGGCGGAGGCGGCTGCGCGGGCGGCGGAAATCGAATCGCCCGCCATCATTGTGGTGGGGAAGGCCTGCGCACTTTCGGAAGAGCTTGCCTGGGCGGATTCCCGGCCGCTGCAGGGGGTGCGGGTGCTCCTTCCCCATGTCGGGGAAGGTCCGTCCGCCTTGGCGGAAAAGCTTTCTGCGCTGGGGGCCGAGACGGCCGAGCTCACCGTGCGGGAGGCCGTTCCCCCCGCAAATCCCGCGCCGCTTGGGGAGATTCTCGGGCGGCTGGGTGAATTTGCCTGGCTTCTTTTCGACGGTCCGGCCTGCGTGCGCGGCTTTTTTGACGCCCTGCTTGCGGCGGGGAAGGACTGCCGCGCCCTCGCCGGGCTGAAGATCGCGGCGGGCGGTCCGGGGACGGGAAAGGCGCTTTTCGAATACGGGCTCCGCGCCGATCTGCTGCTGAAAGGCGGCGGGATCTCCATGCTGCCGGGGAAGCTGCTTCTTGTCTGTGCGGAGGGAGGGGGCTCTGCCCTGCGGGACGCCCTCCGCGCGGCCGCGCTGCCGTTTGAAGAGGCTGCGCCCTGCCGTTTTCTATATCGGGAGCGCTGTCCCTTCCCGCTCGCGGATTTCCTGGCGGGGGAGGGGAGCGCCGTCGCTTTCCCAAGCCTCGCGGCAGCGGAGGGGTTTTTGCGGCTTGCCGCCGGACTCGATCTTTCACGGACGGCAGCCCTCTGCATCGGCGAAAAAACCGCTGCCCGCGCCCGTCTGGCCGGGATGCAGGTCCTGACGGCCGACCCGCCCGCCCTGGACGGAATGGCCGCCGCCCTCGCCGTGTGGAACTGCGCGCGGAAAGCCGGCACACTTTCTGAAAGGAGGAGCATATGAATCTGCTGCACATGAACCTGCTGCATATCAAATATGCAGTCACAGTGGCCGAAACCGGATCGATCAGCCGGGCAGCTGAGAAACTGCTGATCGGCCAGCCCAATCTGAGCCGCTCCATCAAGGAGCTGGAAGCCGCGATTGGGGTCAAGCTGTTCAAACGCTCGGCCAAGGGGATGAAGCTCACCCCGGACGGCGAGGTCTTCCTCACCCATGCCAAAAGCATCCTCCGGCAGGTAGATGCAGTGGCCGAGGCATTCCGCAAAGGGGCCTCGAGCAAAAAGCGTTTTTCGGTCTCTGTCCCGCGGGCAAGCTATATTGCCGACGTCTTTGTGCGATTTTCCAAGGCGATGCGGGCTGAG
Source organism: Candidatus Merdivicinus faecavium (assembly GCA_018716285.1). Lineage (GTDB taxonomy): Bacteria > Bacillota > Clostridia > Oscillospirales > Ruminococcaceae > Merdivicinus > Merdivicinus faecavium. The sequence continues at coordinate 39,831 of DVKD01000054.1, forward strand.
CCGGATGTTGAGCTCATCTACAAGGAGACCAACGCTCTCCGCGCCCTCAAAAACCTCCTGGAGGGGAATTACTGTCTCGCCGTCATCCGCTACGCTGAGAACTACGACGAGGCGTTTCAGAGCATGATGGAGGAGAAAGGACTCAGCCACGAGCTGATTGCCGAGGTGGGCGAGGCGCTGATTATGAACCGGGAGCATCCCCTTGCCGCGATGGAGCAGATCACCTCCGACGATCTGGCGCAGTTTATCGAAATTGCGCACGCCGATTCGATGGTCCCCTCGCTCCCTCTCGCGGAACAGAAGATGGAGGAGCTGCCCGACAATATCCGCCGCCGTATCTTCGTTTTTGAGCGGGCGAGCCAGTTTGAGCTGCTCGCCGGCAACCCGGATACCTTTATGCGCGTTTCCGCAGTGCCGCAGGCTTCCCTCGCCCATTACGGCCTGGTCGAACGCCCCTGCCCGGGAAACGCCCGCAAATTCCGGGATGTCCTCGTCTATCGCAAAGGGTATCATTTTTCAGAACTCGATCAAATTTTTCTCACCGAGCTGCGCCGGGCGGGAAGAGAGGTCTCCGCACCGCGCGGATAGGGAAAGGGTTGCAGAAAATGTTGGCACTGTACGGTGAAAACTCCTCGTCACAAATGCCAAAAACTGCTGCGAAAACCTGCCTCTGACGGTCTTTTTTCCGGCAAACAAGCATGATTTCTTAAAGAAAAGGGAAAGCATTGGTAATATATCAAAATCGATATATCTTCATGCAAAACTGGCAATTCCGAAACCGGTCGGATTATGTTATAATAAAGTAAACTATGTAAATTGGAGAGGTGCGTTATGAACAAAATTTCCATCATCGGAACAGGCAGCGTCGGATCTACCATTGCTTACACCCTGACCACCATGAACCTTGCCACGGAGATCGTCATGATCGACATCAACGAGACCAAGGCGCTTGGCGAGGCGCTGGACATCCGCCAGGGCACCCCCTTCAGCGGGCCGTGCGAGGTCTACGCGGGCAGCTACGCCGATGCGAAGGACTCGAACATCGTCATCCTGACCTCCGGCATCGCGAGAAAGCCCGGCCAGACCCGGCTGGAGCTTGCCCAGACCAACGTGGATATCACCAAGAAGATCATCCCTGAAATCACCAAGTACGCCCCCAACGCCACCTACATCATCGTCAGCAACCCGGTCGACATTCTGACCTACACCTTCAACAAGTTCTCCGATTTGCCGGAGAGCCGCATCATCGGTTCCGGCACCATCCTCGACACCTCCCGCCTGCGCGCCAAGCTGTCCGAGTACTACGGGATCAACCAGAGCAACGTCCACGCCTACGTGTTCGGCGAGCACGGCGACTCTTCCTTCGTGCCCTGGTCTATCGCGAACATCTCGAACGTCCCGATTCACGAGTGCAATAATCTCATTCCTTCCTCCGGCGAACTGAAGCCCGAACTGAATTTTGAGGAAATCGAGCGGTATGTCCGCACCTCCGGCGGCATCGTCATCCAGAGAAAGGGCGCGACTTTCTACGCCGTTTCCGCTTCGGTCTGCCATATCTGCAAGTGCCTCTCGAGCGGTCTCGGCACCACCATGACCATCTCCACCATGATGCATGGCGAGTACGGCATCGAGGACGTCTGTCTGAGCACCCTGAACCTGGTCGGCAACGACGGCATCCGCGGCAAGGTCAACGTCCCGCTGACCGACGAGGAGATCGCCAAGCTCCAGAAGAGCGCCGAGACCCTCAAGGGCGTTATCAGCCAGCTGAACATCTAAAAACAGGGAGGAACGTTTCTGATGGAATACCGCATTGAACACGATTCGATGGGCGAAATGAAGGTCCCCGCAGACCGCCTCTGGGCTGCGCAGACCCAGAGAAGCCATGAGAATTTTGAAATCGGCGTCGATATCGAGACGATGCCCCGCGAGATCACCCACGCTTTCGGCATCCTCAAAAAGGCTGCGGCTCTCGCAAACCACGAGCTCAAGCCCGAGAAGATGACCGATGAAAAGCTCGCCGCCATCACCGAAGCCTGCGACGAGGTCATTTCCGGCAAGCTCAACGACCACTTCCCGCTGGTCGTCTGGCAGACCGGCTCCGGCACCCAGTCCAATATGAACGCGAACGAGGTCATCGCCAACCGCGCCAACCAGCTCGCCGGCAAAAAGCTCGCTCACCCCAACGACGACATCAACATGAGCCAGTCCTCCAACGACACCTTCCCGACCGCGATGCACATCTCGGCCGTCATCGCCATTGAGGATAAGCTCCTGCTCGCCATCGAAAAGCTGATCGCCACCTTCAAGCGCCTGGAGGAGGAAAACGAGGGCATCGTCAAGTCCGGCCGCACTCATCTGCAGGACGCGACCCCCATCAAGTTCAGCCAGGAGATCAGCGGCTGGCGTTCCAGCCTCGAACGGGACGTCGAGCTTTTGAAGCTCGCTGTCGGCCCGCTGCATGAGCTGGCGCTCGGCGGCACCGCTGTCGGCACCGGCTTAAACGCCCCCGCCGGCTTCTCCGAGCTGGTGGCCCAGAAGGTCGCCGAACTGACCGGCAAGCCTTTCGTCACCGCCGTCAACAAGTTCCACGCCCTCACCTCCAAGGATGAGTTTGTCTTCGCTCACGGCGCCATCAAGGCGACCGCCTGCGACATGATGAAGATCGCAAACGACGTCCGCTGGCTGGCGAGCGGCCCCCGCGACGGCCTGGGCGAGATCCGCATCCCCGAGAACGAGCCCGGCTCCTCCATCATGCCCGGCAAGGTCAACCCCACCCAGTGCGAGGCGGTCACAATGGTCGCCGTCCAGGTCATGGGCAACGACACTGCCGTCACCATCGCGGCCTCCCAGGGCAACTTCGAGCTGAACGTCTTCATGCCGGTCGCCGCCTACAACTTCTTACAGTCTGCGCGTCTGCTGGCCGAGGCGATCGTCTCCTTCAACGACAAGTGCGCGGTCGGCATCACCGCCAATAAGGAAAAGATGTACCACAACCTGCACAATTCCCTCATGCTGGTCACCGCCCTGAACCCCTACATCGGGTATGAAAACGCGGCCAAGACCGCCAAGAAGGCGTACAAGGACAATATTTCCCTCAAAGAGGCCTGCGTGCAGCTCGGTTTCCTGACCGAGGAAAAATTCGACGAGGTCTTCCATCCCGAGCAGATGGTGTGACCTCTGAGCAGTAATGGAGGTAACCCAATGAAAGTCAGTTATTTTCCCGGCTGTACCCTCCGTACCAAGGCGAAGGACCTCGACCGCTACGCCCGCAGATCCGCTGAGGCGCTCGGCGTAGAGCTGTGCGAGATCGAGGACTGGCAGTGCTGCGGCGGCGTTTTCGTCAGCGCAAAGGACGAGATCGCCACCAAGCTCTCCAGCGTTCGCGCCCTGGCCGACGCCAAAGCCCACGGCCAGCCCCTTGTTACGGTTTGTTCCGCCTGCCATAACGTCATCAAACAGACCAACCACGCCATGCAGACCGACCCGGATTTTGCCGCCAAGGTCAACCGTTATATGGCCCAGGACAAGAATCCCGGCGAGCCCTACGGCGGCGAGACCGAGGTCATCCATTACCTCGAGCTGCTGCGGGATAAGGTCGGCTTCGATAAAATCAAGGCCGCCGTCAAAAACCCCCTGACCGGCAAAAAAATCGCCGCCTATTACGGCTGCATGCTCCTCCGTCCCGGCAAGGTGATGGCCTTCGACGACCCGGAGAACCCCAGCCTGATGGAGGACTTCATCCGCGCTCTGGGCGCCGAGCCGGTCATCTATCCCGCCCGCAACGAGTGCTGCGGCGGCTACGTCGTCCTGGAGGACCCCGAATCGGCTGAGAAGAAGAGCCGGACGGTCGCAACCAGCGCCGAAAGCCACGGCGCCGAGATGATCGTCACCGCCTGCCCCCTCTGCCGCTATAACCTTGTGAAAAACGGCAGCTCGCTGCCGGTGGTGTACTTTACCGAGCTCCTCGCGGAGGCGCTCGGCGTAAAGGAGGATTCAAATGCAGAATAAAACGGAGCGTCAGAAGGAACAGATCCTGCGCATGAGCGGCGTCAACCCCCTCAAATGCATGCGCTGCGGCAAATGCTCCGGGACCTGCCCTTCCTATGACGAAATGGAATATCATCCGCATCAGTTTGTGTACATGGTGGAAACGGGCGACATCGAGCCGCTGCTCAAGTCCGAGTCGATCTACAAGTGCCTGTCCTGCTTCGCCTGCGTCGACCGCTGCCCCCGCGGCGTCGAGCCGGCCAAGCTGGTCGAGGCGGTCCGCATCCTCGCCATCCGCGAAAAGGGCGGCAACCACATGACCGCAAACGATATCCCCGCCCTCTCCGACGCAGACGCGGATCTGCCGCAGCAGGCCCTTGTCAGCGCCATGAGAAAGTATTCGAAATAGGAAGGAGAAACAGGCATGCAAAGAATAGGTGTATTTGTCTGCCATTGCGGCACCAACATTGCCGGAACGGTAGATGTGAAAGCAGTTGCAGAGGCCCTGAAAACAGAGCCGGGCGTTGTTTTCTCCACCGATTATCAATATATGTGCTCCCAGGCGGGCCAGGACATCATCAAAAACGCGATCGCCGAGCATAAGCTCACCGGCATCGTCGTCTGCTCCTGCTCCCCCCGGATGCATGAGACGACCTTCCGCAAAACTGCGGCCGCCGCGGGCTTGAACCCCTACATGGTCGAGATCGCCAACATCCGCGAGCAGTGCTCCTGGGTCCATAAGGAGATGGAAGTCGGCACTGAAAAGGCTATCATCCTCGGCAAGGCTGCCGTCGCGAAAGTAAACCTCAACACCCCCCTCATCCCCGGCGAAAGCCCGGTCACCAAGCGCGCCCTCGTCATCGGCGGCGGCATCGCCGGCATCCAGACCGCGCTTGACATCGCCGACGCCGGCTTCCCGGTCGACATCGTCGAGACCAAGCCCACCATCGGCGGCAAGATGGCCCAGCTCGACAAGACCTTCCCGACCCTCGACTGCGCCGCCTGTATCCTCACCCCCAAGATGGTGGATGTGGCCCAGAACGAGAAGATCCGCATCTTCTCCTACTCGGAGGTTACCGAGGTCAAGGGCTTTGTCGGCAGCTTCGACGTGACCATCAAGCGCCGCGCCCGCTACGTCAAAGAGGACGTCTGCACCGGCTGCGGTCTCTGCACCGAGAAGTGCCCCCAGAAGAAGGTCCCCAACGAGTTCAACCTCGGCATGGACAACCGCCGCGCCATCTACATCCCCTTCGCGCAGGCTGTCCCGAAGGTCGCCACCATCGACCCCAACTACTGCACCATGCTCAAGACCGGCAAGTGCGGCGTCTGCTCGAAGGTCTGCACCGTCGGCGCCATCGACTACAAGGCGCAGGATGAGTATGTGCAGGAAAAATACGGCGCCATCGTCGTCGCCACTGGCTTCAACCCCATCTCGATGGAGAAGTTCGACGAATACGCCTACGCCCAGTCCAAGGACGTCATCACCTCCCTTGAGTTTGAGCGGCTGACCAACGCCGCCGGCCCGACCCAGGGTAAGCTGCTCCGCCCCTCCGACGGCGAGCACCCCCACACCATCGTCTTCGTCCAGTGCGTCGGCTCCCGCTGCGAATCCTGCGCCGAAAAGGGCAAGGAGTACTGCTCCAAGATCTGCTGCATGTACACCGCGAAGCACGCCATGCTCACCCGCGACAAATATCCGGACACCGACGTCTACGTCTTCTACATCGACGTCCGCACCCCCGGCAAGAACTTCGACGAGTTCTACCGCCGCGCGGTTGAGGAGTACGGCGTCCACTACATCAAGGGCATGGTCGGCAAGGTCTCGCCCGAGGGCAAGAAGCTCAAGGTCCAGGCGTCCGACCTCATCGCCGGCAAGCAGCTGCACATCGACGCCGACCTGGTCGTCCTGGCTGCCGCCATCGAGCCGGATAAGTCCGCCCGGCCGCTCGCAACCATGCTGACCGCCAGCATGGACACCAACGACTTCTTCACCGAAGCGCATCCCAAGCTGCGCCCGGTCGAGAGCCCCACCGCCGGCGTCTTCCTCTCCGGCGCCTGCCAGGGCCCCAAGGATATCCCCGAGACCGTCTCCCAGGCGGGAGCCGCGGCCTCCAAGGTCATCGGCCTGCTCTGCAAGGATAAGCTGACCGGCAACCCCTGCGTCGCCCACTCCAACGAGTGGATGTGCAACGGCTGCTCCACCTGTGAAAAGGTCTGCCCCTACGGCGCGATCACCTATATCGATAAGGAATTCCGGATGCCCGACCGTACCACCAAGGTCAGACGGGTCGCTTCGGTCAACGAGGCGGTCTGCCAGGGCTGCGGCGCCTGCACCGTCGCCTGTATGTCCGGCGCGATGGACCTCAAGGGCTTCCTGAACAAACAAATTATGGCGGAGGTAGACGCAATATGCAAGTAAATGGATATAAGCCGCTTATTGTGGCGTTCTGCTGTAACTGGTGCTCCTATGCCGGCGCGGACCTCGCGGGCAACAACCGCTTAAATTACCCCGCCGACGTCAAAATCATCCGGGTGCCCTGCTCCTGCCGGGTCAACCCCATGTTCATCCTGCGCGCGTTCCAGCGCGGCGCGGACGGCGTGATCATCTGCGGCTGCCATCCCGGCGACTGCCACTACACGTCCGGCAACTACTACACCCGCCGCCGTATGGCGCTGCTCTTCTCGATGCTCGACTATCTGGGCATTGAGAAGGAGCGCACCCGCGTCGAGTGGGTCAGCGCCGCGGAAGGCGCCAAATTTGCCGCGACCATGAACGATTTCGTCGAAACGGTGGCTGCCCTCGGCGAAAACAAGAGATTGGAGGATTTGCGATGCAAGAAATAAAACGCGAAATTCTCACCGCCAAGGCCGCTGAACTGCTGGAAAACGGGACCGTCACCCGCGTCCTCGGCTGGAAGCGGGGAGAATTCGACTACGATGTGACGCCGGCGGTCTTTGAATCGGCCGCCGAGCTGGAAGAGGGCTTCGTCTGGAACGATTTCTGCGGCGCCAACTTCTCCAAATACCTTATCAAGGAAACCGCGAAGGGCGAGGGGAAGGTCCTGGTCTTCTTAAAGCCCTGCGACACCTACAGCTTCAACCAGCTCCTCACCGAGCACCGCTTTGACCGGGAGAAGGTCTATGCAGTCGGCGTCCCCTGCGCCGGGATGCTCGATATCTCCAGGATCAAAGAGTCCGCTGAGGGCGTCCTCGCCGTCCGCACCGAAGGGGATCAGGTTCTGGTCGACACCCTCTACGACGGCACCCTCACGCTGGACCGGGCGGAGCTCCTGCCCGACCGCTGCAAACACTGCAAGTCCAAAAAGCATGTCGCCTATGACGAGCTGCTGGGCGAAGAGGGCGAAGTGCTCGATTCCCACCGCTTCGACGAGGTCGAAGCGCTCGAGAAGATGACCCCCGACGAGCGGTTCGCCTTCTGGCAGAACGAGCTCTCCCGCTGCATCCGCTGCAACGCCTGCCGCGACGTCTGTCCGGCCTGCACCTGCGAAAAGTGCGTCTTCGACAACCCCGAATCCGGCGTCGAGAACAAGGCCGCCGCGACCTCCTTTGAGGAGAAGATGTTCCACATCATCCGCGCCTTCCACGTTGTCGGCCGCTGCACCGACTGCGGCGAGTGCTCCCGCGTCTGCCCGCAGCACATCCCGCTGCATCTGCTCAACCGGAAGTTCATCAAGGATATTGACAATTTCTACGGCGAATACCAGGCCGGCGCCGAAGTCGGCAGCCGCGCGCCGATTGTCAACTACACCGAGGGCGACCTGGAGCCCGGCGAGGCGGTAAAGAGAGGTGAAACCCATGCGTAAAGTATCCCTTGACAAGCTCGATCAGCTTTTCGCGGGGATCGCTTCCCGCGAAGCCCTCTACCTGCCGGTCGATACCGCCGCGGGGGCGAAATTTGAGAGATGGGCGGAGGGCAAACAGCTCTCAGACGCCCTCAACACGGTGCGCAGCCCTAAGGACTTCTTCTTCCCCCAGACTGAGAACCTCATGGATTTCAAGATGGAAGGCAAGAAGATCGAGATCATCGACACCCGCACCGAGAGCGAGGATTTCGTGATCTTCGGCGTCCGCGGCTGCGATGTGAAGAGCTTTGAGGTCCTCGACCATGTTTTCCTTTCCGAGCCGGCCGACACCTACTATAAAAACCGCCGCGACCATGCCACCATCGTCTCGATGGCCTGCTTAAAGCCGGTCGAGACCTGCTTCTGCGGGACCTTCGGCATCGACGCTTCGAATCCCGAGGGGGATATCGTCTGCCACAAGACCGCCGATGCCCTCTATCTGGACGCGAAAACCGAGAAGGGTGAAAAGCTGCTCGCGGCCCTCTCCGACCTGACCGAGGAGGCCGACGCCGCCCCCGTCGAGGAGCAGAAGGCCCTCATCAAAGAGCGCCTGGCGAAGCTCCCCCTCGCCGATCTCAAGGCGGACGCCTTCGGCAGCGGCAAGACCGACGAGTTCTTCGACGCCCCCGAGTGGAAGGAGCTTTCGGAGTCCTGTCTCGGCTGCGGCACCTGCACCTTTGTCTGCCCGACCTGCCAGTGCTACGACATCAAGGACTTCAACACCGGCCACGGGGTCAAGCGTTTCCGCTGCTGGGATTCCTGCATGTACTCCGAGTTCACCAAGATGTCGGCCGGTCAGCCCCGCCTGACCCAGCTCGAGCGGTTCCGCCAGCGGTTTATGCACAAGCTGGTCTATTACCCCACCAACTATGACGGGCTCTTTTCCTGCGTCGGCTGCGGCCGCTGCGTGGCCAAGTGCCCCATCCAGATGAATATTGTCAAGGTAATGAAGAAGTTAGGAGGCAGAGCCAATGTTTGACACCAAAGAACCCCTGATTCCGTCTGTGGGCGTGGTGACGGACATCCGCATCGACACCCCCGACGTCAAGACCTTCCGCGTTGTGACTCCTGACGGCAAGAAACCCTTCGACCACCGCCCTGGCCAGTGTGCGATGCTCTCCATCCCCGGGGTGGGGGAGGCGATGTTCTCCATCACCTCGTCGCCCACCAACACCGAGTTCATGGAGTTTTCCATTAAAAAGTGCGGATGCGTCACCGAATGGCTCCATTCGATGGAGCCCGGCCAGCAGATCACCATCCGCGGGCCGTACGGCAACGCCTTCCCGGTCGACACCGAGTTTGCCGGGCATGACATGCTCTTCATTGCGGGCGGTATCGGCCTGGCGCCGCTCCGTTCGGTCATCAACTACTGCCGCCACTACCGCGACCGCTACGGCAAGATCGACATCGTCTACGGTTCCCGCTCCATGCAGGACCTCGTCGACTACAAGGAGATCATCGAGGAGTGGTCCAAGGACGAGGGCGTCACGGTACACCTGACCATCGACCGGGAACAGCCCGAGTGGGACGGCCATGTCGGCTTTGTCCCCAACTTCGTCAAGGAGCTGGGCTTCTCGACCGACAAGATCGCCATTCTCTGCGGCCCGCCGATCATGATCAAGTTCACCCTCGCCGGTTTGCAGGAGCTGGGCTTTGACAAGACCCAGGTCTACACTACGCTGGAGCTGCGGATGAAGTGCGGCATCGGCAAGTGCGGGCGCTGCAACGTCGGCTCCAAGTACGTCTGCAAGGACGGCCCCGTCTTCCGCTGCGACCAGATCGACGAACTGCCCGACGAGTATTAATGAAGGAGATTTTGAGAATATGGAAAACATGGTAAATGTCTACCTGTTTGGCAAGCAGTATCAGGTCCCCGGCAACCTGACCATCATGCGCGCCATGGAATATGCAGGGTATCAGCTTGTCCGCGGATGCGGCTGCCGCAACGGCTTCTGCGGCGCCTGCGCCACCATCTACCGCATCAAGGGCGACCGGGAGCTCCGGACCTGCCTCGCCTGCCAGACCAAGGTCGAGGACAATATGTACGTCGCGACCCTGCCCTTCTTCCCGCTGGTCAAAGAGGTCTACGACATCGAGAAGGTAAAGCCCACCGAGCAGATCATGATGCAGCTTTACCCCGAGATCTACGCCTGCGTCGGCTGCAACGCCTGCACCAAGGCCTGCCCCCAGGACCTGAACGTCATGCAGTACATCGCCTACGCCCAGCGCGGCGAGTTTGAAAAATGCGCCGAGGAGTCCTTTGACTGCGTCATGTGCGGCCTCTGCTCCTCCCGCTGCCCGGCCGGCATCTCCCACCCGCAGGTGGCCATGCTCGCCCGCCGCTTGAACGGCAAATACCTCGCCCCCAAGACCGCGCACCTCGAAAACCGCGTCCGCGAGATTCAGGACGGCACCTTCACCGAGCTGATCGAGGCGCTGATGGGCAAGCCGGTCGAGGAGCTCAAAGAACTCTACAACAACCGTGAGATTGAGAAATAAGGAGGGCTTTTCTGTGTATTCTGCTGAATTTCAAGCGTCCTTAAAGGCGGTGGAAGCTGCCCGCGAGGCGAATATCGCCTACGAGCCCGCCCGCATGACGGCCCAAGAGAAGGAAGACCTGCTTGCGGCCTACCATCCCGACTATAAAAAGAGCGAATTCTCCACCCTGAAGATCGGCCCCAACAAGGGCGAGCAGGTCCCGCATGAGCTCTGCGAGCTCCTCGAGGCTCACAGCCGCATCAAGGCGGAGGATGTCGACCTCTCCGACGTCAAATATGACGTCGACGTCCTCATCATCGGCGGCGGCGGCGCGGGCGCTTCCGCAGCCATCGAAGCCGACAACGCGGGCGCCAAGGCGATGATCGTCACCAAGCTCCGCATCGGCGACGCCAACACCATGATGGCCGAAGGCGGCATCCAGGCTGCCGACAAGGAGAACGATTCTCCCGCCATCCACTTCCTCGACGCCTTCGGCGGCGGCCATTTCGCTGCCAAGCGCGAGCTGCTCGCCAAGCTCGTCTGCGACGCCCCCGAGGCGATCCAGTGGCTCAACAACCTCGGCGTTGAGTTTGACAAGGCCCCCGATGGAACCATGATCACCACCCACGGCGGCGGCACCTCCCGCAAGCGGATGCACGCGGCCAAGGACTATTCCGGCGCGGAGATCATGCGCACCCTGCGCGATGAGGTCCTGAACCGCGGCATCCCGGTCGTCGACTTTACCGCCGCCATCGAGCTCATCCTCGATGAAAACGGCAAGGCCGCCGGCGCGGTCCTGATGAACATGGAGACCAAGGAACTGATGGTCGCGCGCGCCAAGACGGTGATTATCGCCACCGGCGGCGCCGGCCGGATGCACTACCAGGGCTTCCCGACCTCCAACCACTACGGCGCGACCGCCGACGGTCTCGTCCTCGGCTACCGCGTCGGCGCGAAGCTCCTCTATGCCGACACCCTCCAGTACCATCCCACCGGCGCGGCTTTCCCGCAGCAGATCTTCGGCGCACTTGTCACCGAGAAGGTCCGCTCCCTGGGCGCGAAGCTCGTCAACCGGGACGGCAAGGTCTTCATGCACCCGCTGGAGACCCGCGACGTCGCGGCGGCTTCCATCATCCGCGAGTGCTCCGACCGCGATGAGGGCGTCGACACCGGCAGCGGCAAGGCGGTCTGGCTCGACACCCCCATGATCGAGAAGATCGGCGGCGAGGGCACCATCGAGCGCCGCATCCCCGCCATGCTGCGGATGTTTATCCGCTACGGCATCGACATCCGCAAGGAGCCGATCCTCGTCTATCCCACCCTCCACTACCAGAACGGCGGCCTTGACATCAACGTCAACGGCATGACCACCAATGTGGAGAACCTCTTTGTCGCCGGTGAGGCGGTCGGGGGCATCCACGGCCGCAACCGCCTGATGGGCAACTCGCTGCTCGACATCATCGTCTTCGGCCGCAACGCAGGCGTCAACGCCGCCGCCAAGGCCAGGGAGACCACCGTCGGCAAGCTGACCCTCGACCACATCGCCAAGTTTGACGCGGAGCGCGAGGCGGCCGGCATCGAGACTGACGCGGTTTCGCCCAAGCTGCTGCCCGACTACCGCGGCAACAGAAGCGGCATCTGACATCGAAAGAAGGTACACCAATGGAATTATTTGGAGGCGTCATCAGCATCTCCAGCGTGTCCTTCCTGATGTTCTGCCTGATGGCCATCGTCGCCCTCGGCTACCTGCTGGGGCGCATCTCGATCAAGGGGGTCTCGCTGGGAGCGGCCGGCGTGTTCATCGTCGCACTTCTCTTCGGCGCGTTCTTTTACGAAGATCTCGTCGCGGCGCTGCCGTCGGCTGAGGCCACCTCGACCGGCCTGACCATCGTGGAAAATCTCGGACTCGTCTTTTTTGTCACCTCCGTCGGCTTTATCGCCGGCCCCAACTTCTTCGCGAACCTGAAGAAAAATTACAAGTCCTACATCCTGCTCGGTCTCTCCATCGTCCTGTCCGCCGGCCTGACCTGCGTCGCCTGCTATTTTGTCGGCGTCGGATCGGAGTCCGACCCGAAGGAATTCATCGCGATGCTCGACGGCATCCTGTCCGGCGCGCTGACGACGACCCCCGGCTTTGCGGCCGCCAAGGAGACGGTCCGCAACCTCTATGCCGCCACGCCCGACATCGCAGCTTCCTATGAAGCTGCGGTCACGGTCGGCCACGGCATCGCCTACCTCTTCGGCGTCGTGAGCATCGTCCTCTTTGTCCAGCTGGTCCCCAAACTGACCAAGGCGGACATGGAGGAAGAGCGCCGCAAGCTCATCAGCGTCGACACCGGCTCCGCCAAGGCCTATACCGGCAAGCTCATCCACATCGACAAAATGGGCTTCGGCGTCTTCGGCCTCGCCGCCATGATCGGCCTGGTGATCGGCAACATCCGCATCCCGCTCACCTCCCAGGGCCTGTCCGGCACCTGCTTCTCGCTGACGACGACCGGCGGCGCGCTGGTCGCGGCGCTGCTCTTCGGCCATTTCGGCCGCATCGGCAAAATCAGCCTGATCCCGTCCAAGCAGACCCTCGACTGCCTCCGTGAGCTGGGGCTGATGCTCTTCCTCATCGGCGCGGGCGTCGCGGGCGGCGCGGATTTCGTGCGGTACTTCAAGCCCGTCTACTTCGTCTACGGCGTCGTGATGAAGATGGTACCGATGATCATCGGCTACCTGGTCGCCCGGTATGTCCTCAAGATGAGCCTGCTCAACAGCCTGGGCTCCATCACCGGCGGCATGACCTCCACCCCGGCCCTCGGCACCCTCATCAACGTCGCTGGGACCGAGGCGGTCGCCTCCGCTTATGCGGCGACCTATCCCATCGCTCTCCTCGCGATCGTTTTAGTATCCCAGTTCCTGCTGGTCCTCTTCCGATAGGCCGGCATGGCAAAACCCCGGAAGCCTTCCCAAGGGCTCCCGGGGCCTTTTTTTGTCCGTTTATTCCATGAGGTCAAAGGCGAAGAGATGGCATTCCTCCGCGCCCCAGGTGGCAAGCAGCCGCACCTCAACCCTGCGGATCACTGCGCCGCAGGGGACGCGCACCAGCCGCTGGTGGCTGTTCCGGATCTGCTCCACCCGAACAGAGCCGTCGGCAAGGGTGTAGATCACGTCGAAATCCCGCATCAGCGTCCTGGGAACGTAGGATTTTTCCCAGCCGAGGGTGATGTTGTGCCGCATGGCGCGGTTGAGCTTGTATTCCCGCTCAGGGAGGGTCACGCGGTTTAGGTCGCTGTCAAAGACCAGGCGGACATGCCCGACCATCGCCGGCTCCGCGAGGGTGTAGGCGGCAAAGCAGCCCGGCGCGCCGGAAGCCATGTTGGCGTTTTTGCCGATGGTGCGGTCGTCCCCGGTGCGCAGCTCCTCCGCGCCCGCCATGTCCGAGGAGAGGGCCGCGCTGCGGGTCATTTCGTTGATGGCCCGGCTGCGGAAGGGGAGGTAGCAGTCGTCCTCCATCAGGGTCTGCTGGAGCTCGGAGACAAAGCCGTTTTCATAGACCCCGCGGGGAGAGATCCCCTCACGCAGGGCGATGGCCGCCGCAGTGCCGGCCGCCTGTCCGAGGAGGGCGCAGGTCGCCATAACCCGGGTCGAGCTCATCGCGGTGTGGGTAACGCTGATGTTGCGCCCCGCGAACATGAGGTTCTCTACATTTTTGGAGTAGAGGCAGCGGTAGGGGATGCCGTAGGGGGAGGGGGCCGGGTGGAAGATGGTCGGCCGCTCCTTGGTGTAGATGCCGCCGGGATGGTGGTCGTCCATCGTCCAGCCGCCGTAGGCGATGAGGTCCTCGAACCGCCCTTCCGCCCGGACGTCGTTCTGGGTCAGGACATAGTCGCCGATGTAGCGCCGGGATTCCCGCTTGCCGGGGAGGATGCCGATCCAGTCGATGTCGAAGTTTTTGTTCTGCTCCCGGTTTTCCGGGTCGTTTTTGAGGTAATCCCAGATGCCGTAGGCGACCCGCAGCAGCTCATCCCGCACCTCTTCGGTGTCGTCGATGGCGTTGACCATGCCGCCCAGCTCCATGTACCAGAAATTCTCCACGTCATTTTTGAGGTTCGGCTGGCGGTAGGGGAGGTCCTCCTTGGTGAACTTCCGCGCCCATTCCGGGGCGATGAAGGTGCGTTCCTCAGGGTATTCCCGCGCTTGGATCATGCAGCTCATCCCCATCGTGTGGGAGTCGGCCTGTTCCGGTGCGATGTCCTCGCCGTATTCGTCCCGGGCCTCCCGCCCCATTCGATACAGCGCGCCGGTGATAGGGGCGAGGACGCTGTCGCCCGAACAGTCGGCGAAGATTTCCGCCTCAAAGGTGTGGTACTTCTGGGTGGTCATCTGCCAGCAGGTGATTTTTTTGAGGCGGCTGCCCTCCATCTCGCCGTCCATGCAGGTGCAGTTGAGGTAGAGGGAGAGGTTCGGCTCGTTTTTGGCCAGCTCCAGCATGATGCTGTCCCAGATGGGGTAGTTTTTGTAGGGGTTGCGGTAGTAGTTGTTGAGCTCCAGCTCCTCGATGATGCCGGTCTCGCGGTTGTTGTCGCCGTGCGCGCCGCAGACCCACATCCGCACCTCGGAGGAGGCGTTGCCGCCGAGCATCGGGCGGTCCTGGATAAGGGCGACTTTCCGCCCGTGGCGGGCCGCCGACACCGCCGCAGCGAGTCCGGACAGCCCGCCGCCGACGACGCAGAATTCTACCGTGTGGGGGATGGTTTCAAAAAAGCTCATAATCTCGCTCCTTTTTTAATGACAAGGTTAATAGACCCGAATCTCAAAGATGCGCGCGCTCGGATCGCCGCAGGTCTTGAGGACGGTCACGCGCAGCGCGTCCGATTGGACAGCGGGGAAAGAGAGGGTGTTGCGGCGGAGGAAATTGTCCGTTACCTCCGCGACGGTCTTCCACCCGTCCGCCGTGCTTACTTCGACCCGGTAGTCGGAGACGGTGCGCTTGACGATGGGCAGGGTCACATAGCTGTAGGCGGGGTTTATCAGGTCGGTGTCAAAGATGAGCTGGACCTGATGAAGCTCCTGCTCCCCGTCCCAGGAAAGAGTGATGGACTGCGGCAGCGGCTCCGAAGGGTCGGAGACCCAGCCGTATTCGGTTTCGCTCACGATGCGGGAGGCGCCGCGCGCGACGCTTTCAGGCGAACAGTCGGCGAGCGGGAGTTCCTCCGGGAAAAATTCCGCCGCGAAGGAGCGCTTGCTGTCCGCTTCCCAGCGGTAGGCGTTGAGCCTGCGGCCGCTCCATTTCTCAAAGCAGGTGCAGGCGAGGGACTGCCAGGAGAGACCCTCCGCCGGTTCAAGCGCCACGCCGATGGCAGGGGAGCTGACATTGCAGTCGAGCGGGAGGTCAAACCAGCCTTCAAAACGGGCAGGGACAACGGCTTCCGCACGGTCGTGGACGGCAGCGCCCTCATAATCGCCCGCGCTCTTCATGGCGAGGAGGGAAGCCCTGACCGGTACGGGGACCTCTTTCTCATTGCGGAGCAGCACCCGGACATATTGGGCTTTCTGAGGCAGGCTGCGGCTCATGGCCAGCGTTCCATCCAAGGGGAGAAATCCGTTTTCCACGCCGCGGTGGAGGTTATAGCGCTCGGTTCTGCTCACGCTGGTCGCGGTGATGCGGGCTGATTTTGCGAGGTCGCGCGGGTCTTCGTTTACAATGCTCGGGATATAGAGGTCGTCCCGCAGCAGCTCCTGCTGGAAGTCTGCCATCTGCGTCTCATAGATGCCGCGCGGGGTGATTTTCTCACGGATGCAGCGCGCGGCGGCGGTCCCGGCGGCCTGGCCCAGGGTGGCGAGGGTGTTCTGG
>DVKD01000055.1 GCA_018716285.1 Candidatus Merdivicinus faecavium
CATTCCTTTCGTAAAAATGTGGAATACTTTACCGGCTGGGAAAAGAAACGTTCCTTTCCCAGCCGGTAAGTTTTGGGGATATAGGGGAGAGAGTGTGAGAGAGGGGGAAAAGGGTGTCCCTTGTCCTGTCAAGACATAGGTCCCGGCTCCTGCTGTCACAGAAACCGGGACCTTAAAAAAGGGCGCACTTCCCCCTAGAACTTTGCGCCTTTGAAACATGCCCTTTTGCTGACGCCGCGGCCGCAGAGTATCCTTCGATACCGCTGGATGGCGAAACTCTTTCGCCGCGCGACAAGCTGCGCCGTCATAGAAAGGATTTTTTCTTTCCGGCGTTTGGCCTTTTGAGCATTTGGGCAATCTATCTATATAAAGGCTGGGAACTTCTACATCCCCGGCGCGGATTATTTCTGAGAAAATGGGGTCAAAACGAAAAAAAGCGAAGCCAAATCCTGAAAAACTCAGAATCTGACTTCGCTTTTTGCTTCTTTTTCGGTTGGATCAGGGGGTGACAGTAATGGAACAGGCTTCCTGTTTCGCGACTCAAAAAAGCCCGCGAACCCCGATAAAACCTAAGAAAAAAGTGAACGACAGTAAAATCGTTCACTCTAGTTGGTCGGAGTGACGAGATTCGAACTCGTGGCCTCATGGACCCGAACCATGCACGCTACCAAACTGCGCTACACCCCGACGGTTCACAACAAGGTTTATTATAGCACACAGAATTTACTTTGTCAAGGCTTTTCCCAATCCTATTCCCACATTTTTTGCAGCTGTCAGCTGGGCCCGTTCCTAAAAAATCCCCCGCCCAAAAGGACGGGGGACCGCTTGTTGGATCGGGATTTTATTGCTGTGTCGCCCTCTCAAAAAGCGTGATGTAAAAATCCAGCAGCTTTTGATTGAATTCCGTCCGGTCGTGGACGATCTCCACAATCGCTTCGGCCTTCGCCTTTCCTGCCACATCCTCCGGCGCGCCGGGGTTGTCGGAATAGTTGGACGGAATTTTTTCCAGTGTTTCCAGCGCCTGCATAATATAGGCGTTGTCACGCTGGATTTCATCGATCCGCTTGAGGATCTCCGCCGGGTTCAGGGTAAAGGTTTCTTTGTATTCTTCGCTCATTTTCGTTTCCTCCAAACTTCTATTTGGCGGACACGTCAAGCAAATGGTCTGTTCATCTACGAAGCGTGCCCTGCCATGTTTCACCAGGCCTTTGGCCCGTTTGGGATAGGTCGCTTCCAGCAGGTTCCCCTGCCTGTCGATGACGCGCACTGTTTTTTCCAATGGGTGTCCTCCCCTCCGCGCCGGGTCAGCCCTGGAGCATCACGCGCTCCGGGGTCTTCCCTTTTTCAGTCTGTATCCCGCGCTGGCAGGTGACGCCAGTGACAGGGAGCTGAACCACCGTTTTTTGTGATGAGTGCCGTCCCCTGATTCACTTTCAGTATACCATTTGGGCAAATTGCTGTCAATTATGAAAAAAAGCGAAAATCAAGCCGTTTTCCCGTGATTTTGCCGGCTACGCGAACCGGCTCCCGTCCTTGCAGAGGACCGCGTCCCGGCGGATGAGGCGGTAGTCGAGGGACAGGCCCTGCGCTGCCGCGAAGGCGTCGGTCAGCAGGGTCGGGTTGATGTTTTTGAAAATCCCGGCCGGGAGGGTGACCGCGAGCGAAACCGCATCCCCCGAAAGGCCGGTCCGACAGGAGAGAAGGTCGGGCTTCAGGTCGATCTGCTTGGGGCCCTTTTTGGTGCGCTTTTCGGTGAGGATGGCGTCCTGGGCCAAGAAGGCGTCAAATTCCGCCAAAAGCTTTTCTGCGGGGATATTTTCGACAGAAAACAACAGCGTGTATTCCGCCTTTTCGATCTCCTCCGCCTTTTTCTGCGGGGCGGCGGCCCGGGTGACGGTGATCCCTTCGGGGAAGGCGGCGTTTAAGCGGGCGAGGATCTCCCCCTCGGGCAGATTTTCCCGCAGGCGGAAGTCAAAGCTCTCCTCCACCCCCTCGTAGCCCAGCGCGATGGGCAGGGCGAAGGTGAGGTAGATGTGGGGGTTGAACCCCTGGGTAAACCAGATGGGCAGCCTGGAGCGCTGGAAGGAGCGCTGGATGGTGCGGTAAAGGTCGAGGTGGGAAATATACTTCGCCCGGCCCTCCTTGCGGTAAAAGGCGCGGATCTCGTAGACCGGCGTCCCCTCGACGACGATGATTTTCGGATTATCCAATGCAGCGGCCTCCTCCGATGAGCTGATTTGCGCCGCAGCCGGCGCAGTGTTCCTTGCAGTTGGGGGTAATCTCGGCCCGTTTGGCCTTCTCGTATTCCCGCAGGAGGAAGGCTTTGGTCACGCCGACGTCGATGTGGTCCCAGGGGAGGATCTCTTCAGGGGAGCGCTCCCGGCTGGCGTAAAATTCCATCGTCAGGCCGGCCTCGTCCATCGCTTCTTTCCACTTGTCGAAGTCGAAATGCTCCT
Source organism: Candidatus Merdivicinus faecavium (assembly GCA_018716285.1). GTDB lineage: Bacteria > Bacillota > Clostridia > Oscillospirales > Ruminococcaceae > Merdivicinus > Merdivicinus faecavium. Next base: position 2,457 of record DVKD01000055.1, read on the forward strand.
CCCAGCTGTCGAATTTGCACCCCTTTTTCCAGGCGGTATAAATCACTCTGCCCAGCCGACGGTCGCCGCGGGCCAGGACGCCCTCGAGGACGGAGGTTTTGACCTCGTGGTAGTTTAAGGAAATTTTCCGGGTGGTGAGGCTGTGCCGGAGCAGGTCGTGCTTTGCGACGATCTGGTCAAAGGTGTCCTGGGCGCACCACTGGAAGGGGGTGAAGGGCTTGGGCACGAAGGTGGAGACGGAAATGGTCACATTGACCGCCTTGCCCTTGGGCTTGGTGGGAAGGGAGTAGTAAAGGTCGACGATCTTCTGCCCGAGCCGGGTGATGCCTAAGAGGTCCTCCTCCGTTTCGGTCGGCAGGCCGAGCATGAAATAGAGCTTGACCCCGGTGTAGCCGCCCTCGAAGGCGATGCGGGAGGTGCGCATGATCTCCTCCTCGGTGACGCCCTTGTTGATGACGTCCCGCAGCCGCTGGGTGCCGGCCTCCGGCGCGAAGGTCAGGCCGGTCTTGCGGACTTTGTTGACCTTGTCGAGCAGCTCCTTGGAGAAATTGTCCACCCGGAGGGATGGCAGGGAGAGGTTGATCTTTTCCTCCAGCGTGTAGTCGATGATCTTGTCCAGCATCTCCTCCACCTGGGGGTGGTCGGAGGTGGAGAGGGAGGAGAGGGACATCTCCTCATAGCCGGTGCTCTCGCAGAGGCTCCTGCCCTGGGAGCAGAGCACGTCCGGGGATTTGGCCCGGATGGGGCGGTAGATAAAGCCCGCCTGGCAGAACCGGCAGCCGCGGATACAGCCGCGCATGACCTCCAATACCGCCCGGTCGTGGACGACCTCGGTGTAGGGGACCACGAAGGTTTCCGGGTAGAAAGCCTTGTCCATGTCTTTGCAGATGCGCTTGGTGATTTTGGCCGGCGCGCCGTCTCTCGGTGTGATGGCGGCGACGGTGCCGTCTTCGTTGTAGGAGACGTCGTAAAGGGAGGGGACGTACATCCCGGGGATCCGGGCGGCGTCCCGCAGGAAGGCCTGCTTGTCCCAATGGCCGGACGCCTTGTGCTGCTGGTAGAGGTCGATCATCTCGAGCATGATCTCCTCCCCCTCGCCCAGCTGGATGAGGTCGGCAAAGTCGCAGAGGGGCTCGGCGTTCATGGCACAGGGGCCGCCCATCCAGACGATGGGATCGTCGTTGCCGCGCTCCGCCGCCAGGGGGTTTACCCCGCCCAGGTCCAGCATGTTGAGAATGTTGGTGTAGGAGAGCTCATATTGCAGGGAAAACCCGATGAAATCAAAGGCAGTAAGCGGGTCGAAGCTTTCAAGACCGTAGAGGGGGAGGCCCTTTTCCCGCATCAGCGCCTCCATATCGGGCCAGGGGGCGTAAACCCGCTCCGCCCAGCAGTCCTCCCGGGCGTTTACAAGGGAGTAGAGGATTTTTAAGCCCAGGTGGCTCATCCCGATCTCGTAGCTGTCCGGGAAGCAGAGGGCCAGCCGGGTTTTGACCTGCGCCCTGTCCTTGACAACGCTGTTATATTCCCCGCCGACATAGCGCGCCGGCTTCTGCACCTTGAGCAGAAGGGGTTCGAGTTGTTCTCTTAACATTGTATTCCTCCGTTTATGGCATTTTCGTTCCGCCGGAACAGACGCGTCAAAGCAGCCCTTTCAGCCGCTTCCAGTCCTCCTCCAGCATGGACATGAGGATATCGTCCGCGTACTGCCCGCCGTCCAGAACGGCGTCGCGCAGCACGCCTTCCCGCTGGAAGCCGGCCTTGCGGTAAACCTGTTCCGCCCGCGTGTTAAAGGAAAACACATCCAGCGACAGGCGGTGCAGCTTCAGCACCTCAAAGGCGAAATCGCGCGTGGTTTGGACCATCCAACTCCCGATTCCCCGCCCGCGCTCGGCAGGCCGGTAGATCGCGATCCGGAAGTTTGCGCAGCGCAGCGCAAAATCGATCTCGTTGATGACGCTCTCCCCGATCATGCGCCCGCCGGGAGCAAATACCAGGAAAAGACAGCAGTCGGGAGATTCGACCGCGCTGCGGAAGAAGGAAAGCACCTCTTCTCTGGAAAAAGCGGCCTTGCATCCGGTCATTCGTGCGGTCTCCGGATCAAGGGGGTTAAAATTCTGCTCGTAGTAGCGTTCCGCCTCCTCCATCCGCGCGGGGCGCATGCGGAAACCGTCCTTTTCCCAGGAGCAGTCAAGCTTCATGGCAAGGTCTCCTTTCGTTCAGATTTCTGCGGCCCATTATCTTTATTATACGGGAAAGCGGGCGGATTGTCCAGCCCCTAAGCGCGCCGCAGGCCCATCACCCGCGCGAGCGCCGGCGCGATGCCGGCGGCCATCCGGGAAAAGCCGAGGTCGTTCGGATGGCATCCGTCGACGGTGCAGTCGCCGGAGAGCGGGCCGGAAAAGAGGGCGGCGCCGTCGGCAAATTCCGCCCGGTACCCGTTTTCCCGCGCCCAGAGGAAACTGCGCAGGATGACGTCGCGGCAGGCGTTGTTCACCGCCGGGCTGCCGTTATGGAAGTCCGGCTTGCTGACCAGCACCACCGGCAGCTCCGGCTGTGCCGCGAGGATTCTTTGCAGGAAGGGCAGGTGGGTGCGCGCAAGCCACGGGACATCGGGGGCGTTGTGGTCATAGTCGTAGACAAAGGCGGACATCCGCAGCCCGGCGATGTAATCCGCCGTCTCCGGCTCCCCCTTCGCATTGCCGGAAAACCCGAGATTGCGGAAGCTGCAGTCGAGCATCCGGGAGATCATGGCGGGGTAGGCGTTGCCGGGCCGGCTGGCGCAGCCGCCCTGTGTGATGGAAGAGCCGTAAAAGACGACCGGCTCCTCCACCCGGTAAGGGGTTGGCGGCTGCGGCGTTACCCCCTCCGGAAAACCGAGTTCGAGATTTTTCACCCCGTCGTAGAGCGGGAGGTGGAGCAGCGCCTCTTCTTCCCCGGCGGGGAGACGGATCTCCCCTGCGACCAGCTCCGGCCCGTTCGACGCCGGGCGGAGGGCGGCGCAGAAGGTGCGGCCGAAACCCGACCCGCAGTAGACGTCCAACCCGCCAGACCCGCTGCGGGGCATGTGGGACATATCGCTGCCGTACCGCAGCTCCATCCGCACGAAAAAGCGTCCGCCCGGGACGCGGAAGCGGACTGTCCCGCCCGCCGTGTGCCAGGCGAGCGTACGCACCCCCTCCGACGGGATGCGCGGGAGGGCCGCCGGGTCGATGCGGCAGAAGGTCCCGGGGAAGAGCCCGTCGACTACGACGTTTTCCCATTCCCAAAGGGGACGGAAGCAAAAGCCGTCCTCCGCCGTATTGGCCTGCGGGCGGAAATTGGGGTCAATGTTCTCGATTTTTTGCGGCATGTGGGATTCCTCCTTATGTTCGTCAGGTTTTCGGTTCCAGCTCAAAATAGGCGCAGATGGCCCGGTAATAACATGCGGCCGCGCGGGCGCAGCCCTCCTCCCCTGCGAAATCCGCGACGTCCTCCGCGTTGGTGACAAAGCACTGCTCCGCCAGGACAGCCGGGCAGCGGGGGTACTGGACCATCGCAAAGGAGGGCAGGCCCTCCAGTTCGGGGTCGGGGGCGTCCCGGAGGAGCTTGTTCCCCGCTTCGTCGTAGTAGGCGTACCGGATTCCCCCGTCCCCGCGGAGAGCGGCCCCGGCTTCCCCCATCTCCCCGGCCAGCAGACGGGCGAAACGCAGGCTGTCCTCGTGATAGGAGCTGTCCGGGAGGGCGGGATAGGCCTCAAACCCACGCGCAGTGGGGTCGTCCGCCGAATTGCCGTGGACGCTCAAGAGCAGGTCGGCGCCCGACAGGATGGAGCGGAGCCACCGGCGGTTCAGATCCTTCCCCTCGCCGTATTCCCGGCAGAGGATGACCCGGAACCGGCCGTCCTCCTCCAGCATCCCGGCGAGGGCGCGGACCGTCTGCTCAGTCAGTTCTGTCTCAGCGATGATTCCGGAGGCCCCGGGATCGCTGCCGCCGTGCCCCGGGTCGAGCGCGACGGCGATTTTTCCGGACGTCAGCCCGGGCAGCAGCAGGCGGCAGGCGGCCCAGATACCGACTGCCGCAAGCAGCAGCGCCAGCACCCGCCCCCAGCGGACCCTTCTTTTTCCATGTTTCATCCCGCGTCCCCCTTTTTCTGCTTTTCTTCATTTTAACACAAAGGCTGCAGGAATGTCCAAAGATTTTCTGAAGATTTCAGGAGGAATACCGGCGGGCGGTTCCGCATAGTCTGGACAGAAGGGCCGGCAGGCACGGTTTTGCTGTTTTTTCTCAAAACTGTGGACATCGGGCCGGGAATATGGTACAATGGTATCAGAATTTTACGCAAAGGGGATATGTCATCATGCTGAAGATCATCAAAGCCAAAGATTACGCCGATTTGAGCCGCAAGGCGGCCAACATCATCGCGGCGCAGGTTATCCTCAAGCCCGACTCCGTCCTGGGCCTGGCGACCGGTTCCTCCCCCATCGGGCTGTACAAAGAGCTCATCAAGGGATACGAGGCCGGCGACCTGGACTTCTCCAAGGTCCGCACCGTCAACCTCGACGAATACCGCGGCCTGACCCCCGACAACGACCAGAGCTACGCCTATTTCATGAACGAAAACCTGTTCAAGCACATCAACATCGACAAGGCGAACACCAACCTCCCCGACGGCACCGAGCCGGACGCGGAGAAGGAGTGCGCCCGTTATGACGCGGTCCTCGAGAGCATGGGCGGCATCGACATCCAGCTGCTCGGCATCGGCTTAAACGGCCACATCGGCTTCAACGAGCCGGCCGCCGCCTTCACCAAGGGCACCAACTGCGTCGACCTGAAGGCCTCCACCATCGAGGCGAACTCCCGCTTCTTCGCCACCATCGACGATGTGCCGAAACAGGCTTACACGATGGGCATCGGCTCGATCATGAAGTCGAAAAAGGTCCTCCTCGTCGCCAACGGCGAGGGCAAGGCCGAGATCATCTACAAAGCCTGCTGCGGCCCCATCACCCCCGAGGTGCCGGCCTCCATCCTCCAGCTCCACCCCGACGCCGTGGTGGTCGCCGACGAGGCTGCCCTCAAGGTCCTCATGGAAAAATGCCCCGAGGCCCTCAACTGACCCCAAAACCGCAAAGAAGGGACGCGCCCGGAAACCGGGTGCGTCCCGTTTTTTGTGATACCGTCTCAAAATCCGCAATTTTCCCGCATGAGCCGCTCGGTCTCCGCACGCTTTTCGATGAGGAAGCGGAGCATCTCGCGGTTGGTTTTGGCGAGCTCCTCGAGTCCCTCGGTCTTTTCAAACCAGGCGATGCAGATCATCTGGATGGAGAAAACGACCGGGAAGACGGCCGCCTTCTCCTCCGCGGTGAGCCCCTCCTCCGCGTCGTAGCCCCGCACGATCCCGGCAAAGAGGAGCGGCCAGCGCTCCCAGAGGGACGGCGGCAGCTCGGAGAGAAGCCCGGTGCCGCAGTAGCAGGGATCCCAGAGGCGGACGTTTCGCTCGTACATCTCGTACTCGAGGAAGCCGGTCACCGCCCCGTCCTCAAACAGGATGTTGCCGGGGTGAGGGTTGCGGTGGATGAGCTGGCGGGGGAGTTTGGGGAGCAGCGCGCCGATCTGCGCCTGATATTCGTCAAAAAATTCCTCCGGCAGCCCCATCGACCACTGCTCGTTCTGCCTGCGGACCTCCGGCAGCGCCCAGCCCTTGACAGAGCCCAAAAGGTCGGCTTCGTCGGGGAGAAGCTCCCCTTCGACGGCGCGCAGCGCGCGGTGCATCCGGGCGATGGCGCGGCCGTATGCGAGCCCGAAGGCATGGCGGTTTTCGCCGGTGCGCTCTTCGGTGGTGAGGGACTCGCCCGGCACCGTTTTGGTGAGCAGGAAGATCTCCGGCCCGTCGAGGAACTCTACCCCCTCGTCGGTCGGGATGGGGACGGCGGCCGCAAGGCCCTGCGCCGCGACCGCTTTGGAAGCGGCGATGTCCCGGAGCAGGCTTTCCCGCGGGCCGGTCCGCAGGACCATATCCTTCCCCACCCGCCAGGTGTCGGTGGAAACCTGCGTCCGGTTCATGGTCAGGTAATCGCTTATCGTTTTGCCGCGCGCCGCCTCCCAGTGGGAGAGGACGGCTTGCAGCTCAGGTTTGGTCAGCATATGTCGTTCCTCCATTCGTTTCGGTTCATAGGTGCGGTAGATGGACAGGTATTTTTTCGGGGAACAGCCGTACATCCGCACAAAGGCCTTGTAAAACCCGGCGTAGGTGTCGAAGCCGTATGCGCCGACGACCTCGGCCGCCGTTTTGCCGGCGGCAATCTCCATAAGGGCGCGCTCCAGCCGCCGCTTGAGGATGTAGGCGGCGACCGAGGAGCCGACCGCCCGGGAAAAGAGCGCGCGGTAGTGCCAGGGCGAATAGTGGCAGTGGGCGGCCAGGTCGCCTATGCGGATGTCCGCCTTCAGGTTTTCTTCGATGTAGGCAAGCCCCGCCTGCACCGCGTCTGTCTGCTGCATGGAATTCCTCCCTCCGTACGGTATCTCCATTATACACCCTCCGCGCACCCAAAACATTTCCGAATTGAGGAAAATGCGCCGCACGACAAAAATTCCCCGGACAGGCGTCTTTTTGCCCGTCCGGGGAGTTTTTTTGCGCTTACCGGTAGCCGAACAGCCGCACCCGCAGAAGGGTCGGCTCTGCGGGGAGCACGGGGTGGAGCTCGTCGCCGTTTAAGCGCCGGCGGCAGACCCATTGCCCATCCACAAAGCTGCCCTCCTCGATCGAGAGGTACTCAAAGTGGGGCGGCGTCTCCGGCTTGGGCACAAGCCGCACCGAGTAGCCGGCTCCGGCCAGGAGAAAATCATTCTCCCCGAGCTCGAGGATCATCCCGCCCGCGGGGATCTCCATCCGGTCGACGAAATTTGCAAAGGAGATGTGGGCGTAGTAGCCGGAAAGCTCGACCATCTGGTTCATCAGCCGCCCCTGGAGGATGCCGTGCATTTTCCCGGTGCCGCGGTTTGCGCAGATGAGGCGGCTCATGCTGCGCAGGATGCCGTAGGTGCCGCGGATGAGGGCGCTGGTGTCCCGGCCTTCAAAGGTCTGGAAGACGCTCTGGATCACCGCGTCGGGCGGAGGTGCCTGGATATGGCCGACGTCCTCGATGCCGAAGGGGGAGTAGCAGAGGGCGCCGTGCTCGGCAAAGGCGTAGAAGGCGTGCGCCATGAACCAGCGGTCGGGACGGCCCTCCGGGATGACGAGCGGATTGCCCGGCAGGCGGGTGTAGGCGGCGCATTCCTCTGCGAAATTTTCGAGGTAAAGGTCGGCCGCCAGGGCGTCCAGGGCGGGGGCGGCGCAGCGCCAGATGTCGTGCATCGCGGCGACCGGGCCGCCGCTCGGATGCACCCCTCCCGGCTCGCCGGGGCACTGGGCGGGCCAGGCGTTGACGAACATGGGGATATCGTATTCCGCCTTTCCGGCCGCCGCCACCGCGCCGACGTAGCGGGCGGTATGGTAGGCCATGAAAGCTTCCTCAGCGAGAAGGCCGAAGGCTTCCCGCCAGTTCCCGGAAAGGCCCTCCGGCCGCAGATGCCGCGCAAGCTCGGGGGAAAGCGCGCCCTCCCGCTCCCGCAGGAAAGCGGCGAGCTCCTCCGGGACAGGGCTTTCAAAGAGGGCGGTTGCTTCCGGGCGGTAGTCGCGGGGCGAATCGAGAAGCCCGGTCTCGTTTTCCACCTGCATCCCGATGACGGTATAGTCCCGATCGGTCTCCCGGATGTGCGCCATCACCTGCGCGAAGGCCCGCGCGTCCAGGCGGCGGCACTCCCCGCTCAGGCAGCTGACCGACGGGAGAATCCGGCCGTCCGCGGACAGGGCGCGGGGGAAGCGGGCAAAGTCTGTCTTGACCCATTCGGGCACGTAATGGGAGAGGGTGTTTTTCCAGGTCGCAAACCAGAGCAGGATGAGGTGCAGGCCGTGGCTGCGCGCGCCCTCCATCAGCCCGTCAAGCAGGGCAAAATCGAATTTCCCCTCCTCCGGTTCGATCAGCTCCCAGTAAATGGGGGCGAGCACCGTGTTGAGTCCCAGATCCCGGAGCTTTTCCCAGATCGGCTCCATGTAGGAAAGAGAGGAAGAGCTCGAATTGTGCACCTCCCCGCCCAGCACGAGAAAGGGCTTGCCGTCCACCATCCACTGGACGCCGGTTGGTTCTTTGGTGAGATAAGGCTGCATGATATCCTCCTTGTCAATGAATATGGCACAGCGCCGCGTCAGTCCCCGTTTTTCTGTCCGGATTCCGTCCTTTCCCGCTGCACGGAGCGCCGCCCGCTCTGGCGGAGGCGGTATCCGCAGGATTCCCGGATGACCAGCTTGGCGTTTAACACAATATTTTCTGCCGGCATCCCGCTTGCCTGGCGCAGAAGCTGGATGACCGACAGCATCCCCTGTTCAAATTTTGGGAGGGCGACCGTCGTGAGCGGCGGATCGACATACCGGCTGACGCTCACGTCGTCGCAGCCGATCACAGCCACCTCCTGCGGGACCCGGATCCCGCGCTGCCCCAGGGCGCTCATCACACCGAGGGCAATCTCATCGTTTAAGCAGTAGATGACCTCAGGCAGCGGAATTCCCTGCTCGAGGAACTGCTCCATCGCGAAATAGCCGCTCTTTTCATCGAGATAGACCGGGATGTCCAGCTCAGGCGGGATGGTAATGCCGCCGGCGCGGAGCGCGTCGACAAAACCCGCGGCTCGGGGGATCCGCTCCCGGTTCCGCTCGCCGAGCAGGGCGACCCGCCGGTAGCCGATGTGCAGGATGTGGTTGGCCACTGTCTCGCCGATGTGGTAGTTGTCGACACTGACCGAGCCGACGCCCTCGATCTCGCTTCCGGCGTTGGCAATCACGACCGGGACCCCGTTCCGAACAGCCCCCGCAGCATCGACGCCGAGGGGCTCGTCGATGCCCAGCAGGATGATTCCACGGACAAAGGGGCTTTCCGCCATCTCGTGAAAATGCCGCTTTTCGGCGTCGGGGCCGCTCAAAAGGATCATTTCGAGGTCGTTTAAGGTGAGGGTCTCGGAAATGCCCCGCATGATTTCGTAAAAATAGGGGCCGGAAACCTCGCTCGTGATCAGCGCGACCGAATTTTTCTTCGCGCTGCCAGGCTGGACGCTTTTGGAGGAGGGCGTATAGCGCAGCTCTTTCATCGCCCGAAAGATCTTCTGCCGGGTCTGTTCACTGACCCGCTCGGGATAATTGATCGCGAGCGATACCGTAGAAATGGATACCTTCGCGAGCTTCGCCACATCGTTGATGCTTGCCACATCTGCCACCATCCTTTCAAAACGGCGCACTTCTATTATGACAAAAAAACTGCCGTTTGTACAGCCCCGCCAGAGATTCTGCGGATTAAAACGGGTCGGAGGATCCTGTTAAGTCTATTCAAACACAGCCGGCGCATCGAAGCAATCGAAATCACTCAAATTGTTTCGATTGCTTCGATGCGTCAAATGTGTTTAAATAAAATTAACAAAGCGACGGCTTATTGGGCAGTATGCGCGCCGCTACCTTGTTTGCCCGGTCGCAGCCCCGCTTTTCGTTCGGAAATTCATTTGATACTATGAGGAGGAGATATTATGAAGGTGAAGAAAAGAGTGCTGGCGCTGGCCCTCATTATGCTGGCGAGTATGTTCGGCGGATGCGCTTCCGGCGGCGATTCTTCAAGCGGCAGCCAAACCGGATCCGAAACATCCGAAGCGCCCCAGGCGCAGACGACCAAAAACGGGCACTTCTACTATGACCCGCCCATCACCCTGAACCTCGCCATCGCCATTGGCCCCGAGGTCAAGTTCAAAGAGGGGCAGGACATCAACAACAACGAGTACAACGACTGGATGCTCGACGAATTCGGCCTGGACGTCAACTACGTCTGGAACACCCCCACCGGCGACGACGCGTTCTACACAAAGCTGAAGCTCGTCAACTCCATCTTTGCGCTGGTGCTGCCGGGTGCGATCAACGTCTGGTCGATCATCCTGCTCATCAACTTCTTCCGCGGCATCCCCAAGGAACTGGAGGAATCCGCGACAATGGACGGCGCCGGGCGGCTGCGGGTACTCTGGTCCATCGTGCTGCCCCTTTCGACGCCGGTGCTGGCCACCCTCTCCCTCTTCACGATGGTGGGACACTGGAACTCCTGGTTTGACGGCATGATCTACAACACCGATATCAACCGGTATCCCCTCGCGACCCTGCTTCAGATCATCGTCGTGCAGGAGGACTTTACCAAAATCACCGCCGACCCCAAGCACATGGCGGACATCTCCAACCGGACGGTCAAGTCGGCCCAGATGTTTATCGCGGCCCTCCCCATCCTGATGGTCTATCCTTTCCTGCAAAAGCATTTTGTCTCCGGCATCGTCGTCGGGGCGGTAAAAGGATAACGCAAAAAGGAACCGCGGCGTATAAAACGCCGCGGTTTTTTCATGCCGGTTTCAAAAGAGGCTGAGCTGTGTCCCCTCCGAGACCGGGCGGGGCGGCCGCGGCCGGATGCGCAGCCACCCCTCTTCCGGCATCCCGGCGAGAAGGGGGGACGGCTCGCCCGAGGCGAGCAGGTAGAGCCGCTCCCGCGCCCGGGTCATGCCGACGAAAAGCAGCCGCCGTTCCTCCGCCGGGTCGGATGTGCGGGAGGGGGATTCGAGCGGGAGCGACCCCTTTTCCACCCCGTACAGGAAGACGACCGGGAATTCCAGCCCCTTGGCAGCGTGGAGAGTCATCAGCGTCACCGCGCCCGTCCCGCCCGCAGTGCGGCCGCTCAAATAGCGGAGGGCGTCCTCCTCCGGACTTGCGGCCGCTGCAAGCAGGCCTTCCATATCCGGGCAGAAGGCCGCCGCCCGGACCAGGCGTTCGGGATTCTCCCGCCCGGCAAGCCCCAGGCGCTCCGCGAGGGCTTCCACAAGCTTGTGCGGCCTGCCGATCATTTTCCCGGCGAATGCCGCCGCAGTCTCAAACCACCCCGCCAGCACCGGCAGGGCGGCATATTCGGAGAGCGCTGCTTCCGCCTCCGCCCAGGTATTCGGGGAAGCGTCCGCAATGCGGGCGCAGAGGGCCGCAGAGAGGTCCGCCGGGCAGTGAAAGAGGGAAAGCGCCTGGCGCAGGCTGTCCGGCGCGGGGGCGCGCAGGAAGGAGAAGAAGGCGAGCATCCCGCGGACCTCCGGGTCGGAAAGGAAGCTGCCCCGCCCCACGACGACGCAGGGGATGTCATCGTGCCGGAGGCACTTTTCCATAAGCTCGAGCTGGCGGCGGGTGCGGCAGAGGACGGCGATCTCCGAAAAGCTGCGGGGCGGCTCCTCCCCATCCGACCGCGCTTCCAGCATATCGACGCCCCCGGCGAGCCGCGCGATTTCCTTGGCCGCGAAGATGCCCTCGGCGGTCGGGTTGGCCGCTTCGATGAGCCGCACGGGGCCGCCGGAGGGGCAGTTGGGGCGCAGCGCGTCCGGCGCTTCCTCCATCAGGCGGAGGGCCGCCGCGACGATCTCGGGGGAGGAGCGGTAGTTCTCGGCGAGGCGGATGGTCTGAAGGCCCGGGAAATCCTCTTTGAGCCGGTCAAAGCAGCGTGGATCCGCGCCGCGGAAGCCGTAGATCGCCTGGTCGGGGTCTCCGATGACAAAAAGGCTCCTGCCGCCCCGCGCCCAGAGCCGCACAAGCTCGTACTGGATGGGACTCACGTCCTGGAACTCGTCGACTAAGAGGTGGGAAAAACTCTTTCCCGCTGGGTTTTGGTCAAAGTAAGCCGCCCCCTCCTCGAGGATGCCGTCGAAGTCGGTCAGCCCCTCCCGCCCAAGGAGGGCGCGGTACCGCTCGGCCGCGTCGGGCGGGAACTCCGGCGCCGCGGGCGGGCAGCCGCCCCGGAACCGCGAAATTTCCTGTAAAAGGCGGCGCGGGTCGCCCTTGCAGCCCATTTCCCGCAGCAGCTGCGCTGCGAGCTCGGCCGCCCGCTCCTCGTCCGCCAGCACGGACGGCTTCCCGGGCAGGGATTGCAGGCAGACCGCGTGGAAGGTGCCGACAGTCAGGCCGCGCAGCGCCCTTTTGCCGAGCTCCGCCTCGAGCCGCTCCCGCATTTCGGCGGCCGCCTTGGTGGTGAAGGTGACGGCCGTGATCTCGGAGGGGCGCACCCCTTTTTCCCGGATCATCCGGACAATGCGGGCGACCAGGGTGCGGGTCTTGCCCGAGCCGGGTCCGGCGATGACGGCAGTCGCGCCCTCCATCGCGGACGCGGCCGCCTCCTGGGCGGGGTTGAGCCCGGCTGCGGGGGCGGGCGTTTCCTGCTGCTCCTGCATTTTCCCTTGCGCCGAACGGGCGGGAGCGGCGGGGACTGCCTTCTTTTTGGCCGCCCTGCGCGGCGGGGCGACATTTGCGCCGAAGAGGCTCGTCTGCCCGCTCAGCGCCTCGATCTCCGCGGAGCTTAAAAGCCGGATGACCCCGTATGCGCCGTCGTAGCCGGGGATGCGCTCCGCCTTGCCCTCCCGCAGCCGCCGGACGCCCTCGGCGATGACCTCCCCGGCGACCTGCCGGATTGTGTCCAGGGGGCATTCCCGCAGGATGAAAAATTCGCTGCCGAGCCGCGCGATCAGCTCCTCGCACTGGGCGGCGGCCCGCACCCCGTCCGGGGAGGTGCCGGTCGACCAGCCGATCGTCTCGTTTAAGGGAACCAGGCTCTCGTAGTCCTTCGCGCCCTCCGGCCGGAAGCCGGCGGGACGGTCGGCGAGCTCCTCCACCCGGTGCTCGACCCCGATGGTCAGCTTTTTCCCGCAGACCGGACAGCGCCCGCCACAGGCGTTCGTCTCCTCCGGCGTGAGGCAGACGCCGCAGCTGCGGTGGCCGTCGAGGTGGTATTTTCCCTCCTCCGGGAAAAATTCGATGGTGCCGCGCAGGCCCCCGCTGCGCCCGGCCAGCGCATCCGACAGGGCGGCGTAGGAGAAGGGGATGTCGAGGAGGTTCGCCTCCCGGCCGAGCTTCTGGGGGGAGTGGGCGTCCGAATTGGAGACGAGCTGGTACCCGTCGAGGGCCGAGACCCGCCAGTTCATCGCCGGGTCGGAGGAAAGGCCGGTTTCCAATGCGTGGATATGGGGAGCGAGATCGCCGAAGCATTCTGCGACCGTCTCAAAGCCCGAAAAGGCGCCGAAGACCGAAAAATGCGGCGTCCAGATGTGGGCCGGGATGAAAATGGCCTCCGGGCAGGCTTCGAGGGTGATTGCGAGCAGGTCGCGGCTGTCCAGCCCCAGGATGGGCCTGCCGTCGGAGTGCAGGTTGCCGACCGCCTCCAGCCGCTTCGCGAGGATTTCCGCCTCCTCCAGCCCGGGCAGCAGGATGAGGTTGTGGACCTTGCGGGTCTTCCCGTCCTTTTTGTAAATGCAGCTGATCTCCCCCGAGACGACAAAGCGCGGCGGGACGGCGTCCGGCGGGGCGTTGCCCTGCTGCGCCAATTCCTCCCGCAGGCGGTAAAGGCCGTCCTCGGCGGGGAGAAGTTTTTCGGAGAGCTCCTGCCGCCAGGCGGGATGGGTAAAATCCCCGGTCCCGAGGATGGTGATCCCCTTGCGGCGGGCGTAGAAATCAAGCTGCTCGGGGCAGCAGTCGCGGCTGGTCGCCCGGGAGTAGCGCGAATGGATGTGCAGGTCGGCAATTTGCATGGGTCTCCTCCTATGCCGGAAGCTTTGCATTGTCACGTAAGGCCGGAACCCGGCTCGCTCGTTCCGGGTTCCGATGGATTTCTCTTCTATTGTAAGGGATTCTTTTCCAAAAAGCAATCCGGTTTCCGAGATTTCGACAAAATGATCGAAAACGCCGCTCACCCTTCCGCGGATTCGAGGAGACCGTATTTGATCTGGATGCGCTCGATCTTTTCGATCATGGGGTTGGCGAGGAAAGAGAGGAAGATAACCGTCGAAGCCGCGTGGAACAGGTCAAAGGGCAGCCCCGAGGCGTACGCCGCCAGCAGCTCCCAGCTGAAGCCGGCGGAAAACATGGTCACCGAGCCGATGTTGACGATGCCGAAGCAGAACATCTGCCACGGCGTCCGGGGCCCCTGCCCGAAAAAGAAGTTGGAGACAAATCCCGACACCGCCCCGACCAGGACGCCCCTTCCCGCCTGCCGTGCGGGGTGAGGACCGTCTTGAGATGCCGCAGCCGGATTTCCCGCAGAGGAGCAGGAATTCCCCCTCTTCCACCGAAAAAGAAATCCCGTCGAGGGCCTTCTGATCGGAATCGGAAAAGGTCAGATTTTTGATCCATGTCGCCATGAAACCGCAGGCAAAATATTGCAATTTTGTGTTTATTTTCGCACAGCCCTGTTAAAAAGTCAAGAAACGGCCGTGTGATTCCAAAGATCCCCCCTTCTTGTGAAAAAATTTACAAGCAGGTGCGGCATCATTCCCCGCGGTGATGCCGGACGAAAAAATAGACGGCCGCCCACAGCGGCAGCAGTGAAATCCCCAGAAAGGGGAAGTAGATTTCCTGCGGCAGCACGCCCGCAGCCGGATGGCTCAGCGCGCAGACCGCGGCGCAGAGGACAAACAGGAGCAGGAAGCAAAGCCCCTTGATCCTGTTGCGGTTGTCAAACGGGTCGGGCTCCGCGCCCTCCGGCATCAGCCGGGAGAGGACGGCGAGCAGCTCCTCCTCGTCCGGAATGCCGCCGATGCGGAAGCTTCTGCGGCACACCCGCCCGCCGGGAAGGGAGATCCGGCAGACGGCAGAGTGCCCGCGCCAGAGCGGCTTCAGGTTTTCGACGCTGAGGACCCGGCCCCCGGCGCCAGTGATCAGGGGACCTGCGGCCGCGCCTGCCTGCCGGACCTTCTTGAGGAAGCGCCCCGTCTCCGCCGCCATGATGAGACTGCTCCTCCCGCCTGCCGTCCAGCGGGCGTCCAGCACCCAGAGCGCCCCTTCCTCGTCCTGATAGAAAATCAGGGCATCTCTTACGCAGGCCCGTCCGAGCAGGACTGCCAGCGCCACCGTCACAGCCGCCGCAAAAATCAGGGCGAGGAGCGCAGCCTCCATAGCCGGCCAGCCCAGGACGATCCCTCCGACAGCCAGCAGGCACACGCCCGCCAGGGCGGCTGCCGCAATCCCCACTGTTCCCAGCAGCATCCGGGCGGCATAGCGGCCGCCTTTATCCGTCATCCAGATTTTCATGACATCTCCTCCTCTTCATCCATCATATCCGATCTGCCGCTTTGCGGGCTCTACTTCATGCCCCGGCGGTTTCGCCCTCAGCATAAACCTGCGCCTCATAATTCCAATGCAGAATACCGGATACCACGATGATCTGTACCGTAAAGGCCGGCTCCGCGCCGTATTTTGTCCGGGCTGTGCGGATTAGCTCCCGCAGCGTCTGCTCCCTGTTTTCTTCGGTGCAGTTGGCGCAAAGGTATTTCCCTTTCGGCAGCACCTTTAAGCCCTCGATTTCCGCGTAACGGGTACAGACGGCAAACAGCCTTGTCATGCCGTTTTCGGTGTAGATGCCGGCCAGATCCTCAAAAGAAAACCGGTCTTTCAGGGCTCGGGGCACTTTGTCGCAGAAATGTTCGAGATAATTCCAAAGATTATCCAGAGTCGGCGTTTCCAAGGTATCGGAAAGCAGGATCACCCGCTCCGGAAAATCCTTGAGAAAGGTGCCGCTTAAGTTTTTGCGCATCTGCAATTTTTTTTCGTAGTCTGCCTTGGCCGCCTGGATTCTGGTTTTGCTGTACTGAAGCGCCGCGATTTTTTCGTCGGCCTTTTTTTCTGTCTGCGCTAAAAAGTCCACGATTTTTTCCAGGTCGTCATATTCCAAAACCTTTTTGATCTCCCGTAAAGGCAGGTCCATCAGCTGCAAGGCCCGCACCGTATTCAGCCGGACAATGTCCTGCTCGGTGTAATAGCGGTAACCCGTCCATTCGTCCTTTTTGCCTGGCTTCACCAGTCCGATGCGGTCGTAGTGCCGCAGCGTTTCGCTGGTTGTATGGACCGCCTTGGCGGCTTCTCCAATTGAAAAAAATTTCCGCATTTTGATTTTCCCCACTTGACTTTTGTGTTACACAAAGGCTTATACTTCATAATAGCATAAGAGATTGCAGAAAACAAGAGAGATTGCGATACTGTTGAGGAGGAATGACTGAATGATAGAACTCAAGCAAGTGACGAAGCAGTACGGGCAGGCAGCCGTGCTCAAAAACATTACGCTGTCCATTGACGAGCCGGGGATCTACTGCCTGCTTGGGCGGAATGGCGCGGGCAAAACGACCCTGCTCAAATCCATCGCCGGGTACCAGAACATCACAGGCGGCACGATTCAAGTAGACGGCAAAGCCATCGCCACTTCCACGTTGGATACAGGCGTCAGTTATATCGAAAACTTCGCCCGGCATTTCAACCTCCCGGTGCGGAAGCTGCTGCGGATTGCTTCGGAGGTGAATCCCAACTACGACTATGACTTCGCTTCGGAAATGATGGAGCGTTTTGAGCTGGACGGGAAAAAGAAGTTCCACCACCTTTCTCTCGGCATGAAAACAATGGTTTCCACCATCATCTGCCTGGCCAGCAATAAAAGCGTCGTCCTTTTAGACGAACCTGTCCTGGGCTTTGACGCCATTATGCGGGTGGAATTTTACGATATGCTGGCGGAGAGCTTCCAAAAACACCCCCGGATCATCATCGTGTCTACCCACATCATCGAAGAAATCGCCAAGACCATCCAAAAACTGATCATCCTGGACAAAGGGAGCGTCCGCTTCTTTGACACCCTGCATTCCATTGAAAGCAAGGCGTTCAGCGTCAGCGGCCTGCAAAAGGACGTGGACGCCGCCACCCAGGGACTCAATGTCATAGGCCAGGATACTGTTGGGGGCCTTGCGACGGCATATATCTTCGACGACCCGCCGGAGCAGGCCGCTTCCTTGGAAATTCACCCGTTGTCATTGCAGGATTTCTTCATCCAAATGGTGGGGCATAAGGGAGGTACCGTACGATGACTGCTATTTTTGCAAATGTAAAACGCCTGCTTGCAAGCGACAAAATCAGCTATATCATAACGGCCCTTGTGGTGCTGTGCGCCACATCGTCCGGCGACGTTGTGTTAAGCAACGGGAATTACACCTGGCTCCTTGCGGCTTTCACACCATTTTTCTTTGTATTTTATGATTTCACAAAGCTCATGCATCTGGGGGCCAGCAAAAAAGACTACTACCTCGGCTGCCTGATCAGCTACGGGTTTTTAGCCTTCTGCATTTCCCTGGCCAACACCCTCATTCATCTCCTGATCGACCCCCTCTATCCCGCGAAAACCGTCATCAACCTGATGGATGTGTGCAAATGGACGGAAAACGGGATCGTCGCCGCCGGATTCCAGCAGATGTTCTTCTTGCTGCTTGTGATGGTTTCTCTCCATCTGCTGTTGTCCATGCAGGCCCATTGGTACGGGTGGCTGACGGACGCGGTGCTGGCGGCAATCATCTGTATTTTTACCCCCATCGCGCCGCTGCGGGGGATTCTCGCTGGATTTTTCCAGGTGGTCATGCTCAACGGCAATGCGGTTGTGCACATCGGTGTCTGCCTGCTGCTCAGCGCCGCATTCTCCCTCGGAGGGCTTGCGGTCCTAAAACGAAAGACTTTGTAGGCAAGAGGCTCGTCATGATTCGGATAAAAGCGGTTGACGCACAAAACATATTGGAAGTGTGCGCACTGACAGCAGGTCCGGACTGCGTTGGTTCGGCACTGGAGAGGCGTTGCTGCTGCAATGCGGTTTCCATAGCGGAAGCAAGGTATCATCCAGAGATGCACCCCAACGCAATCTATCAAAATCATGTGCTGATCGGCTTTTTTATGTATCAGCGCGCGGAAAACTGCGCCGATACCGCAACCATCTGCCGCTTTATGATCGACGGCCGGTTTCAGCGGAAAGGGCTTGCGGAAAAGGCCCTGGAGCATATCCTGCGGGGCCTAAAAATCCAGGGCGTTAAAAAAGTTGTTTTCAAAATGGATCCCGCAGATGAAAATGCGAAGCGCTGCTGTCTTTCTTTCGGGTTTCACTTTACCGGGGAGATGGAGCAAACTGCATACCGCTATGAGTTAGAACTGTAAATTCAATCTGCGAAATATGGAGGAATTGTTATGAAAAAAATCATTTCACTTGCATTGTGCCTTATACTGGGCGGTTTTGTTTTGACGGGCTGTTCGAACAGCAGCGAGCCCTTTGCAGAAAAAAGCCACACGCCGGATACGCAGGTCGATGAAATCAATCTTGATGTAGCGGATCGGGAAATTGAGGTAACGCTGTCCGAGGACGGCCAAGTCCATATTGCGTATTCGGAAAACAGCAAGGAGTATTACGAGATCTCCGTTTCAGACGGCGTGCTGACCATGACCGGCGCCAGCGATAAGGAGTGGACGGATTATATCGGCGTGAAGTCCTCGGACGAGGGCCGGAAAATCTCGCTGCAGGTGCCGGATGCGGTTTTGGAAAATCTGACCCTGTCCACGACAAACGAGGATATCTCCCTGCCGGAACTGGCTGTGTCCGGAAGCGTCAGCCTTTCCGCCAACAGAGGGGACATTTTCTTTGAAACCTTGGATGTAGGGAGCGCTCTGACCCTGAAGGTGAAAAACGGGGATATTTCCGGATCGATTCTCGGAAGCTGCGACGATTTTGCCATTCAGACAGAAATCAAAAAAGGGGAAAGCAATCTACCGGACCAGAAAGACGGCGGCGAAAAAACGCTGGATGTATCGTGCAATAACGGCGACGCCAGCATTGAATTTTCAAACAAATAACTGCTCCCCTTCCGTTCATTGCTTTGCGGAGGAGGGAGCGGTCTGTCCAAGCCGCAAAAAAGCGGGCAGTAAGCTTAACGGCTTTCTGCCCGCTTTTAACCGGCCTGCTATCAGCCGTAAAATTCATTTGCTCTTAACGCGCCTTTATCAGCCGGCTGCCTTTCCAGCAGCCGCACCTCTGTTCAGGCCTTATTCTGCACCTCTGTCTCTTTTTCGGGGACATAACGGCAGGCTGTGCAGCCGTCTTCCTCGTACAGGCAGCGACGAGAGACCGCGCCGTCTTTATCGCTCGTTGTTTCAACACACACATTGTGCTTACGGTTGGGGCAGTAATGCACTTCAAAGATCGGGCTTGTCATGGTTGTACACTCCTTTTTTGAAAGTCGTCTAAAAAATAATATGCAGCTGGGCGGAATATTATGCCGGATTACAGGAACAGCTGCGCGAATGCGGAATAAATTGGTTCTAACTGCCCATCCTTTCCGCATAGCCTGCATTGTGCAGTCACAGCCTGCATTGTGCAGTCACAGCCTGCACCGTACAGACAAGCGCAAAGGAGGAAAACAGAATGGATATTGGGTCAATCCTGCCGCGCCGGTTTACCGGCACGGGGCGGCTGAGTTTCACCCCGAAAGCCGCCAAAGAAGAAACAGACGGCTTCTGGAATGAGCTTGCCGAGGTCAGAAGCCAGCTTGAAACGGTAGAAAACCAGTTTGACATGGCGACTGACAGCACTGCCATCGAGGTCTGCTGCTACCAGCTCAAAGCGGTTTCCGCCCGGTACGGACAGCTTCTTCAGGAAGCCCGCAGGCGCGGTCTTAAACGGGAGCCTTTTGCGGAATAGGGGCTTTCTTTTTGCGGCGGAAAGGAGTATAATAAAGGGGAAAGGATGCTGATACCGATGATTCTGTCGCCGCATGTCCGGGAACTGGTCTCGGCAATCGCCGCCCTCTGTTCGCCGGAAAAAATCTATCTCTTCAACGCCAAACGGAACCTGGAAAACCAGGTGACCAGCTTCAAGCTCTGCATCGTTGCCGATACGCGGGATAAAGCCGCCCTGGAACGGCAGATCTATCTCGAGCTCGACTGCGAGATTCCCTACGACCTGGTCCTCTACACGCCCGCCGAATGGATGGATTTCACAGAGATGCCCCACTCTTTCGCGGGCGAGATTCAGGGGAAGGGGGTTCTGCTCTATGACAAGGCGCAGCCGCCGGAGTAACCCATCGGACAGCCGCCGCTTTGAGGACTGGATGAACGCCGCCTACGACGATTACCGGGCGGTCGAGCTGCTCCGGCAGGACTCCACCCTGAACAACATGACCGCCTTCCACTGCCAGCAGTGCGCGGAAAAGTCGCTCAAAGGCTACATCCTCGCCAAGGACAACCAACCGGTCGACGGGCACAATCTGACCTGGCTGTGCAAACGCGCCATCCGCATCGACGAGCGCTTTACCCAGTGGCTCGATGAATCCGCCGCCCTCAACAAGTTTTACATCGAAACACGGTACCCGACCGACATCCCGACCGAAATCTCCGACGAAGAAACCGCCCGCCTCGCCGAAATGACCCGGCAGCTTTTTTTCTACGTCGCCGAGGAGCTCGGAGTCGTCGAGCAGCTCGACGAGCTCGAAGCGTACTGAATTTCCCCGTGCCAAAAGGCGTTTCCGGCGCAGCCGGAGGCGCCTTTTTCTGTTTGACCGCAAACAGTGAAGGGCGGCAACGCTTCATGTTGTTATTATAGCACAGATCGCTTGAAAAATCATGTTTTTTATAAAAAAAGATGTGAATTTTTCTGAATATTGTAGGAAACATCAAAAATCAAAGCTGTGAATTGACATATTGGCGCAATTTATTGTCGAAAAAGGGAAAGGAAGGGATTTCTGACGCCGTTGCGCGCTCTATTCTGATTACAATAATAGGCTGTTTACAGAAAATAGGAAGAAAGTGGTCAAAATTTACATAATTTTGACGCAAAATTTGTGCAGTGTTTTTTTGAAAAAGACCTTTTCATTTTTGACGAAGTCGTTATAATAGGGTATGAACAATACTTTTCGCGGCGCCTTTGGCGTCCAACTACGACTGACAGAATGGCGGTGATTTTATGTTTCCTTTGAAATGGGTTTGGGAAAACCTCAAAGGATACCGGCGCAGGTACATATTGGGCATCTGCATGGTTGTATGCACATCCATCATGAACCTGGCCAACCCGATGATCTCGCAGCAGATCGTCGACCGGGTACTCGCCCCGCCCTCCGAGGCGGAACGGGAGATCAATATGCTTATCCCCCTTGTTGTACTGATGGTCGCCTTTACCCTCCTGCGGACCGGGATCGGCTACCTGATGGTTATCACCTTTGAAAAAGCGGGGATCTTAGTTGCGACCAACATCCGCAGCTACATCTACCGGAACATGCAAAAGCAGGACATGAGCTTTTTCGACCGCAACCGCACCGGAGATCTGATGACCCGCCTGACCGGCGACCTCGACATGGTGCGGTACGTCACCGCCTATTCGACCCGTGTCGCCATCGACTCGGTGGTCTCCTTCGCGGCGGTGCTCGTCTACTTCCTCCTGACCGACGTCGCCTTTACCCTGGCGCTCTGCTGCCTCTTCCCGATCATGTTCTTCATCAGCTACAGCTACTCCCGCAAGGTCCGGCCCCTCTACGCCGACCAGCGCGAAAAGCTCTCGGTGATGAACTCCCGCGCGCAGGAAAACATCGCGGGCAACCGGGTGGTCAAGGCGTTTGCCAAGGAAGAGTACGAGATCGGGCTCTTTGACAAATGCAACAAGGACTATCACGACGCCAACCTGCGGACCAACCGCTTCTGGCTCAAGTACTACCCGGCCATCGAGCTGACGGCGCAGGCGATGAACATTGCGGTCCTTTTGCTGGGCGGCCTCTTTGTCATGTACGGGCGGATCACGATGGGCCAGCTGATGGCCTTCTCCGGCCTGGTCTGGACCTTCTCCAACCCCATCCGCAACCTCGGGAACCTCTTAAACGACATGCAGCGCTTCATGGCCAGCGCCACCAAGGTCATCGAGCTCTACTACACCCGCCCCACCATCGTCAACCGCTTCGGCTGCAAGGTGTCGGACGAGCGGATGCAGGGCGACATCTCCTTTGAGGACGTGAGCCTGAACATCAAGGGGCACGAGCTCTTGAAGCACATCGACCTCCACATCAAGCCGGGTGAGACGATCGCCGTTATGGGCAACACCGGCTCGGGCAAGACGCTGATGATGAGCCTCATCCCCCGCCTTTACGACATCACCGGCGGCACCCTCAAGATCGACGGCCTGCCCATCAAGGAGTGGGACCTGCACACCCTCCGCCACAACATCGGCATGGCGACCCAGGACGTCTTCCTCTTCTCGGATACCGTCGACGGCAACATCGCCTACGGCGACTCGGAGATGAGCGAGGAGATGACCCGCCATTACGCCCACATTTCGGCGGCCGACTTCATCTACAAGATGGAGCAGGGCTTTGACACCATCGTCGGCGAGCGCGGCGTCGGCCTCTCGGGCGGCCAGAAGCAGCGCATCGCGCTGGCGCGCGCCCTCGCCATCCGCCCGGCCATCCTCATCCTGGACGACACTACCTCGGCGGTCGATATGGAGACCGAGCATTTCATCCAGGAGAGCCTGAGCAACCTGGACTTCCAGTGCACCAAGCTGATCGTCGCCCAGCGTATCTCGACCACCCGCCGGGCCGACCGGATCGTCGTTCTCCAGGACGGCGAGATCTCCGAAATCGGCACCCATGAGGAGCTCGCCCGCGGCAACGGCTACTACGCGGAGATCTGCCGCCTTCAGGAAGCGATCGGAGGTGAGGAATAATGGCAGTACGCAACAAGTACGACGTCGACGAGACCCTGGAAACCCCATTTAGTTTCAAGCATTTCAAACGGGCCGCCGTCTACGCCAAAAAGCACACCAAATGGATGGTCATCGCACTCGTCTCGAGCATCGTCTCCGCCCTCTCCGGAATGCTCTACCCCCTGATCATCGGGTACGCCTTCGACTACACCATCCCCGAGGGGAATGTCACGGAGCTCATCTGGCTCACGGTGCTGACCATCGCCACCATCGGCCTGAGCGTCGCCATGATCACCATCCGTTCCCGCATCATGGCAAAGGTCGGCCAGGGCATCATCTATGATATGCGCAAGGACCTCTTCGACCACCTGCAGGAGCTGCCCTTCGCCTTCTACGACAGCCGCCCGCACGGCAAGATCCTGACCCGCGTCATCCATTATGTGAACAACGTCTCGGATATGCTCTCCAACGGCATCATCAACTTTATCCTTGAGGTGTTCAATGTCATCGTCTACGCGATCATCATGTTCTTTGTAAACGTCCAGCTGGCGCTGGTCGTCATCGCGGGCGTGCCGATCTTTGTGACCGTCATCTTCATCATCAAGCCGGCCCAGCGCCGCGTCTGGCAGCAGGTCTCCAACAAGGGCTCCAACATGAACGCCTACCTGCAGGAAAGTCTCGACGGCGCCAAGATCACCCAGCTTTTCACCCGCGAGGAGCAGAACGCCGGGATTTTTGACCGGCTGAACATGGACTACTTCCACCTCTGGAACAAGGCGCAGCGCATCTCCAACTGCGTCTGGGTCACGGTCGACAACGTCTCCACCTGGGTCGTCGGCGCGATGTACATCGTCGGCATCCTGGTGATGAACCCGATGGCGAGCTTCGGCACCATCGTCACCATCTCAAACTACGCCTGGCGGTTCTGGACCCCGCTCATCAACCTCTCGAACCTCTACAACAGCTTCATCAACTCGATTGCCTACCTCGAGCGCATCTTCGAGATGATCGACGAGCCCGTCGACATCAAAGACGCCCCCGACGCCTACGAGCTGCCCAAGGTGGTGGGGCGGGTCACCTTCGACGACGTGACCTTCGCCTACGAGCCGCCCCGCAACATCCTCGAGCACGTCTCCTTTGACGTCAAGCCCGGGGAGAGCATCGCCCTGGTCGGGCCGACCGGCGCGGGCAAGTCGACCATCGTCAACCTCATCTCCCGCTTTTATGACCTGACCGGCGGACGGATCCTCATCGACGGGCACGACATCTCCAAGGTCACCCTTCACTCCCTCCGCTCCCAGATGGGCATCATGCTGCAGGACAGCTTCATCTTCTCCGGCACCCTGCTCGACAACATCAAGTATGCCCGCCAGGACGCCACCGACGAGGAGGTGCGGCGCGCCTGCAAGACGGTCTGCGCCGACGAATTCATCAATGAGATGGAAAAGGGCTACCTGACCGAGGTCAATGAGCGCGGTTCCCGCCTCTCCCAGGGACAGCGGCAGCTCATCTCCTTCGCCCGCACCCTGCTGGCCGACCCGAAGATCCTCATCCTCGACGAGGCGACCTCCTCCATCGACGCCAAAACCGAGCGGATGGTCCAGACGGCCTTGAACGAGCTGCTGAAGGGGCGCACCTCCTTCATCATCGCGCACCGGCTGTCCACCATCAAGAATTGCGACAAGATCATGTACGTCTCCAACAAGGGCATCAGCGAATGCGGCACCCATGAGGAGCTGCTCGCCAGGAAGGGCGATTACTACAAGCTCTACACTGCCCAGCGGACCGGAAACCTGGGCGAGATCCAGTAACCCCGCCCTGCATAAGCAAACCCCGCCGCATCCCCATAAAGGATGCGGCGGGGTTGTTATTTGAGAAGCATTAAATTTGCGCCAGCAAAGCACACATACCAGCGCAATTTCCAACATTTCCCGTCATCGCGGGCGAACACAGTTCGCCCCTACAGACGAAGGGCGCCTGCCGGCAGCGCAAAATGTGCGCAGGATGCTTACACCTCCGCCAGCGCCTGCTCGATGTCGGCGAGGATGTCCTCGATGTTCTCGAGGCCGACCGAGAAACGGATGAGGTCTGCGCCGACTCCGGCCGCGGCCAGCTCCTCGTCGTTCATCTGGCGGTGGGTGCTGCTGGCGGGATGGAGGACGCAGGTCTTGGCGTCCGCGACATGGGTGACGATGGAGGCGAGCTTCAGGTGCTTCATGAAGTTCTCCGCGCCCTTGCGCCCGCCCTGGATGCCGAAGGAGACGACGCCGCAGCAGCCGTTAGGAAGGTACTTTTTCGCCAGCTCATGATACTGGCTGGAAGGCAGGCCGGCGTAGTTGACCCAGGAGACCTTGGGATGCTTTTCCAGATATTCCGCGACCGCCTGGGCGTTCTCGCAGTGGCGTTTCATCCGCAGCGGCAGGCTTTCCAGGCCGAGGTTTAAGAGGAAGGCGTTCTGGGGGGACTGGATGGAGCCGAAGTCCCGCATGAGCTGGGCGGTCGCCTTGGTGATGTAGGCGCCCTCCAGGCCGAAGCGCTCGGCGTAGGTGACGCCGTGATAGCTCTCGTCGGGGGTGGTGAGGCCGGGGAACTTGTCCGCGTGCGCGGTCCAGTCGAACTTGCCGCTGTCGACGATGCAGCCGCCCACCGCGGAGGCGTGGCCGTCCATGTACTTGGTGGTGGAGTGGGTGACAATGTCCGCGCCCCACTCAAAGGGCCGGCAGAGGATGGGGGTGGCAAAGGTGTTGTCGATGATCAGCGGCACGCCGTGGGCATGGGCCGCCTTGGCAAACCGCTCGATGTCCAGCACGGTGAGGGCGGGGTTGGCGATGGTCTCGCCGAAAACCGCCTTGGTGTTCGGGCGGAACGCGGCCTCCAGCTCCTCGTCGGAGCAGTTCGGGTCGACGAAGGTGAATTCGATGCCCATCCGCTTCATGGTGACGGCGAAGAGGTTGTAGGTCCCGCCGTAGATGGTGGAGGAGGAGACCACATGGTCGCCGCAGGAGCAGATGTTGAAAACGGCGTAGAAGGACGCCGCCTGCCCGGAAGAGGTGAGCATGGCCGCGGTGCCGCCCTCCAGCGCCGCGATCTTGGCGGCGACGGCGTCGTTTGTGGGGTTCTGGAGCCGGGTGTAGAAGTAGCCGTTTGCTTCCAGGTCGAAGAGCTTGCCCATATCCTCGCTGGTATCGTACTTGTAGGTCGTGCTCTGGACAATGGGGATCTGGCGCGGCTCGCCGTTTTTCGGCTCATAGCCCGCGTGCAGGCATTTGGTTTCGAGTTTCATGGGAGGACCTCCTGTCACTAAAATGGGGATTGCAAAAAAGCGGCGCCCGGGTTCTATCCGCCTAAGCAAAAGCACCCGCCGCACCGCTTCCGTTTACCGGAATTTTTCAAATTAAGCATACCACATTCGGGGCGGTTTGTCAACGGGCGGCGGGGGCAATCCGCGCGGCGGGGACAAGCTGACGGCAGCCGGTTTCGGGCGACGCGCCGTAGTGGAATTCGGGCGCTTCGTCACAGGCGAAGCGGAGGCCGTAATGCTCCGGGCGGTAGTGCGCGATGGCGGACGCCACCGCGCTGTAGGCGAGGCCGTACTCGTCTTCTTTCTCGTAGGGTTCGCTCTGGAACCAGAGCATCTCCTGCTCGGGCAGGTCGATGAGCTCGCAGCCGTCCGGGACCGCGCCCTCCCAGCCGGCCGGCATCTCCGCGGCGCAGCCGGCAAGCGATTTCCCCTCGGCGGCCATGCTTTGGGGGAGAATGACAAAGGAAACGTCGTCCAGCCGGCCGGGAAGGGCCGCGAGGGTGTCCCAGATATCGCAGCCGATTTCCGCGCAGTAGGAAAAGTAATCATTGGCGGTTACCCCGCGCCGGATCACCAGCCGGCGTGCGGGACGGGTGACAGGGGTCGCGGTGACGACACGGATTTCAGACATCAGGACCATCCTTTCCATGCACAAAAGTAAAAATATGCGCACAGGGGAACTGCGCGCTCATCCCCGCGCGAGCCGGCGGGCAAACTCCGCGCTTTTTGCCGTCAGCTGCACCCAGGCCGGCCGGAAGCCGGCCCGGTACGCGGTGCGGGCGGATGCGAGATTTGACCAGGCGCAGCAGTAAAACGGGACCTTCCCCCGCGAAAGGATCTCCTCCGCCAGCCGGCTGACCAGCGCTGCGGCGATCCCCTGCCGCCGGTAAGGCGGGGCCACATCGACCCCGATCTGCCACATCCCGGCGCAGTCGGCCGAGCAGGCGGCCAGCCCCGCGAGGGCGTCTCCGTCAAAGGCACCGGCCGCCAGGACGTCCGCCTCCGGGCAGTCCAGCGTCAGGGCCATCCCCCACTCCGGGGCGTACCAACCCGCCAGCTCCTCCGGGCCGAGGATGCGGACCGGCAGCGGGCAGGAAAGTGGGCGCAGCGCCTCCATGTCCGGCAGGAAGTATTCGCCGAGGAAGCAGACCGACCGCCCGTATTTCCCGAGCGTCTCCTCCAGCAGGTGGATGCGGGGCGGCTCAAAGCATCGGTCGGCGGGAACCCCGCTGATATAGGCGCGGGCCTCCTCCAGAAATTCCGGCGCAGCCGAGGCGACCGCGCTGCCGCCGTAGGAGACCAGCTCGCAGAAGGCGGGCGTCTCCAGGTACCGCCGCGCCCGCGGCTCGTACCGCGAGAGGAAGGCGCGGTTTTCCGGGGCAAAGAAATCCTCCGGGGCGCAGCCGCACTCCAGCGCGGACTGGGCGAGGGCGGTCTCGAGGATCTCGCGGTTTCTCATGAGAGCGTCTCTCATGAGAGCGCTTTCTCGATGCGCGAAAGGGCCTCGGAGAGGAGGCTGCGCGGGCAGGCAGCGGTCAGGCGCATGTAGCCCTCCCCGGCCTTTTCGCCGTAGTTGGTGCCCTTGCCGAGCCGCACGCCGGCTTCGATCAGCCGCCGGTCGAGCTCCTCGGAGGAAAGCCCCGCTGCCCGGAAGTCGAGCCAGGCGAGATAGGTCGCCTGCGGACGGATGAAGGAAATCTGCGGCAGCTTGCGGGCGAAAAATTCTTTCATCAGGTCAAAATTCCCGGAGACGTAGCGGTTCATCTCCCGCATCCACTCCTCCCCATCGCGGTAGGCGGCGGTCGCCGCCGTAATGCCCATGAAGGTCGGGCCGGGGATGTGGTTGTTTCCCATCAGCGCCGCGATTTTCTCCCGCTTCTCCGCGCTGCGGACGACGATGCAGGAGGTCTGGAGGCCGGGCAGGTTGAAGGTCTTGCTGGGCGCCGTGAGGACGACCGCCTCCCCCGCGACTTCCGCCGGCAGCGAGAGGACGGAGACAAACTCCTCCCCCGGCATGACGATATCCCCGTGGATCTCATCGGAATAGACGGTGATCCCATGCGCCTTGCAGATGGAAAGCATCCGGGTGAGCTCCTCTCTCGTCTAGCTGCGGCCGGTGGGGTTATGCGGGTTGCAGAGGATGAAGGCGTCGATCTCCCCGCCCGCGGCCAGCCGCTCAAAGGCGTCGAAATCGACCGTCCACTTCCCGTCCCGGGCCTCCATTTCGAGGGTGAAAAGCGGTTTCCCGAGCGCCTTGGGCACGCCCATAAAGGGCGGGTAGGACGGGTGGAAGATGAGCGCCCCCTTTTCCGGGGTGAGGGCCTTCATAGACCACTGGAGCCCGGTGATGACCCCGGCCGAGAGGAGGATCTCCTCCCGTGCGACCGTGCAGCCGTGGATGCGGCGCTCCCAGCTGATGAAGGCGTCGTAAAAGCTGTCGGGCACCATGCTGTAGCCGTACATGCCGTGCTCCGTGCGCTCCCGGAGGGCGTCGATGACGCACTGCGGGGAGCGGAAATCCATATCCGCCACAAACATCGGGATCACGCCCGCGGGGACGTCGGCCCATTTCTCGCTGTCGGTTCCCCGGCGTTCGGGGAAGCTGTCAAACCATGATTCTGCTGCCATAAAAATACCTCCTAAAGATGCTGGAAATCACTTTGTCAGCCGCACCGTCTCCCCCGCAGGGATGGAGACGGTCTTCCCGCCCCAGGCGAGGGTCCCGCCGGCAAAGGGAGCGAAAACCTCCGCGGTGTCCCCCTCGCAGCGGACCCGGATGTCCCCGCGCGGGGTGGGGACGGTCCCCTCCATCCATCCAAGGCCCGCCGGCTGCGGCGCGACGGAAAAGCGCTCCCAGCCCCGGCTCTCCGGCCGGACGCCGAGGAAATACTTGCCCAGCAGGTAGACCGGGCTGGCGCCCCAGGCGTGGCAGAGGCTCTTGCCGTACCGGTCGCCGTACATCTCGTAATGCTCCGCGCCCTGCTGGCGGGGGTCAAAGGTCTCCCAGACCGAGGTCGCGCCCAGATCGAGCATGCCGCCCCAGTAGGAGCGGATCTCCCGCAGGACGGTTTCCAGCTCGCCCATCTCGCAGAAGGCCTCCATCTCGTAGAATTTGAAATAAGGGGTGGTGATCGGCTCGACCGCGTCGCTGCGCAGAACGTTTGCGATGACCTTCTCCCGCCGCTCTTCGTCCGCAAAGCCGTAGCGCAGGGCGAAGAGGTTGGTGTGGCGGGTGAGGTACCGCCTGCCGGAGGCGAAGCTGTCGATATAGCCGCCCTTCTCCTCGTCCCAGAAAAATTCCTCGATTTTGCCGCGCAGCGCCGCCGCCTTTGCCGCATAGCC